>JAFMVD010000009.1 GCA_025499625.1 Carboxylicivirga fragile | reverse complement strand
TTCCAAATGTTTTTTCAGCTTTTTTTGAAGTTTATTTTTGAGTGCTAAAATCGACTCAAATCCTTATTCTTCAATCCGAAAAATCATTCCAAAATGTTACTCCTTTTCAGCAGCCCTTGCTGCCTCAGCGCCCCTTGAACAACCATGTGTTTCTCTCAAAGCGGGTGCAAAATAACGGATAGTTTTTGACAAGTCCAAATTACTTTGAAAGGTTTTTTGAAGAAAGTTCTTACAGGGATTTTTAGTAGCTGGATGTGTGGGGCTTAGAGAAAGAAAAAAAGAGGCAAGGTAGCCTCTTTTTTTTCAGCACAGTTAACTGTGGTAATATCTGTGTATAAAACACCACTTAAATAAAACGTTAATGAAACTTCTTTTTCCTGCTGAAATAAAGCGTATATATAATAGAAGATGTAATTATAAGAAGTGTAATTATTATCGCCCACCAATTAGTGGTGCGATAACTCACTTCTGCAGTGAAGTCTTTGTAACTAAAACTACCAGCTTTGAATTGCCATTTTACAACTCCTTCATCAATAAAGTCTGCATTGCTGTAATATATTAATCCTGGAACATCTACCTCAACAACATATTTTCGACCACTAATAATTACTATCTCATCATTGAGCTGCCTCTCAAAATTTTCAAAATACCCTTCCTCATAAGCTTTACTAATCCATGAACTACTTAAAAGGCTGTCTGATATCTGGCATATCATTGGTAATTCCGGCCCATCTTCAATGGCAACCTGAAATACTTCTGCCATCTTCTTAGAAAAATGCTCATCAGGGATATCATAATTATGAGAAGAAGCATACTGCTCAACCAATCGTATATATTCAATATTAATAGACGACATAAGAAAATCAACCCATTTAGTTTCTCCCTGTTTATCGAACTCCTCTACTTCATTTTCCGACATACCTATTATAACTGTAGTATCATCATTAAAGAAGTACGCCTGTTCCTCAGCAGATAAAAAATCCTCAACCTTTAAGTGTTTATAAGGAAATCGCTGAATAAATATTTCTTCATATTCATGGAAAGTAAAAAACCACCTAAACTTACTATTAAGATTAACATGAACATTTTCAGTTAAAGCAGTATCCTTGTTCGAGTGCATTACGCGATTAAGAGCATCTATTGATTCGAAAGTTTGTTCGGCAATAGCGTAATACAAAGTATCCTCCACTGATTTGGTAATTTCCTTTTTATATGTGATATCCCAACCCAAACTTGTATCAAAAGAAAATGGTTTGTTATAAATAGCGGAAGAGTCACCTACTGCTGTCACTCTTTTAAAAATAGTTCCATCTAAATTTATTTTCGTAAAGTAACGAACTTCGATATCACCACAGGCTGTTACAATAAGTAAGAGCACGGTACATATGATATTTATTTTAGTCTTCATAAGGTATGTTTTAGACTGATTAATTTAACCATTGACAGATGCGCTGATCACTTCGTAATTGCCAAACGGTAAGAAAAGCCCCTTCCCCATGTAAATAACTTTGATATTGCTGGGGATGCAGTTTCTCAAGTGCTTCTAGGAATTGTTCCACTTCGTCGACAAGTGGAGAGTTATTGGATTTTAAATATTCAAAATCAAATCGCGTTAGCCGAACAGTATTCCCATCCAATATATGCTCAAGGCCAGCTTGATCCAGCATAGTTATTAGCGATTTCATAGTATATTGACATTGCATATCAGCTTCAACAGGCACATAATTGTTACTAATTGAGGCCAATGTTTCAATTCGCTTATATTGAGTGTTGGTTTCGAGCCAAGCATATGACGCAACGGACAATGCTATAAACACAGAGGCAGCAATACGAACTAATAATTGCTTTGGATGCATACGTGCACTGTCTTCTAATTCAATTTGAGCTAGCACACGATCACGAATTTTTGCTTTGTTTTGTAATCGAGGACTATTCTGCTTTAGTTGATATAATTCCTTATTTCGAGTATCCATAACTTAAGAATTTAAAAATGCATTAATCCTTACTCGCACCCTTTGCCGTGCCACATACAAATTATCCTTGATCTTTTTTTCTGAGAAGCCGGTAATTTTAACAACCTCATCCACACTTAACTCTTCCAAATCGCGCAAAACAAAAACAAGTTTCTGAGTGAGCGACAATTGATCGCACACCTTTCTTATATAGGCTCCCAATTCTTTTGTTTCCAGTTCAGAAACACTTTCTGAACCGATATCAGATTCGACACCTATTGAAACGTTCTTCTTTCTACCACGCAAATAATCCAAAGCTAACCTTGATGCTATTACATAAAGCCATGTTGTAAACTTCCCTTTCTCAAATTTATATCGCTTTATCTTTTGCCATGCCTTAATAAATGTTTCCTGCACTATATCCTCCGAAGCATGCTCCTCGTTCACTAAACGAAAAACCACAGAAAAAACATAGTCACCAAACCGAACGACCAGTTCACCAAAAGCCCCTTTGTCTCCATTCTGACTATTTCTTATTAAAGCTCTTTCGGCTTCAGTCATAATTTCTGATTTTGTATATGGTACGCAAGCGAATCCCTCAGGTCGAAAACTAAAATTCAATAAATTGTTAATTGCTATAATTTCAAAATAAACATACCACATAATTTAGGCATTCACAACTCGTAATTGCACGTATTCGAACACCCCGAACATGGCAAACCGCTATAAAACAAGGCACTTGGCACAACATTCTACTTTTATCGCATTTTGTCCGTATTCGAACACAATAAAACAGAAATCCGACACAGCAAATCACACAACACAATCCCTATCTGCTGATTACATGTCACTTACCTCTCATGGCACAAGACTTGATAATTATCAATCACCCATGAGTACTATTCATTTAGAGAAAAATCATTATGAGTCAAAGTATCATTCGCGTCAATCAATTGCACAAATCATATGTTACCGGAAGTAACTCCTTACATGTTCTAAAGGGACTGGATATAGATATCAAACAAGGAGAAATGGTTTCAATTATGGGTTCGTCGGGCTCAGGCAAATCAACTCTACTAAATATTCTTGGTATACTCGACAACTACGACAAGGGCGAATACTATCTTAACGAGATATTAATCCGACAAATGAGTGAGCGTAAAGCGGCTGCATTCCGAAATCAGTACATCGGATTTATATTTCAATCCTTCAACCTAATTGCGTTTAAAAATGCCATGGAAAATGTGGCTCTCCCGCTCTATTACCAAGGTGTAAGTCGTAAAAAACGCAATCTTAAAGCAATGGAGTTATTAGATAGGCTAGGACTTAAGGAATGGAGTGAGCATCTTCCAAGTGAACTTTCAGGTGGCCAAAAACAACGTATTGCGATTGCACGATCACTTATTTCTCAACCCAAGGTAATTCTTGCAGATGAGCCAACAGGTGCACTTGATACCCAAACTTCGTATGAAGTGATGGATATCTTAAAAGAAGTGAATGATTCAGGTATCACCGTTATTATTGTTACCCACGAGAATGACATTGCGGACAAAACTCAAAGAGTAATACGACTGAAAGATGGTTTAATTGAGGCTAACCAGATAAATGGTAACATGGCTCAAAAAAAAACTGATTCAACAATTTTCGCCAATAATTTAGCCCATTAATCATGATCGATTATTTACAAGAAATATTCTCTACCCTTAAACAAAACAGACTTAGAGCCATGATGACAGGCTTTAGTGTGGCTTGGGGTATTTTCATGCTCATTCTGTTATTAGGCTCTGGTAAAGGTTTAGAAAATGGCATGGAGTTTAATTTTAAAGGAACTTCAAAAAATGCCTTATGGGTTTGGAGTAGACGTACTCAAGTGGCACACGATGGATTAAAAGCAGGCCGTCGAATCAATTTCACTGTTCAAGATGGACAGATGATTGAACGCCAGTTCGAAGATGATATGGATAATTTCTCAGGTCGTTTTCATCTTTGGGGTGATTATGCAGTAACCTATGGTAACGAATATGGCGATTTTCAAATAGAAGGTATCATGCCAGAATTTAAGAAAATTCAGTTGGTAGACATGGTACAAGGACGCTATATAAACCACCTCGACATTAAAGAATATCGTAAATCAATTATTATTTCAGAACCCGTTCAAAAACACTTATTTAAAGACAAAGAACCCCTAGGAGAATACATAAAAGTAAATGGCGTACCATTTATGGTTGTGGGAACCTTTATGAACCCAGAAGATAAAGATGACAAACAATTATACATGCCATTAACAACAACTCAGCGTGTATTTAACGGCAACAATCGCATAAACGAAATGGCAATTGCAACCAATGCTACAACAGTAGCCGAAAACAAGCGCATTGAAGATGAAGTCCGTAATTTACTTATCGAGCGCCATCGTGTTTCGCCAGAGGATCAACAGGCCATTGGCATATGGAATACCCTTGAAAGCTTTAAACAAGCACAAGGTGTTTTTGCAGGAATCAGAATGTTCGTGTGGGTAATAGGAATCATGACCATCATTGCGGGGATTGTAGGCGTTAGTAATATCATGATCATTTTAGTTAAAGAACGCACAAAGGAAATCGGTATTCGAAAAGCTATCGGTGCAACACCAATGTCCATTATACGTCTTGTATTATCTGAATCTGTATTCATCACAGGATTAGCTGGATTCTTTGGCTTAGTTGCAGGCATGGGTTTACTGGCAGGCATATCGGCCATATTAAAACAGGTGGCGGTTGAGAACCAAGATGTTCAAAGGGCATTTTTCAATCCCGCAGCCGATTTAAATGTTGCACTATGGGCATTGGCGATATTAGTTAC
This sequence comes from Carboxylicivirga fragile, assembly GCA_025499625.1. Classification (GTDB taxonomy): domain Bacteria; phylum Bacteroidota; class Bacteroidia; order Bacteroidales; family Marinilabiliaceae; genus Carboxylicivirga; species Carboxylicivirga fragile. Next base: position 133,124 of record JAFMVD010000009.1, on the reverse strand, counting down.
CGCAGGATTGATAGCAGGATTTATTCCCGCAAGAAAAGCGTCCTCAATTCGACCAATTGAAGCCTTACATGACGAATAATTTTTAACCCTAAGTCAATAACTATGTTTGATAAAGATAGATGGCAGGAAATTTTTAGTGCCATTAAAAAGAATAAACTACGGAGTGTGCTTACGGCCTTCGGCGTGTTTTGGGCCATCTTCATGCTAATCGTAATGACGGGCTCAGGCAATGGTCTTAAAAACGGTGTCTACGAAGGTGTAAAAGACTTTGCTACCAATAGTGGGTTCATGTGGGCCGATAATACCACCGTATCATATGAAGGGTTTAAGCGTGGACGCAGTTGGCAGATAAACAACGATGATATTGAAGCCATCATTGATCAAGTGCCAGAGGTTGAAGTAATTTCACCTCGACTTAATGGCTGGAATCTGCGCAGTGGGGAAAACATAGTGAGAGGCAAGCGCTCCGGAGCATTTAATGTAATGGGTGATTATCCGACTTATCGCGAAATCGACCCTTGTACCATGCCCTATGGCAGATATATTAACGAAGAGGATATTAAACTTAAACGTAAAGTTTGCATCATTGGCGAAAAGGTGCATGAGGTCATGTTTGATGAGGATGAAGATCCGGTTGGAGAGTACATTCGTGTAAATGGGGTCTACTTTATGGTGGTTGGCGTTTTTAGATCAAACAATCCTAAAATCAATATAGGCAGTAATAAAAAAGAAACGGTGTACCTTCCTTTCACAGCCATGCAGCAAACCTTCAATTATGGCAATCAAGTGCATTATTTTGGACTTATTGCTAGGAAAGGGGAAAAAGTAGAATCCGTTATTGACAAAATAGCACCTATACTTCAGAAAAACCACAAACTATCACCTGAAGATGATGAAGCAATAGGACAATTCAATTTGGAAAATCAGATCAAAACCATGAACTACATCTTTCTTGGCATTGATATACTAATTTGGGTTGTGGGTATAGGAACCTTAATAGCAGGTGCAGTTGGCATCAGTAACATCATGCTCATCATTGTGAAAGAAAGAACCAAGGAAATTGGAATTCAGCGTGCCATTGGAGCTCGCCCGGCAGTTATAATTAGCCAATTATTAAGCGAGTCGGTTTTTCTAACCACCATTGCAGGATTTATTGGTCTGGCCTTTGGCACCTTTGTGCTCTTTTTAGCCGATGCCGCGGTTGACGCTTCCAGAGTGAATACCCCAGTAGATGAAGAAACATTTTTTCTGAATCCCGAAATAGGTTTGCCCCTCGCCCTTTCTGCCCTAACAATGCTTGTTGTTGTTGGCCTAGTAGCCGGTTTAATTCCAGCCTTGAAAGCGGTAAAAATCAAACCCATTGATGCATTACGACACGAGTAAGCAATTTTTAATGATAAAATATTAATCAAAAAGTAACAGAAACAATATAAAATCTAGACTCATGAAAAAGGTATTAAAAGTAATAGGACTATTAGCATTTATTGGTTTATTTGGCTGGGTTGTATTCTACTTATATAATCAATCAAAAAAAGATCCAATTGTTTACGAAACCGAAATGGCAGAAGTAACCAACATCGTAAAGAAAACAGTTGCGACAGGTTCAGTTGTTCCACGTAAGGAAATTGAGATTAAACCACAAGAATCGGGGATCATAACTGAGCTTTATGTTGAAGCAGGTGACATGGTTAATAAAGGTGATTTGATTGCTAAAATTCAAATCATACCTGAAATGATTCAAGTGAATAATGCCGAAACACAACTCCGTAAAGCGGAGATTAATTATAAGAATGCAGAGATTGAGTTCAAACGGAAACAAGACTTGTTTAAAACCGGTGTGATTCCACAATCTGAATTTCAAGAAGAAGATTTGAGATTTCAGACAGCTGCAGCTGACAAGGATGCTGCGTTAAACAACCTTCAATTGATTAAAGAAGGCGTTACGGCCAACATGAAAAGCCAAACCAATACGCTTATACGCTCTACCATCAAAGGAATGATACTTGATGTACCTATCAAAGAAGGCAACTCAGTGATTAAAAGTAATACTTTCAACGATGGAACAACAGTAGCCATGGTTGCCGACATGGGCAAAATGGTTTTTGAAGGAAAAGTTGATGAAACAGAAGTTGGTAAAATAAAACAAGGAATGGCTCTTGAGCTTTCCATTGGTGCCATCGAAGATGAAAAATACGATGCATTCCTTGAAACAATCGCGCCAAAAGGTGTTGAAGAAAATGGTGCTATTCAATTTGAAATTAAAGCCGCCGTTAAGTTAAAGGAAGGCCAATTTATAAGAGCTGGTTATAGTGCCACTGCTGATATAGTACTTGATCGCAGAGACAGTGTGATAGCTATTAAAGAAAAACTAATCACTTTCAGTAACGACTCTGCATTTATCGAAATTGAAACTGGCGAGCAGCTATTTGAAAAGCGTCTTATTACAACTGGTTTATCAGATGGCATTAAGATTGAAGTGACTGAAGGACTTGACGAAGAAGATAAAATAAAGATTCCAAAAGGCTAAATTCAATATTTAATTGATACTTTTAGTTGAATTTTCATAGTCACGACCGGAGCTTGACTCCGGTCACATTTTACCTGAGAGAAATAAAACACTAATCCTAACGGAAAAACATCTTAGCAATGATACAAAAAGCTTTACTAGCATTTGCTGCCATATTACTATTGACTTCTGCATCGCAAGCACAAGAAGTGAAACAGTGGTCATTATTGGAATGCATAACCTATGCACATGAGAATAACATTACTATTAAACGACAAGTAATTAATGCCGATTATCAAGATAATTTACTCAAACAAAGTAAAAATGATCGCCTACCAGATTTAAATGCTAGTTTAAGTGGAAATCTAAACTATGGCTACACTTGGGTTCAACAAGAGGCTGCCAATGTTCAGGAAAGCACCTACTCATTATCTCCAGGCATTACGAGTAATATCTCGGTATTTGAAGGAATGACAAAAAGTAATACCATTAAACGAAATGAGTACAACTTAAAAGCTGCGCTTGAAGATTCGAAAAAAACAAAGAATGATATTGCTCTACAGATAACAGCGCAATACATGCAAATACTTTTTGACAAAGAATTATTAGCCGTTGCTATTGAGCAAGCGGAAACGAGTAAAATGCAAGTTGAACGCACGAAGAAATTAGTAGATGCGGGAAGCGTAGCAATGGGCAACCTATTAGAAATAAAATCTCAGGCCGCCAAAGAGGCATTAAATGTGACCCAACAAGAAAATAACCTAATGGTTTCCTTACTTAGTTTGGCTCAACTATTAGACATTGAGAACCCGGTAGGTTTTGACATTGAATCCCCAAATATTCCTGAATTAAATCAATTCTTACCCGATCAACCTAATACTATTTTTGCAACGGCACTTGACATTATGCCTGAAATAAAAAGCTCACAGTACAATCTTAATAGTTCAGAATATGACCTGAAGATTGCCAAAGGTGGTTTTTACCCAACTTTTGGGCTCGGAATTGGAATGAATGCTAGTTCCTTCTCCTTACTGGACGACCCTAACAATTACAACACATCAATTGGTAGTCAATGGGATAGAACGCGAAGTTCTTATCTTGGTTTTTCGTTGCGAATTCCTATTTTCAATCGCCTTCAAACAAAAACTAGTGTTTCAAATGCACGCATTGGTGTAAACGATGCTCAATTACAACTTGAGCAACAAAAACAAAATCTTCGTAAAGACATCCAACAAGCCTACGTTGATGCCCGATCATCGTACAATAAATACCTTTCAAGTGTAGAAGCAGTGAATTCATTTAAGGAATCATTTAGATATACAGAGAAGAAATTTAATGTAGGCTTGGTTAACTCCGTTGATTACAATGTTTCTAAAACAGATTTCACGAGAGCGCAATCAGATTTATTACAGGCTAAATACGAATACGTACTTCGAACAAAAATATTAGACTTTTATAAGGGCATACCTATCGAACTATAAAAGTTGCCTACCCAAAGCTGCTTGAACACCAATTAATCGCTGTATTAATTGGTGTTTTTTTATAAAAAACTGATTTGCTTAATTATTTCATCGCCGACACTACATTATTATAATGGCTTTTATTAAATTAGCCGGAAACAAATAACCTACTCATGAAGAAGCCTGTTGTCATTGCACTTGCTGCACTAGTTGTAATCATCATTGTATTAGTTATTGGTAAAAAACAAGGCTGGATTGGCCAGGAATACCAGGAAAAAGTTTTAGCCGAAAAGGTTGAGAAAAGAAAAATTACTGAAACAATTACAGCCAACGGCAAAATCAAACCAGAAGTTGAGGTTAAAATTAGCTCCGACGTATCAGGCGAGATACTTGAGTTACTTATCAAAGAAGGCGATGAAGTAAAAAAGGGACAGATGTTAGCACGCATTCAACCTGACATTTACGAACGAAACTACGAAAAAATGCAAGCTTCGCTAAAATCGGCAGAAGCTAACCTTACGCAAGCTAAAGCACAGCTGGTTCAGAAAGAACTAAGCTTTAACAGAAATAAAACACTCTGGGATGATAAAACCATTTCAGAATCAGAATACGAATTAGCCCTTTCGGAATACAATATTGCAAAGGCGAATGTGCAGTCGGCACTAGCAAGTGTCATCAATTCAAAAGCTTCTCTTAACGAAGCAAAAGACAACCTGTATAAAACAACCATATATGCCCCAATGGACGGAACCATTTCAAGGCTTAATGTTGAAAAGGGCGAGCGTGTGGTAGGTACTGCTCAATTCGAAGGTACCGAAATGATGACTCTGGCTAACCTTCATCAAATGGAAGTATTGGTTGATGTAAACGAGAATGACATTATTCGAGTAAGTATGTTAGATACTTGCTTGATTGAAGTTGATGCTTATTTAAAGCAAAAGTTCACAGGTTTGGTAACACAAATTGCTAATTCCGCTAAAACACAAGGAACCAGTGCCGATCAAATAACAAATTTTGAAGTACGTGTAATGATTCTACCAGAATCTTACCAAGAATTAATAAAAGGTAAAACTAACCACTACCCTTTCCGACCTGGCATGTCGGCTACTGTAGATATTCAAACGAACACTAAATATGATATCTTAACCATACCAATTCAATCCGTTACAACTAGAGTTGATTCCATCTCAACGGACTCTATTAAAGTTAATAAAGCGGACATGGACGAGAAGGTAGAAGTTGTATTTATAGCCAGAGATGGCGTGGCCGTTCAGCAAAAAGTAACACCTGGAATCCAGGATTCGAAATACATTGAGATTACCGATGGATTAAAAGAAGAGGACATTGTAATAAGCGGACCGTATTCTGCAATCTCTCGAAAATTGAAGGATGGAGACTTAATAAATGTGGTTGATAAGCTATTCTCAGATAAAAAGGAGAAGTAATACAGTGATATTTTATATTTTTGTGCCAAATGTTAATTCGAATACAAAGGGTATAAATTTCAGGTATGGCCAAGATATTAAGCATTGAAACCTCAACATCAGTTTGTTCTGTAGCGTATAGTGTAGATGGAGTAGTAATAGCATCAGAAGAGTTGTACGAATCCAACTCTCATGCAAGTAATCTAACCATACTCATCGAGGCTCTTTTTGAAAAAGAAAACACACCTACTCTTTCAGAGATTGACGCCGTGGCTGTAAGTAGTGGTCCGGGATCATATACTGGACTTCGCATAGGAGTTTCCACAGCAAAAGGAATTTGTTATGCGCTTAACAAGCCACTTATTGCCATTGACTCAATGCACATTCTTAGTTCTCCTGTTATTAGAGATTTCAAATCATCTTCATCGTTGCCAACATTATTTTGCCCCATGATGGATGCACGTAGAATGGAGGTCTACACTGCATTGTTTGATACCAACTTTAAACTTGTTGAGCCAATTTCTGCTAAAATCGTGGACGAAGCATCCTTTGCTTCTTTGCTAGAGAAAAACAACATTGTGTTTTTTGGAAACGGAGCTGAGAAATGCAAAGCAATCATCCAACATAAAAATGCACAATTCATCGATGATTGTGATCCGCTTGCTAAAAACATTGCTACAATGGCTGAAGATCTTTTTAAACAGGAAAAGTTTGAGGATGTAGCTTACTTTGAGCCATTTTACCTTAAAGATTTTGTTGCAACTACACCCAAGAAGAAGGTACTCTAATACGAAACTAATAAGTGAGTTTAAACGTTTAATTGTCATATGAACAAGAGATAAATCTTTAAAATTCGCTTATGAAACATTTAATTGCCATATTATTCGCATTACTGTTTTCATTCACTTTATTAGCCAAAGCTCAAGAAAAAGCAGATACCATATATATTCCTTCATATCCACTTACTAAGCATCAAGCTTATAAAGGAGGTGAACAACTAGTCTTTACTTTAAACTATGGCTTTGTAACAGGTGGAAAAGCATATTTAACAGTTAGTGATACAGTTTTAAACGGAGAAAGAGTACATCATGTTATTGGTAAAGGTCAAACCGTTGGTATGGCCGACGTCATTTATAAGATACGCGACCAATACGAAAGTTACATCAACCCTAAAACACAATTACCTGTAAAAGCTGTTAGAAGCATTCGAGAAGGTCGTTATCGCTATTACAATGAAGTCACTTACAATCGCGATTCTTCGACTGTCTTAAGTCAAAAATCCGGAATTCATACTGTACAGGATAGCATATTGGATATACTTTCGGCTTTTTATTTCGCTCGTAATCATAAGTTTGATGACAACCTGAAAGAAAATGAAATAATTGAGTTCATGACCTACTTTTCGGATGAAAACTTTCCATTACGAATACGATATAGAGGCACAGAGGTAATAAAAACCAAGTTTGGGAAAGTGGAGTGCTATAAATTTTCTCCAGTAACCGAAGTGGGAAGAGCCTTTAAAACTGAGGATGACATGCATGTTTGGATTACAAAGGATAGAAACAGGATGCCAATAAAAGTAAAATTTAATCTGGCGGTTGGTTCCTTTACTTGTATTCTGGATGAATTTAGAGGTCTAATGCATCCTTTTGATAGTATTCGGTTTTAATTAAAAGATCACCTTTCTTCTTCAACACAATTAAAATCAGATCAAAATAATGTCATAAAAGCAATTCCCTTTGCCTTTTATGCAAATATCTAGTGCTTTTGCACTATTTTTGCAGCGTTTTTTTGAATTAAATAATTATCACAATTTCAATATTATGGCTAATACGTCTGATTTCAGAAATGGAATGTGCATTGAGTATAATGGACAGTTATTCTTCATCGTACAGTTCCAACACGTAAAACCGGGGAAAGGCGCCGCTTTTGTAAGAACAAAGCTAAAAAATGTATCAACTGGAAAAGTAATTGATAATACTTTTAATGCAGGTGTGAAAGTAAATGAAGCTCGTGTTGAGCGTCGTCCACATCAATTCATCTTTAACGATGATTTGGGATATCATTTCATGAACATGGAATCGTTCGAACAAATTCCAATTGATAAAAGCTTGATTGACAATACTGGTCTTTTGAAAGAAGGTATGGAAGTTGAAGTGCTTTATCATGCGGATACCGAAACTCCATTAATGGTTAACCTTCCTAACAATGTTGTTTTTGAAGTAACCTATACCGAACCAGGTATGCGTGGAGATACTTCTTCAACAAACTCGTTAAAACCAGCAACAGTTGAAACTGGTGCCACTATAATGGTACCTTTATTCATCAATACTGGTGATAAAATTAAAATCGATACGCGTGACAACTCTTATGTTGAACGTTCAAAATAATTTTATTAAAGGTTAATAACTTTAATACAAACAAGCCATTGATTTCATATTCAACACTTAGGTGAAGTTAATTGAAATCAATGGCCTGTTTATAACTCCCTTAATATCATGCATTATTAAAATTAACTTACACTTGTAGCTTTTTTTTAATATATTAGTTGATATTATCTTTCAACATTTATGGTAACCCAACTGAAAAAGAAAAGACTTCGACTGTACAAGGATAGATTAAATATTATCCTTGATATTGCGCAGACCATAAATGAAGATCACTCCATTGAAGACCTTCTTGCCGAATTTGAAATTTTACTTCGAGAAGAATTAGAGGTAGGTAAAGTATTGGTATTTACCTATTCGAATGAAAGTTGGCACAACCTCTTAATTTCTGGCGTAAGTAACGAAGAAGCCGAGATGATTAGTGTTGAAAAAGACTTGCTTCAATACGATAGTATCGAAAGCATTACTGTTTCGCATCCACCTAACCTGAAAGGTTTTGATGCCGTAATTCCTTTGTTCCATCGGTTTAAGGCCATCGGATTTGTACTCATCGGTGATATTGAGGAAGAACAACAAGGCATCAGTCCAACCATTAAGCATTTAAAGCTTATTCAGATTATTTCAAACCTTATCATTGTATTCGTTGAAAATAAACGAATGCAAACTGCTTTGCTTGAGCAAAAGGTGATGAAGAAAGAAATGGAATTGGCATCACGCATTCAAAACCAATTGGTGCCGAGCAAAGAACAAATGCCGCAAACATCAAAATTAAATATTCACACCTTCTATCAACCGCACATGGGCGTGGGAGGCGACTATTACGATGCTTTTCAACTTTCAAGACAATCAATAGGTTTTTGCATTGCAGATGTTTCTGGTAAAGGAATGTCAGCCGCCATGGTAATGTCCAATTTTCAAGCAGTTATACATTCGTTATTTACCTCCAGAGTAAACCTAAAGAAGTTAGTTCATCAACTTAACGATCGTGTAAATGCCAGTGCTAACAATGAAAAATTTATCACTCTTTTTATTGGTCGATATAATCTATTAACCAGACGTTTAACCTATGTTAATGCAGGACACTTACCTCCACTCTTGTTCGACAAGAAAAAAAATCAATTGACACATCTTGAAAAAGGATGTATTGGTCTTGGCATGCTTGATTTTGTTCCGTCGGTAGAAATAGGTAAAGTAACCATTCCAAAAGGTTCGAAACTATTAGCTTTTACGGATGGCTTAGTTGAAATTGATGAAGGTAACCAGGTAGAATCGTGTGCCGAAGAAGTGGAAGATGCCATTTCGAACGACCAACCACTTGAAATTAACTTCATGGAACTTAAAGGCATCATCAATAAACTTCTTGATAAGAATTCGGTTTTCGATGATGTTTCCATTATAGGCATCGAGTTTAAATAATAACTTTTAGAATACTCTTGATAATAAAATAAACGGAGAGCCAATCATATTTGATTAACTCTCCGTTCTTTATTTTAAAACTGGCTTCAACCAGTTATCTGTTATACCATTTAAACTATGAATGTGGCCTTATTATTTTTGGTATAATGCCGATGCTATAATGAATAGCTTAGCAAAAATGAAATGCAGATAAGGCCAGCTTCATTGTGCTATCGGTATTACTCTGCAATTACAAGGAAGTAATTCTTTTTTCCTTTCTGAACCAATAAGTATTTATCGTTTAAAAGAGCTGATGTATCAAACTTCAATTCTGCGTCAGTTACCTTTTCTTTATTTACACTCATTCCTCCAGCCTTAATGGTGCGTCGTAATTCTCCTTTTGATGGAAACACCATGGCAGCATCTGCTAATAAATCAATCACATTAACACCATCGGTAAATAGTTTTGCATCCACCTTAAACTGTGGTACACCTTCAAAAACAGCAAGTAGCGTTTGCTCATCAATTTTACGCAAGGCCTCAGTAGTGGCTTTACCAAATAATATTTGAGATGCTTCAACAGCTGAATCATAAGCTTCTTGACCATGAACCATCACTGTCACTTCTTGCGCTAAGCGTTTCTGCATAGCTCTTAAATGAGGTGCTTCATTTTGTTCCTTCACCAACTCAGCGACTTCGTCCTTGGTCAACATGGTAAATATCTTAATGTACTTCTCAGCATCAGCATCAGATGTATTCATCCAGAACTGGAAAAAGTGATATGGACTCGTTTTTTCAGGATCGAGCCAAATATTACCAGATTCCGTTTTACCAAACTTCCCACCATCAGCCTTTGTAATTAAAGGACAAGTTAAAGCAAATGCTTCGCCTCGTTCTTTACGACGAATCAGTTCTGTACCTGTAGTAATATTACCCCATTGGTCAGAACCGCCCATCTGAATTTTACAATTCTTATCGCGGTACAATTGAAGAAAATCAAAACCTTGAACCAATTGGTAAGTAAATTCGGTAAACGACATGCCTTCTTTTGATTCAGATCCCAAGCGTTTTTTTACCGAATCTTTTGACATCATATAATTAACAGTGATGTGCTTACCGATATCACGAATAAATTCAAGAAATGAAAACTCTTTCATCCAATCGTAATTATTAACGAGCTCTGCACCGTTATCCATGCTTGAATCAAAATCAAGAAATAAAGCCAACTGTTTCTTCAAACCTTCCTGATTCTTACGCAGAGTAGGTTCGTCCAACAAATTACGTTCCGCTGATTTTCCTGATGGATCACCAATCATACCAGTGGCTCCACCTACCAAAACGATAGGTTTGTGTCCGCATGCCTGAAAATGTTTCAGCATCATTACACTTACAAGGTGACCAATATGAAGCGAATCAGCCGTTGGGTCAATACCAACATAGGCCGATGTTAATTCCTTTTTTAATTGTTCTTCGGTACCAGGCATCACATCATGAACCATGCCCCTCCAAGTTAATTCCTCAACAAAATTCATTGCTCTATTATTTTATACGTTTAAAAAAACGAAATCTTTTAATTCAATATTTTCACGAAACGACAAAGATAATAATTGATCGCTTACAAATAACATAGAATTACCTACAAGAATCAGGATTGTAACTATAACTCATGACTAAACGTCGTAATTGAATGATGCATTAACAATGCTTTAACAAAAAAACTAGAGCTTATTTCGTATCTTGCAATACATATAAGCATCAACTAAACCCAAATGAACAAAGTTAAATTAGTCCTACTATTTTTGGCACTATCGTGCAGTGCCATAGCTCAAAACAAAAAGAATACCGAAGCCCTCCTTATTGAAGAACCTTTAAAAATAGATGCCGTTCTTGATGAAACGGTATATCAACGTGTACAACCAGCAGCTGACTTCTTGCAATTAGAACCTTATAATGGGCAGCCATCTATGCAACCTTCAGAGGTCTTCTTCTTTTACGATCAAAGCGCCGTTTATTTGGGAGCCATGTTATATGATAGTGCACCAGATAGTATATTTAATTTTTTATCAGCTCGTGATAACATGGGCATGTCTGATTATTTTGGTGTTTATTTCGATCCATATAATCAAGGCCAGTTATCGTACGGCTTTTTTATCACGCCGGCAGGTGTTCAGAGCGACATTAAAGCTATTAAAAGTGATCGTGACAGAGAAGATGGCAATTGGGATGCTGTATGGGAAAGCAAAACACGTATTACCGACGAAGGCTGGATAATTGAAATGCGAATCCCCTATTCTGCTTTACGTTTCCCTGATCAACCAGTTCATACCTGGGGCTTAAATATGTTTCGAAATATTAGGCGTTACAATTCCAATAACTCCTGGAGTTTTATTGATAGAAACGTCAATGGTTTTATTCATCAACAGGGAGAACTAACGGGTATTAAAGACATTAAACCGCCGCTCCGCTTATCCTTTTCGCCATATTTGGCAACTTATTGGGAAAACAATGAAGCAGATCAAACTTCTAGTTTCACCTACAAGGGAGGATTAGATCTAAAGTATGGAATTAGTGAAAGCTATACCCTTGATATGATGGTGATTCCCGACTTTGGTCAGATTCAATCTGACGATAAGCAACTGAACCTTTCTCCTTATGAGATATATTATAGTGAAAGGCGCCAATTTTTCACTGAAGGCGTAGAGCTTTTCCAACGGGGTGATATATTTTACTCTCGAAGAATAGGAAGTAGGCCTAAATTTGCACTCAATAAAAACCGTGATTTAGAAAAAAAAGACACCATCTACCACCAACCATCAGAAACACAATTAATAAATGCAACTAAAGTTTCCGGCCGAGGCAAAAATGGCTTGGCTGTAGGGATATTAAATGCCATGTCGCTTGAATCATATGCTACCATACAAGATACTGCCAATAACACATTTCGTGATACTTTAATACAACCCTTCACAAATTATAATGTGGCCGTTATTGATCAAAGTTTGAAAAACAATTCATACGTCAGTTTGATTAACACAAACATGTCGATGTATGGCGATCCCTTCATGGCCAATGTTACAGCAACAGAATTTCAATTCAGGGATAAAAGCTTAAATTATGCATTAAGTGGCAAAGGCGGAATAAGTCATCGTGGAAGAGAGACAAAAGAAACAGGTTGGTTCTCAGAACTCGAACTAGCCAAGAATGGTGGAACTTGGCAATACGGTATTGAAACAACCGCCATTTCTGATGATTATAACCCCAATGATATGGGTTATTTGAGAAGAAACAATCGCTTTGACACGGAGCTTTCTCTAAGGTTTAGACAGGTTGAACCATTTAGTGTTTTCAGAGACATGTTCACCCGTATGTGGTATGAACAGAATCGAATAATTAAACCCTGGGATTTGAATAATCATGAACTAGGTATTTACACCGAATGGAAATTCATGAATAACTATGGTTTTGAAATGCGTGGCGTATGGTTCTCGGATGAACGAAATTACGATGAACCTAGAGTTGCAGGGCGCTATTTCAACAAACCCCAAGGTTACAATTTCAACCTATTTGTCCATAGCGATTTCACTAAGATGTTTAATGTCTATGCCTATCGTGGCTACTTTGTTCGACCTGAAAATGATTTAAAAGCAAATTGGGTCGGCGTAGGTTTAGGTTTGCGATTAGGGCAAAGAATTAACCTCGATTATGAACTTAGTTATAATACCGAAGAAAATGACTATGGTTATGTTGATGATACACATGTCGACTCCATACACTTTTCAAGACGCAATCTTCATACAGTTGAAAATGTCCTCAAAATGGATTATACATTTAACAATAAGCTAAGCCTAAATCTAAGAGGACGACATTATTGGGCATCCGTTGAGAACATGGAATATTACTTATTGCAAAAAAATGGTGATTTGAAACCTAATGATGAGTACAAAGAAAATAATGACAAAAATTACAATTTATTTAACATCGACATGTTCGTTCGTTGGGTCTTTGCTCCGGGATCTGAAATGATTTTGAGTTGGAAAAACATAATTGAAGATGAGACTAAATTAGTTAACGCTAAATATTTAGATAATCTAAAGAACACTTGGAAATTGGATCAAACCAATACAATATCGCTTAAAGTTTTATACTACATCGATTACAACAACATCTTTAAAGGGAAAGCTTAATAAAACAGCATTTAAGAAAGGTAAGAATCAATGTAATACTATTTTAACCACGAAAGTGGACTTATTTATTTTGGTTTAATGCTCCCGATAATTATGAATGGCCTTTTCAAATGAAATGCAGATAAAGCCAGCTTCATTATACAAGCGGTTTAACTTAACGCCGCATTGACTCTTTGCATTAATTTAAAAAAGATGATTATTCAAAACTCGCAACAAAAAAGCTTTTCTTGAGTTGAAAAGTATATCTTTAGGATAACAAAATACACAACACATGCGGGGTTCAATTGTCATACTAATCTTATCATTATTTCTTACTCACCTTAATGCTCAAGAGTTAGAGTTAAAAGAGGAATACCTTGAACCGATAACAAAAACAGAACTTCGCAAACACATTGAAATATTAGCTTCTGATAGCTTAGAAGGTAGATTTACCGCAAGTGAAGGTCAAATAAAGGCTGCTCATTATATTAAAAATCAATTTAGCTCCCTGCAACTACACCCCTATAACGACACCACCTTTTATCAATCGTTTAACATGTGGCAATGGCATTGGGGTAAATGCGCCATTAGCTACGGCGATACCATCTTAGTTAACAATGAGGATATGGTGTACCAATCCTATTCACCAATAGAACCTGCTATTGAAGCGAAATGTGTTTTTATTGGCAATGGTACTGACTCAATAGTGGCACAATTAAATCTAGAAGGTAAGGTTGCTTTTGCATATATTAATAATCTTAGCCGATATTACAGCATCAATAGGCTGATACGTAATAAAGGTGCCAAAGCGCTTATTATTGCCAATCCCAATAACGACGAGCAATTCAATCGATTGATTCAACAAGTAAATTCCGATAATTCGCAACAAAAGATATTTAAGGACAGACCTAGTTTTTCTGCTTACAGTTCTAAAACCTTTGCTGTTAAAGCTAGTTTTGCCGAATTACTATTTGAAACTTCTGAGGATGATCTCCTGTATATTAATGATCCTAAAACGTTAAAAAAACTTCCAACCCCGAGCATCTCTTTATCCTGCCCTATCATAATTGAACCCATCGAAACCCAAAATATAGTTGGATACATCAAAGCCAAGGAACCAACAGAAGAAACCATTGTTGTAAGTGCACATTACGATCATATTGGTAAAAAAGGTAAAAACATTTATAATGGTGCAGACGACAATGCCAGTGGCACCTCAGCATTAATCACCTTAGCTAAGGCATTCCAAAATATCCCGGAAAAACTTGATCGTAATATTCTCTTTTTGGCAACAACAGGTGAAGAACTTGGTTTATTGGGCGCCTTACATTTTGCCGAACAGCAAAAACAATTACCTTTTGAAGTAAAAGCCAACTTTAATATTGACATGATTGGCAGAAATGACTCGATTGATAAGGAAAACTACTTGTACTTGATTGGAGCAAGCCACTATCCACTTTTGGATTCCATTTGCCGAGTGGCCAACCAAAGTGATTCGCTTACTTTACACAAGGAATACAAGCGGGGTTATGGCTCTTTTATCAATTTATCCGATCACTATGCCTTTCATAAACAAGGCATCCCCATACTTGGATTCTTCAGTGGCCTACACACCGATTACCATCAAACAAGTGATACCATTGATAAAATAGAATTTGAAGCGATGCAAAAACGCGTCGAACTAATCTTCAGAACAATCTTTTTAGCCTGCCAAACAGAAATATTAAAGTAATAAGCACTTAGTTCTTTTGTTTATTGCAGAAAGAGACTATTTTAGCCGCCGCAGAAAATAAGAAATATTTGAATTATGGCAGGGATTGGAAGTACGATAAGAAGTTTCCCAAAGGTTTTTTGGGTCTCAAACACAATGGAGTTATTCGAAAGGTGGGCATGGTATGGCTTTTATATGGCGTTTGCCTTATATCTGGTAAATAGTTCCGATACAGGAGCGTTAGGATTTACATCTGCTCAAAAAGGTGTAATTATGGGTACCGGATCAATGCTTTTGTATTTCCTACCCCTCTTTACAGGAGCTATAGCCGACAGAGTAGGCTATAAAAAGATTCTCATTCTCTCATATGCCATGTATGTAAGTGGTTATTGGATGGTAGCAACATTTAACACCTTTACATTAGTGTTTGCCGCATACATTTACTTAGCGGTTGCTGGAGCGCTTTTTAAGCCAATTATCTCAGCTATGATTTCCAAAACAACAACAAAAGAAACAGCTTCAATTGGTTTTGGAATTTTTTATATGATGATTAATATTGGTGGTTTCTTAGGTCCATTCATTGCTGGAGCTATTTACCAAAAAAGTTGGGATTGGGTATTTTATATCTCGATGATCACCATATCTATAAATTACATCTTTGTCTTTTTCTTTTTTAAGGAACCTGGTCGTGAAGAATGTGAGGATAAAGAATCTTTAGGCCATGTATTTCTGCAGGCCTTAATTAATATATGGATAACTATAAAGAACTTCAAATATGTGTTGTTCCTTATTATTATGGTTGCTTTTTGGACAGCGTTTAACCAGCTTTATTATGCATTCCCGGTTTTTGTTGACGATTGGGTAGATACGTCAAGCTTTTACAATGCACTCCATAGTGTTTGGCCTTGGTTGGCCGAAGCTATTGGAACAGAAGATGGAACCGTTACTGCAGTAACGATAGGTAGTTTTGATGCCTTCTTCATCATTATATTCCAAATATGGATATCTGGCTTAGTAATGAAATACAAACCTTTAAATGCTATGATGAGTGGTATATTTGTACTTGCCATTGGAGTCGGTATGATGTTTGCCTTTCAAAATATCTGGTTTATATTAATAGGTATTTTAACGTTTAGCATAGGGGAAATGGCGAGTAGTCCAAAATTTACCGAATATGTTGGAAGCATAGCACCTCCTGATAAGAAAGCACTATATATGGGTACATCTTTCTTACCCATAGCAGTTGGTCACCAGTTGGCCGGTTTTGTATCAGGTGATATGTACGATAAAGCGGCAGGAAAACTATACCTTTTAAAGCAAGAAGTTGCTAAAAGAGGTTTAGAAATCACGGATGTTTCAGATACTTTTACCAAAAATGATTATTGGAATAAGGCCATGGAACTAACTGGCATGACAGATGCTGAATTAACAAACTTTATTTGGGTGAATTATAACCCATCTAAAATATGGATGGTCTATTCAGGTATTGCTATTGGAGCAGTAGTTGCTCTTTTCCTATACGATAAGTTGATTCTAAAATCTAAATCATAAACAAATAGTAACTCACTATCTATATCAAAAAAGCTTTTCAATAATTTGGGAAGCTTTTTTGATATTAACAAAATTCTCTCATTTTTTCCAATCGTGCTATATTTGCAATTATGATACAAGGCTACTTCAAAGATCTTTCGGCTTACAACAAATTAATTTTGATGTTACTTTTTGTTGTATGTGGCCTTATAATTGGCTCTATTATCACTCTACTTGTTGGTCAATATATCTTTCACATTGATTTGAGTGTTGAAGGAGCACTTAAAGCCAATATTCCATTTCTACAAGGAGCGCAAATTTTTCAGAGCATTTGCATCTTTGTTCTTCCATCTGCACTGGCTACATATGCCCTTTACCCAAATAATAGAACGGTTATGCCTGGCCAAGGAAGGTCAAATGCCATATTGATAGTACTTACTATTCTAGTCATATTCTTTAGTCAAGCTTTTATTACCTGGACAGGCTGGCTAAACCAACAGCTTGCACTACCCGAAGCCCTTGAATCAGTTGCATCTTGGATTAAAAACAAAGAAATCGAAGCCAAAGAATTAACCGATTTAATGATACAATCTGCTACATTTACCCAGATTATTATTACCGTTTTCATGTTGTGTGTATTGCCGGCCATTGGTGAGGAATGGTTATTTCGAGGACTAATTCAAAAAGAATTAGCTTCAGTATTTCGAAATGTTCACATAGCTGTTTTTATAACTGCCTTTGTTTTTAGCGCCATACATTTACAATTTCTCAGCTTTCTACCAAGATTTGCTTTGGGTATTATTCTGGGTTATCTAATGGTATTTTCTAAAAATATTTGGATTCCTATTGCTGCTCACTTTGTCAATAACCTAATGGCAGTTATTCTATATTCATATCATCAAAACCATGGTAGCAACAACTCGATTTTTGAAATGCCAAGTGAGAATCCATTTGGTTTAATGGTAGTATATAGTTTAGTATTAATCATTATTCTTCTATACTCAGTCAAGCAGTTAGCAAAGCACAACACAAGATCAAACCTATGAATTCGGCATAATTAGTTCATATTTCGATATGATATCTGCATTTTAGCATCTTCAAAACAAAGAACTAAGTTTTATGCTAACATTGAACTCGCCATCAATATCATTTCTCCTGTGAAAAACCTAATTCTAATAACGCGTTTCATATCTTTTTCATTGCTTAAGCGTATACGCATAGCTGATTCGAAACTTACTTGACATGATATTACATTTTAAGAACCTTAGTAAACTTTCAATATACTCCCTGCTAATTATCTTTTATTGGAACTCGCTTACTGAATTGCAAGCCGTTAGCACAGCCTCACTCGATACTGTTCTGATAAATATAATGAATGAAAAAGACCCTCTGATTAAAACACATAAGTTAACGAATTGGGCATTTAAAACACAGAAAAATCAACTCAAGGAATCGTCTAAACTTTTTGATCTGGCCTATAATTTAGCTGAGGAGCATAATTTCTTAAGAGAAATGACAACAGCGAAGTATGGCTTAGCAAAGAATTTTGAGTTCAACATGAATTATCAACAAGCTCTCAAATGCTATAAAGAATACGGAGAACTTGCCAAACAATTAAATGATAGTAACGACATCGCCATTGCACTTCACTATCAAGGAGAAATGCACTATTCCTTGGGCGATTATGAAAAGTCAGAACAATGTTATTTACAAGCTATTGAAGTATCAGAAGAAGCTGGCTTAAACAACCACATTGCGGCGTGCTACAATAACATAGGCTTAATATACTATCACTCCGACTGGGCTAAAGCTCTCAAATATTATAAAAAGGGCCTAAATATACGCCTAGCGCACAATGATACTGTAAACGCAGTAATTCTAATGAATAACATTGCCTGTATTTACATGAACAATGATAGTCTTGATAAAGCAAAAGATTTACTGACAGAGGCTTTAGATATTGCTGAGAAAAATAATGACTACCAAGCCCTGACCCTTATATATGCAAGCATGGCAGGCTATAAAGAGCTATCGGGACAGGAACATGAAGTGCAAGAGTGGTACTATAAGGCATATGATTTATACGAAGAGTATGATTTTCTTAAAGACCGAACCAATCTTTTGCAATTAATGCACTCTTTTTTTTATTTCAACGAAGAGTATGACAAAGCCTACAATTATTTATTTGAATTTGTAGAACTGAAAGATAGTTTAAACCTTGCCAATAATGAACGAGAATTCCTGAAGCAAGAATTTAATGATGAAATGCAAAAGATTAATTATCAGCGAAAGCTAGATAATGTTGAACATGAACAAAAAATGCTCAGGTATCGAATTCTTCTAGGTTTTTGCATAGCTTTTCTGTTTTTAATCATATCAACAATGATCGTTCGCAGGCGAGTAAATAGAAAACGCTTGATACTTGTGAAAGAAAATCAAGAACTGAAAGAAAAACTTTTGCTTGAAACAGTTGGGCAAAAGAATAATGAATTAACATCAAAAGCACTTTTGCTTAACGAGCGCAACGAGCTAATAAAATCGGTTGTCGAAAAGTTAAACAACTGCAAAGCAAACCTTAAAAAAAGTAATGTCGAGCCAATTCAGAATGTGATAGATTCTTTAGATGCTGGCTTAAACGAACGACAATGGAAAGAATTTGAAGACAGCTTCAACAGTGTGCATCCTGACTTCAACAATAAACTCATTCAAAAATACCCCAATCTAAGCGCTTCCGACCTGAAACTCTGTGCTCTATTAAAATTAAACATGAGTTCTAAAGAAATATCACAATTAACACATATGACGATAAGTAGCGTAGATGTTGCACGTTCGAGAATTAGAAAGAAACTAAATATAAGAGATCAAAAAATAAGCTTGATTGTTTTCCTATCTGAGCTTTAGAACACGCTACTTCGTACCCTTAACTTGCTCCTTTTCGTGCTTGCGAAGGAAATAAACGATCCCATAATCCGACGCTTTCTGTCGTTTTTCATCTCCCGGTAAATTCTCAAACTTAGCCTCAACTTCGTTCCAAATATTCACGATTAAGCGATCAGCCATAGCACGCAAGTCAACCACCTTATCGTGCATTTTTTGAGTAGTTACCAATAAATTTTTATGGTTGTTAAAATACTCTATAAACTTTTCATACTTCACCTTCACCATAGCAATGGAAGGGTTATATATTCGTCCTCCCCCATGAAGCATTCTGGTTTCCTCGCCTTCAATAAGTTGCTTACTAACTTGAATGAGTTGCTGCTCAGTTCCTAATTCAGGTACAGTTTTATCATTCTCCGACATACCATATGTCGTACGGGCATCAGGCTTTAACTCTCCTCTTATAATACAAAAATTCAGTACTTGAATGTAATGCGACACATATAAGCGCGTGATTTTAAACTGATCAGCTAACAATTTACCATACTTAGCTTGCCGTTCTTTACTGAAATTATATTGTGATATTGCCTGTTCGTATTGTGGTAAATAGGATTGAAGTTCTAAAAACAGCTTCTGCGAAAATGCCAAATCAAAAGGACTCACTTGCATACCTTTTTGCAGAGTAGATTTAAGGGCTCGTAATCGTGCCTGATCAGTGTTGGGAAGCCGGCGATATGGCATACTGAAAACTTTAAAATTAGACCTATTCGCACCGAATGTAAAAAAAATAATAGTTATTAACAAACTTATCGTTAAGGAAATAGCTTTCTTGCGCTAAGCTTCAGCCCAAACCGAAGTATGAGAAGCGTTTTTTTAACCAGAAAAGCCATCTTTTGTTATAAAAGATGGCTTTCTATATTTCAATCAACTTAATCAAACTAGTCCTTAAACTTCGCAGATAAAAACTCACGATTTAAGCGAGCGATATTAGAGATTGATACTCCCTTAGGACATTCTACTTCACAAGCTCCAGTATTGGTACAGTTACCAAATCCAAGCTCATCCATTTTAGCTACCATGTTTTTAGCACGACGAGCAGCTTCAACTTTACCTTGTGGTAATAAGGCTAAGTGACTTACTTTTGCCGAAACGAATAACATTGCTGATCCGTTTTTACAAGTAGCCACACAAGCTCCACAACCAATACAAGATGCAGCGTCCATTGCTTCATCCGCGTCAATCTTTGAAATAGGCAAAGCATTAGCATCAGGCACACCACCTGTACTTACCGATGTATACCCACCAGCAGCAATGATTGTATCAAATGCATTACGGTTAACAATCAAATCTTTGATGACCGGAAATCCTGCCGAACGCCAAGGCTCAATAGTGATTGTTTCACCATCTTTGAATTTACGCATGTGCAATTGACAAGTAGTCACATCATCATCTGGTCCGTGAGGACGTCCGTTGATGTACAATGAACACATTCCGCAAATACCTTCGCGACAATCGTGATCAAATGCAACCGGCTCTTTTCCCTCGTTTACCAATTGCTCATTTAATATATCCATCATCTCAAGGAATGAGCTGTCGACAGATACTGCCTCTAATTTATATGATTCGTAACGACCCTTATCCTGAGCGTCGTTCTGACGCCAAACTTTTAGAGTCAAACTTATATTATTTCCCATTTTTCTCTATTTAACTATTGAAAATTAAATTAACCTACGAGATGATTATTTATAGTTACGTTGTGCAACTTTAACCACTTCGAATGTAAGGTCTTCTTTATGCATTACTGGTGCTTTATCTTCTCCTTGGTACTCCCAACAAGCAGCATAAGCAAATTTGTCATCCTGACGAAGTGCTTCACCCTCTTCTGTTTGAAATTCTTCACGGAAGTGACCTCCACAAGATTCTTCACGATTCAATGCATCACGTGCCATTAAATCTCCAGTTGTAATAAAGTCAGCTAAACGAGATGCTTTCTCAAGCTCTACGTTCATTCCCTTATCCGATCCAGGAATCTTAACATTAGACCAGAACTCTTTTTTGATAGCAGCAATTTTTTCGATGGCTTCTTCAAGACCCTTTTTGTTACGAGCCATACCTACGAAATCCCACATTACCAAACCAAGCTCTTTATGTAAGCTATCAACAGAACGCTCACCTTTAATCGCCAATAGTTTTTCGAATTTAGCCTTAGCTTCTTTCTCAGCTTCAACAAATTCTTTTTCTTCTCCAGTCATACGTGGCGTACCTATATCATCAGCCAAGTAATTTTGAATTGTATAAGGAAGTACGAAATAACCATCTGCTAATCCTTGCATCAAAGCAGAAGCTCCAAGACGGTTAGCGCCGTGATCAGAGAAGTTAGCTTCTCCGGCAGCGAATAAACCAGGAACAGTTGTTTGTAATTCGTAATCTACCCAGATACCACCCATTGTATAGTGAATAGCCGGATAAATCATCATTGGTTCTTTATATGGATTGTCATCAACAATCTTTTCGTACATCTGGAATAGGTTTCCATAACGCTCGCGAATTGCATCTTCACCTAATCGCTCAATTGAACTTTTAAAGTCAAGATAAACGGCTAAGCCAGTTGTACCAACACCAAAACCTGCATCACATCTTTCCTTAGCAGCACGCGAAGCAACATCGCGAGGCACCAAGTTACCGAAAGCAGGATATCTACGCTCTAAGTAGTAATCGCGTTCGTCTTCCGAAAGATCTGTAGCCTTTTTCTTTCCAGCACGGATAGCTTCTGCATCTTCTTTCTTTTTCGGAACCCAGATACGTCCATCGTTACGTAACGATTCTGACATCAATGTTAACTTTGACTGGAACTCACCGTGAACCGGAATACAAGTAGGGTGAATCTGAGCATAACAAGGATTTGCAAAAGCAGCTCCTTTTTCGTAGGCTTTAATTGCAGCTGAACCATTTGATCCCATTGCATTGGTCGAAAGGAAAAAAGTATTTCCGTATCCACCTGTAGCCATAACAACTGCATGCCCAAAATGACGAGAGAACTCACCTGTAACCAAATCGCGAGCAATAACACCACGTGCTTTACCATCAACAATTACATAGTCAACAATCTCGGTACGTGTATGCATTTCAACTGTACCTGCATTTACCTGACGCATTAGCGACTGGTAGGCACCAATCAATAATTGCTGTCCTGTTTGTCCTTTTGCATAAAAAGTACGGCTAACCTGAGCTCCACCGAATGAACGGTTATCAAGCAATCCGCCATACTCACGTGCAAATGGTACACCCTGAGCAACACACTGGTCGATAATATCGTTACTTACTGAAGCCAAACGATAAACATTAGCTTCGCGAGCACGGTAATCACCACCTTTTACTGTATCGTAAAATAAACGGTGAACTGAATCACCATCATTCGGATAGTTTTTAGCAGCATTAATTCCTCCCTGTGCAGCAATCGAGTGTGCACGACGTGGAGAATCCTGAATGGTAAAGTTTTTTACCTTGAAACCCATCTCGCCAAAAGAAGCAGCAGCAGAAGCTCCAGCTAATCCAGTACCGATTACAATAATATCCAGGTTTCTTTTATTAGCAGGGTTAACCAATTTTTGGTTAGCCTTATAATTGTCCCATTTTTGAGCCAATGGCCCTTGTGGTATCTTTGAATCTAAATTCATTACTAGTAAATTTTTAAGTTACTACCTTAATTAATTACAACCTCCACAGCTGCCAATAAAATACATGGCAATAGCGATAGCACTAAAGGCAAGTCCAACAACCCAAGCGAAAACAGTTCCTATAACCGTCCATCTTTTACGCCAAATGTTATTACTTGCTCCAACTGTTTGAAAAGCCGACCAAAAACCATGCGTTAAATGTAGCGCTAGACCAAGTGACCCGATTACGTAAAACACAACTGTTGGAATACACGTTAAGGCATTTGCAACTAAAGTATAAGTATCATGCCCACCACTCGCCAGCTCAGGAGCTGAGTGAGTTATTTGCAGAGGAACAAAAAACTGGTAAATGTGTACTGCTAAAAAAGCAAATACTGTAGCACCCAAAACAAACATGTTTTTTGAAGCCCACATCACATCCTTAGTTTTGTTACCTGATGCATACTTGGCTGATCCACGTGCTTTATTATTCTGCAGTGTAATAATAGCCGCATAAATAATATGCACAATAAAACCTAAAGCCAATACAGGCTGCAACCCAAATTTTATAGCCGGCAAAGCCATAAAGTTAGCTGCTGCGTTAAATGTTTCACCACCGTCAGGAACGAGTAGTAAAAGGTTAATTGCGAGGTGAACAATAAGAAACACCACTAAAAAAAGTCCGGATATACTCATCACAAACTTTTTCCCAATTGAGGAACCAAAAAAAGTACCCATAAGAATCCTTTTAAATTTATTGATTTGTTTAAATAGTTATTTTTTATTCAAGGCTGCAAATGTAAAGTCGAAAGCTTGTACTGACAAGGAATATTAAAGAATTAATTCTCTATTTATATCAGTTCTAATTAACTCCACAGGATTAGCTTATTGTTTACTCAATTTTTAACAATTATTATTACAATTTATAACAATAAAAGCTTAACCATTTGTCATTTTTTATTATAACAAATAGCCACTCATTCTATCTGGTGGGTTAATTTTAGAGCCACTAAAGTTAATGTAATTTTTAGTACTAATTCAATACTATTTCATTTCAGATTAAAAAGAATTTGGAAATAATTTAGGTCACATTCATACCTAAATCATACTTGCAATAATTGACCTTAAATCTTGTAACGATATCATTTATACATTGGGGGTAGCTTTTATACATGATCAAAATCATCATTTAAGCAGATTACACCTAATATATTTTCTTTAAATTTACGCTGTACCCAGTTCTAAGCTATACCTATGAAAATCCTACAACCTCTGCGTCAACTGCTAGTTAACCAGAAAAAAGAAAGTGAGGCGGTTTCCAAAAAGCCAATGACCAAACACGACACCACACTTTTTTCTCATGCTATTCTTAATAAAGAAGGAATAATTATTGAAGCAAGCGATAATTTTTTAAACCTAACAGGTCATTCCTTACGCAATTTAAAAGGACATAGCATCAAGAAAGTAAGTAGCGATGGTTCTTTCCACAATCTATTATTAACACTTAAACTGCTATCGGAGCAACATCCCTTTGAAACAAATGAACTAGTTGTAGTAAAGCAAAATGGTGAAAGTATATTGTTAGAAGCGACATTTACTTACTTTTCGGAAGGCGAAAGAAACTTGATTTATACCGTATTCAAAGATATTGACGAAGATAAAAAGAAGATACTCAAATTGTATTCGCAGAAGGAACAGTTCAAGCATTTGGCTATCAACACATCTTTCGTACAGATCCTACTCGACAAAAACTTCAAATGCCTTTTTATTAGTCCTTCAGCTGTTGAATTATCCGGATACACTCTCGAAAACCTATTAGAAGAAAACCTTTACAAGCTTGTTCACCCAGATGACCTAAGCATCGTTTGGGAAACCTTAAACGATAAAAATATAGCCCGGCAACAAACACTGCATTTCCGTTTCAAACACAGTTCGGGCACAAACATACCAATTGAATGCGACTTAAGAACTGTTAATGATGAATTTGGAATGGTCAAAAGCTTCGTTCTTAATATTCAAGACATTACCCAACAAAAGCAAAACGAACAAGACCTGATAAACTCAAGAAAGGCAGCAGAGGCATCGAACCTCGTGAAAAATAACTTTCTAACTTTAGTAACACATGAACTTCGAACGCCTCTTAATGCGATTATTGGTTTTTCCAGAATATTGGAGAAGCAGGTTGAATGTAATGAATACAACAACTACATTAAATCAATTGAAGAGAATGGACAGCAATTACTTGGTTTGATTGATAACATAGTTGACTTTGCTCAACTCGATGTTTCACAATATAAGATTGTTGCCAAAAAAATTAACCTTGATGCTTTTTTTAGACAAATTGCTTCAAACATTAAAAGAGACCAAAAACTCCTTCATAAAGATAATTTAGAAATCATCGCTTCCTGGGAGTTGGATGATGTTCATAATTATCTGATCAGTGATCAACTTTTACTTCTTAAAATATTTAAGAATTTACTTGACAACGCGATTAAATTTACGAAAGAAGGTTTCGTAAAATATGGTTGCAAACCATACGGCATTAGAGCATATTTATTTTTTGTAGAAGACAGTGGCATAGGTATACCCGACAAAGAGCAGGATATTATTTTTGAAAAGTTCCATCAGAAAGATCAAACCAATAGCCGGCAATATGGAGGCATGGGCATTGGATTAACTGTATGCAAGCAAATGGTTGAACAATTAGGTGGCGAAATATGGTTAAAATCGGAAGATGGCAAGGGCTCATCCTTTTACTTTACCCTGCCTATCATTCCCAAAGACACTATTATTCAATCAACTACAAACTAAAAAGCTTGGCCTTTTAATTTAAAACAAAGTTTTATATTTTTGTTTTACCATTTAGGTATAACACTATCATACATTTGTGACCATGCAAGAAGAAATAGAATTAATACTTGACGATGCCAAAGAAAGAATGGCTAAAGCTATTGAACACCTTGATAACGAATTAGGTAAAATCAGAGCCGGAAAGGCTAACACTAAGATGCTAGAAGGTATTTTAGTTGATTATTACGGGAGCATGAGCCCTCTATCGCAAGTTGCAAACATTAGTACACCTGATGCACGTACTATTGCCATTCAGCCATGGGAAAAAAGCTTAATTACCAGTATCGAAAAAGCAATAATGGCAGCCAACCTGGGTTTAAATCCTGATAACAATGGCGAAATGATACGTATTAATATTCCACCATTAACCGAAGAAAGGCGTCACGACTTGGTTAAGCAAGTAAAAAAAGAATGCGAAGATGCTAAGGTAAGCTCACGAAACACTCGTCGTGATTGTAATGAAGAGCTTAAGCGTCTAAAGAAAGAGGGACTTTCTGAAGATCTTGAAAAAGATGCGGAAGCCGAAGTTCAGAAAATTACCGATAGCTTCATAGCAAAGATCGATGATATGTATACTGTCAAAGAAAAAGACATCTTAACAGTTTAAGCACATATTTCAACCTTATATATCACAAACCTCGCCCACTAGCGAGGTTTTTTTTTGGCTACCTGCAGGGTGGCCTTTATTTTTTTACACGCCCGGGGTTTTTATTAATAAACTCTTTCCAACTTTTTGCTCCGGAGCCAACTTGTATTCGTTGATTTTGAATGAAGTGACAATAAGCTGCTGCCAAACCATCGGTTGCATCCAAATACTTGGGCATTTCAGTAAGTTTAAGCATTTGCTTTAGCATCATGGCCACTTGCTCCTTTGATGCACGGCCATTGCCTGTAACGGCCATTTTAATTTTTAAAGGTGCATATTCAAAAATAGGTACTGATCGCGATAAAGCAGCAGCCATAGCAACGCCTTGAGCTCGGCCAAGCTTCAGCATAGATTGTACGTTTTTCCCAAAGAAGGGAGCCTCAATAGCCAATTCATCAGGATGATAAGCATCAACCAAGCGCACAACACATTCAAATATTTTTTTCAGTTTCAGATAATGATCATCATACTTCTGCAACTCCAGAACGCCATATGTAATCATCTCTGCTTTTTTACCACAGGTTTTGATTAATCCATATCCCATTATTGTAGTTCCTGGATCAATGCCTAGTATGATACGTTCGTCAACCAAATTAAATCACTTCTTTCAGGATGGAACTAAAATGTAAACTTTTATCACCCAACTGCCCTTTCAAATTGTCCATCAAAATAGAATTATACTTATTAATGGTATCTAAAGATTCGGGCGACTCGCACCGTAACTGACATGAGAAATTGGTCATTGATTCGTCAACAACCGTCATAACTTCATACAATTCAACGCGTAAATCTTTAACCATATCTTTCATGGTTGGCAAATAATTTCGATTCATCCACTCTTTCCAGAGTTCAATCGAATTGTTTTCTACTGAAAAAGTAGTATTAAAAATAAACATAAATATAGCTTACTAGTTAATTAGTCAGAAGTCAGTAACAAAACTGTCTTGTAACTGACTTCTGACTAATCTCGATAACTTTCGGAACTAATTAATAATATCAAAACCAGTGTAAGGCACCAATACTTTAGGGATACGAATGCCTTCAGCGCATTGGTTGTTCTCAAGTATAGCTGCCATAATACGTGGCAATGCTAAAGCGCTACCATTTAATGTATGTGCTAATTGAGCCTTCTTCTCTCCCTCTTCTTTAAAGCGCAGTTTCAAACGATTAGCTTGATAGTTTTCGAAGTTAGACACGGAGCTCACTTCCAACCAACGCTCTTGAGCCGCCGAATAGACTTCATAATCGTAGGTTAATGCAGAAGTAAAGCTAATATCGCCACCACATAAGCGTAATAAACGCCACGGTAGTTCAAGCTTCTCAACTATAGTTTGAACATGTGCCACCATCGCATCTAAAATCTCATACGATTTTGTAGGATGGGCCACCTGTACAATTTCAACTTTATCGAATTGATGTAAACGATTTAATCCACGCACGTGCGCACCCCACGAACCAGCTTCACGTCGGAAACAGGCAGAATAAGCACAGTTTCTTATTGGTAATTCCGATCCTTTTAGAATAACATCGCGATACAAGTTTGTTACTGGTACCTCAGCTGTTGGAATCAAGTATAAATTATCAGCCGTTGCATGATACATCTGCCCTTCCTTATCTGGTAATTGACCAGTTCCGAAACCAGAATCTTCATTGACCAATAATGGGGGCAAAACTTCTTCATATCCGGCCTTATCAGCTTCGTCTAAAAAGAAATTAATTAATGCGCGCTGCAAACGAGCCCCTTTACCTTTATAAACTGGAAAACCAGCTCCAGTAATCTTGGTACCTAATTCAAAGTCGATGATATCGTACTTCTTAATTAAATCCCAATGTGGCACAGCATTGTTTAGCACCGGCATCTCTCCACCGCTTTTTACAACCACATTATCATCCTCACCTTTTCCTGGCGGAACAATTTCGTTAGGTAAATTTGGTAATTGCACCAATTGCTCATCTAATTGCGAAGTTATCTCGCTCAACTTAGCATCCAGCCCTTTTATATTTTCTTTTAGCTCACCCGTACGAGCTTTCGCCTCATTTGCTTCAGCAGCTTTACCACTTTTAAATAATTCACCAATTTTTTTTGACAAACCATTCATTTCAGCTTGAAAAGTTTCAACCTCAACCTGGGTTGCTTTGCGCTGATTATCTAAGTTGATAATTTCGTCAACGATGCCTGCTGCATCAAAGTTCTTTATTTTAAGTCGTTGGATGACTTCATCCTTATTTTCTTGAATGAATTTTAGCGTCAACATGCTTGCTCTTGTTTGATGGATAAAAAAAATCTCCTGAATTCATTACGAAAGTAATAAAATCAGGAGATTTAATAATGCTTTGCAACGATCTTTATTCAGCGAAAGGTACTACTGAAACGTAAGATCTATTGTTTCTTCTCTTACGAAACTCAACTTGACCAGGTATCAATGCGAAAAGAGTATGATCTTTACCCATACCTACATTCTCACCCGGATGGTGCTGTGTTCCTCTTTGTCTAACAAGGATATTCCCTGCCTTGGCAGCTTGACCGCCATAAATTTTTACGCCAAGTCGTTTACTTTCCGACTCTCTACCGTTCTTCGAACTACCGACGCCTTTCTTATGTGCCATCTTATTCTAGTTTTTTTGAGTTACTAACCTACGATTTCTTCAATTTGAATTTGTGTGAAGCACTGACGGTGTCCGTTCTTCTTTTTGTAACCTTTTCTTCTTTTCTTCTTGAAAACGATTACTTTCTCACCCTTAAGGTGTGATAAAACTTTTGCCGTTACTTTAGCACCTTCAACTACAGGAGCGCCAATTTTAACGTCTCCATCGTTGTCTAGTAAAAGTACTTTATCAAACTCAACTGTAGCACCTTCTTCAGCGCTCAATCGATGTACAAAGACTTTTCTCTCTTTTTCAACTTTGAATTGCTGTCCAGCAATATCAACAACTGCGTACATGTCACCAATTTTTATGGTTCGATCCAGGAGGTGGGTTAGTATTTGTAACCACTTTTTCTACCCCTCAGGATTCAATGGAGTGCAAAAGTAGATAAAAATAATAACTAAGCCAAACAAATACGCTACTGCATAGCTGTAAATTAGCTTTTTACCAAGGAATAATTAGGTGAATACCATATAAATTAACCTCTACAAAGCTAATGTTAAAAAGTAATTACTATATTTGTTTGAGTACATTTTTCAAGAAAATAGTTGCTAAAATTGCGTCTATTTCGAGTATTGCAATTGTAAATTTATGGGTAATAAAAAAATCAAGCTAAATATTCTGGGTTTATCATATAGCCAAACACAATCGGGTGCTTACGCTCTGGTTTTGGCCGAAGAAGAAGGAGAACGACGCATTCCTATTATTATTGGTGGCGTTGAAGCTCAGTCCATTGCCATTAAACTTGAAGGTTTGGAACCACCTCGTCCACTTACCCACGATTTATTTCTCAATTTTTCCAAATCGTTTGAAATCGAATTATTAGAAGTAATCATTTACAAACTGGAAGAAGGCATTTTTTATTCTGAACTGATATGCAAGCGCGAAGATGAAATGTTACACATTGATTCTCGCACGTCGGACGCAGTAGCATTAGCCCTGCGCTTCGAATGCCCGATATACACTTACGAAGACATTATTTCAAAGGCAGGCATTGTACTTGATTTTGACAAAAAAGAAGAAGGGCAATCTCTAATTCCTTCTGCGCCAAAACCAACTACTGACAAGTACAAGTCAAAAAGCGTTGAGGAATTAAACAATCTCCTCATGGAAGCCATCGAAGACGAAGATTACGAGCGAGCTTCGGAAATAAGAGATGAAATTAATTCGAGAGAAAAATAGCCTCTATAGCTCCTTTCAATTCTAATTGTATCAGGCTTTATGACTCATGAAAATCACACCAAAACTTTCTACCATTATATATTGGTATGTTTTGTCAGCTTTTCGAGTTTTCAAAACAATGTTTATTAACCTATTCAAAATAGTTAGATAATGGGATTAAAATTAAGATTAATAATAATGAACTTCTTCCAGTTCTATGTTTGGGGTTCATGGCTAATTACATTAGGAAATTATTGGTTTGGCACCAAAGGATGGGACAGTACTGAATTCGGCTTGGTTTTTCTTACACTAGGAATTGCTTCGATGTTTATGCCAACCATAACCGGAATAATAGCTGACAAATGGATGAATGCAGAAAAGCTTTACGGCATTTTGCATATTGGAGGTGGAGTTACTGTAGCTTGCTTTCCATTTATAGAAACCCCTATGGGCTTTTTCTGGGCAATGTTGATAGCAATGATTTTCTATATGCCAACCATAGCACTAACTAATACAATAGGCTATAACGCACTTAAAAAAGCAGGACTTGATGTCATAAAAGATTTCCCCCCCATTAGAGTTTGGGGAACCGTCGGCTTTATTGCTGCCATGTGGGTTACTAACCTAACGGGCAACAAGGCGTCAGATATGATGTTTTATTTCTCCTCAATCGCAGCGATTATTTTAGGTATCTATTCTTTCACTTTACCTAAATGTCCTCCAGAAGATACTGACAATGACAATAAATCACTCGCTCAACGCTTGGGAATAGATGCTTTTAAGCTGTTTGCCAATTACAAAATGGCACTATTCTTTATCTTCTCCATGTTCCTGGGAGCATCGCTACAATTAACCAACATGTATGGCGATGTATTTTTAGATGAGTTTAAGCACATGTCAGAATATGCGGATTCGTTTGTTGTAAAATATTCAACAATAATAATGTCGATTTCTCAAATCTCTGAAACCTTATTTATACTAACCATTCCATTTTTCCTAAAACGCTTTGGTATTAAAAATGTAATGTTGATGAGCATGTTTGCCTGGGTATTGCGATTTGCCTTATTTGGCTATGGCGATCCTATTGGTGGTCTATGGATGATTATTCTGTCAATGATTATTTACGGAATGGCCTTTGATTTCTTTAATATTTCCGGTTCAATTTTCGTTGAAACCCAGGTTGAGCCATCTATGCGGGCCAGTGGACAAGGGTTATTTATGATGATGACCAATGGATTCGGAACAATCATTGGGGCACTTGGAAGTGGAATAATAATTGATAAATACTTCTTGTTTGAAGATGGAAGCCGAAACTGGCCAGATATCTGGATCGCATTTGCCGGCTATTCATTAGTCATTGCAATTCTTTTCGCGATTTTATTTAAGCACAAACACGATCCGAAAGAAGTGCAGAATGTGAGTCATTAAGAAATCCAATTTAAACTCATAAAATAATAAAGGCGCCAATGGCGCCTTTATTATTATTTCAAATACAATTCCATATTTATACATTAAACACACCAATAAAACAGCATTAATCCATAGAAGTTATTCATTCGTCATAAATATAAAACTTTCCGCCATTCAATACTTGACATTCTTTTCAGAAACCATCAAATTGGCCTTTCATTTATATGGGTAAACAAAAAACAATCTGATTATGAAAGCAATTAAATTTATAGTAATAGGCATAATTACAGCCTTAATGATGTCTTGCGGCGAAACTGCTAAAGACGAACAAAAAGAAGCTGAAGAAAGTGTAGCTGCCCTAAAGGGTAAAAAAGAAGTTATTACTGAAAAGATGGAAAGCACTCCGATCAGTACAATGGAAGTTACGCCGTATTTAATTCCTGGAAAAAACAACGGTGGCAACAGAACTTGTGAGGAAGTTGGCATGGCATTTATGGGAGACGCTACCTATTTTGCCCATTGTGGTGAAAAAGTAGACTATGATGATGGTAGGTTTATTGGTGGTTTCCCAGATGGACTGTCTGTAAGCGTTGAAGGTAACTTCATCTCATTCAATACTGATGGCTGTATTGAAATGAATGGTAAAAGCTACAAAGTAGGAGCTGTAATAGTTAAAGGATCAAACAATGCTAACGTATACTTCTATGAGGATGGCGCTTATCACGATAGTGGTTTAGCAGCTCCCGGAGGAAAAAATATGGTAAGTAATTTAACTTTCTGCTTTATTGAATGTGAAACTGAAGAATTAATAATTGCTGTTAAATCATATTACTATAACGAAAATAACAACCTCACATGGTGTGCAAGTATTGGTCAATATGAGTTTGATACACCACAAGGCTACTGGTGTAACTTTACTGGCTACAACTACTATCCAACAATTACCTCATTTGACATGCATAAAGATTATAGCCTGAGCACAATAATTGGCAGCGCATCTGTTACTGAAGGTGATAATTCTTTGATCATAACTATTAATCTGGACGAAGGCCTAACTATAGAAAGAAGTTGGGTATTTATCGGAACCGTAGAAGAATACAAAAGCAATTTGACTAGCGACGGGTGTCCAGACTATGACTTATGGACATTGAATTACGACATGGGTAATCCTGTATCAATAGAAATACCACTATAAGCTAATTGCATCAAATTAATTATTTTACTGAAAATAGAACTCTTTTCATTTCATGTACAATTTGCTCTAAAGTAATATTAATAAAAACACACGCTTTCATTAAGAGTTTAAATTCATTGGTTTTTACAAATTGAGTACTATTATTCTTAAAGGCACCTAATAAGAAAAGGGTATTTTTCTAGTTGAAAAGTACCCTTTTGTTTCTATAGCGAGCTTATTAAATCGACGAAATCAGTTCTTTAATTACTTTTGTCATCTGTGGTTCAGCTGCTGCAGCTACCTGCTGTACTTCTTCGTGCGAAACCTCTACGATCTGTCCTGGAACACCAGAATCGGTAATGATAGAAATACCAAAGGTAGTCATATCCATGTGGCGTGCTACAATAATCTCCGGTACGGTTGACATACCTACTGCATCACCACCCAATATGCGGAACATCATGTATTCGGCAGGTGTTTCAAAAGTAGGCCCTGTGGTTCCGGCATACACACCTTGCTTTAGGTCAATGTTGTTTGAAGCACCAATTTCAAGGGCTTTAGCAATCAGCTTTTTGCTGTATGGTTCACTCATGTCAGGAAAACGAGGTCCCAATTCCTTTTGGTTTTTCCCAATAAGAGGATTGGTTCCAAACATATTAATCTGATCGGTAATGACCATGATATCGCCAACTTTAAAGTCAGGATTTAACCCACCACTGGCATTTGAAACCACCAATGTTTCAATACCCATAGCCTTCATAACTCTTACCGGAAAGGTTACTTCTTCCATCGAATACCCTTCGTAATAATGGAAGCGACCTTGCATGGCTAATACTGGCACATTATTGATAGTTCCAAATATTAAGCGTCCGCTATGTCCTTCAACGGTTGAAACCGGGAAGTTTGGTATTTCCTCGTAGGTAATGGATTTTTCAATTTCAATTTCCTCCACTAGTCCACCAAGTCCAGTACCTAAAATAATGCCAATTGCAGGCTTTAGCCCGCTTTGCCCTGACAGAAAATCAGCTGTCTTTCTGATTGTTTCTAACATAGTTGCGTATTAAATTTTCAAGTGTTTTTTCTTCTTCAAATAAGATGCTTAATTCAATAGGAACATAAGCGATGTGTCGATAAAACTCAAGTGTCTTATCGAGTCTTGTGGTATCTTTCTCCGTGGTAATTAACATGGTATTTGCACCATGTTTACTAAGTTCAAGATGTATGTTACTTAAATCATGTTCAGTGAAATTATGATGATCACCAAAAGCCAAAGTTTGCTTTAACGAGAATTTTTCGTCTAGATGGGAAAAGAATGCATCTGGTTGTGCAATGCCAGCTAAGCCAACTATCGAAGTTTCTTTGTTAAATGATACGTTTTCATTATTCCAAAGCATTTTTGCTTCGCCATACTTTATACACGAAAAGAAAACGTTTTGCTCAGATTTTAGCTTTAGACGCTTAACCCAATTTTGTTTCTCTTCATTGCTTATGTTTTCAGGGCATTTATTCACCAAAATGATGTTTGCTCGTTTCTGCCCAGCCCGCGTTTCTCTCATATCTCCTGCCGGAAAGGGCAGGTCGCTCCATAGAGGACGATTGTAATCGATAACAAGAATTGAAAAGCCCGGTTTAACGTATCTGTGTTGGTAAGCATCGTCCATCAATACCACATCGGTATTGGTGTTATTATTGATAAGGGACATGCCTTCCACGCGCTTTTCGGCAACAACCACGTTTATCATTGGATTTTTCTTACCTACCTGAAAGGGTTCATCACCAATGTCAGAGGCTGTACTTTGCTCATTTGCCAATAAGGCACCTTTGGTCTTTCGCTTATAACCACGACTGAGTAAGCTTACTTTGTAATCGTGCTTTAATAGGCGAATAAGATACTCGGTCAACGGGGTTTTGCCTGTTCCTCCAACCGTAATATTACCCACTGAAATAACAGGAAAGTCATATTGCTTCGATTCCAGTACTTGCCAATCGAATAATTTATTTCGAAGGCTAGTAACTAGTCCGTAGAGCAAACTAAAAGGATATAGAGCTTTTCTGATTTTCATTGTGGAATAAAAAAATAAAACAGGCTAGTATCATAGTTAGCCTGTTTTATTCCAGATCTTATTTAGTGTTATCTTATTTCAAGGTTATAAGGCATGCGTGCCTGAATCTGGTGACCATTCTTGAGCTCTTCAATGGCTTTAAGGTATTTGTATTCCTCACCCATAACCGATTTACCAATGAACATTCTTGCTTCACCACTTAATTCTTTAATGAACTGCTCCATTGGATCCGGAATTTTAGGTAATTCCACAATTCTGTATTTTTCAAGTTCAGCAGCTTCTTTGGCTAACTCAATGGCTCTGTTCAAGCCGCCAATCTCATCAACCAAATTAATATCGATGGCATTGCTACCACTCCAAACACGACCTTGACCAATTTCATCAATAGCCTCTTTGCTAACATCGCGACCATCGGCACAGCGACCAATGAATACATCGTAGCCATGTTCAATATAAGCTTGCATAATATCTCGTTCTTCTTTTCTGAAAGGACGTGTAACGCTTGGCATATCAGCATATTCGTTGGTTTTCACACCATCAAAGCTTAAGCCAGCCCACTTTGTTAAACCTTCCGCATTTGGTATCATTCCAAAAATACCAATGGATCCGGTTAGGGTTGTTGGATTAGCTACAATTTTATCGGCAGGACATGCAATGTAATAACCACCTGAAGCAGCATAATCACCCATCGAAACAATTACTGGTTTTGTTTCTTTAGCCAATTGCACCTCTCTCCAAATAATTTCAGAACCAAGTGCAGAACCACCTGGAGAATTCACACGAAATACGATGGCTTTAATAGAGCTGTCGCGACGGGCTTTACGAATGGCTTTTGATAAATCTTTTGACTGAATACCATCCTGTGTGCCACCATCAATGGCGCCTTGTGCATAGATGACAGCAATTTTGTCCTTGGCAAAACCTTTGGTTTCTTTTGGTACATATACTTTGGCGTACTTGCTGCTTTTAACTGCGCTTAAGTCATCACTTTGGTCAGTGTCGGTGGCTTCCTTTAGCTCAGTAAGTAATTCGTCTTTGTATTTTAAGCCGTCAATTAAACCATTGTCAACAAGCATTTGAGCATCTCGGAACATTGGCATTTGATCAGCAACATTTGATAAGGTTTGTACATCAACTCCTCGAGCTTCTGCAATTTTACCTTTCAGATGTTCCCACATTGAATTCAGGTAAACTTCAGTCTGTAATTTGGCTGGTTTACTCATTTTATCCAATAAGTAAGGTTCAACGGCAGACTTGAATTTACCATGCTTAATAACCTGCATTTCAACGCCAATCTTTTTTAAGGTTCCCTTATAGAAGGTGCGCTCGGCAAATAATCCTTTAAACTCAACCATTCCAGATGGGTTTAAATATAATTTGTCCGAAACCGAAGATAAGTAATAGCCTTTCTGAGTATAAATAGAGGCAAAGCTATAAACGAATTTGCCACTTGTTTTAAAGTCGATTAGGGCATTTCTAATTTCCTCTATCGTAGCATAACCAGCAGAAACGAGGCCGGATTCAAGCATGATCCCAGAAATATTCTCATCACGTTTGGCCTTTTCTATGTTCTTTAACAAGCGATTTAATCCTTCAGGAGAAGGCTGACCTGTAAGGCTTGACATTGCTTCTTGAAACGGATCTTCCGTTACACGATCAATAATTGGTCCTTCAAGATTTAATACAAGAATGGTATTTTCTTCTATTTTTGTTTCTTTATCGCCCGAAGCAGCAATGGCTGAAAACATGCCGATAAGAATAATTAAAAGGGCAAAGGCAGCAACGATACCACCAGCAAAAGTGGCTAATAAGTATTTGAAAAATTTTACCATGATAAAAGATTTGTGTTAACAAGGTTTGTTAATAATTGGCATTGCAAGCAAAAGTATGAAAAATAAACTTTCAATGCATCTTTTATTCTATCTATTTTTATTGAACCAATTGGTCGGTTTTGTTTTGTGTTTGGGTTGTGATACAGTTAAATGTGTATGTTATGAGATTGATATTACTGTTAGGTGGAAATCAAAATGATGTTAGAGCAAAACTTAAGTTAGCTATTGAGAAGCTTGGCCTTGAATTTGGCGACTTAATTTATTGTTCATCCTATTATGAGAGTGAACCATGGGGTTTTGAGGCTTCACAGCGATTTATTAATCAGGTGGTAGAATTTTATACATTGGTTCCTGTTAATGAATTATTGGCGATAACACAGCGAATTGAGAAGGAGCTGGGAAGAAAAGAAAAGGTCGGAACTGTTTATGAGTCCCGACCAATTGATATTGATATACTATTTGTAGACGATGTAATTATGGAAGCTAGAGATTTAACTATTCCACATCGTTTATTACATGAGCGCCGCTTTACCTTATTGCCATTGACAGAGCATTGGTCAGAGTTAATTCATCCGAAATTACAGAAAACAATTTCTGAATTGCTTGACGAATGCAAAGATGAGGGGCAAGTGGTTAAGGTAAATTAAATTTTACTACCGTATGCTAAATCACCAGCATCGCCAATGCCTGGTATTATATATGATTTTGAATTCAATTCGGCATCAACCGCACCTAGCCATAAAGTGACAGGTTCATCTTTAAAAATATCCTGAACATATTTTACACCGGCTTCGCTCGCAATTAGTGATACAATGTGTACATGTTTTGGTTTGCCTCTATGTAAAAGTGCTTTGTAGGCAAGTTCAATGGATGTTCCCGTCGCTAACATTGGATCACTTAATAAAACGATTTTATCATCCAAGGATGGAGATGAGATGTATTCGATGTGAATATCAAAATCACCTTTTTCGTTGTATTTGCGATAGGCCGACACAAAGGCATTTTCAGCTCTGTCGAAGTAATTTAAGATTCCTTGATGTAAGGGAAGACCAGCTCTTAATATGGAGGCAATAACCACTTCTTCAGAAGGCACTTTTTCTGGTGCAACACCTAGTGGTGTTGTAATTTGTTTCTCTTCGTAAGGCAAAGTTTTACTTACTTCATAAGCCAATATCTCACCCATTCGTTCAATGTTACGACGAAAACGCATTGGATCAGTTTGTATTGAAGTATCGCGGATTTCAGCAATAAAGCGGTTGAAGATGCTTTGTTCTTGATTGAATATCGTTGTTTGCATGCGGTTTTATTTACAAAGAAAAGAAAAAATGTTCATTTAAATGAATTAAGTTTTTATACAATTGGTTCATTAATGAAGGTGAAAATAATTAAGATGGAATACAATATTTGATAAGATGTTGTGTTTGGTCAATTGCATCTCTTTTTGTGAATTGAGGTGATTTTATTAATCTTTGTCTTTACTAATATCAAAAAAGAGTAGATGCCATTTAATTCCATCGATTTTGCAATTTTTCTTCCAATTGTCTTCTTTTTGTATTGGTTTGTTTTCAATAAGAATATCCGGAATCAAAACGTGTTTATTATAGCTGCAAGCTATTTCTTTTATGGTAGCTGGGATTGGCGATTCTTAGGATTAATTGTTTTCAGTACAGTTGTAGATTATGTTCTCTCTTTGCAAATGGCAAAGAGTAAAAGGAAGGGGTATCGTAAAATGTACCTGCTACTTAGTTTGCTTGTTAACCTGGGCTTACTAGGATTTTTTAAGTATTATAATTTCTTTTTGGAAAGCTTCACTGAGGCTTTTACTGTGTTTGGTGTACATCTTGAATTAGGATTATTAAATATTATTTTACCAATTGGGATAAGCTTTTATACATTCCAAACCTTAAGTTATTCAATAGATGTATATAGAGATAAGGTGCCAGCAACAAAGGATTTTACGGCTTTCGCAGCCTTTGTTTGTTTTTTTCCGCAATTGGTAGCAGGGCCTATTGAACGAGCAAGTAATCTTTTGCCTCAGTTTAAAAAACAAAGGATTTTTGATCGTGCTAATTCAGTGGATGGTTTACGTCAAATACTGTGGGGCTTGTTTAAGAAAATTGTAATTGCTGATAGTTGTGGGGTTTTTGTAGATCAATTCTATAATAATTACGCCGAGCTGAATGGAAGCACCATGT
The DNA here is from genome assembly GCA_025499625.1 of Carboxylicivirga fragile. Taxonomy (GTDB): domain Bacteria; phylum Bacteroidota; class Bacteroidia; order Bacteroidales; family Marinilabiliaceae; genus Carboxylicivirga; species Carboxylicivirga fragile. The sequence goes on along the minus strand of JAFMVD010000009.1, from coordinate 94,038 downwards.
TTTTAGCAGTTATTTTCTTTAATTTTCAGTTATATGGCGATTTTTCAGGGTATTCGGATATTGCTATTGGAGTATCGCGATTATTTGGATTTAACCTCAAGCAGAATTTTGCTTTCCCTTATTTTTCAAGGGATATGTCGGAGTTTTATAGGCGATGGCATATTTCACTTTCTTCTTGGTTAAAGGCGTATTTATACATTCCTCTGGGAGGAAGTAGGGTGCGTTTGATAAAGCAGTTGCGTAATATTTTTATAGTATTTCTTTTAAGTGGATTATGGCATGGGGCAAATTGGACTTTTGTAATTTGGGGATTGATTAATGCAATGTATTTTTTACCGCTAATATTATTAAAGAAGAATAGAGTTTTCCTTGATGTTGTTGCCAAGGATCGAATTTATCCTTCAATAAAGGAGCTTTGGTTGATGGGGGGCACCTTTGTTTTGGCAGGGATCGGTTATGTATTTTTTAGATCAATTGATATTACACAAGCATGGGGTGTAATTAAGAAATTGTTTTCTGCCTCTTTATTCCAATTGCCTTCATTTGAAGAAGAAAAGAAGGCCTTGATAATTTTCATATTAGTTTTGTTTTTTATTGTTGTGGAATGGTTTGGGCGTCATCAAAAATATGCCATTGAAAAGATAGGCTTTAGCTGGTCACGTTGGAGGCGCTGGATGTGGTATTATTTTCTAGTTATAATGATTCTGATATTTTGGAAGTCGGAACAACAATTTATTTATTTTCAATTTTAAGATGAAGGTATTTTTAAAAGATTGTATAAGATTTTTATTAATTGTTTTTGTTGCGGCTATTTTGTTAGAAATAACAATGCGAATGCTTCCAAATGACTATAAAGTAAAAAAGGAATATCTTGAGGCGCATTGCAGTGAAATTGAAGTGTTGATATTGGGAACATCTCAAACCTATTATGGTGTTGATCCCAATTATATTGATGCACATGCGTATAATGCAGCCTATGTATCGCAGACTCTAAATTTTGATTTAGCCATATTAGAGAAGTATAGCACAAGTTTAGGTTCATTAAAGACCCTAATTGTTCCAATATCTTACATTTCTCTTTTTGTTGATCTTGAATCAGGTAAAGAGAATTGGCGTGTAAAAAATTATAACTTATACCACCATCTTAATAAATCTAATCGGATAGGTACTAATAGTGAGGTGTTTGGAAATAACTTGTTCGTTAATATGAAACGTTTATTCTATTTTGTAATTGGTAAACCTTTAATAACAACATCGGATTTAGGGTGGGGCATCGACTTCAAGTCGACAGATGGGTATCCATTATTAGAAACTGGTATTAGTGCAAGTAAAAGGCATACGATAAACGATTATACTTTGCTAAATCAAAATATGGAAGTAATAAAGCGAATGCATAGGATTTGTCAAAATAATAATACGCAATTAGTTTTGATTTCAGCACCTACACACAAGCACTACAATGATCGCCTAAACGATACTCAACTCCAACTCTTTAATAATGCTATAAACACTTTAGTATTAGAAACAGAAGTTAAATATTACGATTTTAGGAACGATGAAAGATTCAAAGATTCAGATTTTTTTGATGCAATTCATTTAAACGAGAAAGGGGCTAAAAAACTGACAGAACTATTGAACGATACCGTTTTAAGTGAATAATTATTTTTCAGTATATATCTCGAAGTATTTAAGTGTATTGTGGATAATGTCTTTTTTAATCTTCTTATTCGTGGCCTCTAATATAAAAACAGAAATTATATTTTCAGGGCCTTTGCCCAGCTTAATTAAGTCTCCATTTTCTTTTAATGTATATGAATCAAGAACTTTAAATTTATCTTGATTCTTTATTTTTATGGTTTTAAATATGCCATCATTTTCTGCTCGAAGTGAGAACTGAAAAATACAGTCGTTAACTGTGTATTTTGGAATGTTAATTTTTTCACCAATTGCAATGAGAAATGCATATCTAATTATGTTTAGATTGCATGCAAGTCCTATTGTTTTTGCAATGTAGTTGCCTCCAAATCTTGGAGCAATCTCAATAAAATAAACATCATTATTACCTTTTATTCTTATTTCAGTGTTTATCCCTCCATTTTCGTAGCCAACTGTACTTATAAATCTTTGTAATTCTTGATGTATTTTATTTAAAATTCCAGTGGGTGCCGTAGAAGGAAAGGATGTTGCTATAGGGGCATATTTTGATTCTCCTGACCCAAAAAATTGATCACCTAGACAAAGAAAGATTAGTTTGCCATTTTGAACGATGCCATCACCATGAATATGATGAAGGCCGGATTCAATATATTCTTCAACAATCACTTTTTTGTCAAATGAGAAACTTTTGGTGATTTCGAACTGGTCTTCTAACTCGGTATAATTAGAAACTTTGCAAACGCCCTTGCTACCAGCTCTGTCGATTGGTTTTATAATTGCAGGAAAGGTAAGTTCTTTGAGTTCTAGCTCATTTAATGAATTGATTACCTGAAAAGGTGGTGTTTTAAAATTATTTTGAAGTAAGAATGTTCTAAACAAACCTTTGTTAGCCATGGTTTGCACAACCTCCAAGGGGTTGTTTATAAGTTTTGATTCCTTAGCGATATGGGCAGCTGATATGGCACCAATATCAGTGCTAAATGCAGCCACTGCATCGATATTATACTCTTTCGCTAAAGAGCAAAGACTATCAAAGTCTAATAAACTTACGTTTTTAGCAATATTCCCAAAGCTATGAGCAGGATTACTTGGAAGATTATCACAAGTGATTACTTCGTATCCCATATTCTGAGCTACCTGCACTATTTCTATATGATCGAATATGGCTGGTAGTATAATTATTTTCTTTTTGCTTGTTTCTTCTTTTATTTGATCGACCATTTTTATAAAAATATAATTGAAATAGTTAACTTAAAAACCTAATAAATCTTGTTTTATTGCGTTTGCAATAATATATAATTTATCTGATGAAGGTATTGTTATTAGGGGAGTTTAGTAGTTTTCATTTAAGTTTGGCTCATGGCTTAAGGGTTTTGGGTGTTGATGTTACGCTAGCATCAACTGGAGATTATTGGAAGAATATTCCTAGGGATGTTGACCTCAGGCAACCGGAACGTTTAAAAAGAGTCACTTTCCCAATTAAGCTTTTAAAAAAATTGCCTAAGCTTTGGGGGTATGATGTGGTACAGTTAATTGCGCCTAATTTTTTGATGTCCACTCCAATCGTTTCAAGTAAATATTTTGATTTATTAAAAAGAGGTAATGACAAGTTCTTTTTATGTGCGTGTGGGATGGATTATCATTACGTAAGTTATGCCTTGACGGGAAAACTAAAACATTCAGTTTTTTATTTTGAAAATACTAAAAGTGATCCATTTGTCAGTGAACTGAAGACATTAGTTAATAATAAAACAGTTAAAAAATTAGATCGTAAAATTGCCAACTATTGTGATGGAATTATAGCAGTGTCAAATGGCTACTTTACAGCTTACAAGTATTATTTTCCTGATAAAACTTGTTATATTCCATTGCCTGTTAATACAATTGATCACCCATATGTGGCTACTATTGAGCCAGATGTTAAAAGAGTCAATTTCTTTATTGGCTTAATGAAAGATCGCGTTAAGTTAAAGGGGATCGATAGGATTCACAATGTGTTATTGGGTTTAAAGAAGAAGCATCCTAAGGAGGTTGATCTGACTATTGTAAATTCTGTTCCTTATAATGAATACATCAAGCTTCTAAATAATTCACATGTTTTATGTGATCAACTTTATGCAAGTGGGATAGGAATGAATGGATTAATTGGCTTATCGAAAGGACTTATTGTTGGGGGCTGTGCCGATGCCGAATTATACGATTCTTTAGGAGAAAAGAACAATAAACCACTTGTGGATTTAAATACTTCAGATGCCGAGATGTTTCGAACATTTGAACAATTGATTGACCAAAAAAGTAGTTTAAAAGAGCGTTCTTTAAAAAGTCGTGAATTTGTTGTTAAGCACCATGATTCGGTTAAAGTTGCCCAGCAATATTTAGATTTCTGGAAAAAAATGAGTGATAAATAAAGAGTTTGAAAGAAGGGGTAAGAAATATTCTCAATAAGATTAATGGCAATGACTTGTTGCGCGTTTCGAGTAAAAATGCTGTTCAGCTTATTGTTCAAATGCTTGCTGGTCTGATTAAGATTAAAATCATATCTGTTTGGCTTGGTCCCGCTGGAATGACATTAATGAGTCAGTTTAGTAGTTTTGTTCAGCTTGGAGGAAACATTAGTGGAGCGGGAATAAGTAATGGAATTACCAAATTGGCAACTCAGAATAATTCAGGAGTGAGATTAAATTTGCTAATTGCAACATCACTTCAAATTACATTTGTTGCCTCTGTGTTGTTTGGAACAATTCTGCTGTTTTGTTCAGAGTACTTTAGTAATTTATTGCTGCACAGTAAGCAATATAGTTATCTGTTTAAGTATTCAGGACTTTTCTTGTTTTTTTCTGCTGTCACCACATTAACATTATCACTATTGCAAGGTTTGAAGAGGTATTCTGCCTTTTTTAAGGTCAAGCTATTTATTGTTTTTTCATCTTTGTTATTGATTGTGCCAGCTGCCTATTTTTATGGTATCGATGGTGCTTTATGGTCTACCCTTATTGGTTTTGTCTTTACTGGAGTATTTAGTTTTTTTGTTTTAGATTTATCTTTAATAAAGCCACGATTCTCTAGGTTTGTAAGTAAAAAATTTATCGGTTTTTCAACGATGATGGTTGTTGCATTGATTGTTGCCCCAACGGTTCAAATTATTGTCCGGAATGTTATTATAAGCTATAGTTCTTTGGAAGAAGCAGGTTTATGGGATGGAGTAAGGCGGGTTTCTGGAAATTATACTTCTATTGTAGTAGCTACATTATCACTTTATTTATTGCCAAAGTTTTCAGAAAAATTGTCGTTTAAGGAGTTGGTTCGAGAAATTTTCAATAGTTATAAAATTGTAATTCCCTGTGTAGCTATAGCGAGTACTTTGATTTATGTATTTAGGATTTTTATTATTAGAATATTGTTTTCAGAACAGTTTTTTGAGATGGAGTCGCTTTTTATTTATCAATGTATAGGTGATGTATTTAAAATAGCTGCTTGGTTTTTTGCCGTTGTTTTAATGATGCAGGAAAAAGTAAAAGCCTATGTTTTTAGTGAAGTATTCATGGGTGTCATTATTGTAGGACTTGCTAATTATATAATGCCACGCTTTGGTATTTCAGGTAGTACATTGATTTATTTTATTAGTAATGTTGTTTATTTAATTCTGATGGGTATTTTATTTGTCTTAAATATGAGGCATTCTAAATGATTTATGGAGGTTGCAAAGAAATATGACAGTATCTTTTTTTATACCAGAATTTGAGGTTGGAGGAATACAAAGGGTGTTTATCAACTTGTCTCGTATGCTTGTTAAGAGGGGCTATGATGTTAACTTTATTGTTTGTAGAAAAAAGGGTGCTTTGTTAAACGAATTAGAAAGAAATATTAATGTTTATTCTCTAGGTAAGAATAAGCGTTTGAGAAATTCTTTTATGCCATTAATGAAAGTTCTGAAAGCTCAGAGGCCTGATTATGTTATAACAGGTTCAGATGTGCATAATAAGTTTGTGATCCTTGCGAATCTGTTAGCAGGCAAGCCAACTAGAGTAATTGCCACCCATCATAATTATTTCGATGAGGATATCAAAGGGAAGACGTTCTATCCATTTGTTTATTTTAATTTAATGCGTATTCTTTATCCATTGGCACATAAGGTGGTGGTGGTTTCAGATGGCTTAAAAAAGTATTTAAATGAAAGGTGTAGGTTAAATAATCTAGTGAGAATTTATAATCCTTTTGATGTGGATGAGATTTCCGAAAAATCACAAGTCTCAAATATAAAATTGAAGGTGCTGCCAGATAAATATTTCTTGTTTGCAGGGCGGCTTTCTTCTGTAAAGAATGTTAGCTTATTAATAAGGGCGTTTGATGCATTTTGTAAAAAGAATGAAAACTACAAGTTAGTTATTGCTGGTTCTGGAGGGGAAAGGGACATGCTTGAGCAATATGGAAAAATAAATAACATAGCTGATAGTCTTATTTTTTTAGGAGATGTGTCGCATTGTTATTATTTAATTAAGCATGCAAAACTAGTATTATCCACATCTTTTTCTGAGGCGCTACCAAGTATTGTTATAGAATCTTTAATGTTGGGAAAGACTGTTGTTTCAACGCCAAACAATGGAGCTAAAGAGGTGCTGAAGAATGGTGATTTGGGTTATTTATCGGAATCATTTGTTGATTCAGATAGCTTTGCTCAGTTAATCGAGCTTGCAATAAAGAAGCCAATTGATTCAGCGAAACTACAAGAGCGAGCTAACGAATTTAATTTTGAAAAAATTGCAGGTGAGTATATTAGAGTTTTGAATTGATACTCATTAAATCTCCCCTTCATCCGCAAAGCTATAGTAGCTATCCTCGGTAACAATAATATGATCCAATACCGGAATGTCCATAATTTTTCCTGCTTCTTTAAGTTTCGTGGTAATAGTTTTATCCATGTCGCTTGGCACCTTGTTGCCACTAGGGTGGTTATGACATAAAATGATTGAAGAGGCCAGGTTGTCGATGGCGGTTTTAAGAATTAATCGCACATCAATTACAGTTCCGGCAATTCCACCTTGGCTAATTTTATAACGAGTCAGAATTTTATTTGAGCGATTAAGAAGAAGTATCCAAAATTCTTCGTGAGGTAAATCGCCTAAGATGGGATTGAAAATATTAAAAACATCCTGGCTGCTTGTAATTTTTGTTTTTTCTTGCGAGTCTTGCAATTTTCTACGTCGGCCTAGTTCAAGCGAAGCAACTATAGTTATTGCTTTAGCATCGCCTATGCCATGGTATTTTGATTTTAAGTCCGATACCGATTTCTTACCTAGTTCATTCAGGTTGTTTGAGCAATCGAGTAGTATTTTCTTTGATAGCTCAACGGCACTTTCTTTGGCGCTGCCTGAACCAATTAATATTGCTAATAGCTCTGCATCGGATAGTGAAGCTAATCCTTTATTGAGTAATTTCTCTCTTGGACGATCTTCCAGAGCCCAATCTTTAATGCTTAGATGTTGATATGTTTCCATCTGAAAGTATTTATCCAGATAAGATAGAGCCGATATAGCAAAAAGTAAAGTATAAGGCACAAAAAAACCTTCTATACTTTGTATAGAAGGTTCAGTAGTCCCTAGGAGAATCGAACTCCTGTTTCAAGGATGAAAACCTTGTGTCCTAACCACTAGACGAAGGGACCTTAATATTGTTTATTAAAGCTTGTTAACGTGTCCAGCTAACTTTGACTTTAGGTTAGAAGCTTTATTCTTATGAATAATGTTTCTTTTAGCCAATTTGTCAAGCATTGAAGCTACCTTAGGTAATAATTCCTGTGCGGCTTCTTTCTCAGACGTTCCTCTTAGTTCTTTCACAGCGTTACGAGCAGTTTTTGCGAAGTATCTGTTATGAACTCTTCTCTTCTCTATCTGACGAATTCTCTTTTTTGCTGATTGATGATTTGCCATCGTACTACAAATAAATTGTTAAATTTCTTACTTTAGTAGTCCCTAGGAGAATCGAACTCCTGTTTCAAGGATGAAAACCTTGTGTCCTAACCACTAGACGAAGGGACCTTATTGCTCTTGGACATGTGTTCTTGTCTCAAATGCGGATGCAAAGATATATCAAATTCAAATTCTTCCAAATATTTTCTCGAAAAAATATAAAATAATCTGAAATATTTTTTTCATCATTTTCCCTGAAACGATCTTTGTTGTTGATATTCAATCATCTTATTAGTTAATAAGACATAAAACTCTTAATATTATTTGCACAAAAATAAAGAAATACTTTAATTTGCATCAGTGAAAAGTGGAAAGATTTGGCTGATTGCAACCACTCAAAAAAAGTGCTAAAACGCAAATTCCGTTTTATCCCCTCTTTTCACATATCAATATTAATAGTAAAAAGGCAGCTTGCACATGTATGTTGCTGTAATAATTTTAACGATATGGGATATTTATTTACATCAGAGTCTGTGTCAGAAGGACACCCTGATAAAGTAGCTGATCAAGTTTCCGATGCAATACTAGATGAATTACTTCGACAAGATGCAGAATCAAAAGTGGCATGCGAAACGTTGGTAACAACAGGTTTGGTTGTTGTGAGTGGTGAGGTTAAAACAAAAGGTTTTGTGCCAGTGCAGAATATTGCACGTAAGGTGATTGAACGAATTGGTTATACCGATGCCGCTTATATGTTTGACTCAGGATCCTGTGGTGTAATTTCTGCCTTGCACGAGCAATCGGAAGATATTAATCGTGGTGTTGAGCGTGAATCGGAGGAAGATCAAGGAGCCGGTGACCAAGGAATGATGTTTGGTTATGCATGCAAGGATACGGAAGACTATTTGCCATTACCTCTATATTTGTCGCATGTTCTATTGAAAGAGTTGGCAGCTATTCGTCGTGAAGAAAAAGTGATGACTTATTTGCGCCCAGACTCAAAGAGCCAAGTTACGGTGGAGTATTCAGAGGATAATAAGCCACTAAAAGTGCATACGATTGTGGTTTCTACCCAGCACGACGAGTTTGATGAGGATGAACCTATGCTGGCAAAAATCAAAAGCGATGTGCAAGAGATTTTAATCCCTCGTGTGAAAGCCATTTTACCAAAAGAACAACAACATCTGTTTGATGACTATATATTACATGTTAATCCAACCGGTAAATTTGTAATTGGTGGGCCGCATGGCGATACTGGTTTAACCGGTCGTAAAATCATTGTAGATACCTACGGTGGCAAAGGCGCTCATGGTGGAGGTGCTTTCAGTGGAAAGGATAGCTCAAAGGTGGATCGTTCTGCTGCTTATGCCACACGTCACATTGCCAAAAACCTGGTTGCAGCAGGTGTTGCCGATGAGATTTTGGTTCAAGTAGCTTATGCCATTGGTGTTGCCAAGCCTGTTGGTTTATACATTAATACTTATGGAACAGCAAAAGTTGACATGAGTGATACGCAGATTGCAGAAGCGGTTGAGACAATCTTTGACTTACGTCCAAGTGCAATTGTGAAGCGCTTTGGCTTGAAGAATCCAATATTTGAACCAACTGCAGCTTATGGTCACGTAGGTCGTACGCCTTATACCGATTCAGTAGAGTTTATTGAAAATGGCCAAAAGGTGAGTAAAGAAGTTGAGTTCTTTACTTGGGAAAAGCTTGATTTTGTTGATGAAATTAAAACTAAGTTCGCTTTGTAAGCGATTTTATTACATCATAAAGAATTGGGATCAGCTTGGCTCGATCCCTTTTTTTTATCTTTTTGGTAAACAAGGTGTGGGCATTGTTAAGATTGACCTTGCGCATGACGATCAAGTATTTTCTGTTGATAAGCAGTATCTATATTGCTTGAATGTCAGCTTGTTTGATTTGATGACTTTCTGATAATTAATTACTTTCGATCTCGGTAAAATTGAAAAGTATTTTTAATGAGCATTAAAAGCTTTGTTCTTACGGTTTTAGTAGTGTTCGTATTTATTTATAAAGGTGTTGGGCAAAATGTGCCTCACCATATAAGTAATGAGGTGCTCTATGATTTTATTGATGAGCTTGCCAATAAGGGTGTGATCGAAGTTAATTCAGTCATAAAACCCTATTCGCGAAAGCAAATTGCAACTTGGCTTCAAGCTGCCAATGGTGATGCTGGGTTATCTAAACGTCAGCAGAAAGAATTAGATTTTTATCTTAAGGATTTCAATAAAGAACTAATTGTAGGTAAAGACTTTGATAAGCGCTGGGATTTATTTTATCATAGCGATTCATTATTTAAGATCACTGTTAACCCTATTTTAGGTGGGCAATTCTTCAATAATGGAGAGAAAACCGAATACCATCGATGGGGTGGCGCCGAGTTTCATGGAACCATTGGTAAGCATGTTGGTATCTATGGGAGTTTAAGAGATAATCATGAATCACATTTTCTAGGTGGATCGCAATATATAAGTAAACGACCAGGGGCTGTTTATAAAGGGGATAATTCAGATAAGGATTATTCCGAAACCCGCGGAGGCATTACGCTTTCGTGGAATTGGGGTAGTTTAGGCTTGCATAAAGATCATTTTTCGTGGGGCAGTGGCTATAATCAATCTGTGATAATGTCGGGTCGTACGCCTTCGTTTGGATTTATCTCGTTCAAGATGTCACCTGTTAGTTGGTTTGACTTTAACTACATTCATGGCTGGCTGGTAAGCGAAGTGATTGACAGTACGCGAACCTACGGTGTTTTTAATGGCGAGCGTGAAGTGTTTGCCAATAAGTTTATCGCCGCCAATATGTTCACCATCAAACCCTGTCCAAAGCTAAATATCTCCTTTGGAAATTCAATTATTTATGGCGATACGGATTTTAATCCTACTTATATGGTGCCATTTCTTTTTTATAAGTCGGCTGATCACACTTATAACTCCTGGGATAATTGGGTGGGACATAATGCGCAAATGTATTTTGATATTAGCAGTCGTCAGATAAATAAATTGCATTTATATACCAGTGTGTTTATCGATGAAGTTAGCTTGACGAATATGTTCAAGAGTGATAAGCAATCAAACGATATTGCTGTCAAAGTCGGCGCCCGCGTCACAGATTTACTTCCTGATTTCTCGTTTACTGCCGAGTATACAAGGATTCGCCCCTTGGTTTATCAACATTTTGTACCAACGGTTACTTTTAAGAGTAATCAGTTTAGTATGGGAAGTTACATGCTCGATAATTCTGAAGAGTTGTATTTGGCTGTTCGTTACAAGCCCATCAGGGGGCTCGACCTGCAGTTAAGCTATTCTACGCTTAAAAAAGGAAAAGATTATCAGGAGATATTTGATAAAGGTGAAATGGATGATCATCCCGAGATTAATCAGGATCAGGAAGAAATTCGTAAGGGTTTACCTTATATGAATGAAGTTCGCTGGAAAAATACTAATATTACCTTTACATCGAAGTACCAAATTATACACGATGGATATATCTTTGTGGAATATCAGAAGAATTCAATAAGCGGGCCGGATATGGAAAAATATACGAATCCTTTCTTCTTAGCTGGAGATAATATTGTTTCATTTGGACTGAATTTTGGGTTTTAATAATTAAAGAAAGACAATGGATCAAATAAAGATGGTGGATTTGAATCGCCAATATAAACGTTTGCAAAAGGATATAGATGCATCAATGGCTGAAGTATTGGAGCAAACTGCGTTTATAAATGGACCTGCCGTAAAGTCTTTTCAGAGTAACTTGGAGAATTATCTTGGAGTAAAGCATGTTATTCCCTGTGCCAATGGAACAGATGCCTTACAAATTGCTTTAATGGCACTTGGTTTACAGCCGGGCGATGAAGTGATAACATCAACATTTACTTTTATTGCAACTGTTGAGGTGATCGCTTTATTAAAGTTGAAGCCTGTTTTGGTGGATGTTGATCCTTCAACTTTTACTTTGTTGCCCAATGAAGTGGAAGAAGCGGTTACGGATAAGACAAAAGCAATCATTCCGGTTCATCTATTTGGGCAGGGAGCTGATATGTCGGCTATTATGAAAATTGCGAATAAGCACAATTTGGCTGTTGTTGAAGATACTGCGCAAGCCATTGGTTCCGATTATTCATTAAATGATACAAAATTAAAATTGGGAACAATTGGTAACATTGGTTGTACATCATTTTTCCCATCTAAAAATCTGGGATGTTTTGGTGATGGCGGTGCTTGTTTTACTAACAATGATGAATTAGCTGCCATGATGCGGATGATAGTGAATCATGGTTCGCGTAAAAAATATTACCACCAGGTGATTGGCGTTAATTCCCGTTTGGATACTTTGCAAGCCGCCGTTTTGGATGTGAAATTAAAACACCTTGACGACTTTAATAATCGACGCAGAGTAGCTGCCGACTATTACGATCAGAAACTAGGTGATCTGGAAGGGCTAGATATACCTGTTCGCGATGCAGCTTCTCGTCATACTTTTCATCAATATACCTTAAAGGTAAAAGATGGTAAGCGCGATGCTTTGCAAGCTTTCCTGAAGGAGAAAGGTATTCCTTCGATGGTATATTATCCGGTATCGTTGCACCAGCAAGAAGCTTTTGAGGCCTACTGCGAAAATAATCAATCATTACCAATTTCCGAAGACCTGAGCCGTGAGGTATTATCTTTACCCATGCATACTGAGTTGGACGAAGGGCAATTAAAATATATTACGCAATCAATTATAGATTTTTTTAAGCCATGAGCGAGAAAGAATATTTTGCACATGAAACGGCTGTAATTGATCAGCCTTGTCAGATAGCCAGAGGTGTTAAAATCTGGCATTTTTCGCATGTGATGGAAAATTGTCAAATTGGTGAAGGCTGTAATCTTGGCCAGAATGTGGTTATATCGCCCAATGTGAAATTGGGCAAAAATGTAAAAGTACAGAATAACGTTTCTATCTATACGGGTGTTGAGTGTGAGGACGATGTGTTCCTGGGGCCATCAATGGTTTTTACCAATGTTATCAATCCACGAAGTGCGGTTAATCGTAGGGGTGACTATCAAAAAACCTTGGTGAAGAGAGGGGCAACCATTGGTGCCAACTCAACGGTTGTGTGTGGGCACGATATTGGAGAATTTGCCTTTATTGGAGCTGGAGCAGTGGTGACCAAGCACGTTCCAGCCTATGCTTTGGTGGTTGGAAATCCATCAAAACAAATCGGCTGGATGAGTGAATATGGTCATCGGCTTGAGTTTAATGAAGAAGGAATTGCCCTTTGTCCTGAGAGTAAAGAACGTTACCAGTTAAAAGATAATGCAGTAAGTAAATTGAAAGAAAATAAGTCATAAATAATACAAGCCTAACAATCTATAATAAATAGCTATGCTTAAGGAATTATTATCAAAAAAGAAGAAGTTATCAGTCGTTGGACTGGGATATGTTGGATTACCAATTGCATTGGAATTTGCGCGTAAAATGTCCGTTATTGGATTTGATATTAAGGAAGATCGTGTTGAAATGATGCGTAATGGCATCGATCCAAGTGCTGAGTTGGAAAGTTCGGCTTTTGAGGGTTGTGATATCAAGTATACCAGTAATCCGGAAGATTTAAAAGAAGCTGATTTTCATGTTGTGGCGGTGCCTACGCCAATCAATATGCATAATTTACCAGACTTAACACCGCTTTTGGGAGCAACGCGTGCTGTTGGTAAAATTCTTAAAAAAGGTGATTATGTGGTTTTCGAATCAACCGTGTATCCAGGATGTACTGAGGAGGATTGTGTGCCGATTCTTGAAGCTGAATCGGGATTGAAATTCAACGAAGATTTTAAAATTGGTTATAGTCCAGAGCGTATAAACCCAGGAGATAAGGAACATACACTTACTAAGATATTAAAGATTGTATCTGGTAGCGATGAGGAATCGGCCAAAGTTATTGAGGAGGTATATGCAAGTATTATTACAGCAGGTATTTACAAAGCAAGTACAATAAAAGTGGCTGAAGCTGCTAAGATCATTGAGAATACCCAACGCGATGTAAACATTGCTTTGATGAACGAATTGTCATTGATATTCGATCGCATGAATATCAATACCTTTGAAGTATTGGAGGCAGCTGGTACCAAGTGGAATTTCTTGAAGTTCTTCCCCGGCTTAGTTGGCGGTCACTGTATCGGGGTCGATCCTTATTACTTGACTTATAAGGCCAATGAGTTAGGGTATCATTCAAAGATAATTACTGGCGGAAGATTCATTAATGACTCAATGGGTAGCCATGTTGCCAAAACAGTAGTTAAGAAAATGATTTCGGATGGTAACAAGATTAATGGCGCCAAGGTGCTAGTGATGGGTGCTACTTTCAAAGAGAATGTGAGTGATATTCGAAATTCAAAGGTAACCGATGTTATTAATGAGCTAAAATCTTTTAGTATCGATGTGGATGTTGTTGATCCGCATGCCTCGTCGGAGGAATTAATGCATGAATATGGGTTTGGATTAATTGACAAAATTACCGAGAAGTATAATGCAGTGATTGTTGCCGTTAATCATTCTGACTATGTCAATTTGGATGAAGCATACTTTAAATCAATATTGGTAGATAATGGTGTTTTCATTGATATTAAAGGAATATATCGCGATAAAATTAAAGACCTAACATATTGGAGTTTGTAAAATTAATAGAGTTTTATCTAGAGAAAGTGTGGTCTGAATACCGAGCTCGCCGAGGTATGTAGAAGTATTTCTTTTGTAAGCAATGTCGAATGCTGTAATCGATATAGTTGCTCCGATTAGATATTATAACAAAAAAAGCGGTGTTTCAAATCTTTGAAACGCCGCTTATTCGTTCTTTTAAGGTTTGCTGTTGCTCACCTTGGTCACTATCTTCACTACTTGTTGAATTCATATCTGTACAATTCTTTTCCTGATTTAATTAATACTGAATACTCTCCTACTGGTAATCTGCTAATGTCAAAAATTCCTGAATAGCTTGATTCGCGTGGTAAGCTTGAGTTGAAGATTTCATTTCCTCTCATGTCGTCAATGCTAATTGAAAATAAGCTATTGTCAAAATTCAAGTGACTTAGGTAAATGTTATCACCTTCTTTTCTGAAGAAAGGGCTTAATCTTGCTGACTCAGTCTCTTCTTTTTCAATAGAGGGCTTTAAAGATTCTTCCGTCAACACTAAAGTGCTATTTTCAACTCTAAACGTTTCAGTGGCTTTTGAGCCTTTTGAAACAATCACTACACTATAGTTTCCATTTTTGAAACTGTTAAGATCAAATAACTTCTGGAAAGCTGAAGTGTTCTTGATGTTTGGACTTGAGTATAGCTCAGTTCCTTCTTCGTCAATTACTTTAACTCTAAAGTTACTCAATTCAGAGTTGTGGGCTGATACCACTGCATAGTTTGTTTTAAGGTAAGAGTTAATTGAAACTGTACCTTTTGCGCTTAAACTAGCGGAACAAAATGCTATCGCTGCGATAGCTAGAAACCCTTTCAATACGTTTACTTTTTTCATCGTAAATTTTATTTAAAATGTATAATTAATTTGCGACCCCCTCTTTTGTGTGGGGTACGATGCAAACATAGACACTTTATTTTAATTACGCATTAAAAAATAGGGGGCATTTTGTTAAAATATTGTTAAAATAAATTTTAGTAGCTAAAAAATGGGGGTTGGATTAGTTAAAAGTTAGTTTTTTGTGTTTTCGACCTTGGTTTTTTAGGGGTGTGATTTTGAAAATCCGATTTTGAGTGTTTCTTTCGGATAAATATAGGGGTTGACTTTTTTGTGGCTGAAATTAGCCTGGGAAAAGTTGTGTTAAAAAGCTTTCCATGGTGTTAAAAAGCACTTAGTTTGTTAAGCTTGGGTTAGCTTGAAGAGGGAATGTTAGGTTTGCTGTTAATGTTTTTATTAAAAAACAACTATTAAGCAATTCGTGTTTATTCGTGCAGATTGATGGGGAAAGTAATTGGATATACAAAAATCCCCCACGAATAATCACAAATTCCCACTAATAAATAGTGCTTAGCCAATCTTAAATTTAAAGATGTTGAGAATGGTAAGGTGAACTTACAAGTATGCACCTGATGGAGCTATGCTTAAAGCTTCAGTTCATGGTTGTCAATCAGGGTTGAAAATTTTGGCATGTTTGTAATTAGTGGAGTTCTCTACCCAAGCATCTCAACAATGCTATTCTCAATACCTTCTTTGTCGTAGCCACACAGTCCAAATAATTCGGTTTGCGTACCATGTTCGATGTATTTGTCAGGAATGCCTAGGCGCTTCACTTTTGCCTGGTAGCCATTATCAACCATAAACTCTATTACAGCACTTCCCATGCCTCCTACAATGGTGCCGTCTTCGATGGTTATCACCTTTTTGTGTTGTGCGAAAATTTCATGAAGCATCTTTTCGTCCAGAGGTTTTACAAAACGCAAGTCGTAATGTGCTATCGAGTATTCCTGTTTTTCGAGCTTTCTAATTACTTGTTGTGCTTTAACACCTATTGGTCCAATCGTAATTATGGCAAGATCATTCCCTTCCTTCAAACATCTGCCAGTTCCCACTTCAATTTCTTCCATTGGCTGTTGCCAGTCGATGATTGATCCATTGCCGCGCGGATAGCGTATTGAAAATGGGCCTTTGTTAGGTAATTGCGCTGTGTACATTAAGTTACGCAACTCCATTTCATCCATAGGCGATGAAATAATCAGATTGGGAATGCCTCGGAAAAATGAAAGGTCATATGCCCCATGATGAGTTGCCCCATCAGCGCCCACTAAACCGCCTCTATCCAAACAAAACACAACATTCAGATTCTGCAAAGCTACATCGTGAATGACTTGATCGAATGAACGTTGCATAAATGAGGAGTAGATGTTACAAAAAGGCGTATAGCCAGCAATGGCCATGCCAGCGGAAAAAGTAACAGCGTGTTGCTCAGCTATTCCCACATCAAATGCTCTGTCTGGTATTTTCTCCATCATAATGTTTAAACTGCATCCTGATGGCATGGCTGGCGTAATCCCAACTATTTTTTCATTTTTCTCAGCTAGTTCAACAATGGTATGTCCAAATACATCCTGAAATTTAGGAGGCTTTGGTGTAGATGAACTAGTTGAAAGTTTTTGACCAGTTTCTTTATTGAATTTGTCACCAACAGCATGCCACGCCGTTTGGTTTTCTTCGGCTAACTTAAATCCTTTACCTTTTTTGGTAATTACGTGTAATACTTTTGGACCTGGTATTTTTTTAATATCGTCCAGAACACGACGCAAATGATGTATGTCGTGTCCGTCAACAGGGCCGAAATAACGAATATTAAGTCCTTCAAATATATTAGTCTGCTTAGTGAGCAGGTTTTTTAATGAGTTGTTAAGTTTGGTAATCATTTCCTTTGAGCGTGGCCCAGCCAGTTTCATTTTTTCCAAAGCCTTAAAAGCTTCGTGGCGGAAACGATTGTAGGTGTGCGACGTTGCAATGTCAACCAGATATTCACTAAAACCACCAACAGCAGGGTCAATGGCCATATTGTTATCATTCAAGATAACTGTCATATTAGATTTGAGAGTCGACATGTTATTTAAACCCTCAAAAGCCATTCCGGCTGTCATGGCACCATCTCCAATTACAGCTACAACTTGCTTGTCGTCTTCACCGTCCATTGAGGCAGCTGCTGCCATTCCCAAAGCTGCAGATATGGAAGTAGATGAATGGCCTACGCCAAAAGCATCGTATTCGCTTTCAAAAATATTAGGAAAGCCACTTATGCCCTTGTATTTACGATTGGTGTGAAAATTATCGCGCCGTCCAGTTAATATTTTATGTCCGTAGGCTTGGTGTCCAACGTCCCAGATGATTTTGTCATAGGGCGCATTAAAAACATAGTGAAGTGCCACCGATAATTCGACTACGCCTAAGCTGGCTCCAAAATGTCCCGGATTGCAGGATAGGGCGTCAATAATGAAATCTCTTAATTCATCACAAACCTGCGGCAAATCTTCTGCTGCAACTTTCTTTAGATCATCAGGAGAATTGATTTTATCTAGAAATCGGCTAGTGCCTTCGCTCATTTTTAATTCTGTGCTTAATTGCTGTGTGCAATAATTATTGATTGAGGCACAAATATAATAAGATTGCAAATACCATCGAATAAAATTATGCTTTAAGCTTAGGGGTGTTTGTAATTAATTACTTGTAATGCAGGAAAGAGTGATCAATCGTTTGTTATTTAAATACGATTTGAATTATTTTCTCGTTTGAAAAGTGTAGTATTTGGCTTTTTTTTCATCTTTGAATGATTAAATTTTAGACACATGAAACGAGCCATGAGAGAAGTTCCATGTGACCATTAAGAAATAAATTTTAGACACATGAAACAGATTATTGGATTGTTGGTTTTTGCAATGCTTATTGGAGCTTGTGTTCCACTGAAGCAATTTGAGGAATTAAGTGAGCGAAATGGATTGGTGGAGGATGAAATTGAAATGCTGCGTGCTGAAAATGATGCCTTAAAAGTAAAATCTAATGAATATGAGTCGGATCTTGAAAGAGCTAAAAAGAAAGTTGATGCTCTGGTTTCTGATACCCTAAGTTTATCAAAACGCTTGCGTCGTCAGCAATTTCAATACGAGGATTTAAATGCTAGTTATACCGAACTACTTAAAGGCGTTAAGTCAACAGGAGCGGGTAATGGAAAGAACAAAGAATTACTCGTGTATTTGCAAAAATTGCAGGATGACCTGTTGAAACGAGAAGATGCCTTGTTAAAATCAGAGGAGGAATTAAATAATCAGAAAAGGGAGCTTCGAGCGGCTATTGAAGAATTGGAAGCATCAAAAGCGAAAATGCTGAGCCAAAATAAGCGTTTGCAGGAATTGGAAACAGCGCTTAGTCAGAAAGATGAAGCTATGCTGGCTCTGCGAAAAAGTGTGAGCGATGCATTGATGGGCTTCTCAAGTGATGAATTAAAGGTGCATATGAAAAATGGTAAGGTGTATGTTTCGCTGGAGGAAAAATTATTGTTTTCATCAGGTAGTTACGAGGTGAATGCGCAAGGAGTTTCTGCATTAAAAGAAATTGCAACCGTACTTGAGGAAAATAAAAGTATTAATGTGATTGTGGAAGGACATACCGATAATATTCCATATAAAAGTGCAGTACTGAAAGATAACTGGGACCTTAGTGTAAAACGCGCTACTTCTGTAGTTCGTATCTTGCTTGATAACAGCTCAATTGATCCAATTCGAATTTCGGCTGCTGGTAAAGGTGAATTTCTGCCCTTGAAAAAAGGGAACAGTGCTAACGAATTGAGATCGAACAGAAGAACAGAAATTATTTTGACACCTAAAATGGATGAAGTTTTAAATCTATTGGATATATAATCGCAGATGCAATGGAGGTCGTTTGTTCTTGAAGCCAATGCCATTCTTAAAGTATTAACTATTCGGCGAATTGTTAATGCTATAAGGGTTGTTTGTTTCTACGTTTTATCGCGGATTACAGGGAAGATCTATCTTGGGTACAAACCTATGGCAGTATCTATTGAGCCTACCAGTATTTGTAACCTTAAATGTCCGGAGTGCCCAACTGGAGCTGGGGTTTTGAATCGCCCACGAGGGCAGATGGAATTAAAACAATACGAGGTATTACTTGGCCAGCTTGGGCCACAATTAATGTACTTGAATTTATATGTGCAGGGCGAACCAATGATGCATCCACAGTTTGCCGAGATGGTATTGTTGGCTCGAAAGCAAGGATATTACACTTCCTGTTCTACGAATGGCCATTTTTTAAGCTCTGGTGTAGCCGAGAAGTTGGTTGAGGCTGATATGACGCGATTAATTTTTTCTGTTGATGGCTTAACACAAGATAGTTATCAGAAATATCGTGTGGGTGGTGATTTAAGTAAAGTTATTGATAGCATAAAAAATGTTGTTGAAGCCAAGAGGCGAAAGAAGCGACGGTTTCCGATAGTTGTAATGCAGTTTTTAGTGTTTGAACATAACGAACATGAGTTGGATGGTATTCGACAATTGGCAAAGAGCTTAGATGTTGATAAGCTAGAACTGAAATCAGCGCAATTCAATTCCTTTGCCCAAGGAGGTGTTAAACCACCTGTGAATAATAGCTTGAATCGCTATGTGGAAGGGCAGTCGAAAGTTGTAAAAGGTAGCTTGCGTAATCATTGCTGGCGACAATGGCATTCTGCAGTGATTACTTGGAATGGAGCGCTTAGTCCATGTTGTTTTGATAAGGATGCAACTCATGCATTTGGTAATGTTTTCGACACAGACTTTCAAACCCTAAATAAATCTGAAATTAGTTTTGATTTTAAGGATTTGATAATCAATGATAAAAAAGCCATTGCAATGTGTTTGAATTGTACTGAAGGTCGTTCTTTTTTGCCTTGAAAATTCTTTTGCTAATTTTGTGGGCAAATAGCCTGTTTTGCATATTTATATCGGCGGTGATTTGTAGGGGAAATAATATGTCTTTTTTTAAATCAAAAAATAGTAAAACAGCAATAATTAATTAACTTTAGCGAGGTAAGTTTAACCACCTGTTATGGTATCACACACATAAGACCTTATTCGATAATATGAGATTAGTTTCTGAATCAAGGTTGTTGAGAAAAATAGATGTGTTTTTTCGTAGGCGACTAGGTCCTTCCTCGTTACCTTCTGGGGACGGTTTGCACTATTGGCGCGAACGTATTTTTCATTATTTCTCAATAGGTGTGATGTTTATCGGTTTGGTCGTCTATCTTTATTTAGGCCTAACGTTTCTACAAGAAAAAGAATACGCTTACGGAATCTTTTCAACATTTGTATTCTTATCTGCTATTTTCGCAACCTCAGTTCGTAGTTTGCCATTTAAGTTTAGAGTTGGATGGGTGTTGTTTCTCATCTACCTAATTGGCTTATATCTTTTATTGGATACCAATAATTCACCGCTTGGATACGCATTTTTACTATCCTATACTATCATGTCTGGAATATTGGCGGGGCAGCGCAGTGCGTTGAGGTCAATGTTTGCAGTTGTTTTTACATTAATTGGAGTAGGGGCTGTACTTTACATGCCTAGTATTGAGATTATATTCAAACCGGTTGTTGATTTTTCAACGTATGCGCAGTTGGCAACAGTATTTTTAATCATCAATTTATTAACGCTAATGCCTTTAAATAGTTTATTGAAAGGCATGCTGTTTAGTTTGCAAAAAGAACAACGCTTTAGAAAACTTTTGCGCAGGGAGCATGAGAATTTAAGTTTGGCCAAGCGAAAGGCGGAAGAAAGCGACCGATTGAAAACTTCCTTTTTATCAAATATGTCGCATGAGATTCGTACGCCGATGAATGCGATTCTTGGTTTTTCAAATTTGTTATCACATCCTGAAATAGAGTCGAATGAAAAAGAGGAGTTTGTTAATTTGATAAAGATTAACGGTAAAAACCTTTTGACTTTAGTTGAAGATATAATTGATATTTCGAAACTGGACAGTGGTCAGCTGCAAATCAAAAATGCGCCATGTCCATTACACGATGTCATGACTGATGTGTATGATTCGTTTGCTGAGGATATTAAACGCCGAGGGCTTTTTAACCTAAAGTTATATCTCAAAGAAGGGGTAAGTGATGAAAGTGCTTTGATTCTTACCGATGAGCATCGTTTGCGTCAGATTTTAGTTAACCTCATTGGGAACGCAGTTAAGTTTACCGAACGGGGATTTGTTGAGTTTGGTTATACACAGGAAGATGATCAATTTCTTCAGTTTTATGTGAAAGATACTGGTATAGGTTTGCCACATGGAAAAGAGAACGAGATTTTTGAGCGTTTCTCAAAGTTCAATAATGACAAACAGCGTCTGTACGGCGGAACTGGTATTGGTTTGTCTATTGCTAAGCACCTGGTTAACTTGATGGGTGGTGAAATTTGGGTTGAATCAGAACCACTGGTTGGAACGGTGTTCTATTTTACCTTGCCATATCATCGATTAGCAAAACAAGCTTTGGCTGAGGAAGAGAAACAAGCTCCTGTAAAAGATTTCAATTGGGAAGGAAAGACTTTCTTGGTTGCCGAAGATGAGGAGGATAATTTCCGATACATTGAAGTGGCTTTGGCTTTGTCAAATGCTAGTCTTATTTGGGCCCGCGATGGTCAAGAGGCTGTTGATGTGTTTAAGAAAGTAAGTAACATTGATTTGGTTTTGATGGACATAAAAATGCCATTGATGGATGGCTATACGGCTACTCGTGAAATAAAAAATATAAGCAAGGGAGTACCTGTTATTGCTCAAACCGCTTATGCCCTATCGGAGGAAAAAGAAAAATCGCGTGAGGCTGGATGTGATGACTACATTGCAAAACCAATCGGTTACGAAGATTTATTGACTACAATTAATCGCTTTGTACCTGGAGACGGTAAAGCGTAATCCTGATATTTAAAGATTACTCAAATGGATTTATTTGATAAAAATAAATGGATTATTGCTATGGTGCATGTTGGTGCGCTTCCAGGCACACCAAATAATCGTTTATCTATTTCAGATATTGTAGCTAATGCACTGGCTGATGCTGATGTTTATGTGGAGGCTGGTGTTGATGCAATAATGATTGAGAACATGCATGATGTTCCATATTTAAATGGGAATGTAGGTCCTGAAATTGTTGCCTCAATGACAGTTGTTGCCAATCAATTACGAGCCATGTACAATTTGCCCATTGGTATTCAAATTTTGGCAGGTGCTAATAAGGAGGCTTTAGCTGTTGCCAAAGCTTGTAATTTAGATTTTATAAGAGCAGAAGGATTTGTTTTTTCGCACATTGCCGACGAAGGCCTAATGAATGCTTGTGCCGGCGAGTTGATGCGCTATCGGAAAATGATAGATGCCACGAATGTAAAAGTACTTGCTGATATAAAAAAGAAACATTCATCACATGCCATTACTTCGGATGTTAGTTTATTGGAATCAGCAGAGGCAGCCAGCTTTTTCTTAAGTGACGGGGTTATTATTACAGGGGCTTCAACTGGATGTGAGGTTGATGAGAATGAATTGGTAGAGTTGGGCATGAATAAAAATTTCCCGATTATACTTGGCTCTGGTATTACAAAGGAAAATATTTCAAACTACTGGCATAAGGCAAATGCTTTCATTGTGGGTTCTCATTTTAAAATGGATGGAAAATGGGAGAAGGAAGTTGATGCAAAGCGAGTGTCTGAATTTATGGATGAGGTAAATCGTTTGAGGCAATAATATGATTGTAATACCCGACAAGTCTATCTTTAAATTTCTCCGCAAATGGCATCCCTCTTTTCTTCAAGTAATCCTCCAATCCTTTCGCATCATTTAAATACAAGAAATAATAAAAAGTGGAATATTTAATTCCGAAACCTTTCCCAAGGCCACAACTTTCTATAATTTTACTTTGATCTTCCTTTGGCATCTCTTCCCCTTTAGGGTACTCCTCCTCCAGCTCACGCTTTGATTCTTCATTGTACAAAATTACCCTAACTTAACAACCTCATCTGTTCTGAGTTTTATTCCTTCAAATACTTAGCAGTATTCTCAATCGAATCCTGAATAGATATGTATTTAAAAGGCATGTATGCCTGTAATTTTGCGTCAGAATAAAAAGACTTATGCTGAGATGTGCGCGCCGTTTCCTTTGTCAAACGCGGCTCTTTACGAGTAATATAATAACGAAGACGTTCAATTCGCCAGGCCAAACTAACCATCCACCTTACAGCTTTTACTTTTGGTGCTTTCACATTTAAGGCCCCAGCTGCCATAGCCATAAATTTCTTATAAGCTATATTTTCGGCGTTAATCACGTAACGTTCGTTTACAACATCACTATTCGCCAATGCGATCATTACCTTTACCACATCACGCACACCAACAAACCCTGTTGCTCCGGCTGTATAAAATCGCACACCATTCATCACCGACTTAAAAAGTTGTCCTGTACTTCGTTCCAAACCAACAGGACCAAGTATTACTGATGGGTTTACTACCACAGCATTAAGCCCCTCCTTAGTGCCTCGCCAAACCTCCATTTCGGCTCTGAATTTACTTTGCGAATACACCGAATGATTATCATCATTTTGCCAAAAAGTAGATTCATCAATCACCTCTCCTTCAAGTGGCTTACCCAAGGTAGCTATCGAACTCACAAAACAAAAACGAGGTACATTTAACTCTATGCAGGCGTTAACGAGATTTGCTGTCCCTTCCACATTGGTCGAAAACATCTCCATGGCATCACTTGGCTTAAATGAAACCATAGCCGCACAGTGGTATACTTTCGATACGCCAAGCAAGGCATCCTTTAAACTGAAATAATTCAACAAGTCACCTTCGAACCACTCAATTTTCTGGAACAGGTCCGAACTATCTTCCTGGTAAAACTCAAAAACTTTCTTTAATTCATCAATGCAACTATTGGCTCTGCGCAAGGCACGCACCTGCTGCCCATCTTTCACTAACTGAAAGAGTAAATGCGAACCAACCAATCCTGTACCCCCCGTAACTAATATCATTTAATACGACTTACCAATTAAATTTAATGCTTTGTTTCAAGTCAGGATGAACACTCAATGGCACCGGACTTGTTCCTGCCACACTTTCAATCAAATCCTTCTCAGCCTGAGAATAAGTTTTTTTAGGAAAGTTAAATTCAATAATAACTTCGGATACACGACGAGGCGCATCGGCCATTATTTTAGTAATATCCAATTCTGTGCCCACTATATCAATCCCATTATCCATGGCTTTGATGCCCATAATCGTCATGATGCAATTACCCAATGCAGTAGCCAGTAAATCGGTTGGAGAAAAAGCCTCTCCTTTTCCACGGTTATCGCAAGGTGCATCAGTAATTATTTTGGAGCCTGATTGAAGGTGAATATTTTCGGTGCGCAAGTCACCCAAATAGGTCGTTTTAACGGTTGCCATAGTTATACCTTTTTAGTTATTCGAAAAATACGAATTAAAATTCAACCACGTTGTGGTTGTTTTAATAATTCTTTATTATTCCCCTTGCACTCCGTACAAGGCTATTAGCTTCGCTGATCTTCGATTCATTTTAAATCCTTTCAGGATTCCTTCCAGAAAAACCACGAATGTGGTTTAATTTGATTAAGCTCGGATGAAATCCGGGGTTAATTAATGATTTGGATAATGAATCCAAAAGGGATTCAACTTTTTTTGGTTAAAAGCAATTTCCCTGAAAGTGGATTTGAAATCAAAATTCTACAGTAATATTAACTTGCCCTTTCAGGGCGAATGAACCCACCAAATCCTAAGCTCAGGCAATGCCTGAGGCTTAAATAAATTGGGCTTTAAGCCCGAAAACTATTAGCAATAGACAAACATATCATTTCACGCAATTACCCTGAAAAGGCAAGTAAACCAAGTTCCTCAAAACTTTAGGCGATACCTGAGACTAAAAATAATCTGAGCCTGCGCCCCGAAAACAACTGGCTATGGATAAATATATCATTTCATGCACCTGCCCTGAAAGGGCTACTTAATTCAACTTCATGCAACGCATGAAGATTAAACCAATACAAACCAGACTTGCGCCCTGTAAGGGCAAATAAAGTCACCTCTCATAAATAACGAACCCGTCGATGTACTTAAAGAAATACGTGCAAACAATACTTTTTTAACTTTGTCATTTATTAAATGCTTTTTTTCGGTTAATTTAGCCGCACAAGATTTTGATGATACTAACATAAAGGACTATAAAATGTTTTCAGGCATAGTTGAAGAAGCGGCCACAGTTGTTGGTCTTGAACAAGAAAAAGGAAATCTCCACCTTACTTTGGAATGCACATTTACCGATGAGTTAAAAATTGACCAGAGCATTGCTCACAATGGCGTTTGCTTAACGGTGGTGAAAAAAGAAGGTCGTACATACACAGTTACTGCCATTAAGGAAACCCTTGAGAAATCGAACCTTGGATTATTGCAGATTGGCGATAAGGTAAACCTTGAGCGCAGCATGATCTTAAACGGCCGCCTGGACGGGCACATTGTACAAGGGCATGTTGACCAAACGGCCAAGTGTATTGATGTAAAAGAAGCTGACGGCAGTTGGTATTTTACTTTTCAATATGTAATCGACAAGGAAAAAGCATCGCAGGGCTACATGACGGTTGAAAAAGGATCGGCCACAGTAAATGGTGTAAGCCTAACTGTTGTGGATAGCAAGGACGATCAGTTCTCAGTAGCTATTATTCCTTACACATACGACTTCACCAACTTCCACCAGATAAAAGTTGGTTCAACCATCAACATCGAGTTCGACATATTAGGGAAATACATCAGCCGAATAATGGCCTTGCAGAACTAGTAAAAGAAAATTAAGCTATATAAGAGAATGAACTGAAGCCATGTGCTTTGGTTCATTTTTTTTATACCTGGATTAAATACCAGATGTATCAACAAAGCTCTAGTTTTATACGAAAACAAGAAATAAGGAATAATAAAGCTCCAGCAATAAACAATCCTTGTTAATCGATTATAGACATGTAAGCATCTTATAAATAATTACAATCTCTTTTGCACAAATACATCAACTTTTTATTAATAGATGAAATCTAATTAATATTATTACTTCCTTAATTAGAACAAATTGCATCTGATAGTTATAAACATATTATTAATCTCAAAATTAATATTCTAATTTCATAAATTACATATCTTATTTTAATATGTAGCTTTCTTTTTATTAAAAACACTACTCCAAATTATTAATAGATTCTTACTTCTTTAATTAAGATTACTGCATTTTATAAATAGTAAATGATTATTTCTTTTAGATATTCAATAAGGCTTTTTAGATAACATTTTCTTCAATAAGACTAGTCTTTTTAGGATAAGATTAGTATAATCTTACATTAGATAATCCATATCTATTATAAGATTAATGCTTTTACCTATTAGAATAGCATTATCCTAGAAGAGTATAAATATTACATATAAAAATGGTGCCTGTACTTACAAAAATACAGGCACCATTTTCTATATTATATCAATTAAAGGCAAATGTTACAAGTGCTCACAGACTTGCTTAAACAATTGGATTAAATCAACTTCGGCAATGGCAGCTACGTCTAAAATCTCCTTTAAACTGACCGGATGTAGATTATCCGGATCACATTCGTCGGTTAATACTGAAATTGCCGCACAAGGCAAGCCCATGTGATTGGCCACAATCACCTCTGGCACGGTTGACATGCCCACGGCATCGGCTCCCATATTTCGCAACCAACGGTATTCGGCACGAGTTTCCAAGTTTGGCCCAGGCACTGCCACATATACTCCTTGATGAAGTGTGATGTTATTTTTATTAGCCGTAGAAATTAAAAGCTGATTCAGCGTTTTATCATAGGGCTGACTCATATCCGGGAAACGTGGCCCCAAATCATTCATATTAGATCCGGTTAATGGATTTTCTGGCTGAAGATTAATATGATCGTCGATCAGCATGACACTACCCTTTTTATAATCGAGGTTAACAGCTCCGGCCGCATTTGAAATCAAAAGCTGCTGTACACCCAGGAGCTTCATCACTCGAATAGGCAAGGTTATTTGTTGCATGCTATACCCTTCGTAGTAATGAAAACGGCCCTGCATCGCCAATACTTTTTTACCACCCAGCACTCCATAAATCAAACGCCCCTTGTGCGACTCCACCGTCGACACCGGAAAATTTGGAATGTCGGAATAATCCACAATTGCGATGATATCAATCTCATCGACTAATTTACCCAAGCCGGTGCCAAGTATAATGCCTACCTGTGCTTGTTCCACTCCTTTTGCCTTAATATACTCGGCAGAGGCCTTTATTTGTTCGTAAGTAATTTCTTTATGCATGTCTCTAAAATTTCAATAAGGGATAAAGATGTTTATCTAATAATTCCTGTTCTAGCTTTGTGCTTAATTTGTACGACTTAATTTGCCATTGAAGAGCTTTTTTCCATGCTTGCTCACCGTCACGCTTCTCCATAAAAAAATCAAAAGCCTTGTAACCAATTTCCAAAAGTGCCTCACCGAACCATGCAAATAAATGCTGGTAGGTCTGAGGGTTCAATAGTGTTATTTTTATCTCGTCGTAACTTTTATCTATTAGTTCGTTAATTTGTATGGAGCTTAATCGTTGATGCACATTCAGTTTATTTTGAAAACTACTTTTATGCCCTTCTGGAAGGCATTCAAAAAAAACCTTCCAATCCATCTCAAACTCATTCGATTCACTTTGTTTATATAGGTTTTGATCTAAACCTGCAACCACATCCTTAAATAATTCGTCACGCATAAGTGCCAATAACAATGGCGCTATGTAAACCTTAACATCCGTCCAAGTCACTCCATCTTGCGCGTTAGTAAACGAGTAGGTATCGTTTTTCCAGAAAGCCTTAAATCTCGAAATACGCATAATATTACTGGTTCTACTTAGTATATGACACAAATAGGGATACAGAACTTGCAGCCTCTCCATGTTCTTGCATCTCAACTGATCTTCCTTCGTCCCTGGTAGTTCTTTATCTGAAAGAAAAACGATCATGTAACTATAAACATTACTGGTTATGTACGTTTCCAATTTATTTCACGTTTATTTTAAAAGCATATTAAAATTTCTCCGCAATATAAAAATTAAGTATTTTGCAGCACTAATCTTAAACAAAATTTCATGACTTATTACTTTAGATGGGCCATTCTTCTATTTGCCCTTACTACAACGATATCTTCGTGTAAAGATGACGATCCAGCTCCCAAAGAACCCGAAGATTTTGTAGATGAAGAAATTCAAACAATCAATAAATTCGTTCTGGACAATATGGATTTTGTCTATTATTGGCACGATAAAATGCCTGATCTCGATTACAGAAAAGAAGAAGATACTTTTGTAATGTTTGATAAATTACTTGCAGCAAGTTACGATTCTAATTTAGAAAGAAACATTGATGGATGGTCATTTCTAACAGATGACTATCCGGCACTTTTAGATTACTTCTCTGGTGTTCGAAAAACAATGGGTCATTCAATTCGTCTATTCAGACTATATTCTGATAAAAATGATCTTATTGGATTCATAGAATATGTTGAGCCAAACTCTCCAGCCGAGCAAGCAGGGCTTCAACGGGGAGATATGTTTTACAAAATTGATGATCAGATTTTAAGCATAGACAACTATTCAAGCCTTTTAAATAAGGAGAGTTATAAATTAACTTTAGGTAGCTTAAACAGCGACTTTAGCATTACAGCGATTACACCATCAATTAATCTCACGTCAGTTGAATTAACTACAAATCCAATCCATTTAAGTAAAATTATTGAGCACAATGGTTCTAAAATTGGTTATTTAATGTATAAATCATTTATACATGATTACAATGACCAACTTGAAACAGTATTTGCTAATTTTAAAAATGAAGGTGTTGATAATTTAGTGCTTGATCTTAGATACAATGGTGGTGGATCTGTAGCATCAGCTATACTTCTTGGAAGTATGATTGCCCCATCAAGCGCAGAAGGTGAAGTATTCATAAGAACAGCATACAATAAAAATCTCGAGCAATACTTCACAAAAGAATATCCTAATGATCCAGATTTATTTATAGATCGTATCGAAAAAAATACTAACAACCTTAATTTAGATAGATTAGTCGTTCTTTCAACATACAAAACGGCATCAGCTAGTGAAATGATAATTTATGGTCTTTCACCCCATATGACTGTTCACCATATTGGTGAGCAAACACATGGTAAATATTATGGCTCGATCACGGTTAATGATCAAGATAAAAAGCACGACTGGGCAATACAACCTATTGTAATGAGAGCTGAGAACAAAGACAACTCAATAGATTATACTGTTGGATTATTACCAG
This sequence comes from Carboxylicivirga fragile, assembly GCA_025499625.1. Lineage (GTDB taxonomy): Bacteria > Bacteroidota > Bacteroidia > Bacteroidales > Marinilabiliaceae > Carboxylicivirga > Carboxylicivirga fragile. Next base: position 64,556 of record JAFMVD010000009.1, on the reverse strand, counting down.
ATGTAGAACGCGTTGACTTCTTAGACGCAGTTGAGTTTTATCCCTTAGGCGATCCAAAAGAGGATTTTCTAGCTCAGGCGCTCCTTTATTTAACTGGCCAATCTCCAATAGCAAATCAATTAAAATCAAAACCATTGCCGTTTAAGCCAATTAATCAGGAATACAAATTAGAGCACCCCTTGCAATTTGACATGCAATACCAACTTAAATAAAACTAAAAAGGCTGCGATATTCGCAGCCTTTCTTATTTCGATTACCAAAATTGAATGGCATTACTTACTATTCTCTCTTACCTTTTGAAATAACTTAGACGCAAAAATAAAATCTTCAAGCTGCTCATTCTGCACATGAACAATTTCGTCTTTTGTTCCTTCCCAGTGTTTTTCGCCTTCGTAAATAAACATAATCTTCTCACCAATTCCCATCACCGAATTCATATCATGCGTATTAACAATGGTGGTCATGTTAAATTCATGGGTGATTTCATGAATCAATTCATCAATCACAATTGAAGTACGAGGATCGAGACCCGAATTAGGTTCATCACAAAATAAATACTGCGGATTAAGTGCAATGGCGCGAGCAATGGCTACACGTTTTTGCATACCTCCACTCACTTCTGAAGGCAATTTTCTATTGGCATTCTCCAGCTTCACACGATCTAAGCATTCATTTACTCTGGCCGTCTTCTCTTCCAATGATTGATTGGTAAGCATATCGAGTGGAAAACGCACATTCTCTTCAACCGTCATGGAATCGAAAAGAGCTGAGCCCTGAAACAACATACCAATCTCTTGCCGTAAAGCCTTTCGATCCTTTCGCCCCATTTTATTAAAACTCCTTCCGTCGTAGAAAATTTCACCACTGGTGACATCGTGTAGGCCAACCAAAGATTTTAAGAGTACGGTCTTACCCGATCCACTCTGGCCAATAATTAGATTAGTTCGTCCTTTCTCAAAAACTGTTGAAATACCTTTTAGCACCAACTTATCGTTAAACGATTTTATAACATCTACGGTTTCGATCATGCCAGTAAGAGTTGTGTAAGGATAAGATTAAAAAGCAAGATTAATATACTCGATGTTACTACAGCTGTTGTACTAGCACTACCAACTTCAAGCGCACCACCACGGGCATGATAACCCCAATAAGCAGAAGCCGTTGAAATAATAAACGCGAATACCATCCCTTTTATCAATGAATAGACCACAAAAAATGGCTGAAAAGAATATTGTATTCCATAAATATAATCAGCCGAAGGCACTTCACCAGTTACCGAGCCAGCGATATATCCACCGGTTATACCAACACCCATGCTAATGATTACTAAAAAAGGAATAATTAATACAAAAGCGACCATCTTAGGCAGCACCAGATAACTCGCTGAATTAATTCCCATAATTTCGAGGGCATCAATCTGTTCACTCACCCGCATTGTCCCAATTTCGGAAGCAATATTCGATCCAACCTTTCCAGCTAATATCAAACCAACTATTGTTGACGAGAACTCGAGAAGCATGGAATCGCGTGTAGCAAAGCCAATGGTATATCGTGGAATAATAGGCATGTCGATATTATAAGCCGTCTGCAATGTGACTACAGCTCCCATAAAAAAAGAAATAATAAGCACGATGCCAACCGAGTCGATGCCAAGCTTATCAATTTCACGTACAATTTGCTTGAGAAACACAGTATGTTTCTCTGGTCTGCCAAACACCTTCTTAACAAATAATGTATATCGACCTATATGAAAAAACACCTTCATTTGCGAAATAAAAAATAGTCCTTAATTTTACAGATAAAAGTAGTAATATTCCGCTATTTATTAGAAAGATTACTAATTTAGGTATCTTTAAATTTAATTGTGAGACTTTAGAATTAAAGAATATACAAATGACTAATAACACGTATTGTGTAATAATGGCTGGTGGTGTAGGCAGCCGTTTCTGGCCACTGAGCACATCAAAAACCCCAAAACAATTTTTAGACATTCTTGGAACAGGTAAGTCGCTATTGCAGCAAACCTATGATCGCTTTAAACCGCTTTGCCCGGCTGAAAACTTCGTTATTGTAACGAGTTTGGAATATAAGGAGATGGTATTGGAACAGTTACCCGAATTAACAGCAGCCCAGGTACTAGCCGAACCTCTTCGACGTAATACAGCGCCTTGCATTGCCTACGCAAATGCGGTGATCGAAAAGCAAAACCCGGAAGCTAATATTGTGGTTACGCCGGCCGACCATTTAATCTTAAACGAAGAAGAGTTCAGACGTAACATAAACACAGGACTGGATTTTGTTACTGAGAGAGAAGCTCTTTTAACCCTAGGCATTAAACCTAGCCGACCTGAAACAGGTTATGGTTATATTCAAATTGGTGATAAGGTAGACAATCTGGATAAATTCAGAAAGGTGAAAACATTTACCGAGAAACCAAACTTGGACATGGCCAAAGTGTTTTACGAAAGCGGTGAATTTTTCTGGAACTCAGGCATCTTTCTATGGTCATTAAAAAGCATTAAAAAAGCATTCCAGGAGAACCTAAAAGAGGTATCTGATTTATTCGAATCCTTTATTCCTGAAATAGGTACAAGTAACGAAGAGAAGGCGCTTCAGGGCACGTATAGCGATTGTAAGAATATCTCTATCGATTACGGTGTGATGGAGAAGGCCAATAATGTATTTGTAAAGATGGTGGATTTCGGTTGGTCTGATCTTGGTACCTGGTCTTCCTTACACGAGCATGCCGAAAGAAACGAAGATAACAATGCTGTTATTAAAGGAAACGTGTTGGTATATGATTCAAGCAATAGCATCATCCATGTACCTGATGGAAAAATGGCAGTCGTGCAGGGATTAGATAACTACATCGTTATTCAATCAGAAAAATCGCTATTGATCTGCCCTAAGTCCAACGAACAGCAAATAAGACAGTTTACCACCGATTTAAAGAGCGAATTCGGATCCGACGAATAAGGTGTGCAAACAAATAATATAAAGCAAGAAAAAGGGGTCGAATGACCCCTTTTTATATATTATGATTTTCTAATCCTCTTTTTAGAATTCCCACATATCATGTTCAAGCTGGAACATCGAGCTCTTAATTCTCTCTGACTCCATCATAGCTTCCATACCAGCAGCATAATTCTCTATACGACGGTTGTTATAAACGTTTGATTCGCGATAGATATAGCTACCAAAATAACGCTTGATAAAGATATCATCGAATGTACGACGTTGTGCATCATTTCTTGGATTAAACACCTCATGACGAGCTAATAAACCGCGTGCCTCCGGGAAGTATATCCAAAATGCTTGCTGTTGAATTACCTGTCCATCTTCACCATCTGTTCCTTCTTTAACAAACTCACGAATCGGACACATACCAATAATACGTACATCCATGCGAGAATAATTACGATCGAAGAACCAAATTTCCTTCAACATAACTTGTTTCACCTCCGTTGAACGAACATCCAACTCAACAACTTTTAACTCTTCCATCCCAGTGTCAGGATTCTTAACATATTGCGAATCCTTTTTAGCCCCCATCTCGCGCATCACCTGCTCAAGGGTTAAAGCCACTTGAAATTCATCATCTGTACTAGTCGAATAAGCAGTTAATCCTTCGTACTTAATACCATACATCAATAAATCAATCAAACTCATACGATCATCCATCTGTGTAGTTGGATAAAACATTGGTAAATTAATCTTTTCGCGTAGGTCGATTACACGCCAAATTTTCTTTGCCCATAACACATCCGATTCACGAATATGAGCATAAGGAATTGGACGACGATTTGGTACATGGTCTTTTGAATATAACTCAGTTTGTACTTGTTGAGCGATCGCTAGATCAGCAGCACCCAGACCGATAAAAATTAAGAGGATTAAGATTAATCGTTTCATGTGTTTATAATTTACTTTTAGCGTCAATAATTAATTTCAGTAAGTGATAAATGCACCTACCATTGTAATACGTTAGTCTATCATAAAGGTTATAGAACCCAGCTTTCTTGTTCTTCCATCTGGCCCAACTGCTCTAATATCTTCAAATACGACACGAGAGCCACGACCAACACCTCTAATTAAATCAAGTTGTTCTTCTGTAATTTTATTACTTTTAGAAGGCTTATCTACATAGAAACCATTTTTTATGGTTGCTACATTAAATTGGGTTACTTTAAATTTTAAATCAAAGTCAAAGTCATCACCCATTTCGGCAAAAACACCTCCTTGAGCCAACAAAGTACCCTTTCTAATTTTTCCTTCTCTTTTACCAGCCACCATTGCAATAGGGTCAGGTACCTTCTTAATACGAAACTCCTGGCTACCCAAACGGCGAGTTCTACCATTGATTTCAGCAGATACAGTAACTATTGATTTAGCACCAGCCATACCAGCCTTAGGTTTTACAATGTATTCATCTCCTTTTTTACGGAAAGTTGCATTCGTCATGCTAATTTTCAACTGACTACCTGTAACTCCCGGCACCGAAATCTCAACAGGATTCTCCAAAGCCTCGTAAAATACATTCATCTTTACTGGTGAAATAACCACATTAGGCTGTATCACTTCATACTCATGACTTATATCTCTTGTTTGCCTGGCTCCATTAGGATCCTTAAAAACAATCTGTCCCTTCCAAGTCTTCTTACCTAATGAATTTGCAGGAATCCTTAATTCTCCACGTCCATTATTAAGAATATCTATATTATGACCTATTACATTATACTCTGGAAACTGTAAGGTGTCAGTCGCTGCTAATAAAATCTGCGCATAATATTCACCTCCTTTAATCACGTAGCTCGAACGTGGTATCACTATCTCCTCAACCTTATTAAACTTATAGGATCCTTCATCCACCTTACTCAATAAATAACTAACAACATCAGCCTGACCAGTACGCACATTACTTTGCATACTACTCATTAAAGCAAAGGATGCAGAAAGCGGTAAATGTTCAAACTTTTGACTTTCCCAAGAAACGGCGACTTGTCCTTTCTGAGAAGGTTCTTCAGCTTCAGTAGATAAACTACTTTCTAGTGTAGCTCTAAGAACGGTATCATTTGGATCAACATGCGTTAAAAGCAAGATTTTATATTCATTAATTAAGCGCTTTAACTCTTTCTGTTCAGCACCACCTCGTTCCACCATCATTACCTGAGGAGCAATATCTTGATTGTCGGCACCTAGAAAACTAGTTGTAGTAGCCTCGGGGCTATCGTCAACCATACGCATCATACGCACTTTCAAAGCTTCAATATGATTGTATAATGAATCAGCTTTAACTCTAATTTCTTTAGCTCTATCGTTATTTCCCTTTACTTTTTTAGGGTTGGTCATTTCTGCAGCATCAAATGTTGCATATAATTGATCGTTTTTAGTATCAACTGCTTTAATAGATTGCTGAATACTTTTATCAACTAATTGAAATGCTTGAAGTAACTCTCCTGACACGTTCAATGCAAGCATCGCCGTAAGGAAGAGGTACATCATACCTATCATTTTTTGCCTGGGGGTTTCTGGACAGTTTCCACCACTCATAATGTCTTGTCTTTAAGTTTTTAGCAGTTACTAGTCCTCTTACTTATTCCCCATATTCATAGCACTTAGCATATTGCCATAAATGGTATTTAGTTCCGATACAGTCTGGCTCAATTGCGCCACTTGCTCTTTGTATATTTTTGCATCGTTAACACTTGTCTGCAACTGCGTATTAATATCAGTCATACCTTTTGTCAACGATTGAGAAGCCTCAGCCTGTGAATTTAAACCTTGTAGCTGTAATTCATAAGCCGAATTAATAGCTGAAAGATTCTTGTTGACATCACCAAGTTTCTGATTGTATTCTGTATTGTTCGCATTTAATTGCTCGAAATGCGATTTCATATTATCTCCTGCTGAAGCGTATGAAGACATTAATTCTTCACCACTTTTTTGCATATTATTTACCAATTTATCACCAGAATCACCAATTGCCTTAGCAGTTGCCTGATACGTTTGTGATAATTGACCTACAGAATCGTCAAGCGTTGCCGCTGATTTCATTTGCACATTGGCCAATTCTCCAACAGCATTTCCAGCTTGTTTCATATTTTGCAAATATGATTCGGTTGCTAAACTGGCATTACTTAAGTCTCCCAATTGAGATGAGGTCGCAGACAATTTCTTAATACCTTCGGACAGTTTCTCAACAACCGCAGGTTCAAGCGTACCACTTTCAACCAGAGCAGCTAAATCGCTACCGCCGCCTCCGCCGCCACCAAGACTTTTGGTAGCAGTAGGTTCAAGACCAACCAATTCTGGATATACCAAACTCCAGTCCGGCATTTCATGGGGTGGTTCAAAAGCAGATAATCCAAAGATGATTGCCTCTGTTCCTAATCCGGCAATAAGCATTGCTGTTGCTCCAGGTAAGTGCAAAATTTTCCATAATGCTCCCAAGATTACCACTGCAGCACCTAACCCATATACTTTACCCATTACCTTTTTATAGGCGGGGCTTTCAACAAATTCCGTAAAACTCATAATGACCTATTTTTCCAATTTACCGTCCAAGAAAGAATTCTTAGTCACCAATATAATCACGAACACATCTGAAACCTACGTATGACTTCGAAGAGTCTTGATACTCATAAGTACGAGATCCATTCTGTAAGAAATAACCTATGTCTTTCCATGAACCACCACGGATTACTTTACGCTTCATTACATGTGGATCATCAGGAAGCGCATTGTATTTATAGGTAGGATTAAAATCGTGTGTAAATGTATAAGCTGATTCGTCAAAGGCACTTGAAGTCCACTCACCAACATTACCAGCCATATCAAATAAACCAAAATCATTTGGGGCATACGACATAACAGACATTGTTGTCATACCTCCATCATCGCCATAGCGGCCACGAAGCGGCTTAAAGTTAGCCAAGAAACATCCTTTATCGTTACGTGTGTATAAACCACCCCAAGGATAAATTGAATGCTCCAGTCCTCCACGAGCAGCATATTCCCACTCAGCTTCAGTCGGTAATCGATATTGCATTACTTCAGGCTCACCTTTTAAACGTAGGTAGTTGTTAAGTAATTGCGTACGCCAAATACTAAAGGCAGTAGCTTGTTTCCAATTAACACCAACTACAGGATATTCGTCGAAACCAGGGTGCCAAAAATACTTTTCAGTCCAAGGCTCATTAAACGAATAGGTGAAATCAGCGATCCAACATAAGGTATCAGGATAAACGTTTACTTCATCTTTCATGATAAAGGCAGAGCGATCACGAATTTCACGTTCTTTTCCTTCTTGATCGTAAACAACACCTTCGTATGATTTTGTTTCGAAGTTATAACGATTACTTTTCTTAGCTGCCTGAAGAAGGTCAACCCATTCGTATTCGTAATTTAACTTTCGAGTGTCAATTTCTTTACGGCGGAAGAAACGCTCGTTTTCTGGCAAGTACATCTCGTCCAAAATCTCAGCATATTCCTCATTCTCCCAATCAATTGGTTCGTCCCAATTAACAAAAGGAGGATCAATTTCGTTACCAAGGTAATCTTCAGCAATCAGGAATTCCTCAAACTGCTCACCTAATAAGCGGCGTGCCATTGAGTCTTTCACCCAATATACAAACTGACGATATTCGCTGTTTGTAATTTCTGTTTCATCCATCCAAAATGAACGAATCGAAACTGTTTTTGATTGAGATGTCATTGCCGAGGCAATGTCCTGGTCATTGGGACCCATGTTAAAACTTCCTTGCGGAATAAATAACATTCCATATGGATCTGGTTCGTAAAAAGAACCTCGACGGGCAACCCCGACTAATTCTCCACCACCACTCTGTCCACATCCTGTAAGGATGGTAATTAAAATGACACTTAGGGCAAGTACTTTCTTCATAATAGCCTTATATCTGAATTACTTATTCTTATTCTATAAATATCTTACACTCTTGTATTGCTTCTTTCGTTTTTCTAAGCTCATATCGAAACTGTAACCTAACATTAATTCATGTGATCCGTTTCGAGTTGCGCTCAATTGGGATATGCTTATATCGTAACTGTATCCGATGCGTAAACCGTTATTTAATTCGACGCCACCTAATACTACGATGGCATCTTGATAACGATACGTTAATCCTCCCCAATATTTATCTTTTAATATTCCGTTAACATTAACATCAACCTGATAACTGGACATATTCGTTTTCATAAATAATGAAGGGACTATAATAATCGGCCTATTTTTCATCTGCAACTTATATCCTCCTGTAATGAACAATGTTCTTTCCAGATACGATTGATAAGAATCCTTGAATTTAGGTTCCGGTCGGTTTAAATGTGCCACCGATATACCAAGGTAGTACATTTTATGCTCAAGGTAGGCTCCAAAGCCTAAATCGAACGCCGATCCTTGATCTTGTGGTAGAGATTCCTCTGTATGATAGTCACTTGATCCAGAAAAATCTCCATAACCATTTTCCGGCAAAAAAGAAATCCCTTCAGGATTAAATGATTGATTAATCATACCTAAAGACATTCCAACACCAAGCTTTCCAAAATCAGTCTCCCAGCGTTTTGCATACGCTAGCGACAAATATAAATTTGTCCATCCGCCGATTTCGTCGTTCATCATAGATAAACCGACTCCGCTTTCCCATCCCAATATGTTTAAATTTGCATCTGCTCCAAAAACCGTTGTCTTAGGCGCCATCCCATCAAATCCTCCCATCCATTGCTGTCTGTTACCAAGAGCAACATTAATCATTCCACTATTTCCGGCAAATCCCGGATTCACAGTCAGTTGATTAAACATATTCTGACTAAACTGCGGATACTGCTGCCCTGATGCAATTGTAGCAATGCAAAGTAACAGAAAAATTAATATTCTCCTAGCTATGCCCAAAAAAAGCTGGCAATAAATATTGTGGCTTTCGCCATCTTTTTCAAAATTGTCCCTTTTTACGAGCACATCAACTTAATTAATTCCAGCTGACAAAATGCTGGGGATATATACTTGTATTTTTAATCAAAGGTTTCATTTTCGAGTTGATATATTCGTTAAAATATTCAATCCTTTGATTTATCACTTCATTTTCCTGATGAATCGAAACCATCGTTCTGGAATATCATTTTGCGATGCCTTTTCAAAATCAGACTTATCACAAGCCACAATTTCGGTTTGGTCATGACTTACAGGAACCTCAACCCACCATCTATCATTATTCTGATTCTGGTAAAATTTAATGTCCTGTTCATAATCCTCCAAGTGAACGATGAACTGTTTATATTCATCAATTTCTTTTTTTGGATAATCGTTATATCGCAAAGAAATTCCCTCTAACAAATGCCATATAACTTGTGCACTCAATGCAACGCCTTGCGATTGATTATCTTTTTGCACATCCAATTCAAACAGACCAAAAGCCATCAACTTGTCGCTTAATCCTGAATACCAAGCCAATTGACAAACATCTTCACTGCGAAAACCGTTTGGCATTGGTGAAACATGTGCTGGTTGATCGCCTTGTTTAACCGATGTCATATCCAAACTTACCAAATCTGCATCACGTAACCAAGGTTCAGCACAACAAATCCCTTTTCGTCTTATTTCTCCTAAACGTAAAAAGTCAAAAGAATATTGTTTAATAAAATCTTCTTGTTTCTGACCCAAGAGGTATTTTTGAACACCTATTACAGATATATCCTGCGGAATACGCTCTTCATTGTTGCATAAAAAAGACAAAAATCCATCAGAAGAAAAATCATTTACCGATGCTACCCAATCAATTTTTGAATCAATAATAGCCAATCGAAAATTTTGATTTATTCGCTTAATGGCTTTCGACATTGGGATGGTGTAATCCTGCCCTCCACCAATAACAAGAGGAAAAACATTTAACCGACACAATTCAGCTACAACATCCTGCAATGCACTGTACCTGTCATCAACTGTCTTACCCAGAAGATTCCCTAAATCAAGTATCTTCATCGACTTACTAAGTTGGCGTAAGCCGTATAAATAAGTACGTGCAATATCAGGCAACTCAGAAGCACCTTTCCTCACCGAATGGCGAGCATCGGGCACTCCAATAATAGCGACATCAAAACCCGAGACATCTATATTAGATTGATCATGAAAATAAGACACCTGATGAATGAGTCGCTCTTCGTCACCTCCCTCAAAGGAAGGTGTTATCGAACGATCAGTTTCTGAGAAATAGTGTATCCAATCTTCAATCACCTACTAATCTTTTTTCTTTGTTTTTGCTGTGCTTGTTTTCTTTTTGGCTGTCGACTTTTTAGCAGTTGTTTTCTTCGCTGCAGTTTTCTTTGCCGTCGTTTTTTTAGCTGTCGCCTTTTTGGCGGTTGTTTTCTTTGCAGCTGCCTTACCTTTTTTTACCGGACTAGCTTCAACCAATGCCATACACTCCTCAAAAGTTAAATCTTCTGCAACTTTATCCTTTGGTATCTTAATATTATTCTTTCCGTGCTTAATGAAAGGCCCCCATCGGCCAATTAAAATTCTTAATTCTTCGTCCTCAGGAAACTCTTTGATTAATTTTTTAGCATCCTCTTCACGCTTTGTTTTGATTCGTTCAATGGACGTTTCCAAATCAATCTCCATAGGATCATCCACATCCTTTTTAAGGGATACAAATTTACCATCGTGACGAATATAAGGGCCAAAACGACCAATGCCGATTACAACCACCTTATTTTCGAACTCACCGACCGTACGTGGCAACTTAAATAAATCAAGCGCCTCTTCAAGCGTAATCGTTTCAAGATGTTGACCTTTACGAAGCGATGCAAACTTAGGTTTGTCTTCTTCATCTTCTGATGACTCTCCAATTTGAGCCAAGGGTCCGAAGCGACCAATACGCACTGAAACAGGTTTGCCTGTTGCAGGATCTTCCCCTAAAATACGTTCTCCTGAACTCTTTTCAGAATTCTCCAGAGTTTCTTCTACTTTTAAGTGGAAAGGTTTATAAAATTCATCAATGGATTTATTCCATGCTACATTACCAAGTGCAATCTCATCAAAGTCCTTCTCAACCTTGGCCGTAAAATCGAAGGATACAATATTATCGAAATACTTCACCAAAAAGTCGTTCACCACCATACCAATATCGGTTGGGAACAATTTATTTCTTTCGGCTCCGCTTATTTCCTTTTTATCACTTACTTCAACACTTCCACCATTCACAAGCATCAAATGCTTGTAAACACGTTCAACACCTTCGCGCTCCTCTTTCACAACGTAACCTCTGTTTTGGATGGTCGAAATTGTTGGGGCATATGTTGACGGTCGTCCAATACCTAATTCTTCTAACTTACGAACCAAGCTAGCCTCAGTATATCGTGGCGGTTTCAAACTCCATCTCTGACGTGCATCGATGTGTAACATATCAAGTACATCGCCCTCGCTCATTGGTGGCAACAAAACACCTCCCTTATCGTCATCCTGCTCACCTTCGGCATCTGTTGATTCGATGTAAACCTTCAGGAAACCATCAAATTTAATGATCTCTCCGGTTGCCATGAATTTTTCACCTGTTGTGCCAGCATTAATATGTATAACGGTTTTTTCCAACTGTGCATCGCTCATCTGCGAGGCAATGGTACGTTTCCAAATTAATTCATATAATTTTTGCTCCTGAGACGAACCACTAACCGATTCGTTATTTAAATAGGTAGGACGAATGGCCTCATGTGCCTCCTGAGCACCTTTGGCCTTTGTTTTATATTTTCTAATTTTCACATATTGTTCACCCATCTTCTCAGTAATCATATTGGATGCCATGCTGAGTGCCATATCCGATAAGTTCACGGAATCGGTACGCATGTATGTGATCTTTCCTGCTTCGTATAGCTTTTGGGCAACCGACATGGTTTGTGACACCGAATACCCTAATTTGCGCGAAGCCTCCTGTTGTAACGTTGATGTTGTAAAAGGAGCTGCCGGTGATTTCTTTACTGGTTTTTTCTCAACCTTATTAACGTTAAAAGCAGCATCAGTACATTGCTCCAAAAATACTTTCGTCTCCTCAAGTGTATCAAAACGCTTGCTTAATTCAGCTTTTAATTCAGTTACCTTACCCTTTTCATCCTTCACTTCGAACAATGCCGTAACACGATACGAAGAGGTTGGTTTAAATGCAAATATTTCGCGTTCTCTATCAACAAGCACACGTACAGCCACAGACTGCACACGCCCTGCTGATAAAGAAGGTTTTACTTTACGCCAAAGCACAGGTGACAATTCAAAACCAACCAATCGGTCCAATATACGACGAGCCTGCTGCGCGTTAACCAAATTGTAGTCAATGCTCCGTGGATTCTTAACAGCATTTTGAATTGCCTCCTTGGTAATTTCATGAAAAACAATTCGTCTTGTATTTTCTTCTTTCAGACCTAAGACTTCATATAAATGCCAAGCAATAGCCTCTCCCTCGCGGTCTTCATCGGAAGCGAGCCAAACCATCTTTGATTTCTTCGCAAGACTTTTTAATTCTTTAACGACTTCTTTCTTATCTTTTGAAATAATATAATCGGGTTCATAGTTATTCTCTTTATCAACACCAAAATCAGTTTTTGATAAATCCCTTATATGACCATAACTTGATTTCACCACAAAATCTTCCCCCAAAAATTTCTCAATGGTTTTAGCCTTTGCAGGTGACTCAACTATCACCAAATTCCCTTCTTTAACCGTCGTTTTTTTACCCATCTGTGTATTTCTTTCAAAAAGCAATTTGCTTTTATAAAGCTCCAAAATTAGAAAATATCCGTGCAATGTTAAAAAATGAAAATGCTTTACGCAAACGAAATTCCACTCACGTCTATTAAAAATTACTATTTTTGCATCAAAATATGACCTATTAAGATGGATTCAACGACAAATACATATAAAAAATTTCTGACTTGGTTATGGGGCGCACTAGGTGCGGGTATCCTGCTTGTATCGCTCCTTTTCATGCTTATATCGTATGGATTAATTGGCTTCATGCCTTCGTTTGAGGAATTGGAAAATCCTAAAACTAATCTTGCCACAGAAATAATTTCAAGCGATCAAGAATTATTAGGTAATTTTTATCGCGAGAACCGAAGTTTTGTGACTTATGAGCAACTTTCGCCAAATATTGTCAATGCACTTATTGCAACAGAGGATGTTCGTTTTCATGATCATTCGGGTATTGACCCACGTGGATTAGCTCGTGTTGTTTTTCGCACCATCATCATGCAAGATCAAAGTTCTGGTGGAGGAAGTACAATTACTCAACAATTGGCTAAATTATTATTTCATGGCAGAGCTGCCAGTATTGTTGAACGTGGTTTTCAGAAGTTAAAAGAATGGGTTATCGCTGTAAAATTAGAGCGCAGCTATACCAAAGATGAAATTTTAACCATGTATCTGAATAAAGCTGAATTTATTTACGATGCTTATGGTATTAAATCAGCTGCGAAAACATTTTTTGACGAAACAACCGATTCCATTAAAACTGAAAATGCAGCAGTGATAATTGGGATGTTAAAAAACCCTGCATTGTACAACCCTGTGCGTCGTCCAGAGCTGACTCAACAACGCAGAAATGTTGTATTAAACCAAATGCGTAAAGCGAAGTTCATTTCTCAAGAAGAATATGACTCGCTATCTGTTGTTCCAATGGAATTAAAATTCAATCGTGCTGATCACAAAGATGGCCCTGCCCCATATTTCAGAGAATTTTTAAGGTTAACTTTATCAGCAAAAGAACCGCTGCGTGAAAATTATGCATCGTGGCAAAATCAAAAATTTCTGGAAGATAGTGTTGAATGGATCAATAATCCGATGTACGGTTGGATTAACAAAAACCTTCGCCCCGATGGCACTAAATATGACCTCTACAAGGATGGTTTAAAAATATACACAACAGTTGATTCGCGCATGCAAAGCTATGCCGAAAAAGCTGTAAGGACACACCTAAGCGAGGATCTACAGCCAAAATTCTTCAGAGAGAAAAAAGGCAGAACAAGAGCTCCTTTTACAAATAAAATTTCAAAAGATCAGTACGAGAGCATCTTAAACCGCGCCATGCTCAATACTGATCGCTACCGCGATCTTAAACGAAATGGAGCAGATTCAGATAGTATTAAACGTGTGTTTGATTCGGAATATGCCATGACTGTTTTTACCTGGGATGGTGAACGCGATACTATTATGACTCCAATGGATTCGATCAAGCACTACAAGTCGTTTTTACGTGCCGGCATGGTTTCCATGGATCCACAATCGGGGCATGTTAAAGCCTATGTGGGAGGGCCAAACTTCAAACACTTTATGTATGATATGGCTGGCCAGGGCAAAAGACAAGTTGGTTCCACCATTAAGCCATTTGTATATACACTTGCCATGCAAGAGGGGCATACGCCTTGCGATTTGGTTCCAAACATCTCACAAACTTTTTACCTGCCAACTGGTAAAACATGGACTCCACGAAACAGCGGCGACAAGCGAGCAGGCGAAATGGTATCACTTAAATGGGGATTGGCCAACTCTAACAACAACATAACAGCCTGGGTAATGAAACAATATAACCCAGAGGCCATTGCATCAACCATTCATGAACTTGGAATAAAAAGTCCGATGGATGCTGTTCCTGCTTTGTGTTTGGGAACACCCGATTTTGGTTTGGTTGAAATGACCAGTGCCTATTGCACATTTGCAAACAAGGGTGTACATACCGAACCATTACTAGTAACTCGTATTGAAGATCGCTTTGGCAATGTTATCACCGATTTTCATCCTCAAAAACGAGAAGCCATTAGTGAATCCACCGCCTTTTTGATGCTTAATTTACTTCAAGGAGTAGTTAATCAAGGGACTGGGGTTCGTCTTCGTTATACCTATCAGATGTTCAATCAGATTGGTGGTAAAACAGGTACAACTCAGAATCATTCCGATGGATGGTTCATGGGCGTAACGCCTAATTTAGTAACTGGTGTATGGGTTGGCGGTGAAGATCGAGATATTCATTTCGATAACATTACGCTTGGTCAAGGAGCCAACATGGCTTTGCCGGTATTTGCGCTTTATATGCAAGATGTTTATGCCAATGAAGAAATTAACGTAACTATTGAAGATGAGTTTGAAGCGCCTTTAAATTTCAACATCGATTTAGTATGTAATGATGAGCACATATCAGCCGATAAAAACTCCGATACAGAAAATGAAGATGACCAGACGGTTAAAAGTGTAGAAGAGTTCTTTTAATCAGTATGAATAAATCATCGTAAAATACAAAGGAGATGTCAAAGTATCTCCTTTTTTTATTTCTAATAACAGATCATTCACAACCAATAGTTAGCAATTGGCCAAATCACGCTCACAACAAACAACTTAGTTCAGATTATTTTTTGTACATTCATAGGCAGTTAGCACATGTCTATGGCAATAAAATACACTACATTAAACTTACTTATCTTAGTTTTTGGTATTTTTCTAATAACATTACCTGCGAATTCGCAAGAAAATGATTTAAAATTTAGAAACATCACCATCGACCATGGCTTATCAAATAATTGCATTACGGCAATACATAAAAGCTCCAATGGCTTTATGTGGATAGGCACAACTAACGGATTAAACAAATACGATGGCTATGAATTTAAACTGCTAAAAAACAAGGCCAATTCTCAGAGTAAAATAGATAAAGAAATAATTAATTGTCTGTTTGAAGATTCTAAGGAAAATCTATGGATTGGCACCATGGGCAGTGGCCTTAGCCGCTATAACGAACGATCAAATACCTTCATTCATTTCTCTGAAGATTCATTACAAGATAAAGGCATCAATTCAAATCACATATTTGATATTGTTGAAGATAAGGATGGCACTTTATGGATTGGGGGCGGTAGTGGTCTAAACCATTATAATCCGGAAAACAATACTTTTAAACATTACAACTATCAGGAAACAGAACCGGATGGTATCTCTGGTGATAATGTTTTTAGTTTGGCATTAAATAATGATGATGAACTATGGATTGGCACCTATGGAGATGGAATTAGTGTCCTGAATTTAAAAACCGATACATTTAAGCATTACAACTCCAAAAACAGTAAATTGAGCGACGATCACATCCTTGATATCCATAGGGATACGGATGGACTTATATGGATAGCAACCGAAAAGGGTGGCTTAAACTTATTTAACCCCAACACTCAAAGTTTTTCATCTTTCCAAAAACAAGGAAACACATTTAACTTTATAAACAACAGCTTTCCTGTTGACATTAAAGAAGACAAAGACCATCGCATTTGGATTTCCACGGACAGAGGTGGTTTATACTACTATGATAAAAAAACGAATGAATTTCACTATTATCTTAACAATCCAAGCATAAAAGAAAGTCTACATTCCAATGCCCTTTCTAAGCTTTTAATTGACGACAATAATCTGCTTTGGACTGGAACATACGACAAAGGCATTTGCATCAGTAATCTTAATCAGAAAAACCTAGTACATATAACACATACCGACAACAGTTCTCGATCCATCTCTGATAAAAATGTGAATTGCATTTTTCAAGACAGCAAAGAAAATATTTGGATTGGAACTGAAATGGGACTAAATGTAACGGATTCGAGGTTTTCTTTATTTGAAAAATACGTTTTAAACGATGGCCTTTCTGACAATGTTTGCTTAACGATTAAGGAAATATCGAATGGAGAAATTTGGATAGGAACCTACACTGGAGGTATAAATATTTACGATCCAAAACAAAAGAGCTTCAAAAGTCTTCGTCACAACCCCAACGACAGCAATACCATCTCTAGCGACTTTATTCGAAGTATTTATGAAGATTCCCAAGGATTAATGTGGATTGGAACTATTAGAGGAGGTGTTGATGTTTACAATCCTCAAACCAAACAATTTAAAAACTACCCAAACACACACAATGAGTTCATACACCTAACCAGCAGCAATATAATGTCAATTATTGAAGATAAGAACGCCGACATTTGGCTGGCCACCTATGGTGGTGGTGTAAATATTTACGATAGAAGTGAGGATAATTTCATTTACCACAAACATGATGCAAACAAGCCCAATTCCTTATCTAATGACCAGGTAATTTGCCAATTTATTGACAGTGATGGAACCATATGGATTGGCACAAATTCGGGCTTAAATAAATACAATGCAAAAGATTCAACGTTCAGCCACTTTTTCATTGAAGATGGTTTACCTCACAATTCAATAGTAGGCATTATTGAAGATGCAGACAAGAACCTTTGGATTACTACAGCAAATGGCCTATCGAGATATAATATTAGAAACAAGACATTTAGCAACTACTTCAAAGAAGATGGCTTACAAGCGAACGTTTTTTTATACAATTCCAGTTGCATTCTGAAAAATGGTAAACTGGTTTTTGGCGGAACAAATGGACTTAGCCTACTCGATCCTAAAAAAAACGGGAAAGAAAAAACACCACCTAAAGTTTATTTCACTGATGCTTCTATTTTTAACACAAGAATCGATGCAGGAAAATCGGAAGATGGGCGCACAATACACGATGGGCCAATTCACGAAACTAAGGAACTAGATTTAAAGTATCGCGATAAACTTTTCACGCTTAATTATTCCACTTTAGAATATAAAACTTCGAAGCAAGTTCATTACCAATACAAGATTGAACAACTCCATGACGACTGGATAAGTTTAGCTAATGAGAACAGTTTATCATTCCATAATTTATCGCCCGACAAGTACATTCTTAATATTCGATCATACAGCCCTGGCACTGATAATTATGGAGAAACAAATACGCTAAAAATTACTATCAGGCCACCTTTGTATGGCAACAAATACTTTATCGCATTTTTAATAATACTAAGCATTATAATAGCTTGGATTCTTTATCGTCTAAAAAACTTTAATGCTCGCCGACAAAAAGAAGAATTACAACGTCTGGTTAAAGAAAAAACCAAAGCATTAAAAAAAGCCTACAATGAACTTGAGGAGCACCGTAACAACCTGGAAGTAATTGTTGACAAACGAACAACAGACCTTGTTAAAGCAAAAGATAAAGCTGAAAGAGCAGATGCGCTTAAAACGGCCTTTCTAGCCAACATGAGTCATGAGATAAGAACACCTATGAATGCCATACTAGGCTTCGTTCAACTTTTAAATATACCTGGGAATAGCGAAGAAGACAACGACTACTATAGAGAGTTGGTACAATCAAATAGCTTAACACTGCTAAGTTTGATTGATGATATCATGGACTTGGCAAGAATAGAATCTGGTAATTTCACCATAAAAAAACAAGACTTTAATTTCACTAACGAAATCAACGACATTTGTGCTATTTATAGCGAAAAGATCATTTCACAAAATCCACAAGTTAAATTCGTATTTAATAACGAAGGTGAAGCATTAAATATTCACACCGATCCATTAAGGTTAAAACAAATCATTGTTAACCTTATTAACAATGCTCAAAAGTTCACCGAAAAAGGGCAGATCGTGGTGAACTACAAAATTAATGATGCGGGTCAACTAATTTGCTCGGTGCAAGACTCAGGCATTGGTATCCCCGCCCATGAAATTAAAAACATTTTTAGCCGTTTCAGAAAACTTGATGGTGGCTCAGAAAAAATCTACCGCGGAACAGGTCTTGGCTTAGCCATAACACGAGAATTAGTAAAGCTATTGGGTGGTGAAATATGGGTAGAAAGTGAAGTTGGCTTAGGATCAACCTTCTTTTTTACGGTAGATATTAAAAAGTAAAACCATTAGGCGAATAAGAATTTAAACGCTTCTTCGATCTTATTTGCTTTTACAATCTGAATATCAAATTTACCTAATTCCACGCCTTTGGTATAAGCGGGTATAATAATCGATTTAAACCCAAGTTTAGCAGCCTCACTAATACGTTGCTCTAATCTGGTTACCGGGCGAATCTCCCCTGATAAACCTACCTCTCCACACATACAAACATCAGGCGAAACTGCCATGTCCATATTCGAGGATAATACGGCTGTTATTACGGCCAAGTCAATGGCCGGATCATTCACTTTTAAGCCTCCTGCAATATTTAAGAAAACATCTTTCGCAGCTAATTTAAAGCCTGCACGTTTTTCGAGCACGGCCAATAACATATTTAAGCGTCGTAAATCAAAGCCGGTAACTGAGCGCTGTGGGTTACCATAAGCTGCTGTACTTGCCAAAGCTTGCACCTCGATTAAAAACGGTCGCAACCCTTCTAATGCAGCAGAAATAGCAACTCCACTCATTTGTTTCTGTTGGGTTGCCAATAACAATTCTGAGGGATTACTCACTTCGCGAAGACCACTTCCCAGCATTTCATATATACCAATCTCATTGGTTGAGCCAAAGCGGTTTTTAATGGATCGCAGAATGCGATACATATGATGCCTGTCGCCTTCAAATTGAAGAACCACATCAACCATGTGCTCCAACACTTTTGGCCCAGCCAAACTTCCTTCTTTGGTGATGTGACCAATTAAAAATACAGGTAAGTTCTTTTCCTTACAAACACGCAATATTGTAGCTGTACATTCTCTAATTTGCGATACACTTCCAGGTGCTGATTCGATTCGCTCAGTCTCTAATGTTTGAACGCTATCGATTACCAAAACATCCGGATTAGTATTCTCAATGTGGTTTAAAATGTGCTCAACAGAAACCTCGCTAACCACATGACAATTGTCGTCCGCAGTTTTCGCCACACGATCGGCTCTTAATTTAATTTGCTGAGGGCTTTCCTCTCCCGATACATAAAGCACCTTAACATTTGGTAAATTCAAGGCAGTTTGCAGCACCAAGGTTGATTTTCCAATTCCAGGCTCTCCACCTATTAAAACCATCGCCCCGGGAACTAATCCGCCTCCTAGCACTCTATTTAACTCATTATTACCGGTATCTAAGCGAGGTAAGTCTTCGACTGAAACCTGCGAAACAGGGATTGGTTTTGTTCGCTCGGATAAAACCGAGCCTGGTCGACTGTTTTTCGCAGCCTTGCCCGTTATCTTTGTTTCCTCAACTAAAGTATTCCACTCATTACATGAGTAGCATTTCCCAACCCATTTGGGTGACTCGGAACCACAATTCTGACATACAAAAACGGATTTAGTTTTAGCCATTTTACATCAATTGTTTTATTTTTTCAACAATTGAGCTTGTTGAAAAGCCTTCCACAAAATCAATGGTTTCAACAGATCCACCCTTACCCGTCACCACATCGTAACCCACAATATCAGAAGCCTTATAGTCACTACCTTTTACCAACACATCTGGCTGAAGTGTCCTAATTAGTTCGTAAGGTGTGTCCTCATCGAAATAAACTACTAAATCGATAAACTGCATCGAAGCCAATAATATAGCTCTTGATTGTTCATCCACTACAGGGCGCTCTGGACCCTTTAATCGTTGAACCGAAGCATCCGTATTTAGACCCAATACTAACCTTGTTCCTAAATCTTTTGCCTTGGATAAATAATCAATATGACCGCGATGAACTATGTCAAAACAACCATTGGTGAAAACAATCTTTTCACCGTTCGCATTCCATTTTTCAACCAAACTTTTGGCCTCATCGCGACTTTTTATCTTCAGGTAAATCTTTTCGAGTTCTTTCATTGAACAGTTCTTGCAAATTGTTTACAAAAATTAGTAGATCAAAGGTATAAAAATAGTAATACCCCGGTTGTAGCCGAGGTATCTAAAATTTTTGAAAGCACTACTATTTGCTCTATACAAGCAAATTAGTAGCCGTATCAGGAAAAATGAAAGTCGGCTTAAATTGTTTTGCCTCTTCCACCTCCATGCTACAATAGGTAATAATAATTACAACATCACCTACGGCAACTTTACGTGCCGCTGCTCCATTCAAGCAAATGACGCCCGAACCTCTCTCGCCTCTGATTACATAGGTCTCAATTCGCTCACCATTGTTGTTGTTCACCACTTGAACTTTTTCGTTCTCGATGATATTTGCCGCATCCATCAGATCCTCGTCTATGGTAATGCTACCAACATAATTCAGGTTTGCTTCGGTAACCGAAACATTGTGTAATTTTGATTTGACTAACTCAATATTCATGATCCTTATTTTTGTAAGTCACGTTATCTATCAATCTTATTTTATTTGCAAACACTGCAATACAACCAACAATGTAATTACTGTCAGTCCAATTGTCAACTGCTTGCAAGGTATATCCATCAACAATTTCAAAATATTCAACTTCCAGTTCTGATGATTTATTAATTTCATCATGCACCTTCTTTTTCAGCGCTTCAATTGTTAATTCAGGCACAAAGTTACAAGAATCAAATAAAGTACGTGCAATCTCAGGTGCATTTTTTCGTTGCTCTTCGGTCAATAAAGCATTTCTTGAACTCATAGCCAAGCCGTCATCTTCGCGAATAATAGCACATGGTACAATTTCAACCTTTAAGTTCAATTGCTGAACCAAGTTTTGGATAACTGCTAATTGCTGAAAATCCTTTAAACCAAAAAATGCTTTATCTGGCTTAACCATATCAAACAATCGACTTACCACTTGCGCTACGCCATTAAAATGACCAGGTCTGTATTTGCCCTCCATCACCGTTTCGAGCGATCCAAAATCAAAAACACGCTTATCTTCCTCAGGGTAAACCTCATTCACATCAGGCGCAAACAAAAGCTCACATTTTACAGCCTCTAGCATAGCTGCATCTTTCGACAAGTCACGTGGATAACGCTTTAAATCATCGGCATTATTAAACTGGTTCGGATTCACAAAAACACTTGCCACCACTACATCCGCCTGTGACGCAGCTTCCTTAACCAAAGACAGATGCCCCTGATGCAGAGCACCCATGGTAGGCACAAAACCAATTTTTCTATTTTCTTTACGGTAGCTAGCAAGCTGACCACTTAACTCCGCAACAGTTTTAACAATTTTCATATCAACTAAAAACTCGATTCTTCATCAATTGTCATAACAACAACATGAATACACCTTCATTGGTTTTAAAAAATTTGCGCGGCAAAGTAATAAAATATGAAGCACACTTTTACTATATGTTCCAAAAAATACACTCAATTCCTCCACCAATTACCAAAACTTACATAAAGTAGTAAACACAAAAAGAGAGATTGCTTGAACACCATTAATTTGTTGGGTGGTTTATTTTTCGTACTTTTGCATTTGCAAAATTACACTACTACCAATAATAGAAATGGAAAAAGCTAAAGTCTTATTCATCTCCCAGGAAATTACACCGTA
The DNA here is from genome assembly GCA_025499625.1 of Carboxylicivirga fragile. Classification (GTDB taxonomy): domain Bacteria; phylum Bacteroidota; class Bacteroidia; order Bacteroidales; family Marinilabiliaceae; genus Carboxylicivirga; species Carboxylicivirga fragile. The sequence continues at coordinate 42,266 of JAFMVD010000009.1, read as the reverse complement.
TCTACCAGAAAGCGAAATGTCGAAAGTAGGTCGTTTTTTACCCCAAGGCATTCAAGAACTTGGAAAAGAAATTAGAACCTTCATGCCGCGTTTCGGATGCATTAATGAACGTAGAAATCAACTTCATGAGGTTATCCGTTTGTCCGGAATGAACCTTATTATTGACGATACAGATCATCCATTAATCATCAAAGTAGCATCGATTCAGGCAGCTCGTATGCAGGTGTATTTTATCGATAATGAAGATTATTTTCAGAGAAAGCATACTTTAACCGATGCTGACGGAAAAGAATTTGATGATAACGATGAAAGAACCATCTTCTTTGCTCGCGGTGCACTTGAAACCACAAAAAAGTTAAGATGGGCTCCTGATGTTGTTCATTGCAATGGTTGGATTACTGCCTTGGCTCCTTTGTACATTAAGAAAGCCATGAACGAGGATCCACATTTCGAAAACACGAAAGTAGTGTACACCATTTACAACAATGAGTTTTCTCAGGAATGGGCTGAGAATTTCAAGGAGAAATTAATCATTGATGGTGTTGAAGCTAGCGATCTCGATATTCTTGAAAAGAACGATTATGTAAGCCTAATGAAACTGGCAATTTCTATGTCAGATGGTATAATCCAAGGTAGTGAAACCATTAATCCTGAATTAAGTAAATTCATTGAAGAATCAGGCAAACCATTTTTAGGTTACCACGATGAGGAAACTTATGTGAGTGCTTATAATGGCTTTTACGACTCTTTACTTGACTAACAACCCCGTATACTTATGAAGATCATTTCATTGAAAAATATATTTTCACGCACAACAGGCCAATTTTTATTAATTGGCCTTCTTTCTTTATCGGCTTGTAAAGATGAACCTGTTCGATTAACAGGCAATGTACTACCCGAAGGAGAAGTTCTGCAAGGACTGAACTACAACGAACATGTATTAGCAACCATAAACACAACTCGTGATGCCATTCAAACAAGTCAAGCCACAAGTGGAGTTTTAGGTACATTTAACGATCCTGTTTTTGGAAAGTCTGAAGGCAGTTTTGTAACTGATTTTTCAATCGGAGCCAAAGTTCAACCCTCTGTTGATGTGCTTTTTTATAAAATTGATTCAGATTCAACCAGAATTCTCGAAGATGTTGAACTTAATAACAAATTCGACAACAATAACATAACCATTGAAACTCCAACAGACTGGTATGATCATGAAAAATGGAAGCCCTATTCAGAAGTATGGACTGTTGACAGCTTAGTACTATCGCTACAATACCAGTTTAATGATTGGTATGGTGATATGCTTGACAAGCAGAAGATTAGTGTCTATGAATTAACAGAAGGACTTGGTAGTTCGAGTACCAAGTACTATCACAACTCTCCTATACCAGGGCACAACACAACTCCAATTGCAAGTAAATTGGTTCACCCTAACGATGATGTGCCGGATTCACTTAAATCAGAGTGGTGGAGCACTAATCTTTGGAAATATCCAGACAGTTTATTGAATCGCCCTGAATACCTTTGGGATCAGTTTAAAGTTAGCAATGACATCGATAGTGGGTGGCTTGACACTGGTTTTACTGGTCATACAACAACAACCAAATACTGGAATTTCAAATTAAATGATGAAATCACCGATCGTTTCTTTAATTTAAGTGAAGATGAATTATTAAACACAAGTGCATTTAAAGGGGTTTTTAATGGTTTATATATAGATTCAGATGATAACAGCACAGAAGAAGGTGCTTTAACAAAAATCAACTTACCCACATATTCTAGTTCAAATTACGGCACAAGACTTACGCTTTATTATACACGTAATTATAAATACATAAACGATGCTGAAGAAGTGCGTGATACAAGCAAGCAGTTTCCTTACATTTTTCCCATCAATGTCGAAAACGTTAGGTTTAACAAATATAAGCATCCTGATATAAATGACATTGTTACGGATGAACCTGAACCAGAAACGCTCTATTTACAAGGAATGGCTGGCAGCTATACTCAGATGGAATTCCCAGATGAAATAATAAATTGGGTTGATTCACTTGAAAATACCGACCCTTACATTTCGGTTAGTAACATTGAGTTTTTCATGGAAATAGACACCATGTCACTTGTTTCAGATGATTACGATCATCCTATTGATAGCGACCCTGATAAAGTAAGAGCGATACAGCGATACCCAATTCCTCAAAACCTGAGCATTGTTTGGCAGGATGATAAAGGTGAATTTGTAACACCAACTTATAGTATTATTGTTGGTGGCCAAAAATTTACAACACCTTTATTTGGAAGTAATGCAGATCAAAATGGAAATCGCAGTGGAACTGGTGAGTTACTACCTCGACACATTTATGATGATGACAACAATTATCTCCGGACGGAATACCTTTATTATTTCATCATGCGAGCTGATTTCTTTAATTATGTGATGCGAAATGAAGATGGTGCCAGTTTAAATGAGAAGCAATTCTTTATTGGTCCAAGTGATAATAGCACGGCTAACTTCAAACGAGTGACTTTATTTGGTGGTGCTAATAAAGAAAAACCAATGGAAATGAACATCAAATATTTCCATTATATTCCGAGATAATTTACACTGATTATATTATTTTAAAAGGATGCTTCGGCATCCTTTTTTATTTGGTATACTTTGCAAATCAGCACCAGATTCCTTTCTAAACCTTATTTTTAGAAGCTGCCTTTTACTTTATACTTACAAAACACTTTCTTTTAGTTCCAATACTATTTTTAAGTACGTATCTTTTCTACTTTAGATGTCTCAAAGAAGCACATATTCATAACGAAATGAAAGGATACCGTTCCTTAACCCAAAAAGAAATAAAAACCCTAGAGCAGCAAAGCTGTACTTCTACTGATTGGAGTAGAGTAAGTGTTGCTGATAGCTTCACAACAAAAAGCATTCGTAATACAGCTTTTTCTGGCGATGTTTGCTTGGGATCTTTTGATAAAATATTCTCATTTGCTGGCGGAGTTGAAAAATCTGCTGGAATATCGAATGCTTGCATTCACAATTGCATCATTGAATCGGATGCCTACATTAATCAAGTTAAGAATCACATTGCCAATTACCACATCAAATCAGGGGTTATAATTGAAAATGTAGATTCTATCACTTGCGAAGGCAATAGTTGTTTTGGCAACGGCATTCAAGTATCTGCATTAAACGAAGCAGGTGGCCGCGAAATATCAATATACAACGAATTATCTGCTCATACGGGCTATATAATGGCTCTGTATCGTCACCGCCCTAAGGTGATAGGGCAACTGCAAAAACTAATTGATCAATACAAGAAAGATATTTGCAGTGACAAAGGCACCATTGAGAAAAATGCCAAACTCATCAATTGTCGAACAATAATAAATACTAACATTGGTGAAAGTGCGGTAGTTGAAGGCATTTACCGTTTACAGGAAGGTACAATCAATAGTTCCCCTGAAGCACCAAGTTATTTTGGCCCTGGTATTATTGCTGAAGATTTTGTAGCTGCATCAGGCTGTACGGTAAGCGATGGTGCGTTGGTATCAAAATGTTTTATTGGACAGGGGTGTGAATTAAGCAAACAATATTCGGCTGAGAATTCTGTTTTTTTCGCCAATAGTCAGGGGTTTCATGGCGAAGCTTGTTCCATATTTGCAGGGCCATATACGGTAACTCATCATAAATCAACCTTATTAATTGCTGGTTATTTCTCATTCATGAATGCCGGTAGTGGTTCGAACCAAAGTAACCACATGTACAAGCTAGGGCCTATTCATCAAGGCGTACTTGAGCGTGGATCGAAAACAACGAGTGATTCCTACTTACTTTGGCCTGCTCGAATCGGAGCCTTCTCATTGGTTATGGGGCGTCATTATCGTAACCCAGACACATCTTTACTTCCATTTTCATATTTAATCGAGAATAAAGATGAGAGTTTGTTAGCTCCTGGGGTCAATTTACGCAGTGTTGGAACCATTCGTGACGCCAGAAAATGGCCAAAACGCGATAAAAGAACAGATAAAAAGCTGCTTGACTTCATTAATTTCAACTTATTAAGTCCGTTCACCATTCAAAAAATGTTGGGTGGTAAAGCCGTCTTAAAACAGCTCAAAGCCTCATCTGGCGCGACATCAGACTATTACATGTACAACAATGTGAAGATTTCAAACACATCGTTGGAACGTGGAATAAAACTATATAACGTAGGCATCATAAAATTTTTAGGAAATGCGCTTATAAAAAAGCTCGAAGGCATTACCTTTGTTAATTCGGAAGAATTGAAGAAAAGCCTTTCTCCAACATCGCCCCATGGGCAAGATGAATGGATAGACATGGCTGGTCTTTTAGTACCGAACGAACGGGTAATGACCCTTTTGGATGATCTTGAAAACAATACTATATCGGATTTAGATCAACTAAATGAACGATATAGATTGTTGCATGATAGCTATTTTGATTACGCATGGAACTGGTGTCTTAAAGTCTTTAAAGACGAATTTGATTTGGATTTAGCTCAGGTTGAAATTGATCAACTATTAAGCTTCATCGACGACTGGAAGAAAAACGTAATTGATTTAGATAACATGGTTTATGCCGATGCCCGCAAAGAGTTTACATTAAATACTCAAACAGGTTTTGGCATTGATGGCTCAGAAGAAACACGTAGCATGGACTTTGAACAAGTTCGCGGCGAGTTTGAAAGCCATCCGGCAGTACAAGATATTCATAAGCACATTCGGGAAAAAAGTAGACTAGCCGAGGAGCTAAAAGAAAGGCTTATCCTTTGTAAAAAAAGAGATAAACCTTAAAATAGAGTATAATGCGATTAATTGTTGAACCAGATTATCAGGTAGCGTCGGAATGGGCAGCTGCCTATGTTGCACAAAAAATTAACAATCACAAAGAAGAGCGTCCAATAGTATTGGGATTACCAACGGGTTCGTCACCAATGGGCACTTACAAAGAACTGATTCGATTACACAAAGAAGGAAAAGTATCTTTCAAAAATGTAATCACCTTCAACATGGATGAATACAGAGAGATTCCTCGCGAACATCCTCAAAGTTATTACACATTCATGTGGGAGAATTTTTTCAGTCACATCGACATTAAAGCTGAAAACACCAACTTATTAGATGGTAAGGCAGAAGATGCTGAAGCAGAATGTCAACGTTACGAAGATAAAATTAAGGAAGTTGGTGGAATCGACTTGTTTTTAGGTGGAATTGGCCCTGATGGTCACCTTGCCTTTAACGAACCTGGTTCATCACTTAACTCCCGTACAAGGGTTAAAACGTTAACCTATGATACCATTTTAGCAAATTCACGTTTCTTTAATCACGATCCTGATCAGGTACCAAAAACAGCTTTAACAGTTGGTGTTGGAACTGTATTAGACGCCAAAGAAATATTGATTATTGTAAATGGACATAATAAAGCGAGAGCTTTACAACATGCTGTTGAAGAAGGAATAAATCACATGTGGACCATTAGTGCATTACAAATGCATCCTAAAGGTTTAATTGTTTGTGACGAAGCATCTACTTATGAATTAAAAGTAGGTACTTATCGTTATTTCAAGGATATTGAAAAAGACAATTTAGATCCTAAGAGTCTATTAAAATAACACGAAAGGTTAGTTTACCTTTTACATTATACCACATTGCTGAGAGAGGAATTCCTATGGGTTTTCCTCTTTTTTCGTATCAACAGCACATTGAACGATAACAAAAAAACAAAATAGAATGTGCGGAATTGTAGCATATGTAGGAGAAAGAACAGCCTACCCAATTATTGTAAAAGGTCTGCAACGACTTGAATACAGAGGATACGACTCAGCTGGTTTAGCTTTGGTTAACGATGGTGTTCATGTATACAAATGTAAGGGCAAGGTAAAAGACTTGGAAGAACATGCCAAGGGTAAATCAATATCTGGAAGTATTGGTATTGGGCATACACGCTGGGCAACCCATGGTGTTCCAAGCGATAACAATGCGCATCCACATGTTTCTGAAAACGGTAAATTCATTGTAGTACACAATGGTATTATCGAGAATTACGCTCACCTAAAAAAGGAATTAATCAACCGTGGTTACACTTTCCAGAGTGAAACGGATACTGAAGTATTGGCCAATCTTATCGAGAATATTTATATCGAAGAAAAGGTAGATGCCGAGATTGCAGTGCGTTCTGCCTTAACAAAAGTAATTGGTGCCTATGGCTTAGTGGTTACTTGTACCGACGAAGATGATCAATTGATTGCAGCCAGAAAAGGTAGCCCATTGGTAATTGGTGTTGGTGAGAAAGAATACTTCTTAGCTTCGGATGCTACTCCAATTGTAGAATATACCGATCAGGTAATCTACATGAACGACGAAGAAGTGGCGGTTATCAAAAAAGATAAGCTAACACTAAAGAGCATCCACAATGATGCTAAAAAGCCGAAAATACAAAAAATAAGCCTCAGCATTGAAGAAATTGACAAAGGCAACTATGATCACTTCATGCTTAAGGAAATATACGAGCAACCTTTATCTATTGAGGATACTTTTCGTGGAAGAATATCCATGGATCATTCAAAAATATTCCTTGGTGGTATTATTGATGTATTACCACGTTTATCGGAAGCCAAACGCATTATCATCGTCGCTTGCGGAACCTCTTGGCACGCAGGCTTGGTAGGTGAGTATTTATTCGAAGAATTTGCACGTACACCTGTGGAAGTGGAATATGCGAGTGAATTCCGTTACCGTAACCCTGTAATTAATAAGGATGATGTAATAATAGCCATATCGCAGAGTGGTGAAACAGCCGATACATTGGCTGCCATAAAAATGGCCAAAGAGCAAGGTGCTTTAATCATTGGTATATGTAACGTAGCTGGTGCTTCAATTCCGCGCGAGACAGATGCTGGCGTTTATACACACGCCGGCCCTGAAATTGGTGTTGCGTCAACCAAAGCCTTTTCATCGCAAGTAACTGTTTTGACGATGATGGCCATGTTACTTGGTAAAACAAAGGGCGAATTATCGCCTAACGAATATCAGCACCTCATCAAACAGATGACTGAGGTACCAGATAAAATTAAAACCATTTTACAATCTGAAGCAGAAATAAAAACGATTGCTGAAACTTATAAGGACGCCAACAATGCACTATATCTCGGAAGAGGATATCTGTTTCCGGTCGCATTAGAAGGTGCTTTAAAACTAAAAGAAATATCGTATATTCATGCCGAGGGTTATCCAGCTGCTGAAATGAAACATGGCCCAATTGCTCTCATTGATGAGAACATGCCAGTTTTTGTTATTGCAACCAAGGATAAGTCGTATGAAAAAATTGTAAGTAATATTCAAGAGGTAAAAGCGCGTAACGGAAAAGTGATTGCCATCGTTACTGAAGGCGATGATGTCATTAAAAAAATGGCTGACCACGTTATTGAAGTCCCGGATTGTCACGAAGCTGTTGCACCACTTTTAACAGTAATACCTCTTCAATTTATATCGTATCACATTGCTGTCATGCGTGGCTGTAATGTTGATCAACCGCGAAATCTGGCTAAGTCAGTCACGGTTGAATAAAGATTATGAGTTGCTCTTTCGTGAGCCGTTCATAATGTAATACTTTTAAGGTTTATCTCTCAGTAAATGCCCGTTTGAAACGTCTTACGGGCATTACTATTTTTAGGCCAATAAAAAAAAACCAAAACATCGAAACGTTTTGGGTCAATAGTATTTTTTACTTTCACAAAATTTTATCGTGAGCTTTAAATTTTACAACGCGAGAGGACTCGCGCTGTAGCATATTTAATAGATAAAAGCTTATCGCTTTTCGTATTGTTGTTCGTAATACTTCTCGTAATCGCCCGACATAATATTGTCTGACCAATCACTATTACTCAAATACCATTCAACTGTTTTAACAATGCCTTCTTCAAATTGTAAAGATGGTTTCCACCCCAGTTCATTCATTAATTTTGAAGAATCAATAGCATAACGCATATCATGACCAGCTCTATCTTTAACAAAGGTTATCAACTTTGCCGACTCACCTTTTTCGCGTCCCAACTGCTCATCCATCACTTCGCATAACTTGTGAATCAAATCAATATTGGTCCACTCATTAATACCACCAATGTTATAAGTCTCTCCATTGGTTCCTTCATGGAAGATCTTATCGATGGCACTGGCATGATCAATTACATATAACCAATCGCGAACATTCTCGCCTTTACCATAAATTGGAATAGGTTTATTATTCTTTATATTATTTATTGATAGAGGTATCAATTTTTCTGGAAATTGGTTTGGGCCATAGTTGTTTGAACAGTTTGAAATCACAACAGGCATTCCATAAGTATGGAAATAAGCACGTACCAAATGGTCAGAACTGGCTTTTGATGATGAATATGGACTACGTGGATCGTAAGCCGTTGTTTCAGTAAATAAACCTTCGGCACCTAATGAACCATACACCTCATCGGTAGAAATATGATAAAATAATTTACCTTCCATTTGGTTCTTCCAACTATTTCGAGCTGCGTTTAATAGATTAACCGTGCCCAGAATATTAGTTTTAATAAAAGCCAAAGGATCGCTTATAGAACGGTCAACATGCGACTCTGCAGCCAAATGAATAACACTGTCAAATTGATGCTTTTCAAACAATTCGCTCATTAAAGCTTCATCTGTAATATCAGCCTTGATAAAAGTATAGTTCGACTTATTCTCGATGTCTTTCAGATTCTCAAGATTACCTGCATAGGTTAAAACATCCAAGTTGTAAATATGGTAATCGGGATAGTTATTTACAAACAAGCGAACAACATGAGAACCAATAAATCCGGCTCCACCAGTAATTAAAAGCTTTTTCATCTCTATAGAGTATTATATTATTTCTTTGATTTTGAAACGTAAAACTACATCAAAGAAATAAAAAAAGCCCCTTTAAGGAGCTTTTTTGGACGAATCCAATATTTTTATTTATAAAATGGATCTTTCTTCTGAGCTATTACAAATATTTATGAACCAGCAGGTCCATTATATTTTGCATCACCTAAACCTAAAATAGGATAGAAAATTGGTGATAGGAATATCAGTCCCAAAGTGAAACCTGTACCATAACCGAAGCTTTTTGATAATAAATTTATAGACCAAATAGCAAAGATAGCTCCTACACCAGGAATCATCATTAATAATAACCAATACCAAGGCTTGCCAACAATTTCTAATAAAACTAAGGTGTTATAAATTGGAATTAGGCATGCCCAACCTGGTTTACCTGCCTTTTCAAAAATCTTCCACCCTGATACGATCATTAAAATGGCAAATGCTAAATATGCTATTCCCCCAAATACTCCAATTGACTCCATAAATGTATTTTTTTTTTAGATTAGAATTAAATGTATATCAATATTACTCAATTAATTTTAGAAATAAAAAAAGATGCGATCTATGCAGCAGTGTTGCTGCAGAATATCGCATCCCTAATATTCTTTTATGAAGATCTTTACAGTCCCCTAACTTTCTTTTCCCATTTCCAGGCTGAAGCCAACGTTTCTTCCAATGATTTTTGAGCTTTCCATCCTAGCTCAGCATTACCAAAACTTGTATCGGCCCAAATTTTTTCAATATCGCCAGCTCTGCGTTCTACAACTTTATATTTTAAATCTACGCCTGTCACCTCGATGAATGCTTTTACCAATTGCATAACCGAATAGCCTTCACCAGTACCAACATTGAAATATTCGTAATTAGCTTTTGACTTTTTAGTCAACATGCGGTCGATGGCAACTACGTGCGCTTGAGCTAAATCTACCACATTAATGTAATCGCGTATAGCTGTGCCATCCGGCGTATCATAATCCTCACCAAAAATACTTAACTCATCGCGCAGACCAGCCGCTGTTTGTGTAATAAATGGTACCAGGTTATTTGGAACACCTACAGGCAATTCGCCAATCAATCCAGTTTCGTGCGCTCCAATTGGATTAAAATAACGCAAAGCGATGCAATTAATATCTTCTTCATGCGATTTACAGTAATCACGCATAATATCTTCGCAAATAGCTTTAGTATTACCATAAGGCGACTCCGCTTCTTTTCGGGGTGTTTCCTCAGTAACTGGCAATACATCCGGCTGACCATAAACAGTGCAAGATGATGAAAAAACCATATTAGGAATTTTATACTTTTTCATCCCTTCAAGCAGATTCATAAGCGAAACTAAGTTGTTACGGTAGTATTCTAATGATTTTGAAACAGACTCTCCTACCGCTTTAAAAGCAGCAAAATGAATAATGGCCGAAATACCAGAATACTTTTGAAAGAAAGCATCCGTAAGATCACGCTCCGACAAATCAAACTGTTCAAATGCAGGACGAATGCCTGATATTTTCTCAATATTATCTAATACCTCAATTTGAGAATTAGAAAGGTTATCTACTATTACTACTTCATAGCCTTTATTCTGAAGCTCAACTACTGTATGCGAACCAATGTATCCGGTTCCTCCTGTCACTAAAATTTGCATCGTTCGGTCTTTTATTATGTATGTTTTCTTGTGTATTACATTATCATTTCCATGTATAAAAGTAATAAATACTTTTTATTTTAATTGACTTTTATTCCAGATTTAGTAACTTAGCCAATAAACCACTGTATAATAGTTGTTACACAAAGGGTTTGATTCACTTATCAACAGGTTACCAACAGGTGTTGATATAAAGTTGTTACATTGAATCTACTTTTTTGTAAATTTGCGAATATGACAGCAATTGACCAACACATATACCAACTTCTTTTCACACACGAATGTGTTATTATACCACAATTCGGAGCTTTCGTAGCAACACCAACGAGTGCAAAAATTGATAATGAGAAAAACATATTTATACCACCTTCAAAGGAAATAGGCTTTAACAGAAGCCTTATTCATAACGATGGATTGTTGATTAGTACTTTTGCTCAAGAAAATATGTTGTCATATGGTCATTCTAAAATAAACATTGAAAATTACACCGCTAATCTTAAAGATGAGCTTGACGCTGGTAAAGAAGTAAACATTGAAGGTATTGGTCGCTTGAAAGCTGATGCTAACGGCAACCTACAATTTACAGCAAGTAACTCAGATAACTTCTGCACTGATTCATTTGGACTAGGTTCGTTTCATTTTGCACCTGACATTCAATTAAAACCATCAAACGAAAGTTTACAGGTAAGACGCTTATTAAAACCATTAACTCAGAAACACATTGCCGCAACCGTTGCTCTCTTGGTTGGTTTATTTGTAATATCGCCTGATGTGAATAACGAGTACGATGCCAACACAATGAATACGGCTAGCACAATTGATTTCAGTAGCTCAAGCAATAACTCTAATCAGGTAACATATGTGAGCGAAGCTGCAACTTTCAAAGTAGAAGATACAGCGGCAAATGAAAACACAAACACAACTTCGTTTAATGAAGATCAGTTTTATATTATTGCAGGTAGTTTCAAAAATGAGCAACAAGCCCAGCGTTTTTTAAAACAAATTCACAATATTGGGGAAGAGCAAGCTTTTGTACTTCATAGTCCAAATAATCGCTTTAGAATAGCCTTGAATGGCTTCAGCGAAAAAGATGTGGCTGTTAAATCGATGCTCAATTATCGCAAACAAAAAGATTTTAAAACAGTTTGGGTGATGAAACAATAGTTTCAACACACAAACACAACAATACTAAAAAAGGTCAGCGCTTGCTGACCTTTTTCTATTTTAACTTACGGATGACATCTTTCTGATAGATGTCATCCTAAATATTCTAATAGACTGTTCACTGAGCTAAGTCGAAGTGATCAATACTCAACTAATAAGAATTCATCTCGATGACCGAACCAAATTATTAGACATGCTCATATTGTACCTACCTAATCTCTGAACCTGGCTTAACATCACTTGCTGGCGCAACAAATTCCAGTTTACCACTAGCATCTTCTGCCATCAAAATCATACCTTGCGATTCGATGCCACGAATTTTACGAGGAGCCAGATTAACCAAAATACTAACGTGTTTTCCAATGATCTCTTCTGGTTTGAAGAACTCCGCAATACCTGAAACAACAATACGCTGATCAATTCCTGTATCTACTTTCAATTGGAGTAGCTTTTTAGTCTTAGCCACTTTTTCAGCCTCCACAATAGTACCAACACGGATATCCATCTTGGTAAAATCATCAAACTCGATGTTATCCTTTGCAGGAGCAGCCACTTTATTGGCAGCCTCATTATCAACCTTCGTTTGCTGCAAGCGATCCAATTGCTCCTGAATAGTCGCATCTTCAATCTTTTCGAATAACAACTCTGGCTTATTAATCAAACTTCCAGCTGACAACAATTCTAAATTACCACAAGAGCTCCAATCTAAGTTCTCCAGATTAAGCATGTCTTGCATTTTCTTGGCAGTGAAAGGTAAGAATGGCTCAATAAGAATCGAAACATTGGCCGTTATTTGTAAGGCAATGTTCATGATGGTCTTAACACGCTCTGGATCTGTCTTAGCAAGTTTCCAAGGCTCACAATCAGCCAAATATTTATTACCTAAACGCGAAAGGTTAATGGCCTCACGTACCGCTTCACGGAAACGGAATATATCCAAGGCGTCTTCAACACGTTTCACTATAGCAGGAATCTCATTTAAAGTCTCCTTATCATAGTCGGTCAATTCACCTGCAGCCGGTACGGCTCCATCGTAATACTTATGAGTGAGGACTACTGCCCTATTCACAAAATTTCCTAAGATAGCAACCAACTCATTGTTGTTTCTAGCTTGGAAATCCTTCCAGGTAAAATCGTTATCTTTTGTTTCAGGTGCGTTGGCCGTTAATACATAGCGCAATACATCCTGTTTGTCTTTAAAATCAACTAAGTACTCGTGTAACCAAACCGCCCAATTACGGGAAGTAGAAATCTTATCTCCCTCAAGATTTAAGAATTCGTTGGCAGGCACATTCTCAGGTAGTATATAACTACCTTCGGCTTTTAACATTGATGGAAATACAATACAGTGAAATACGATATTGTCTTTACCAATAAAATGTAACATGCGTGAATCGTCACTCTTCCAATATTTTTCCCACTCAGGGGTTAATTCCTTTGTAGCCGAAATATATCCGATAGGTGCATCAAACCATACATAAAGCACTTTGCCATCTGCTCCTTCCACAGGAACAGGCACACCCCAATTCAAGTCGCGACTTACCGCACGTGGTTGTAAACCTAAATCAATCCACGACTTACACTGACCGTATACATTTGGTTTCCACTCCTTGTGTCCATCTAATATCCATTCTTTCAAAAATGGCTCATGCTTATCGAGTGGCAAATACCAATGCTTTGTTTTACGCACCACTGGTTTACTGCCTGACACCACCGATTGAGGGTTAATTAGGTCTGTTGCATTCAAAGATGTTCCGCAGCTCTCGCACTGATCGCCATAGGCACCTTCGCTCTTACAATGCGGACAAGTACCCGTAATGTAACGATCAGCCAAAAACTGATTGGCTTCTTCGTCGTAATATTGCTCCGACTCCTTCTCAACAAATTCACCCTTATCATACAAGGTTTTGAAAAAATCACTGGCTGTTTCGTGATGCATCTTAGATGAAGTACGCGAATACACATCAAAAGAGACACCAAACTTCTCAAACGAATCTTTTATAATGCCATGGTATTTATCAACAATATCCTGAGGTGTAACACCTTCATTTTTTGCCTTTAAGGTAATTGGCACACCATGTTCATCAGAACCTCCAATAAGCACAACATCTTCGTGTTTTAGGCGTAAATAACGTACATAAATATCGGCTGGAACATAAACTCCGGCAAGGTGACCAATGTGAACAGGCCCATTGGCATATGGTAAAGCAGTAGTTACTAGCGTTCGCTTGAAATTTCCCGTTTTCATTTGTATGAATTTGTTTTATGGTTGGGTACTATAAAAATCAAAATAAAAGCCCACAGCATTCGGGGCTTTTTATTAACTTCACAAAGATATGCAAAGTATTTAATAATAGTAGCAAGAATAAGAGGGTGTACAAATAGATATTAATTTAAGAATTATAGTTAACTTAAGGTTTAAGAACCCCTAAATCCCCTAAAGGGGACTTTAGCCTCCCGCTTTAGGGGAGGTTGGAGGGGTAAAACGGAATTAAAGTTGTAAATCATTTTAATACTGAATTAACTCTATTCTTGTTATTTAAAGCATTATAAGAATAACTACTGGCTTCTGCCTACAAACTATAAAACTAAAGCCATGATATTTCCAAAATCACTCTCCAAAAACTCAACCATTGGTATTGTTTCTCCAGCTGGCAGAATAGATGCAGAAACCATTCATTTCGCTGAAAAGTATTTACACAGCATGGGTTACCAGGTAACGGTAGGTAATAACGCCACCAATACTTTTCATCAGTATGCTGGTAACGACGAACACCGTGCATCAGATTTACAGTTAATGCTTAATAGATCTGATGTGGATGCCATATTTTGCGCTCGAGGTGGTTATGGTACTATTCGTATTATTGAAGAAATAGATTTCACTCACTTTTTGGAAAACCCCAAATGGATAATTGGCTATAGCGATATTACAGTTTTACACACTTGTCTGCATCATAAACACAAAGTCGCCAGCATACATGGACCAATGCCTAAAAATTTTCCTGATAAGTCGAAGGATGACGATGACATGCTAAGCTTGTTCAATATCCTACATGGAGAATTGCCAAAATACAAAATAGCACCTCATCTACTAAATAGAAATGGAGAGGCAGAAGGTTTATTAATTGGCGGTAATCTGTCCTTGATTTACGCATTAAGATCCACTCCTTACGATCCTAACCCTCATGGTAAAATATTATTCATCGAAGATTTATCGGAATACCTCTATCATCTGGATAGGATGATGCAAAACCTAAAACTAAGCGGTTTTCTAAAACAGTTAAGTGGCATTATTGTAGGGCAATTCACCAACATGAAAGATAACGATGTAAAATACGGACTTAATGCTTATGAGATTATAAAGGAAGCTATTTCGGAATATGACTATCCAGTTATTTTTGGATTCCCGGCAGGACATGGTAATATCAACATGCCATTAATAATGGGTAAACGGGTGAGTATTGATGTTTCTAATTGTAACTCAAAGGTATATTTTTAAATGGCCGACCATAACGAACTGGGCAAAACGGGTGAAGCTGTTGCTGCCAAATTCCTTGAAGAAAAAGGATTTGACATAATTGAACGTAACTGGCGCTACAAACAAAAGGAACTAGATTTGATTGCCAGACATAAAAACTACTTTGTGGTAATTGAGGTTAAAACACGTACAACAGATGGCTGGGAAAACCCCAAGGAAGCAATCACTCCTGGAAAAATCCGCTTTATTGTGGAAGCGACTGAGGCTTATATTATGGAATACGACATTGAAGAAGAAGTTCGTTTTGACGTGGTGACTCTCATTCCAAATGGAGCAGATTGGAAAATAGAACACATCGAAGAAGCATTTCATCCAACATTATAAACCCCGATAGCTATCGGGGGCTGATAGCTAATGGCTGTCAGCTATCAGCTTAAAAATATGAACATAGAAGAATTTAGAGAATACTGCATAAAAAAGCACTTGGTAACGGAGGAATTTCCCTTTGACCAAAACACATTGGTATTTAAGGTGGCTGGCAAAATGTTTGCGCTCACCAATGTGGAAGGCGATTTTAGCATCAACCTCAAGTGCGATCCTGAAAAGGCCATTGAATTACGTGAAAAACACCATGCGGTATTACCAGGCTACCACATGAACAAAAAGCATTGGAATACCATTAATATAGATGGGTCAGTGTCAGATGAGTTATTGATCGAATGGATTAATCATTCCTATGACTTGGTGGTTGCCGGTCTGCCTAAGAAACTTCGAATTCAATTCGAGAAATAAAGAACACCCTACATGCGAAAAATAAAACTTTACATTGCCACGAGCCTTAATGGTAAAATAGCGTCAAAAGATGGCGCCGTTGATTGGCTTGAATCTATTCCTAATCCAGATGCGCTGGATTATGGCTACGCTGATTTCTACAAATCAGTTGATGCTACCATTCAAGGCAACAGCACCTACCAACAAATATTAAGCTGGGGCATTGACTTTCCATATGCTGGCAAACAAAACTACGTACTGAGCCGAACAAAGCATGAAAACACGGAACATGTTGAGTTTATTTCTGATAATCAGATTGAATTCATACAAGAACTAAAGAAGCAATCTGGTGGAGATATCTGGTTAATAGGGGGCGGACAAGTAAACACCATGCTTTTAAATGCCAAACTCATTGATGAGATCTTTGTATTTGTAATGCCAATAGTTCTTTCTGAAGGTATTGAGCTATTTGAAGCAATTCCTGACATGACCCATCTGACCTTAAAAAGTAGTCAGACATACCCCACTGGTGTGGTTGAAATGATTTACAACTTGTAATTCGGAACATTTAAACCATAATAGCGTAGAAACATAGATACACCTAAGCAGGCACAATTTTATGAAAAAACTGATTCGTTACTTTCTACAAGGTATTTTATACATTGCCCCCATCGCGGTTACTATCTATGTATTTGTTGTAGCTTTTATTTGGTTAGATGGCTTATTGCGTAATCTAGAAATATTTAAAAAAGGTCCCTTCTCAGAGTATAGCTTTCCTGGCATTGGATTATTAATCATTGTAATCACCATCACCATAGTTGGCTTTCTTGGTCAGCGTTTTATTACTACCCCAATATCAAATGCTTTCGAACGCTTATTGAAACGTGCTCCATTAATTAAGGTAATCTATTCATCGGTTAAGGATTTGTTATCTGCTTTCGTGGGTAAGGAACGAAAATTTGAGAAACCCGTTCTGGTTACTTTAGATAAGGAAGGCATATTGGAGCGATTGGGCTTTATTACAGCAACTGATCTTGCAGATTTGGGCATTGAGGAAAAAATTGCCGTTTATTTACCAAGCTCTTATGGTGTATTAGGTGAGTTATACATTGTGCCTTCTGAAAACGTTAAACCGATTGATGCCAACTCTGCCGATGTCATGAAATTCATTGTATCAGGTGGCGTTACAAAGGTGAAATAATAACCAGTTAAAAATGCGAGCGGCCGTACTTTTTATAGTTTCAGTGATTAGCTTAAGTTGCTTTGCTCAAGAACTTGTCTTAGAAGGGAAAGCATCGTATTATGCTGCAAAGTTTGAAGGCCGCTTAACAGCCAATGGTGAGGTGTTTTCAAACGATTCATTAACTGCTGCCCATAAAACTTTACCATTTGGAACAAAAGTTAAAGTCATTAACCTCGACAATAAGAAAAGCATAACTGTTCGCATTAACGACAGAGGACCATTTATTAAAGGACGTATTATCGATTTGAGTCAGGCAGCCGCCAACGAATTAAATTTTATTCAACAAGGCATTGCAAATGTTCGAATTGAGATAAATAATAAGGCTACTCAAACCTCCTCAAGTCAGCAGGAATAAACTTCCATTCAGGCGTTTGAATAGGGAGCTCATTTAGTTCGTACCAAGGTGACAAAGATGAATTCATCGGATTGATAAGAATCTGGATCTCTTGAGCTGGCATGTAACTTTGGGCTAGCAAATACACTTTCTTGCCAGAAGCTGCATTTATGGCTACATCAACCACCATTACGGCATGGCCATATGGATTACCGGTTTGAATAAACACATCACCCGCCTTTAATTGCATTATTGAAGAAACAGGTTTCAGCTGATTATATAAGGAACGTGTATTGGCATAGGCAAAAATATAATTCATGTACTTACGAAACGATTTATACGTTCGCTCATCCGTGTAATCGTTATAATAGCGAGGTTTACCATCCGATACAAAGTCAAAAGCTATCTCATCGTAACGTTTCTGTTTAAAAAGATACTCGGCATATAGCAGCATACAAGCATCGGCACATTGCAATAAATCGCGATTACCAACCTCCAAATCGACAACTGCACAATATACCTCTGGCGTGTTCTTACTTGCTCCATTATAATATTTAACCACACTCCCCTCAGGTTTAAGTGGCAAATGTTGCAAAAAATAAACAAAGGATTTGCTATCACAGTTTGGCCTCTGATAATTAACAGGTGGCTCAAAGCGCTCACTTAATATCCCTTTCTCTGATTGAGCTTGAATATCACCTAAAACACCTAGATTAAAAGCTATAAACAACAATAAAATTCTTATCATCCTACTTACTTTTTCTTCTTAAAAAGCTCTTTCATGCGGTCAAGTACACTCTTGTGATCCTTCTTTTTGCGAGCATCTTTCTTAGCTTGGCGTTCTTGCTGTTTTCTTATTTTGGTAGAATCGGGGCGATCAAAGCCATCAAAGAAACGATCAAAAATATCCGCATCCGGATCATCCATCGAAAAATTATCACATTCCAAACGCCTTTGCAAATCTTCTGGTATTTCATAGAAGGATTTAGCGTAATACTCATACATTTTTGGATCATTCTCGACTCGCTGCATAAAACGTGCAAAAATTGGCAAGGCTGTATGTCCACCACTACCCAAAGCTGTTGATCGAAAATGAATTTTAGGCTGATCATTACCAACCCAGGCACCTGCAACAATACCAGGTGTATAGCCAATGAACCAGCCATCTGAGTTATCCTGCGTTGTGCCGGTTTTACCAGCTAGCTCACTATCTAAGTGAAATAATGTGCGAAGTGTGCTTCCTGTACCGTTTTCTACCACTCCTCGCATCATATCAATAATAAAATGCGAAACCTCCTCACCGTACACTTGGTCACTATCCTGTTCCTCATCGTACTGATACAACACATTCCCATACCTGTCTTCAATGCGCAATAAGTCAACTGGCTCAACAGGTCGCCCATAATTAGGAAATGTGGTATACGCAGAAACCATTTCTAACAATGACAATTCTGCTGTTCCCAAAGCGATTGATGGCACTTTAGGAATGCCACCTTCAATACCCATATCGCGAGCCACATCAATCACATCGCCAATACCCACACGCGTAATAAGTTTGGCACTTATGGTATTTACCGAAGATGCCAAACCACCCTTTATGGTATAATAACCTTCGTGTTTCCCATTGCTATTTGACGGATTCCAATCATTATAATCTTCGTAAACCTGCTGCTCGTTCGAAATCCAATCGCAGGGCTCATTACCTTCCATAAGGGCCGCCGTATATACAATTGGTTTAAAGGTAGAGCCTACAGGGCGTTCCGAAGTGACATGATCGTACTGAACACTTTTATGATCGATGCCTCCAACCCAAGCCAATACATGGCCATTATTTGGGTTCATGGCTAGAAACCCTGTATTCAATAATTTCAAACGATGCTTCACCGAATCCGCAGGACTCATATTCACCTTCTTCTCACCAGCATGAGTAAATATCGTCATCGGAACCTTCTGTTCCATGTGTTTGAAAATCTTCTCCTCGTTCCAACCAGCTGCTGCTAGTTTGGTATATCGTTTCGATTTACGCAGTGCATCGATGTAGATATTCGGATGTTTCTCCCACGGGTCACGTCCCTTCCAATGGCGATCAAACTCACCTTGCAAACGGGTCATCTGTTGATCAACCGCCAGCTCGGCATAATTCTGCAAACGTGAGTCAATACTTGTGTAAATCCTCAAACCATCTGAATAAATATCGTACTCATCACCATATTCATCCTCCAGTATTTTTTGAGCTTTCACACGTATCTTTTCTCGAAAATAAGGTGCTATCCCTGTGTTGTGATCAATCTTCTTATATCTGAGTACAATCTTACTTTGCTGCCATTTCTTATATTCCGTATCAGATAAAAAACCTTGCTCCTTCATACGTTTCAATACGACATTGCGTCGCTTTAAACTGCGCTCAGGATTAATGCGAGGACTATAAGCTGTGTTAGCAGCCAACATACCTACCAACGTAGCCGCTTCCGCAGGATCGAGACGTTTCGATTTCTTACCAAAGAAACGACGCGAGGCCATTTCAATACCAAAAATATCCTCACCATATGGTACAGTATTTAAATAGAGCGTCAGAATATCTTCCTTAGAATAAAGCGTTTCGAGGCGAGCAGCCGTAAAAATCTCCTTCACCTTACCAACTGGCAAGGTCATAAAGCCCAAGCGCATTCGCGGGTATAAGTTTTTGGCCAATTGCTGACTAATGGTACTACCGCCACCTTGCGCCTTATCTCTAAAGATTATGGTTCGAACCATTACTCTTCCAAGGCTAATGAAATCCAAACCGTTGTGCTCAAAGAAGCGACTATCCTCGGTTGCAACCAAGGCATTGACCACATGTTTCGAAACCTCGCCATTATCAATGGTTAGTCGGTGCTCAACAAAGTAACGTCCCATCAGTTGTTTATCAGATGAGAAGACTTCGGATGCTGTGTGGTTTTGGATCTTAGCCAGTTCGGCATTGGAAGGTAAACGACCAAATAATCCCAAATAAACAAAGAACACGAATATTGCAAAAACCGCTATCCCAGCAACAGCAGCCTTAAGACTAAGAATAAACAGTTTCTTTTTCCAGGTACTGCCTGACTGCTTTGTACTTTTCTTTCGAGCAGGCTTGCGCTTACCAGAATTATTTTTTTTCACGGGCATTGATTAGAACTTTGAGTGCCGATAAAAATACTAAAAGTATTTGAAGTATATAATTTGAACAAAGACCTATAGTTTACAAATATTATTTCATCCACGAATTTAGCTTCGCTGATTTTCAATTCGCGAATTACACTAATATTTTTAATATCATCACTGCTCCACCTCACTATAAAATTGCTTCAGGAATCCTTCCATGTAATCATGGCGTTGTTGAGCCATTGTTTTACCTGAATCAGTCTTCATTAAATCTTTCAACAGCAATAGTTTTTCGTAGAAATGATTGATGGTAGGTGCATCACTCTTACGATAGGCTTCGGCATTGGCATATTTTTGCACCGGAACTTCCGGGTCGTAAAAATCACGCCCTTTATGTCCGCCGTAACTAAAGGCACGGGCAATACCAATGGCTCCAATAGCATCCAATCGATCAGCATCCTGAACAATACGAAATTCCAACGAATCAAAAGCTTTACCCGACCATTGCTTCGAGAAAGAAAGGTGTTTGATAATTTGCATCACATGCTCACATTTACTCAAAGAAACACCCTCACTTTCCATTTTTTGCTCCACCTCAACCAACATCTTTTCCTCATCAAAGAATTTAGGATCTGGCACATCATGCAACAATACGGCTAACTCAATTACATGCCAATCGCCTCCTTCGGTTTGATGTAATTTTTTAGCATTGGTCAGCGTACGTTTTATGTGCCACCAATCGTGACCAGCGTCAACGGATTGTAATTTTTCTTTAGCCCAGGATGTAATATTAGTAATGGTAAGGTTTTGCATGGGTATAGATATAAATTGATTGCTTGTAAAGATAAAAAAGCATGTATTAAACCATTCATTACATCCTGTATTTTGACAGAAAATATTGGTGAATAAACTACATAAAACAAAATAAGCACGGCTCTTCGCCATGCTTATTCTATTCTATCTTTCCGATTCTATTACATTCGGAAAAGCCTATTACATAAGCCTTGTTAATTAAAGAGAAACAGTACACGTTTTTGCATATCGGGCATACCAATAATATTATTGATGTAATCCGCCTTCTTTTCCATTTCTCCACGCTGAATATAACCTTCACCCATTGGCATGCAAGCACCCCACGATCCGGATTGAATACAGTTACTTAAATCAGTAACTTTAACAATAGTGTGACTACCAGTAAAAACCAAACAGTGTTGATAGGCCTTAGCAGTCCTAAGTACTTCTGCAGTATTTTCTTTTGTAAGGACAAAAAAAGTATCGGCCTGTACCGACGCCATTTGTCTTATTTTAGAAATCGGACGATTCGGATCTAATGTTACTTCTTCGAAAGAGATAACATCAGACAAGAATGTTTTTAAAGTCTCGGCATTGGATTGACTTGTGACGTATAAGCCAATGGCAAGCAACATGGTGAACAATATTGAACGTTTCATATGAGTGTTTTAATGTGAATTAAGACTATACGCTTTTAAAAGAGTAAAAGTTGTATGATATAAATCAGTAAGCCTATTTTACTATCTTGTAACATCTAACTTAAACTTGTAACATGAATATTGATAAAATAAAAAACTACAATCAGAAGATATTGGCTTTGCTCGGAACTACCATCCTACTGTTGGCCATTTTTGGCATTATCTCCATACTCATCTTTACCATATCTGATTTAATCCCAAATGACAACACAAACGAAACGGCGCTTCTTTCTGATGAAAAACTGGAGCAATTGACTCAGCAAAACATGCGTCAACAAGTCATATCTTTTAACAATGCCATATTAATTGATACACTTCAACAGAAGTACATAATCCCCATAATAGTAAGGACTCTTAAAACAACTGAGAGCATTAGCGAAGATCACGAGGCTTTAATGGATATGTTTGGCTCAGGGTCGTATAGTGGGAAACGCTACAGAAGAAGCAGTTTCTACGGTGATTTTAACAATCTCGTATACTGGGATTTTACGACCAACGAAATGAAACCAATTTGTAAAACTCGAATGATCGCATCTAAGTTGGAATATACCTATTTTGAAGATGATATTCTTGTCAGTTTCGTAGGTGCCGATGTTGATAGTAATAAAGACGGGCATGTTACATTAGAAGATCACAAGAACCTCTATCTCTACAGTTTCAAGGAACAAAAATTAAGGATATTAAATCAAAATGATGCTACCGTAATCGATTTTAAGTATCGACATAATACCATGGATGCCATTGTTACTTTTGGTATGGATCGTAACAAAAATGGCAACTACAGCACTAGCAAAGAACCCTCTTACCTAATGAAATACAAGTTTACTGAAGACAAACTAGAACCAATTTTAAACAAAGATATTTCTAACGAGTTGCAAGCACTCATTGAGAATACCGATGAAAGTAATGAATAATTAAAACAACAAAAGCTGCTAAAAAATAGCAGCTTTTATTATTCTATCTGCAGTTTACTCTAGTGTTGACTAGGTAATCAAGCGCCTTTTTTGCTCGGGTTTCTATTTCAAAAACTATTTCCGACACTTCATTTCTTACGCGCTCTCGTTTTTTACTTCTATAAGTGAAGCCCATTGCCTCATTATAACTTTTTAAATCTTCAATTGATTGCCCATTTCGAGAACCAAATAAAAGAGAATACTCACTAATTATTTCCCAAAAAGTTTTTTCTATTAAAGACAAGTCAAGATGTTTAAACTTTGGCAGTTTGTCTTGAAACGCATGTAATCCCTCATCATTCAAAGAGTTCTCTATAATTAATCTTTCAATTCCCGAAACTATCTCAAAAACTGTTTTTACAATTCGAATATCAAAAGCATTATCGTAATATTTATCTACTTCATTAATTAAATTCCTTAAACTAATCTTAATTATGTCAATTTTATTCGCAACCATTTAGACTTAATACAGGGTTATTTTATTATTTCTTTCTAATCTATCACAAAATATTCAATAAAACTTTTAATATCATTTTCTAACTCACTAATCTTCTGTTCGGCTAGCTCTATTCCAGCCTGAAATGGAATCTTTTAAAATTGAAAGATAACAACTCTTACATCAGCGATTAAGCTTCTTACAACTTTTTCTTGTGAAGTACCTTTTCTTGCGACAACCATCCAGTCCCTTACTCTGCTTGTTAGTCTGATACTTTTCTGCATGTATCTAAAAGAATTACCACTTTAAATTTACATTCATAACTAATAAATATTTAATGATTAGGCAATACAAAAATAGTCACTCCAGGAACCTGGAAACTTAGTTTTCTCAATTAGTGTAAATCTCATTGAGAATACCGGTGAAAGTACTGAATAACCAAAACAACAAAAGCTACTAAAAAAATAGCAGCTTTTATTATTCTATCTGTAGTTATACTAGCGAACTTCAAACTTCTGATGATCGGGTTCGGTGAACTTATCCGTCTTCAGACTTTCGAGGATTACTTCAATTGCTTTTTCCAATTGCGGATCAATCCCCTTAGCTAGTTGACCGGCGTCTTCATCCACTTCCACATCAGGATCTACTCCATGTCCTTCTTTAAACCAATCTCCGGTATAAGGATCATACATACGGAACGTAGGTGCAGTAACAACTCCTCCATCAATCAGGGCAGGTACACCTGAAACACCTATAAGACCACCCCAGGTACGTGTTCCCACGAGCTTACCTAATTCGGCCTTTCGAAAGTAATCAGGAAAAGCATCACCACCAGAACCACTCCAGCCATTAATCAACATAGCTTTAGGTCCAAAATGTGCAACAGGTGGCCACTGCCAATCTTTACCATCGCGCACCGCCCAAAAAGCAAGTGGCTTACGGTTTAATAACTCAATAAAACGATCCGGAATTTGACCACCATTATTAAATCGCTCATCAATAATTAGAGCAGCTTTGGTCCATTGCCCCATGAACTGACGAATTAACTCGTTTTGCCCATCAACACCTGTACTAGGAACATAGATATAACCCACTTGATTATTGCTAGCTTCTGCAACCCTTGCTCTCTTGTTTTCAATCCACTCAAGATGACGTAAACGGTATTCATCCTTCATGGTTTTAAGCACTACTTTTTTAGCTTGATTTATATCCGGTGAACTACCTATAGTTAATTCAACGGTTTTACCTGCATAACCTTGCAATGCTGCATAAGGTGATTTTTTGATATCAAACGGAGTACCATTCACCGCAAATAAATAATCACCCTCCTTAACTGATACACCAAGTGTAGCCAGAGGCGAAACAGCTTCAGCATCCCAAATACCACCTTTAACTATGTGCTTTATAATGTAGTTATTGTCTTTAACCGCAAAGTCAGCGCCAAGATATGCAACTGCTAATGTTTTGGATTTCTCTGTATCTCCTCCTCCTTTATAGGAATGAGATGCATTCAACTCACCAATCATTTCGCCTAATACGAAATTAACATCCCAACGTGTAACACATTCCTCTAGCAATGGTAAATACTGCTGATATACGGCATCCCAATCTACACCGTGCATATTTTTATCATAGAAATAATCACGTTCCAGACGCCAGGCATCCCGGTATATCTGAAGCCATTCTTGCTTTGGATCAATCTTTGCCATCATACCTTTGGTATTTAATGGCTTATCCAGCTTTTGATCAGCTGTGGCTGAAATGATATTCAAACTATTCTTCTTACGAACAAGTATTTTTTCCCCATTCGCAGCCAATTGGTAATCATCAATACCGGCAACAATGGATTTCTCTTCTCTTTCTTTAAGGTCATAATATTTTAAATCCCAAGCCTTCGCTCCTTGCGACATGTATAAGATCTTTCCTTCTGCCGAGGTAAGGGATCTATAATCACCATTCTTAATAGGTAATAGGACTAGTCTGCTTTCGAAACCGTCAATATCAATTTGGGTTACTTTCTCTTCTTCGTCATCTTCTTTATCACCTTTCTTGTCCTTTTTCTTCTTTTCATCCTTGCCTTCTTCTGCTTTATCTTCCTCTTTTACAACCTCAACACCATCGTTACGGAAGGCCAAAGGTGAATCCCCATCTTTAGTTAAAGGAACAGCTGCTATCATGGTTGATTTAGGATAGATAAAGCTGTTGTCGAAATCGCTGTACTGCGGACTAAAATGGCGCATCGTTGTAAAATAAAGGCATTTGCCTTCAACATCAAAAACAGGTTCTGAATCGGCATAATATGCACTAGTGACCTGGTGCGCTTTTCTGTTATTTACATCAAACAAAGCAATAGCAGAGGTTCTTTTTTCGGTGTCTTTGGCATAGGCTACCCATTGGCTATTACAATCCCATGACACTTTGAAATTATCTAAGCCGCCATGGAAATAATAGAGTTGTTTATCAATGGTGATTACCTCTTTTGTATCCACAAACAAGAGCTTCACTTCCATGTTTTGCTCTATAAAAACCAACTTCTTACTATCGGGCGACCAATGTAAGTGGTATCTAAAACCATCGGTAAATGAAGTAAGGCTTTTTGTACTGCCATCTTCCATATCACGTAATACCAATTGGTACTCTCCCGATTGATCACTCCAATAGGCAATGTATTTTCCATTTGGCGACCAGGCTGGTGATCGCTCTGCCGCACCTGATGTCTGTGTAAGATTAATGGTGTAGCCATGTTCTTCAGGTATAGTAAAAACTTCTCCTCGCGACTCTAATACAACACGCTTGGCATCGTGCGAAAGAAAAGCATTACTGAATTGACCTTTTAAATTCACTTCTCTGCTTAATAAACTTTGCTGATCGGTAATCACATTCACCTTAACCTCGTTAAGCGCACCTGTTGCTAAGGCATAGGTATGAAGCTTCCCAGCTGCTTCGAAAACTATATCGGCAGGTCCCATGGAAGGATAATGCACATCGTAGTCGGTAAAACTTGTCAACTGCTTAACCTCTTTGGTAGTAATATCGTATTTCCAAAGGTTGTAACGCTTAGCTTCGCCCCTATCAGATAAAAAATAGACCTCATTGCCTTTAATCATTGGCAATTCGTTGTTCGCCGTGTTTTGGGCTATCTTTTCTGCATTTTTGGTATTCATATCCATCAACCAGATGTCAGGCGCTGTTCCTCCGCGATACCTTTTCCAAGTACGTGTCAATCGACTTTTATCGGTAAAAGCAATGGTATTGCCATCTTCTGATATTGAACCAAATTCGGCATGCTCCAATGGTAATTTTTGAGGTAAACCATTCTCTGTTTGAGTTAAATAAAACTGATTCCATCGCGCTTTACCACTTTTACGAGACGAAGCAAACAAAACCTGTTTACCATTAGGATGCCAGTCAACCACCCTGTCGTTATAACCATGCCAGGTATGACGTGTTGGAATACCACCGTTAACCGGAATGGTATATACATCGGTATTGCCCGAGTAGTTGCCGCTGAAAGCTATGGTATTGCCATCGGGCGAAAACTTTGGATACGATTCTTCGCCCTGAGGTGAACTTAACTTAGTAGCAGTACCTCCATCCTTACTTACTATCCAGATATCACCGGCATAAGTAAAGGTAATTTGCTTGTTACTCACATCGGGGTAACGAAACATTCGAGCATCAATTTGAGCAGAACCATAAGCCCATAAGCTTAGTAGTGCAAGTGTTGTAATTAATTTATGCATTACACAGTTTTATTTAGGTTAAAATAATAATCAACTGTAATTTCGATAAATTAATTGTGAATGGAAACATTGGAGCCAATAAAACATTATGAGTTAACCAGGTTAATGCTCCTAACACATCAATTAACACCCTAAAAAACGCTTTCAATGTTTTATTGACTTACCATCTTCACCTTAACTTAATCTTACTAATTGAGGTGTAAGTTCAGAACTACTTAGTGATCTTGTTCTTTTGGCTTTAGGCTTCATGCCAAACAGTAAACATGTAAAATTAAAGGATTACGCTTGTTTCACTATTCTGATAAAATCTTAAAGTGCATTCTTCCTATGTAATATTAATGCTTTCTATTATTAAAAAAGTCTATCAGATAATTAATGTTTCTAGGCGACGAATAGGCTTCCTTAGTTATTGGATCTTCATCCATTCCAGAAATAATCCCTACTAATAAACCTTCAGTATCAACTACGGGCGAACCGCTTAAACCACCAGCATTTGCCGGAGCATCAATCAATCTCATGTTAAAACGTGTTCCTTTGCCTTGGTAATACGAATATTTATAAATCCGCTGTGACCCTTCGGTATCATTATAAGTCCAACCTATAGCGTAAAGAATCTCACCTTCCTTTAGTTGGGTCTTTCGTATTTCTAAAGGAACCAACTTCGAATTATTCTGCTTTATCTTAAAAATCAGAAAATCATTATAGGTGGTATCATGCCGATTAATAAAATCAAAACTCAACGAATCAGTTGTATCCTCATTAAGAAGTTTGCCCATTATTACTGTTTGATCCTTTTTGTCTTTGGGGTACATTGTCCATTGTTTCAGGCCACCTTCAAAGTTGGTTGTTTTCATTACATCCGTCTTGGCAACGCATATAATATGTTTTGCAGTTATGGCAAACGTATCTTTTTCATGTTTTAAAAGAAATCCACAACCAATATTATGTTTATCAAACTTTCTATCCTTAAATGTTACATCATTTATCATAGCAATTGCAGGCCAGGTTTTATATGATTCTTGCGATGAACAAAGCTGCGTTATGATGAGTGCTAATAGTATAAATCGAATTTCTTTCATCTTTCATTAAATTTTAAAGAGCGTTCTTCTGATAAAATTCAACTTCACTATAAATATAGGCTTTAAGTTGTGTTGGTAGTCTGTCTACAAACTGATGTTGCGATGGGTCATTCTCGTTGTAAACAATCAGTTCTTCTTCATCATCCAGAATGTTCTTAGCATTGGTTAATTGTTTGACAAATTCAACACTCTGTCCACCTTTGGTCATAAATGCGAACTTTAATACAATATACCTACTACCTTCTATTAAATTAGTCGTTGGTTTTTCGGATAAGCTTGCTGTTGTTACATATCCATTCTTCACCATTTTTAAGAACTTCCTTGTATTTCTAAGGCCATAAGCTAAAAATATAAAGCCAACAAGGGAAACTAAAAGATATATAACCGTGGTATCAATGACAAAAGAGTTACGCATCCCTTTAATTCGATGGATCGATGGATCACTCTTTACATATTCAACAGTAACCTTATCTCCTTCTTTTAAATCAGTTCTTTTGTCGAATGATGCTCCAAAAGCATATCCCAAGTTGCTATCGTTCACTTCATAATCGTAACCATAGGTATAGTGATTCGAGAAAGTGTAATGTATTGTATTCACTGCAGTTACTTTACCCTGGATTTCCATACTTTCAGAAAAAGGGAATAGCAAACACGATTTATCGAAACGCGATACATCCAAAATCGAAATTAATTGCCCAATTATTAAAATAACCAGGCCAAAAATAGTCATGTGATTTTGCAAAAAGATATAGGATACTAATTTATAAGGTGGAGTTATTTTAAAATACTTATTCATATTCGGCAGGTTAAATATAGGTTTGGTAAAGCACTAAGGTATTTATTTCTTCATGATTCATACCTTTTCATTTAATAAAAAGGGCCAAGCAGTCTTTTAAAATAAGTTATACTTCCCACTATCTTTTAAATATTGCCAAATGCATTTCTTCTCCTACTTCTGTTTCATTATTACTTTGAAGAGATACTTGTTTTAATCCACAAGCTTCAAACGACTGAATATAATCGTTATTCAACAACCAAGGAGGACCATTTTCATAGCTACGCTTTTCTTTTTGAATTTCAGCGATAACAATTAATTCTCCATCGTCTGCCACAAAATCAGAAACATTTTGAATCAAGGTTTTTTCATATTTAGGAGGAAGCGCTTGAATCGTAAATATTTCGAGAACCAAATCAAATTGTTTAAACCAAGGCTTAACACCTTGGATTAAATCGGCCTGTACAAATTCTGTACGAGCATCAGGAAACCTTTTTTCACACAGTTTAATGGCACTTTCTGAAACATCAAATGCCGTTACCTTATATCCTTTTGCCTCCAATTCAATGGCATCATCCCCCAAGCCACAACCAACTACCAAAGCAGTCTTTTCTTTTTTTAGCGAAGAAGTTTTGTCTATCCAATTTTTAAATACTGGATGCGGCGCCATATTAGCCCATGGCACTCCATTGCCTGACTCGTTGGATTCAGAATAAAGTACCTCAAACCAATCGTTGGGTTTGTTTTCTTCTACACCCAATTTATTTCTTATCTCTTCATTCATCTTATTAAGCACTTTTTATCAATAACCTTTAAAATGAACATGTTGTTCAGATACCAACGATATGGCGGTGAATACCGAAGCTACTTACGCTATTTATAGCAGCTTACAAACTAATTCTGTTCTCGGTACTATTTAATTATACGAATCGATGACTTGTGCCCTAACCTCACTGTACTAATGGAAATTAACTTTCTTTAAAAAGAAGTTAGGCGTAAAAATTAAATTTAAACCATATGAGTATTCCAAATGAGAAGCGGGAATATCGAAGTAAGTTTCAACCATCGCACTAAACTTAATTTGCTCCATGAAGGTGCGTGTGAAACTAAGCTTTGCAGTTGCTAGATGTCTTTCTTGTTGGTAGTAATCATTCTGATAGTCAGAAACCGATTGAAAGATGGGGCTTCCTTTTGGTGCAACAAAATCGTTGGCATACCAATACCCTATCATTAATTCACCATACTTATAACCGAGTTCACCAACTGGGTAAATCGCGTGACCATTTGTAAATGGCAAACCCGATTTTTCCGTTAAATCCTGGTACCAGGCTAAGTAGGTTGATGTTCCTATGTGCTGTATGAATCCTGTGCCAATTTCTTTGCGAAAGCTTAATCCTGTAGCCATATTGGCCAATGATTGCATGGCCTCTTTATAGGTGCTTATTTGTCCACCTAGATGTGTGGCAACAAATTGAGCAGGGACACTTATATTCCAGCCTGTTGCACTATTTAGCAATTGATACTCTGCACTTATACCTGCAGTAAACTTCTCAGGTTTGTCATCTCCTAAAAAGATGAATTGCTCCCAATCAACCCAGCCATCAAACCATAGTTTATCGTTATTGTAGATGAATTGAAACCCGTTTTCTATAGGCCTGGTAAATTGATTTTCAGGATTAAATATTGGTTCAATTAATTTATGATGCACATCACCCTTTAAACCTCCCATGATGAGGTCAAAGTTCTTGGCTAATTTAGTGTGTATCGAAAAAGTAGGCAGAACTTCAGTGAACTCATTCATTCCTGTAAACTGAAGAATATGTACGCCTGCTTTTACTCTTAAGCGTGAGCCAGCATAATACATAAATGAAGGCTGAATTGAATACCCAAGCATGGTATAGCCTTGTGTATATTCACTAAAATATTCATTGTTTTTTAGGAAGTTATTATTCTCCAATCGAAAGTAAAGATTACTCTCTGATGAATTTACAAATTCTGGATAGTAGTATTTCCAAACCTGATCCATTTGCCCCTTAGCACTTCCCCAAATGCTTAAAGTAATTATCAATAAAAATCCCCAACGAAGCATGTTCCAACCCTCAATTTTGATTTGTCCCCAAATATTAAACCGTTCGTCTAATAATACTGGCGATTCGTCAAAATGTTATAGTTTATTGGATTTTTTTTTATCGAAATGCTCCTCTTTAGAATCTTTCTAAATCACCATACTTAATTCCAATTTGCTACTCATCAGGTTATATCGGCGTTCTTCAAATATAACTTCATCATCGTTCGATAATTTTATTCGTAATAAATCTTTATCAATTTTTTTAACTTGTTTCAGATTTATTAAATAATGTGGGTGACATCGAAAGAATGTGTCGGAAGGAAGAATGGCTTCGTATCTTCGCAATGGTGTTGTTGTGAAAAAGTAACTGCCATCAGAAAAATAAAAATTGGCACCTCCGGGTATTGCTTTTCCCCAGACAATATCATTTATATCACAAACTTTTATATTTCTGCGGCCTTGTAAAACTACCTTTTTATTATTTGTGTTGTCAATGTTGTCGAATAAAGTATTAATACGTAAGCTATAGTTATCATCCTGTAACTGTTCCAAAGCTTTGTCGATAGCAACAATCAATTCATTTATGTCAAATGGCTTAAAAACAAACTCCACAGCAGAAAATTGAAGGGCTTCCAAAGCATACTCATGATAAGCCGACATGAATACAACTTTACTATCTCTGAATTTACTTTTTCTTAAAACATCAAATGATGTACCATCACTTAAGTTAATATCAAGAAGCAAAAGTTGCGGTTGAAGCTTCTCTATTTTATCGATTGCTTCATTAACGCCAGTAGCGCATCCAACTATTTCTATTTCCGAAAAATGCTTGACAATTATCTTCTCAACAGCACGCTGATTGTATAAATCATCCTCAACTATTAGTAACTTAATTTTTTTCATTGTTCGTATCGGATAAGAGGTATAGTAAAGCGTACTACGGTTCCTTTATGATTTGGGTTTCTTCTTTTTTTATCGAACACCTCAAAAATAGTTTTTTTCTTGGTGTCCTTCTCCAGAATATCCAAACGCTCTTTAGTAATTTTCAGCGCCATGGATTCGTGCTTCTTATCATTTTTACTCATGCTATTCGAATAGTCAATTCCAAGCCCATTATCATCAACCTCAATCACAACTCCTGTTGTTGATTTATTAAAACGAATAAGTATAACACCACCTTCACCAATGGGTTTTAAACCATGTTCTATGGCGTTTTCAACAAATGGTTGAATAAGCATTGGCGGAACCAAAATATTATTCTCTTTTAATGTTGAATCAATTTCGATTTCATATTCGAAAGAAGGCGTGAAGCGTAATTGTTGGAGATTTAAATAATACTGAAGAATTTCAACCTCTTCATTAATGGTAATATATTCATAGTTGCTACTGCGCAACACTTGCCGCATGAGCTTTGAGAAATCAGATAAAAAACGACTCGATTTAGCCATGTCATTCTCCAGTATAAATACCTGAATAGCACTTAAAGCATTAAATATAAAGTGCGGATTCATCTGAGAACGCAACAAACGCTGTTGAAAACGCAGGGTTCTGTAGCGCCCTCGCAGCCTGGCTTGATAAATCAGAAGAATGATTAATAGCAAAAGAATAGAAAGCATAATGCCAGCAATGAGTAAGTACATTCTTTGCTTGATTAATAATGCTGACTGAAAAACATTTTTTTCACTTAAAGTATTTAGCTGGTTGGTTCTTAGGTTTCGTTCGTAATCAGCCTCTGCCGTACTAATATGAAAAATGTTTTTTTCATTTATCATACTGTCCTTATAAACAGCGCTGAGTTTATGAAATTTTAGTGCTTTGGTATAATTTTGCTGTTTTTCGTAAGCTGCTGACATTAGGCGAGCTGCTTCTTCCGCCGTGTATTTAGCACCTATCTTTTGCGACACATCTAAGCCTTTTTTTAAGTAGGTCAGGGCATCCTGTGGGTGATTATCTTCAAGGTAGGTTTTGCCAATGCTATTATAACTAACAGCAATGTACAAACCATCTTCAACTTCCAAATTAACTTCAAGGGCTTTAAATAGATACTCCAAGGCCAAACGGTATTGTTTTTTTGTGGTGTACACACTACCTATGCTATTATAACAAATAGATTGGCCAATGGTACTGTTAATTTGCGAGTTGTAGTCGAGTGCTTCAAAATGATAAAAAAGAGCAGAATCTGGTTTGTTTAGCTTCTGATAGATATCTCCAATATTATTAGTGTTAATGGCAATGCCTAACTTATTATTCATCTTTTTAGAGATGCCCAAGGATTTTTGAAAATATTCAATGGCTGATAAATAACGGTTAAGGTTATTACTAACATTTCCCATTCCATTAATCGATACACTAATTAGAAACGAATCCTTAATGTTCTCAGCAATGGTAAGTGCTTTCATGTGCATCTCAAGCGCCTTACTGTTTTCGTCAATTCGACGGTATACTGTACCAATCTGATTATAAATCTCTGAAAGTTGATGAGGGTCATCTAACTCTTCAGCAATGTATAGAGATTTTTGAAGATATTCCATTGACTGAGCATACAGCGATTTATTTCTGTAGCGTTTCCCAATAAGATTATAAATATTGAATAATTGATGACGGTATTTATGCTGAACAGCCAATTCGATGGCCTCCTTTAGGAAATCATCAAGCGGAGCTACCTGGTATTCGTTTAATTCGTATGCTTCTTTTGATTTCTGAATCAATTGATCAACAATTAACGAATCAGGTGTTAGGTCATTTGAATTTTTGAGCGATGAAACTATATTTCGTTCTGAAGAGGGAGAGGAACAAAAGCTTGTTAAAAAAACAATAAAGACAGCTATGCTAGTTTTCATGCACAAATTAAACATTTCCACAATGTAATGAAAAAACAATTGGAAGTAAAAATTTTTCGGCATAAGATATTCACATTTTCTTCCTGTTTATGCATGTTACAGGACTTCTTTATTATTGTATCTTTGCCAAAAAAATAGAATAAGTGAAAATAGGTCAACTCGATTTAGGCAAACACCCCTTGCTTTTGGCTCCGATGGAAGATGTAACAGATCCATCCTTTCGTACTTTGTGTAAGGAGTTTGGAGCTGATATGATGTATACCGAATTTGTTTCGGCAGATGCTTTATTGCGTAAAGTCAATCGATCCATTCGAAAAATGCACATCGGAGAAGAAGAAAGACCGGTTGGTATTCAGCTCTATGGAAAAAATGTTGAAACCATGATTGAAGCGGCTCGAATGGCTGAAGCGGCAAAACCTGAATTAATTGACTTGAACTTTGGTTGTCCTGTAAAAAAGATCGCTACAAAAGGTAGTGGTGCAGGTCTGTTATTGGATATTCCTAAACTATTATCTATCACTAAAGCAGTTATCGATACCGTAAAACTGCCCGTCACCGTTAAAACACGCCTGGGTTGGGATAGTGACAACTACGTTATTGAAGAGTTAGCTGAACAGTTACAAGACATAGGTGTTTCTGCCCTCACCATTCATGGAAGAACACGCGAACAGATGTACAACGGAGAAGCAGATTGGACATTAATTGGAAAGGTAAAAAACAATCCCCGAATGCACATCCCAATCATCGGCAATGGAGATATAACAGGACCTGAAAAAGCGGAACAATACTTGAAACGTTATGGCGTAGATGCTTTGATGATAGGCAGACCAAGCATCGGCAGACCTTGGATCTTTAGAGAGATTAAGCATTATCTTAATACTGGTGAGATATTGCCGGCGCCAAGTGTATTTGAACAAAGTGAGATGTTGAAAGAATTGGTTAAGCGTTCGGTTGCAATGATTGGTGAGCGCAGAGGAATCTTGCATGCACGTCGCCATTTGGCAACATCGTTTAAGAATCTACCTGATTTTAGAGCACTGAAAATTAAATTACTTCAAGATAAAACAGAAGCCGGAACGATTAATGTTCTGAGTGAAATTGGTCAGAAATACACAAGCTAAGGCATCCCTGATTCGGTAAAATAACGGCGAACGATTACCCTAACGGGATACCACGCAGCTATAAATGCTATGCTAGTCACGGTTAATAGTACATACAGAATGTCGATTCCTACAAGCTTTACCGGATAGGCTTCGATTAAATAGGAGCCGCCACTACCAAATTTTATAAGCCCAAAATGTTGTTGGACAGCTACCAACAATATACCAAATATTAAGCCCAGGATAACACCTAGCAGTGAAATAAGTAATCCCTCAAAGAGGAAAATACGCGTCACAAGTTGACGGCTCGCCCCCATACTTTTAAGAGTGAATATGCTTTCTTTCTTTTCAAAAATAAGTAGTGAAATTGTTCCAATAACATTAAAGGCAGCAATCATCATAATGAATGATAGAATGAGGTAGGCAACAAATTTCTCAATTTTCATCATTTTGAAAAAAGCTGCATGTTGCTGTTCCCTGTTCTGCACTATCATTTTATCACCCACAATTTGTTGTAAATGAGATTGCACTTCATCAATATTATGTGTCGATACTTTTAGGTTGAGGGCTGAAACAACAGTACTGTCGTATTGAAAAAGCTTTTGTGCTTGCTGTAAGTTAATGATAACATATTGACCATCGTATTCACTTTGGCGCACCGAAAAAATACCTGTAGGATTAACGTACTCCGTATTAATAGTATTTTGCGATGGCATCGATTGTATTCGATTAGTCCGTTTAGGCGCTATAATAGAAAGAGGGCTGACGAAATTTAAACGAAGTGCCAATTGATCAGCTAGTATGCTTCCAATCACAGCGCGGTTTTCATTTTTATGCTTTACCTGAAAAACACCATTTACAATTATAGAATCGATATTGCTGACTGTATTAAAACTACTATCAACACCTAAGATTAAGCCGGGTGCGCTTCTTTTGCTAAACTTAAGTAAGGCACGGTCTTCAAGGCTCTTCGAGATAACTTCAACACCTTCAGTGTCCACAATGGATTGATAATCGATGGTATCAAGCGAAATAACTTTACCAGAAGCTGGAATTAATTTAAGGTCGGGATCGAAAGTACCATATAGGTCACCTATAAATCCATGAAGTCCGTTGAATACCGATAGCACAATAAGTAAGGCCATACTTGCCGTAAAAACACCAGCTGCCGATATCATTGAAATGATATTGATGACATTTTGGGTTTTCTTAGCCAGCAAATAACGCCGGGCTATACTTAAAGCAAGTTTCATAGTATTCAGCTATTTTTGAGCCACTACCATTATGCCTGTTCCCTTTTCATGCTTCTGATTAACATCTAAGCAATTCAGTAAGAATGCAAATGGGTAGGTAATTAAATAATAGAAAGGCAATAGAATAAAGAATAATTTGCTAGCATTTAACATTAAAATTGGATATTTCATCGATAAACGCCACGATAGATTTCCGGGCTTGCCGTAGGTGTAATTTGTCTTTATTGACGAAAAACCAGCTCTGGTAAGCTTTTCTTTTATGTCCTCTGCATTATAGCCGTCGCGCACATGTTCATCAATAAAACCATGTACTTCATCTTCTTCATGATGGTGGTGCGCATCGGAACCACCCATATCAGAAGGTGTTGAAATCAACAAAGTACCACCTTCTTTCATTGAGGCATGGAAATTCTTAAACACTAATTCGTCTTCAAGAATATGCTCCATCACATCAAC
Source organism: Carboxylicivirga fragile (assembly GCA_025499625.1). Lineage (GTDB taxonomy): Bacteria > Bacteroidota > Bacteroidia > Bacteroidales > Marinilabiliaceae > Carboxylicivirga > Carboxylicivirga fragile. The sequence goes on along the minus strand of JAFMVD010000009.1, from coordinate 5,423 downwards.
GGATAACACGAGGTCATACTCATTCTCCTTAATGTATTTAGTCAAATCTCCTTTTTGAAACTTAACCCTATCCCCTCTTCCTATTTTGCTGAAAAATTGATTACAGTCTGCAATTTGTTCGTCTTTTACATCAACACCTGTTATTTGCCATTTCTTACCAAGCGTCGACATGAAATAATCGTATTGCCCAAAACCGCTGCCCGCATCTAATACGTTTAATTCTTCATTTGACTGCTTTGCCTTTCGTTTTAATTCACGACGAATGTGCCACGAACGCAATAACAACAAATCTAATAAGCGATAAAACAGCTTGCGTAAAATAGGAGCTTGATTAAAAACCGAGCCTAGTGATCGTTTGATTGGATCGTACTGCATAATAATTAATCTTTAAGGAGTCGATCAATATTATCCAAATAATCCAAGCTGTCGTCCATGAAAAAGCGCAGGTCAGGAATAATGCGCATTTGCTTTCCAACGCGTTTTCCTAAGGCGAATCTAATCTGTGACGATTTTTCAACTATGTTTTTAAGTACTTCATCTTTTTGGGCACCAGGAAAAATACTTAAGTACACTTTAGCCTGTGCTAAGTCTGGTGATATGCGCACGGCAGTTACCGTAATCATTGTTCCCATCGCAACTTCACGTATCTCCTTCTGAAACAGTTCGCTTATTTCTTTTTGAAGTAAGCGAGATATCTTTTTTTGTCTTGTCGAATCCATTGTAATAATTTCTATTTGCGAAATTAAGGTTTTTCCATGGATATCTTATTCATTAGGGTTTATAAATATGACACTCAACTCTTTTATTAAAGGATTTCATGCAATTTGGAGAAAAGACCTAGAGAATTTGAAAAGCAAAAAGCCAGCAACATAAGTATTGCTGGCTCCCCAAAACTAATCTATATTGAAAAAACTATTTGCTATCGTCGTCCACCACCTTGATTTTTTTGTTTGCGTTGATTTCTTCTTTCTTCAACTATCTTAAGGTACTTTTGGTATTGCTCATCCGTAAGCACCTTTTTTAAGCTATCGTTGTGTTCCTTACGAAGTGGTTTCATTTGAGAACGCACCTCATCACGATTGCCATTAGCACTTTTTCTGGCATCAGCCATTAGTTGTCCATATTTTTTATTAATATCCAGAACCTGTTTGGCTTGCTCATCGTTTAATTGAAGCTCTTCAACCATTATTTCTGTTTCCTTCTCAATTCGATTATTTATGTCGCCTTTTTTTTGCGCCAAAACACTCAAAGACGTTGATAAAACAAGTATCAAACCTAGTGTGATGTCTTTAATTCTCATGTTTATTTATATTGATTTATTAATTAGACGCCGTAAACGGAGGAATCCATCGTTTTTGAGTCGAAAAATACATGGCCACACAAAGCCTTGATAATGAATAGAAAAACAATTGTCGGGAGATGACTTGCATTTCATAATTAAAGTTTATTAACATTTTTAGCTCTGAAATAGAATCATTTACATTTTTTTGACTTTATTTGTAGGTAGATAAAGGAATTGGGATTCTTTATGATAAGATTTGAGATTTGGATTTTGAGTATTTCTTTACTGTTGGCTTCTTGTGCGAATTTGCAAGGGCAAAGTAAACCTTACTCTCATATAAATAAGCGTTCTTACAATAAAGCACTTGCCTACGCCGAGGCTCACAACTTCCCCAAAGCCATTGAAATCTTCAAAGAAATTGTTGATGAGTCGCCCGACTTTGTTGAAGGTTATTTACATTTAGGTTTATGTTATTTGAATACTAATGTTGGAGCGGATACTGCTATAGTTTTTCTTGAACGTGGTTTTTCTCAACTAAAAAGGGAGGAACGTTTTTCGGATATTAGTTTTGAACTTCAAATGACCTTAGCTAAATCGTATCAAGTAATTTTGAATTCAGATTTGGCGTTAGATATTTATGAATCCTTAGAGTACGAAATTGGTGACAAATATCCTGAATTGAGAGAGGAGATTGAAAAAGAGAAACGCATGTGCGAACATGCCAAGATTTTTCTTGCCAACCCAATTGAATTAACAATATCAAACCTAGGGAAAGAAGTTAATAGCAAATACGACGATCACAGCCCATTGGTATCCGCTGTTGAGGATTTATTGATTTTTACCTCGCGTCGTTCTTCAGGTCGTTTGTCAAAACTAACCGATGGACAGTATCCCGAAAAAATTTATTTTTCATCGAAAACGGATGAATGGGATAGAGCTAAATCCTTGAAGCAATTTTTTAGAAATATAGAGCATGAATCGGCACTTTCTCTATCCGCCGATGGTAAAGAGTTATTTATTTATCGAAATGATGAGGATGGGAAGAGCATTTACATGAGTAAATTTATTAACAACGAATGGCAAGAACCTGTTAAGCTACCATATCCAATAAATACGGAGTTTAATGAAACACACGCTTCTTTATCGGCAGATAAGAGCACTTTGTTTTTTACCAGTGATAGACCTGGAGGACAGGGTGGAACGGATATTTATTTGATAAGAAAAAATAGCAGTGGTAAATGGGGAGATGCTATTAATATGGGATCAAAAGTTAATACTCGCTACGACGAAGAAACGGCCATGATTCATCCCGATGGATATACCTTGTATTTTGCTTCAGAAGGCCATAATAGTATGGGCCGCATGGATGTATTTTACACTCAAATGCAAGCTGATAGTACTTGGTTATCACCTGTTAATTTAGGATATCCGATTAATACACCCGACGATGATTTTTTCTTTTTGCCAACCATAAATAAAAGTGAAGCCTACTACGCATCGGCACGGTTCGATGATAATTTTGGTGGTTCTGATGTTTACAGGGTTGAATTTGATAAGGCATTTGAAGGAGAGTTAGCGGTTATTGAAGGAGAAGTGTTAGACAAAGATGGACTCAGTGAAGGCTCCGTTCATATTATGGTTACACGTAAAAAAGATGAACGACTGGTAGGTGATTACCGCCCTGATACTGAAACGGGAAAATACACAATGTTTCTTGAAACAGGGCACGAGTATAAAATTGAGGAAAAGAAGGCAGATGAACTGAAGCGGGAATCAAAACTAGAAGTAAGTCCTCAGATGGCATTTGCCGAGGATGAGCCTGTTTATTCGTTCGAAGAAATCCGGATGGAACCGCCATTGCAGCAAATTATAGCGTCTAAAACATTTGAATCAGAGAATAAGGAAATTGAGGATATGATCGTAGAAGAGATGCGAAATATCAAGGAAGAAACTTATTACACAATTCAGATACTTGCCTTAAAGTACAAACCCTTATTTGCCTTTGTTCATTTGAAAGGGCTTAAACAAGATGATATTCAAATGTATCGGTGCATTGATGGTTATACACGATATGTTTATGGCGCGTTTAACAATAAGGAGGCAGCCATGTTAGCTCGCGAACGGCTTATGCGCCAGGATAAATACAAAGATTCCTTTGTTCGTTCACTTGAAGATGTTGAGGATTTGAAAATTAAATAGAAACAACTACTTGTTCCCTAGGTACAAATCCATACCTAGATGAGGAATGCCATCTTCCAGATATTCTTCAGTAACAATCTCATAACCCAAGCTACCATAAAAAGCTTTTAAGTATTTTTGAGCACTTATGTGAATAGAATCAAGCTCCCAGTTTTCTTTCATCCAATTAGCAGCTTCAGTCATAACTTTGCGTGCTATTCCCTTAAATCGAGCTTCTTTTGCTACCACTAATCGACCAATAGAGGCCTTAGGAAAACGTGTGCCGACATTAAGCATCCGCGCATAGCCAACAATTAAATCGTCCTCAATAATCATGAGGTGATGGGCAATCTGATCATTATTATCTAAATCGTTATAAACACAGTCTTGTTCAACAACAAATATTTCAGCCCTAAGTTTTAATAACTCATATAACTCCGTTGTTGTTAATTCTTCAAACGATTTAATAATGGTTTGCATCGGGTGCTTATTTAAAATATTGCTTAAAGATAATAGCTTCTAATGTGTTTTAATATAAAAAAGAGCTGTTCAAAAACTTAACTCGCTCATCTAGCGCAGTCGAGATGAAATAATAACAAGCCTGATTTTCAGGGTGTAATCACTTCGACTCCGCTCAGTGAACAAAGGTTTATCGAATAGCTCTTTTTAAAAGACTTGTGCAGTCCTATTTAAAAATCTTTTTCGCAATGGCTTTCGGTATCGCATCTTTATGAACCATAATAGCTACCGTATGCAGGCGCATGTAGCTCTCTGACATATGCAGGTAACCTCCATGATCGCTACGCTTTGTTCCCCAGCTATTTTTAGTTTTATAATATTTTGTTCCTTCCTGATCTTTTGATAAACCTGTAATGTGCATTAGGTGATCATCAGTTGATTGCCACGACATGAAAGCATCTTGACGAAGCTCTTGTGTGATTTCTTTTTCTTCCTGTGGGGCAAATCCTTTTTCTACATCAACAGGAACAATAGCAGCACCTTGTCCGTGGCTAAAGAATTTTTCACTTACATCGCCATCGTAAACAAAAGAATAACCATTCTCTAAAGCGTTGTTCATCACTTCCATGAATTCGTCCAAAGGAAGGTTATAATACAAATCGTGCGACCAGTTATCAGGAATCTCTAAATCAACATTAGCGTACCAAGGATAGTTTGAGTATGATGTTAATTCGACGTAGTTGTCAGCATTGATTTTCATATCAGCGGCAAATTCTTGTGGTGTTTTACCTTCTACTTTTTCAGGAACTTCTCCTAAATACAAGTCTAAGATTGCGTTTTGAACATCATACCAAATTGGTTTTGGTGAGGTTTTACGAAGCCCCATGTAATTATCAAGTACGGCTTTTTGAGTTGAAACTAACTCTGAATGGTTATGCGGTGTTTTGGCACAACAGCGACCAGGAAAAGCTTCTTCGGTAGCCATACCATAGTCTCGCAATACGTTTGTTACATCATGCGCTTGTCCACCTTCGCTAAAGTTACCTTTGCCGTGTACCATAATGTACTTACGCGCTTTTTCAGGGTATGCATAACGCACAAAATACATTTCAGATAAATCTAATTCAGGCCCACCTAAGCGAATTACTTCTGTTTCAAGGAATGAAGTGGTGGCATATGACCAACAGGTTCCTGTTCTGTCCTGACTTTTTACCTCAGTGGTTTTAATGTCGTGAACCGGCGTGAATTCAATGGTGCTTTTTTCCTTTTCTTTTTCTTGTCCGTTAACTCCAATAAAAGCCACTGACAAAAGAGCGAGTGCAATATTTCTTATTCTCATGGTTAATTATTTAATAAAGAGGGTGTCCAAAAAGTAAAAATCACAATTAGCTTACTTTTAATATGTAATAAAATATCCTTTTTTACTACCCCTAAATCCCCTAAAGGGGTGCGATAGCTATCGCACTTAAGCCTCCACTTTAGGGGAGGTTTGGAGGGGTAAAAC
>JAFMVD010000099.1 GCA_025499625.1 Carboxylicivirga fragile | reverse complement strand
CCATTCAGCCTTACTAAAAGAGCTTTTGAAAATTGGTTTTGAGAAAAAAGAAAAAAGTCTACTTTTAACATGTCCTAAAAAAGGGAAGTCGACAAGGGAACTTAGGTATTTCACAAAGTCTCACAAAGTTTTTCCTTAGTGTTCCTTGGTGTTGTCCTTAGTGCGCCTTCGTGGTTAATCTTTTACCACAAAGTAAGCACAAAGGATGTTTCACAAAGTCTCACGAAGTTTTTCCTTAGCGTTACTTGGTGTTGTCCTTAGTGCGCCTTCGTGGTTAATATTTTACCACAAAGGGAACTAAGGTATTTCACAAAGTCTCACAAAGTTTTTCCTTAGTGTTCCTTAGCGTTCCTTCGTGAAGCCCTTTGGAACCTTCGTGGTTTTTTTATCCTTTTATAATTTCTACTTGGTGATAATCATCGTCATGGATGCTTATCTTTACAATAGCGCCATAATTTAAATGCAGATTAAATATATTGCTGGCTGGTATATTTAAGTATTTCATAAGAAAAGCACGAATAATACCCGAATGCGTTACAATGGCAATTTTTTTACTATTTCCATTTACCATTTGTTTCTCAAATTGCTCAACACGCTTTAGAAGTTGCTTAAACGATTCACCATTGGGTGGACTTTGTAATACGAAATTCTCAGCCCATACATCAATCTCATTTTTAGGAATAGCCTTCCAAAACATACCTTCCCAATCTCCAAAGTTTAATTCTTTCAAATTTTCATCAAGGTATACTTTCTGTGCATGAAAAAGATGTGTAGCCAATAATTTACATCTTTTTAAAGGACTGCTAAATATAATATCTGGACTGTATTTTGATGCAGTTAATATTTGATTTATATCATCCGCTTCACTATCAAAACAAGAATGACAATTTAAATCTATTTGGCCGTAGCATGTGCCTTCTTTCACATCTGGCGTTGTATGCCTAATCAATAGTAATTCTATCATTTGAATAATTGATTAAATGGGTTATTCGAGGCATCCATATGAATGATTGAAAGGATGGTTAAATAAACGACCAACTCTGTGACTTGCTGAATGGTTCCAAGACAATCGCCAGTATAGCCGCCAATCCATTTCTTAAAATAACGTTCCAATAAATATTTTGAAAGAATTAAAGGAATAATAACTAGCAGTATTCTTAAATCGTTGAATAAGAATAAAACTGGAAGCGAGATGAAAAAGGCGATTAAAATTTCCTTCGAATGAAGCGATTTAGTGATTGGTTTAGATTTGCTAGTTTCATCTTCACGCACATATGATAGGCTGTGCATTGTGCTAACCGCCATTAGGCGACTTAGTACATGCGCGGCAATTAATGCAATTACTATTTTGTTTGAAGGGATAGCATCTAAACTTGAAAATTTTGTGAATAACAATAGAATAATACCAACAGCTCCGTAGGCTCCAATTCTAGAGTCTTTCATTATAGTCAGTATCTTCTCTTTTGTCCAGCCACCTCCGAAGGCATCGCACACATCTGCAAAGCCATCTTCATGAAAGGCTCCCGTTAAAAGAATAGAGCTTGCCATCGATAATAATATGGAAACGGAGTGGGGTAGTAATTGGCTAAGCGTAATATAAATTAATCCACAAATTGCTCCAACTACATAACCAACGATTGGGAGATAGCGATTACATTTATTTAGGTTACTTTGCGAAAAAGCGATATTCTTAGGAATCGGAATTCGTGTAAAGAACCCAAAGGCAGTTAAGATGAGATTAAATTGATTCTTTAGTCTTTGCATTTGAAAATTGTAAAAAAGCCATTAGCTGACAGCTATCAGCCAATAGCTTATAATTTATTACTCAACATTACTTACTCCAGCGTCTTCAAAGCTAGACATTTCATTAATGAAATTCACGGCAGACTGCACCAATGGAAAAGCTATGGCTGACCCTGTTCCTTCTCCAAGTCGCATGCCCAACTGTAAGATGGCATCTGCCTTTAAATGTTGAAGCATCAATCTATGGCCTTGTTCTTCAGATTGATGTGCATACAAACAATAATCGGTTACATTGGGATTTATTGCATGGGCTGCCAGTAATGCGGAAGTTGCAATAAAACCATCTGATAAAATGATCATTTTCAATTCAGCAGCTTTTAAGATTGCTCCGCAGATAGTTGCAATTTCAAGACCTCCAAAAGTGGCAAGTATATCCATCGGTGAGCTCGTGTTTTGATGTAAAAGCAGTGCTTTTTCAATTACTTGTGCTTTATGGCTAATACCTTCCTTGTCTAATCCTGTTCCTGCACCTGAAGCTTCTGTTGCTGTGCAGTCTGTGTATTTACAAAGTAAGGCTGCCGCTGCGGTTGTGTTTCCAATTCCCATCTCGCCAAAACCAATAATGTTGCATCCTTCTGAATGAAGTTTATCAACAAGCTGCGCACCATTCTCCATAGCCTGTTTACACTCTTCAATGGTCATAGCTGGTTCAACGGCAAAATTACGCGTTCCCTTCCTTATTTTTAGATCAAGCAAATTGGTGTTGCTTTCAAAATCATAATTAACGCCTGTATCAGCCACTAAGAGTTGTATTCCATGTTGGCGGCTAAAAACGTTAATAGCAGCACCTCCACCTAAAAAGTTCATGACCATTTGAAACGTAACCTCTTGTGGGAAAGGGCTAATCTTTTCTTCAGTTACACCATGGTCACCAGCACATACCAGAATGCTTGGTTTAGATAATTCTGGCTTAAGTGTTTGTTGAATCTGACAGACTTTAAATGCAATTTTTTCCAGCGCGCCAAGGGCACCTAAAGGTTTTGTTTTTAAATCAATTTTCTTCTGAATAGACTCATTCAGCTGATTGCTTACTTGTTCAATTTTAAACTCCTGCATTTTCTAAATTTAAATAAGTTTTAAATCTTCAGGAGGGAGGATTATACAAATAGACACAGCTATGTAAGTGCTATTCTAGAATCACTTTACCCCGAAGTTGAATAAAAGGCAGGTCTTCCGGCTTACCCTGATGTTATTACCTTCCCATTATTATAACAGTGGTATTTAATAACATCACTTCACTAATGTGAAAGTGGGTTTACGGCTACGGGGATAGCTCTGGATTTCTCAATGAGGCACCAGATTCCCTTTTTAAGCGTTTGCACCTTTATGTTCCAAAAATAGAAATAATAATTGATAGCCAGATGGCAGAATTATTTATTCTCTTGGATAAACTCATAACCAAGTGACTCAATGGTGCTTTTAATTTGATCCAAGTCAAAGCTACTTGCCTCAATTACAAGCTGATTATTCTGAGGAGATGCGTTAACTTTACTGATTCCATTTAGTTTGATAAGGTTAGATTCAACGCTTGCTTTGCAATGGCTACAGGTCATTCCTTTTACTGTAAATGTTTTGCTTTGGATAGGTTTAGCCATAGCAAAGGATGTAAACTGAGGAGCGTTATTCAAAGGTTCATGTGCTTTATTTAGTACTGAGGAGTTTAGTTTTTGTGTTTTAATTTTTACTGACTTATTGTAGTTTGTTTTATTGATATACTGCCTTATATATCCATTAATAATTAAGCCAACAAGTATTATGGTAGACGCGATTTGTAGCCAGTTTGGTAATAGTTCGTGCGAGTGACTTAGATGTTCGGTGTGTTGGTTGATAAGGAACCATTCACGTGGAAGGAAGTGATTGATCAGAGTTCCAAAAAACAAGGCGCCAAGAATAATAGAGCCCAAGTAGGAGATTAAAGTACGATTGCCAAAAACTTTTTTTATCACAGTGATTGTGGCTGCATTGGTTGCTGGGCCAGCCATTAATAGTACTAATGCAGCTCCGGGGGAAAGTCCCTTGAGCATTAATACTGCGGCAATAGGTACAGAAGCAGTTGCACATAAATACAATGGTATGGAAGCCAATAATACCACTAACATGCTTATGGGTTCGTTATCGAGGTAATTCGTGAAAAAGTTTTCTGGAATTATCACAGCCATTAAAGTAGCAATCAGTATTCCAATTATTAACCATTTGGCAATATCCATCAAGAATTCATAAAAACCATAACGAAATATTCCAAACCAACCTTGATGAGTACCCATTTTATCATTCTCACAGGATTGTGGGCCATCATTGGTATTGACATCATCTTCTTTGGCTGTGGCATTTGTAGCGGCTCCACCTAATACTCCGGTTATTAAAGCCACTATTACACGTATAATTGCAAATGGTAAGCCGAGTAAAGAGTATGTTACCATAATGGAATCTACACCTGTTTGAGGCGTTGAAATTAAGAATGAAACACTAGAACCTTTAGAAGCCCCATTACGATAAAAGGAAATTCCGGTGGGAATAACACCGCAAGAGCAAAGTGGGAGAGGAATGCCTAGAATTGCCGTATTGATTACTGACATCCAATTACTTTTACCCATATAACGATCTATCCATCTTTGAGGAAACCAAACTTTAAGCACGCCTGCAAAGAAGAAACCTAAAAGAAGATAGGGCGACATAGCCTTTAATAGGTCAAATAAAGCATCTGCAAATTCTATAATTAGATTCATTTACGTTCTGATTAATATCAAATAAACAGTTGGTGTTATGAATGGTTCAGCTTGTATGTATCAATGTGTATAATTAAATACAATTAAAAGCCAATAAAAAGAGGCTGTCTCAAAAGTGAATTTAAAACCCAGATAACTTATAGATTAAAACTTAACCTTTATTTCTACCCCTCCAAACCTCCCCTAAAGT
>JAFMVD010000098.1 GCA_025499625.1 Carboxylicivirga fragile | reverse complement strand
TCCCCTTCAGGGGATTTAGGGGTAACAAATATTGAAGTTAGTTACAAATTATAAGTTTCAAAGATTCTTTTTTGACTTTTGAGACAGCCTCTTTTATAAATTTATAGTATTGAAAATGTTTTTTTTTAATCGTCAATTTCGTCTTTTATTTTTCGACCAAGTTTTTTAAATTCTTTTCCAATTTCACGCCCACTCTTTTTTGCTTCATTACCAACGACATTTAGGTCATCCTGAAAATCTTTGGTCCAAATACGATGTTTGAATTCAGCTTTTCCTTTTTCAAATAATTGTTCCGATTTATCGAAAACGGCTGATTCACCGCGAATAAGTTTTTGCACTTGTTCATTAATGCTCATTTCTACTGATCCCTTTTCTACTTCCACTTCCATTTGAGTGTCGCTTGTCTTCACATTAAACTCCGTGCCAATTACTTTTATATCACCTAGCTTGGTGGAGACAACAAAAGGAACAGCATCCTTTTTTACAACAAAATATGCTTCTCCGTCTAATTCGACATGACGATCTTTAAAAGATTCATCATAAGTAATTGAACTGTTTTTGTTAAGAAGAACTGTTGATCCGTCAACCAGATGAATGGTTTTGCTTTTGTTTAAAGATGATTCTGTGATTTTAGAGCATGCGCTCATTAAAACTAGAAAAAAGCCAAGCGTAAGTACAGTTGTAGTCTTGATTTTACTGTGTTGAAATTTGTTGTTCATTGTTGTTGATGTAGTTGCGAATGAAATCGATTAAAAAAAGAAGAGAGTATTCAAAAAATGAATACCCTCTTGATACAGTATAATATAAGTTGTTATAACTCTTTGTTAATTACAGGATATTTGCCCATCAATTGGTCTAGCTCCTCAATGACTTCTGCCTTTTTCTCAGCAAATAGTTCTTTGTAATAAGCAACACCATCAAAAATGTTCTTCTGAAAAGCTTTAAGTTGTTTCAACTCCTTCTTATTTTCAGTATCCTTTAGGAAACTAGCTAATCGTGTTTGGAAAATATCCAAATACATACCTAGTTCTTTTAAGAACATATGTGGACGAGGGCGATTATCTAATAAGTTGGTGCGACCATAAATGTGATCAACCATTTCTTTAAGCGTAGCCTGTTTCGAAAAGTAAGCCAAGTTAGGCCCAGGACAAACCGTTACCTTATCCGTTGCTTTCGTAGCAATGCTTTTAGATTCAAGCAGTGACACACCTAAGCCAACACAAAGACATTCTCTTTCTATGATGCCTTCGTAGGCTGTTTTGTATTCATCAGCAGGAAGATTTAAGGCAGCTAAATCTACTAACTTTTGCTTTTGATACTGACGCGATGAAGTGCAAATTGGTTTCTCTGTATATTCTGTGTTATATTTTAAAAAACCTTTGGTACATGGCATTCCTTCGGTACCGTTCTTGGCTCTTTCAATACGTTGAACGCTCATGCTAGCATTTCTCACACTGTTAAAAGGAACACCAAGAGGGGATAAGCCACTGAAGTATAAATCTTTTTCCTTTGCATTTTCGAGTAGCTTTAAAGTATCTTTATCAATACTAATTGCTTCCGGAACAATCATAAAAGGAGTACCCCAACCAACACCATCCATTTGGTAGTGTTTCATTAAAAATTGATGTTCCTCGTTTGAACCAACACCACCCTGAGCAGTGATTTTAAAATTAGGTTCCTGCGATGGTTGCGTTAATTCTTTTTTATTTATTGCCGCGTCATACGCATTTTTAACAGTTTCAAAAAGCCTGTCGCGATTGGTTCTAAATTCGTCCAGGATAGGGCCAAATAATAAGCCGTTGGTCGGAAATGTGTGACCACCGCAGTTTACACCAGATTCAATTCTGTACTCCGAAACCCAGATGCCTTTCGCAGCAAGCATTTTACCTTGCACCAAAGCCGAACGGAAATCGCTCACCTTAAGAATAATCTTCTTTTTAAGGTCACCATTCATGTCAGGGAAGAAATCCTTAAATTTCTCTAAGTAAGAATATAAACGAGGACTCATGCCTGCGGACAAAACTAACGATGATGTAAGTTTGCTATTGGCAAAACCTCTAACGGCTGCATGTGCATCGTTGTATTCGATAGGCAATTCTTCACCATCTTTCGAATTAACCTTATCTAATTTGGTCATGATATTAACGTCAATATCACCAACTGGCAAGTGTTCTTGCACCCAATTAGTTAATTCTTCTTTAATTTGCTTACTTTTTTCAGCCAAATTAAATTTCTCTTTGATGTGAGAAAAGTCTGGTAACAGGTCAAAGTACTTCTCCAACTCACTTCCTTTTTCCAAAGCAGATTGTTTGAGGTTAGCCACTTTTTCACCAACTATCTCATCCATCATATTTAGATAAGAAGTGATGCGCTTAGCTCTAAAATCTTCTACTTTATCTGAAATGGCTTGAAATGGAAGATCGAATTTTTCGCTGTAAAATTCTCTGAGCTGCTCCATTAAAACATCATCAACTAAAGATACAACTGATGAAATTCCATATGGCGCTACTTTGATTGGCGAATCTAAAGTATAACCCAAGCCTAAAACAGGAATGTGGAAATTATGTCGATCAAAAATGTTCATTATATATACTGGTTAATGTGAGTTTCAAAGTTACGCTTTAATAAACTAGTATAAAAGCATGTTATATATTGATGTTGCTTGAGATTAACGTCTCAGAACAAGATAGTTTAAATATTTAAATATTCTGCTTTAGTTCTAGTTTTATATCTGATTGAATGTCTTTGAGTAAGATTTCTACATCCTTACCTTTTGGTTCAATAGGATCTAATACCTTGTAAGTAATTCGTTGGCCAAATTTTAATGGAAACATACCTTTGTACATTAATCGACTATGGCCATTTATGGCAAAAGGAACGATAATAGCATCTGGCGCTGCCCGTAACAAGGTATTAACTCCTGCCGACATGAATTTTTTCACCCTGCCATTTTTACTACGAGTTCCCTCAGGAAATATACAAGCTGCGTATTGATTTTCCTGTATCAGTTTTCCAAGTTTGAAAATTTCTTTAACCGATTGAGCACCGTTTTTTCGATCTATCAATGCTGATTTTCCATGAACTAAATTGTAGGATATGCTTGGTAGGTTTTTGCCCAATTCAATTTTAGATATAAACTTGGTATACATTTTTTTGAAAGCCCATACTACAGCAGGGATATCAAATAAACTTTGATGATTCGATACAATAATTATTGGGCGTCCGCTTGGTATTTTCTCACGGTCAATAAATCTAATTCTGCATCCCATAATGAAAAGTCCTCCTACAAGGAAAAAATTTAGGGCATCTACCACTCTGCGTCGTGCGTGATCGCCAAAAATAATATTTGCTCCTACTTGAAAAGGATGGAGGATTAGAAGAACAAGTGCGTAATAGATGTAAAAAATGGGAGTTATGAGATAGCCTAAAAAAATCTTCATTTCAGAGTTATGCTTGTTTTAATGAAATACAAAAAAACGAAATTTATTTCTTTTTTTTCAATAAAGAACTCCCAAAAATTGTCTGCTATTACTATTTGTCTGACTTTACTCGTACATACTTTTCAATCAAAAGCATATTTTCAGCTCCAAGACCTAAATCTTCTAATTCTTCAACACCTGTTTGAGTAAGCGTATCACCATTAATAGTAAGTTCAAAATCAAAGGCATGACCTTCCCATTCGCGAGCAGTGCAATATTCCAGGTTCTCGATGTATTTGCCATCAAGATAGGTATAGGATCCGCCGCCCGACATGTAGGCAACATTAGTTGAGTCTTTTCCTTTTTTCAAGTCATGAAGTAAGAAAGCAAAATGAGTTGGGGTAATTATCTTAATCATTTTCTGACCTTCATTCATGTTAGAAGTGATTGTGTCTTTTTTATGATACTCTGATGAAATGAGCTGCCAGGTGCCTTGTATACTTGGTGTTTGATCGCATTGTTGTGATTTGTTGTTACATGCATTGAATAAAATGAGGCTCGCAATAAAAATGAAATACTTCATAAGGTTATGATTTGTTTTATAATTCTTGCAAATATACGCATTTCGTAACTAAATGAAAGACGTCTTACTGGATATACTTTCTATTTAATATACGGGATAAGATAAACTTGAGCGCGATGCAATAAAGAAAATCCTTAAAGTTAAATATACCCGGGGCAAGCCTCGAGGAATTTGTCAGATAAAACTGAGAACTAAAATATAATTGCCTTGTTTATCTTTTATATTATTTTTGCACCCCGTATTTAAAATATTTAAGAAGATGGCATTAGCAGTAACAGCCTACGGTAATAAAGTGTTGAGAAAAGTGTGTGATGATATTACCGCTGAGTATGATGGTTTACAAGTATTGATTGATAATATGTGGGAAACCATGTATGAAGCTAGTGGTGTTGGTCTTGCTGCGCCTCAGGTTAATAAAACAATCCGATTATTTGTGGTTGATACTGCCCAAGTGTATGAGGGAATGAATGAGGAGGATCGAGAAGATTTATTTGAAGAAGAAGAGGGAGTGAAAGAGGTATTCATCAATGCACAAATAACTGGCGAATCTGAAGAGTTTTGGGCTGAGCAAGAAGGTTGTTTGAGTCTACCTGATATTAATGGCGAAGTTGAACGTCCTTGGTCGATTGAAATTGAATATTACGATCGCGATTTCAAGAAGCAAGTTAAAACTTTTTCAGGCTATAATGCTCGTGTAATTCAGCACGAATATGATCATACCGAAGGCGTGCTTTATATTGACCATGTTTCGGGAATAAGCAAGCGATTGATGAAGAATAAATTGGCAAAGATAGCAGAGGGTAAGGTAGCTCCTAAATATCGCATGCGCTTTGCTAAATAATTGATTAAGCCAGCTTTTATTAAAATCTATATAATGAGGCTGTCTCAAAAGTAAAAATCACAATTAGGATACTTTTAATTTGTAATCAAATATCCTTTTTTACTACCCCTAAATCCCCTGAAGGGGACTTAAGCCTCCACTTTAGGGGAGGTTTGGAGGGGTAA
>JAFMVD010000097.1 GCA_025499625.1 Carboxylicivirga fragile | reverse complement strand
TTGTTGGTAGAGTTGAGCGTCACAATGACTGATTCGTCACCTTCAACTAAAACATCGCTTAGAATAGCTACAGGAATAATTACTTCTGTTTGTCCAGCAATTAGTGTAGCTGTTCCTGTTAAAGCTGTGTAATCGGCATCAGGAGTAGCTGTGCCTGTAACGGTGTAAGAAATATCAGTATCCGTACCGAATGAATTAGTAGCGGTAATGGTAAATAAACCATTGGTGCCACTTTCCAAAGCTTGAGTTGTGGCTACTATGTTGACCGATTCACTGTCATCATCAGTAATAGTAATGGTAGCTGTATTAGGAGAGCCAACTGTTAAGTCTCCATTATCAGTTGATGTAAGCGTAAGAATTACCGTTTCATCACCTTCAACTAAAACATCGCTTATAATGGCCACAGGAATAGTTACTTCTGTTTGTCCGGCAAGTAGTGTAGCCGATCCTGTTAAAGCTGTGTAATCGGCATCAGGTGTGGCTGTACCAGTAACGGTGTAAGAAATTTCAGTATCTGTGCCAAATGAATTAGTAGCTGTGATTGTGAATAAACCATCGGTACCACTTTCCAAGGCTTGTGTTGTGGCTACTATGCTGACTGATTCACTGTCATCATCAGTAATAGTAACGGTAGCTGTATTAGGAGAGCCAACAGTTAAGTCTCCATTATCAGTTGATGTAAGCGTAAGAATTACCGTTTCATCACCTTCAACTAAGGCATCACTAATAATAGCCACAGGAATAGTTACTTCTGTTTGTCCGGCAAGTAGTGTAGCTGATCCTGTTAATACTGTGTAATCCGCATCAGGAGTAGCTGTACCGGTAACGGTGTAAGATATTTCAGTATCTGTGCCGAATGAATTAGTAGCTGTGATTGTGAATAAACCATCGGTACCACTTTCCAAAGCTTGAGTTGTGGCTACTATGCTGACCGATTCACTGTCATCATCAGTAATAGTAATGGTAGCTGTGTTAGGAGAGCCAACAGTTAAGTCTCCATTATCAGTTGATGTAAGCGTTAGAATTACCGTTTCATCACCTTCAATGTCGTTATCTCCAACAACAGTGATAGGCAAAGTGACAGATGTTTCACCTGCTGGCAGCTCTACCCAAGCTGAAATTGGATTGTAATCAGCCCCATTACCCGCAGTCCCAGTAATATCAAAATTGATGATAGTGGCAGATGTGCTGGAAGTTGTTGCTGTAAAAGTAAATAAACCATTGCTCGTTTCTTCTGCAGCTTGTATTGTTGCCTCAATGCTTACTGTACCATCGTTATCCTCATTGGTTATGGAAAGGTTTGAAGGAGCTGTACCTAAATAATTAACATCAGTTGTAAATTCAATGTCTACTACTTGATCACCATCAATAACAAAATCGTTTACTCCAGTAACGGTAACTTCTAATGCATTTGATTCGCCCACAGCAAAAGTTATGGATGCGGGACTCACAGTAACTTCAGCAGTATTTAATGATGTAATGGTAATAGTGGTATTAGCACCTGTTTGTGGCGCGTCAAGACCGACTGTAAAAGTTGCCTCTGTTCCAGATTCATTTGTGTTTCCAGACACTGAAGAAATAACTAGGTTTTGAGCCAGTGAGTAATTAACTGAAATTACACCAATAAATATAAAAAGGTATTTTTTTATGATATTATGAAATATGCGCATTGCTTCACTTTTAAGATTCGGTTATTCCAATCTTTAAAAGTATTAAGCTTTATCCGTTTAATCTGTTTTTTTTGATTAAAGCGATGATATTTTGGGTGAATGGAGCTAGTTGAATGGACTATAATTTTTGAAAAATATTCTATGCTTGATTTGTGATTTTAATATTGATCACTAAAACTTTTTAAATAGGCTTGGTGGTTAAATCGCGCTAAGTTTTTTTAACTCCTTTTTTACTTTTTTTATTTCCTGTGTTATCCTTTTATTTTCTTTAAGTACTGCTGAAATTTCATAACCATCTCTAATAGCTTCCTTATCAAATTTCTCCATCAATATATAGTAGTGCTTTTTTCCTATGAATTGTACTTTTAAAGATTTATCAGCGTTGGATGCAATAAAATCAATAACTCCGTTGTCTTTCCCATCTTTATAATTTACAACCTCCCACTTAGTGCCGCCATCATCAAAATGTCTGTTTTGAAAACCGTCGATTTCTACAGCTTCACTTAAGGCATGGTTGCCGCTGAAGTAAACCTTTATTTGTTTATGATTGATATTTGATTCTCCTGTATAGCGACTGGAGATATAAAACTCACCATCGAGATCCAGGTGCGCTCTGAGATATATGCGATTGTATGAGTTTTCAGGTTTTTGTCTTTTGTGGATAAGTATTTTTTTAGGACCATAATCTGAGGATTCCCTAAAGTTCTTCATTAATGGTTCGAGTGCTGTTTCATTATCGGCTAGCAGACTATCTAAAAAAGCTAAGTTCGACTTTTGTTCTTCTATAGTAATGGTTCGTAACAGGTCTTTGGCTCTGGTTGTATATTCAATTTGATCGTGATAAAACTCAGTGATAGAATCAATCATTAACTTGGCATTATTGTATTGTTTGTTTGAAAAATGCGATAGAGCAGTTTCAAATTTCTCTTTTACAATTTCTTCTCTTGAAGGGCCACATGCAATGATGAATAATGATATAAAAAGTACAAGTATGGATTGTGTTTTCATTTTTCGAAGCTTTATGATTCAAAAATAGCAAGAATTACTTACTTATCGCACAGCTCAGAATGAATCAAATAAAAAAAGCTACCGTTGATAGTAGCTTTTAGTTGTTAGTGAAAAGTTAATTAAGGAATTCCAAGTCCTTAACGTTGACAAGCAAGCTTGATTTTACTTGCCCATCTTTTGCCTGAAAGCCTTCACTCCCAGGGATCCCCTCGATTAATACCTTTTGTCCTTTTTTCAAGAACTCTGAAACTTTTGTACTCTGCTTGTCGCTTTTCCAAATTACAGCACGTACCCATTCGGTACGTTCAATTTTTTTGCCTTCAGTGTCTTTGTAATCCATCGATACTGCAACGTCGAAATTGATAGCTTTACGCTGTCCAACTTCTTTGACCTCCGCATCTTTACCTACGGTTCCATTTAAAATTAGTTTCAGCATTTGTTTGGGATTTAAATGTTAAATATAAAACCCTATTAAAATTAATACTTAGTTAAATAAAAATCAACTAAAAATAGATTTTTTATTTAAATTAATTTTGAAACCTGTCTGAAGTGCTTATTAATAGTCCTTTGGCTGGTCGTCTTTTAAAAGTTTTTTTGTAGATAATAGTCCGCAAGCTGCGTATATGTCTTCACCACGCGAGCGTCGTATGGTAGCAGTAAGCCCTTTTTCGTTTAATTTGTCACGAAACCATTCCATTGTGCTTTGTGAGCTTCCTTTTAGTGGAGAGTCAGGTATAGGGTGGAAGTGGATTAAGTTTAAACGACAGCGAATACCATTTAACAATTTGGATAGCCCATCTATATGTTTTTGGGTGTCATTAACGCCTCTAAACATGATGTATTCAAACGATATTCGTCTTTGACGTCCAAAATCGTAATCACGGATGGCAGCTAATAATTCATCAAGCGAATAAACATTTTCGATGGGCATTAATTGCTTTCGTTCTTCATTAAATGGAGAGTGTAAACTTACTGCCAGATGTGCTTCTGATTCTTCAATGAAACGACGCATGGCCGGTACAACTCCAATGGTTGAGACGTTGATGCGTCGAGGACTCCAGGCGTAACCCCATTCGGATGTGATGATTTCCAGACTTTTCAATACATTATCAATGTTATCCATAGGTTCACCCATGCCCATATAAACAACATTGCTTAATGTTTCCTTTTCTGGTAAACTGGCAATTTGATTTAAGATCTCACTTGATGTAAGTTGCTTCTGAAACCCCTGTCGTGCAGTCATGCAAAATAAACATCCCATTTTACAACCAACCTGTGACGATACACAAAGAGTATTCCTATTTGATTCGGGCAGATAGGCAGCTTCTATAAATTTATCACCTGTCTTAAACAAGTATTTTTTTGTACCGTCAACGGATTCCTGAAACGATTCAGGTTGGTTTCTGCCAATGAAATAATTCTCATTTAAAGATATTCTTGCCTTTTTCGAAAGGTTTAACATCTCTTCAAAACTTGTAATGTTCTTCTTGTATAACCAATCAGCTATTTGCTTTGAAGTAAAGGCAGGTAATCCCAAACTCGTAACACATTCTTTAAGTTCGCTTAGGGTTTTGCCAAAAATATCTTGCTTTTCCATTGTATTAAAAATAAATCTCTGCTATTATTTTATCGTATGCTACACCTTTACTTAGTAGTATTTCTCTAACGTCAATTATCATTTGTGAGCTGCCGCAAAGGTAGTATTTTAATTCGGGTGCTGGATTGTCTAATTCTTTAAGGTAATTGGTTAAGCGACCTTCAATTACATCATTACCCGTTTCGGTGGTGCAAAAGCGCAGGTAATCGTCTCCTAACTTTTCTTTAAATTCATTTTGAAAATAGAAACCATCAATCGTTCGCGCTCCATGGAGCAGTGTAATGTTTTTGTTGGTGCCTGATTTTATTAAAGACACGAAGGGAGCAACACCAGTGCCTGTTGCAATCCAAACCGCAGGTGTATGTTCGCATAAGAACTTTCCGAAAGGTGCTGAGATATATACTTCATCATTTGGTTTTAGATTAGCTAATGTTGGCGTTAGTTGGCCAGTGGGCATCACATCAAAAAGAATATTGAGGCTTACTTCATTTTTACCCGAAGCGATGGAATAAAGTCTGGGTTCATCATTTTCGTTTAGACTTAGAGCTACAACCTGACCAGGTTTAAAATCAAACGGTTTGTGGAGTTTTAAATAATATACACCATCTGCGATAAGTATATTATCAATAACCTGTGTAAGCTGAAGTTCTATGCGTTTTCGTGTAAAGCTCATTACTGTATTTTTGATTAAAACAGGCTTTGTTGAATTTTGTTTTTATTCTAAAATCAAAGAGGCTGTCTCAAAAGTCAAAAAAGAATCTTTGAAACTTATAATTTGTAACACTATTAACCGACTAAAGTCGGGATTCATAAAATTCTCTTCTACAGCGCCCATTTATTGGGCGTTTGGTTTTTTATTTCAAATTAGACCCCA
>JAFMVD010000096.1 GCA_025499625.1 Carboxylicivirga fragile | reverse complement strand
AAAAAAAGCGCCCAGAGTGGAAGCCCCCGAACGCCTTTATTTTCATTGTGGAGAATAGCGGAATCGAACCGCTGACCTTTTGACTGCCAGTCAAATAATATTACTTTGTGGTATTTTGCATAAATTCTTAATGTCACTTATTATTAGAGTAATACGCATTTTGTTGTTTGTGTAAATTTGCGATATTTATCTTTTATTTGTAATCTTGTATGCAAATAGTATGCAAATTTCGATATGGCAAATGTAAATAGAGACTACCAAATATCCATCTATCTGGACACTCGTAGAGCAAAGAAAAATGGAAAATTCCCAGTTAAGCTAAGAGTATTTACTGCGCACCCTCGCAAGCAAAAATTATATCCAACTAAGTTTGAATTCACAGAAGATGAATTCGACCTTATTTGGCATGTTGAAAAACCGAGAGGAGAAAAGAAAGATATAAAGTTACTTTTAAAAGGATTAGAAACAACCACGTATGATTTAGCAGATTCGTTGGATGAGTTTACATTTGAAGACTTTGAACTACTAATATCTCCCAACAAGGTTCAGGAGAAACGAACTGTCAATGAATTCTATAAGGCTGCAATTGATAATTATAGGCACAACAATAAACTAACAACTGCAACTAGCTACGAATACAGTTTAAAGTCACTTATACAATTCTCCAGTACTGACATACTGCACTTTAAAACAATAACTGTACAATGGTTGAAGGATTATCAATTTCATATGGAATCTTTAGGGAGGAGTCGAACTTCAATTGGCATTTATTTGCGCAATCTGAAGGCAATCTTTAATAGTGCCATTTCAGATGGAGTTGTAAAACAGGAGATTTATCCGTTTGGGAAAGGAAGGTATCAGATACCAACTTCAAAAAAAGCCAAAACAGCATTATCTGCACAAGACCTTAAAGCCTTACTGCATGGACAACCCAAAACAGAAGAACAAGAAAAGGCAAAGGCATTCTGGTTCTTTTCATATGCGTGCAACGGGATGAATGTAAAGGATATTGCAGATATTAAATACAAAGACTTTATAGATGATGATACTTTCTTTTATTACCGAAATAAAATAAGGGACACCGATGTTGAGCACAAACCGATTATTATTTATCTTAATTCTTTTACAAATGGGGTTATTCAAAAGTATGGCAATAAGAAGATTAATCAAGAAACTTTTCTTTTCCCAATAGTAACTCCAGAATATAACCAAGAACAGATAGACACTGCCGTAGGCAGTTTTAACCGCTTTATTAGTCAACATATGAAAAAATATGCACAAAACCTTGGCCTTAATATTAAAATTAATAGTAAAATTGCCAGACACACATTTGCAACAAACCTTATTAGAAAGGGTGCTGGAATGGAAATGGCTCAAGAGTCACTA
Organism: Carboxylicivirga fragile; assembly: GCA_025499625.1. Taxonomy (GTDB): domain Bacteria; phylum Bacteroidota; class Bacteroidia; order Bacteroidales; family Marinilabiliaceae; genus Carboxylicivirga; species Carboxylicivirga fragile. The sequence goes on along the minus strand of JAFMVD010000096.1, from coordinate 4,401 downwards.
GGACATACAGATATTAAAACAACCAAAGCATATTTCGCAGGTTTTGCAGATGAGGATAAGCGTGATATTGCTCCTGTTTTCCGCAGTTTTCTGCAACACCCTCTGTAACCCTTGATTTTACTGGATTGATTATTTAATTTGGGTGTTGCAAACCCCAATACCATGTATGTAAGAAAGTTAAAGAACCGTTCAGGAAGTACGTCTGTGCAAGTGATACAGAAGATTAATGGCCGTTATAAGGTGCATAAAACAATAGGTTGCGCCACTACACAGCAGAATATAGAAAAATTAGTACACATTGCTAATCAGGAGATTGAGAAAGTGTCTGCTCAGCCCAAATTATTCAAATCACAAGTTGATCACATGGTTGAACAAACAATATCAACTATAAGCAATGGAGATATTCGAACCGTTGAGCCTGAAATCGTTTTTGGAAAAATTTATGATAGTATTGGATTCAATAAGTTAGAAGAAGACCTTTTTCGGCATCTTGTTATATACAGGCTCGCTTTCCCCTTGAGTAAGCTAAAAACTATCGAATATTTAGATCGCTACCAAGGTGTATCCCTCAGTATTGATTCGATATATCGTTTTTTAGACAAGCTTAACAACCAACTTAAACATCAAGATGAACAACTTGCGTTTGCGCATACGTTAAAGGTCTTAAAAGGACAGATTAACGTTGTGTTTTATGATATGACTACTTTGTATTTTGAGGCAAGCGATGAAGATGATTTACGCAAAACTGGCTTTAGCAAAGATGGGAAATACCAACATCCTCAAATTTTTATTGGTTTATTAGTTGGATTGGGTGGCTATGCAATTGGATATGATATTTTTGAAGGAAACACTTACGAAGGTCATACTCTCATCCCTTTTATAGAGCAAATTAGCCGAAAATTCGACCTAGATAAACCTGTTATTGTAGCAGATGCAGGGTTGCTTTCGAATGATAATATTAAAGCTCTGGAAAGTAAAGGCTATGAATATATTATTGGAGGTAGACTAAAGAATGAATCGGCAACTATAAAAAAACAAATATTGGCAGATGACTTTTCTGATGGAATAATCAGAAGCTATAAAAAGGAAGAGGATACACGATTAATTGTACATTATTCAAAAAAGCGTGCTACTAAAGATGCTTACAATCGTAAACGAGGTTTAATGCGTTTAGAAAAGCAAGTAAAGTCAGGAAAACTAACGAAATCGTCAATAAACAATAGAGGGTATAACAAATATTTAAAGCTAACTGGTGAGGTTTCTATAGAAATTGATTACCAGAAATACAATAAAGACGATATTTGGGATGGATTAAAGGGCTATGTTACTAATACTAAACTCTCAGATCAGCAAGTTCTTGAAAATTATAAAAATCTGTGGCATATTGAAAAGGCTTTCAGAATGTCTAAAACTGATTTGCGCATACGGCCTATTTATCATAGGCTGAGAAATCGAATTGAAGCACACATATGCATCTCATTTACTGCATACTGTATTTATAAAGAATTAGAACGAGTATTATATCAATCAGATTCCACTCTTTCCCTTAGGAATGCAGCTGAATTAACCCATAATATATACCAAATAACGTATACTCTTCCCGACTCAAAACACACTAAGTCAATGAGACTAAAAATGGATGACAAACAGACTGAGCTATGTCAAATTATTGATGACCATTTTTAGGGTGTTGCAAAGCGGAAAACAGGACAGATATTAAAACAACCAAAGCATATTTCGCAGGTTTTGCAGATGAGGATAAGCGTGATATTGCTAATAAAATGATGGATTTTGAATGATGAAAACCAAAACATTTCCTTTATTGTTATTTCTTCATTAAACAGACTGATGGTGGGTTTGCGTAAATTTCTGTCATATGTGAAAGTGTTGGGAGTTGCAATAGGTATATGGATTATTAATTAGTATTATAGTGTTTCATTAAATAATTCCAGATATCTTATAATTAATAAAAATTAATAGAAAGGGACTCCACTACTGAAAAGTCCCTTAATTTCATGTTGCATAATTCCATTTAGTCACATTTCAAAATCGAATAATGCATCTATGGACTGTAGTTTTTGGCCTACATATAGAGAAGACAAAATATTACAATCAGCATCGATAATTATAAACCTGGGTGTGTCGATAAATTTTAATTGTTTTCGAATTAAATCATGTTCATCATTAAAGATATAGTCTGTGAAACCCGTTTTTTTTGAAGATAAAAAGTATTTCCACTAGAGATAATGCAATACGGTTTGATATTCTTATTTCTTAATATTTCATAGTGCTCATTTAGCAACAATAGACCATTTTCAATACAACTAGAGCAATCATAACCTGAAGCAACAAAAATTAAGAATAAGTTTGAACTATTTGATTTAATTGAATCGCCAATAATATTTTTGACAGAACTCAAATTTTTTCCAGCAATATTTACAGTATGACTCTTTTTATAATATTTTGCGTTGTTCTCTTTTGATTTTTGAGCACACCCGAATGAACTTATAATACATATTAATATAAGGTATTTAATTCTTCTCATTTTCTATTATTTTGTATTGTTCTAGCACACCGTTGGTGGAGTTAAAAGCAGTGATCTCATTGCCAGAAACACAAAACGAAGTATACCAATTGTCTAATAGCTTGATAAGCTTGTATTCACTTATTAAGGGGATACCTGTATCCGAAATTTTCAATTGAATTATTTTGTTACAATGTGTTTTGGTATAGTCTTGAGAATGATCAATATACATTAGGTAGAGGTGGTTTCTATCACAGCATATATTTTGAATTAACAAGCGCTTTGTGTTTTGAGGACTCTCTTTAACAGCTTTCGGTGTAAAGTTTAAACGATTGAACCAAGTTACAGGTAAATCGATTTTTTTAATTATTTCATCACCTTTGTTAAATACTTCAATCACTGGTAATTCCTGGTTAACGCGAAACCATGTTTCATATTTATCACAATGCGCCATATTTACCAGGTCAACATCACTATCATTATTTTGGTAAAATGATTTAATCGCACCATTGGTTATATTGCATGTCGAATATTTATATAAATCTTTAGGTGCCATGTAATAAAGCTTATCATTTTTTCCGAAGAAGCTACAAAGCTCCGTTAAAGGGTCATCTGCTTTATGAGATATTTGAAAATGACCTTTAAAATCAAAACATGAGAACCTCAGGTTAGCTCCATCAAATATCCATAAATTGTTGTCGTAAAAAGTAAATCTATTCGGAGAAATAAACTCTCCAGGCCCCTTGCCTGAGCTGCCTATTGAATTCTTTATTTGAAGATTGTGATCCAAAACAATCAACCTTCTATTTTTCCGATCTAAGGCAAAAATATCATTACCTAATTTCTTAATTTCAGCTATATCTCCTAAATAGGTAGAATCACTTAATTGGTTTATTTCTTTCGTTAAAGTAATATTTATTAATTCTACATGATCATTTTGACAACTAGTTAATGTAGTTGTCAAATAAAAAAATGATATTACTGCTAGTATTAAGTTCTGAGTTAAGCGCATATTTAATAGTTATATAGGAGCTGCCAATATTACTTAACAGCTCCCATTGATAATTTAACAATATGTGACATTGCCATCGCATGAAATGTAAGATGATCCTGTTTGACATGTTGAAGTGCCACTGCATGAAATTGTATCGCCACACGAACAATTTAGACTTGCACTACAACCTTCGCCTTCAAATTCAAAAACGTAATTAGGACTCATTGAACACAGAGAAAATAAACTTATGAGCATCATAAAAGTAGAAAAACCTTTTTTTATTATTTTTTTCATAATCTTGAATAATTTAGCAGCTTATAAAATTTCCATCACATATAACATAGGTACTGCCGACAGTACATCGATTTACCCCATCACATCCTATTGTACAACCATCAGAACAATGGGCTATTGCACAGCAATAGCCTTCACTTCCATCTGTTAATTCGTGAGAACCCCCTTGTGAAAAAATTGGTACTGAAGTCATCATAGTCATTGCTAAAGCGATTAATGTTTTTTTCATAATAGTTTAAGTTTTAAGTTTGCCAACTTTTCTAGGAGTTGGTATTACCTTGCTTTTTTTTCAAGAAAAAAAGAGGTATAAAAAAATGGAATCATTCTATTTATTTTCATAATTGTGAGCCTAAATGTAACCCAATAATAATAATAATTATCAAAATTGCAATAATTAATCATCATGATAAACTACTATGTTATTAACAAAGTATTATTAATTTTTTTCAAAATAATCATGAATCTGTCATGATGTGTAATAAACAAATAGTCAGGATTTAAGCGAAGTTTTGTAGGGGGAAGGCTTGACGTTATGTAAATTACTAAAGAAATTTAGATATTGTTTGTGTGTTTATTTTTTAACGCATAA
>JAFMVD010000095.1 GCA_025499625.1 Carboxylicivirga fragile | reverse complement strand
ACAAGCAAACTTACAGTTTGTTATTTTACTTTCGTTTTACCCCTCCAAACCTCCCCTAAAGTGGAGGCTTAAGTCCCCTTCAGGGGATTTAGGGGGGATATTTGATTACAAATTAAAAGTAACCTAATTGTGATTTTTACTTTTTGGACATCCTCTTTTTAAAATCAATTAATCTGAGAAATATTTCTGTGATGAATAAGTATCTTCATGCTGGTTTTGAGAATATTGAAGTATATAATTTGATATGTAATATTTTGACAATCAATCCATCTGAAAATGATGGCAAATTTGATAACCTTAAATCTATGCTTCATCAGGAATAGCAAGGGTTTGTTAAAATTATTTAAAATACCATTTTACTGATTTTGTCATGCTTTTGTAATACCAATAATGATTACTTTCGCGCCGTTTTAATATTGCTTATAACTAATTTATAAAATGGAAAACAACACGTTTGTTGCGAAAGATGTAACGGCCAACCCAGGACCGTTAGGATTAACAGGATTTGCCTTAAGTACAATTTTGTTAAACTTACACAATGCAGGATTATTTGGATTAGACACAATGATTCTAGCTATGGGAGTTGTAATGGGAGGAGCTATTCAAATTATGGTAGGTGCTATGGAATGGCAAAAAAACAACCTTTTTGGCACAATGGCATTTAGCTCATATGGAGCATTTTGGATTTCTTTAGTGTTTCTGATGATTTTACCTAAACTCGGTATGGGAGATGCACCATCTAAAGTTGCGATGGGTTATTACCTAACAGTATGGGGAATTTACTCTTTTGGTTTATTTATCGCTACATTGAAAATGAATAAAGCTATGGTGTTTTTATTTGCAACCGTAGTGATTTTGTTTGCTCTGCTTGCCATTGCTAACTTTACAGGTAGTCATTTGATTCATACCATTGCTGGTATTGAAGGTGTTATTTGTGGTGCAACTGCTTTATATATTGCATTAGCACAACTTTTTATTGAAGTTTATAAACGACCACTTTTGCCTCTTGCTTAAGTTTTAGTTTTTAAAATATATTTAATAACGCTCGAATATTACATTCGAGCGTTATTTTTTGATGTTAATCCAACTAAATAACGACTCTATCAATAAAGTGATATTGTCTTCACTAAGCTTTTAATTAATGGCTAATTTGCGTGTGCATTAACCTAAATTGATTATCACAAAAATGAATCATCTTGAGAGTGCCTTTCGAGGCAGTAATAAATGGTGGGCTTACATAGTTGTTTTCCTGGTTACCTTTCTGCTTGCTCAAGCAATAGGAGGTATTCCTCTTGGAATTATTTTAACTGTATTTGGAGACGGAGAGATAGACTATAATAAAGCTATCGACTTTAACGCTCACGGTATTAATGCTTCGCTAGGCTTGGCATTGATGCTATTACCTTTTGTTGTGTCATTTTTTGCTCTGGTATTAATAATGAAACCACTGCATGGTCGATCTTTTAAAAGTTTAATAAACGGTACCTACTATGTAAGAAAGTTCAGGATTGTAATGGGCTTTTGTCTTTGGGGTCTTATAATTGCGTTTGCTACTATAGTTGATTATTACCTTAATATTAGTGATTATCATGTGCGTTTCGACTTGGGTAAACTTTTACCCTTACTTGTTGTGTCATTGTTATTGCTGCCTTTCCAAACGTTTTATGAAGAACTTTTTGTAAGAGGTTATTTAGCTCAGGGCATAGGGGTGTTAACCCGTAACCGCATATTGGTTTTAATAATTCCTTCCTTATTATTTGCTCTATTACACGGATTAAATCCGGAAGTACATAAACATGGATTTCTTTTAATGATGGCCAATTACCTTTCAGTAGGTTTAATTTTTGCCATTGTCTCTGTTTTGGATGATGGAATTGAATTGGCGATGGGGGCGCATGCTGCTAATAATATTTTTATTAGTGTTTTTGTAACAACTGAGAGTAGCGCCTTGCAGACCGATGCCTTATTACTGTCGCTTACCGATGAGCAGAAATGGAGCGATCTGTTGGGAGTATGGCTTATTGGGATAGTTTTTATTGGCGTTTTTGCCTTTAAATACAAATGGTCGCTTCAATCATTGTTTAAACGAATTGAGCGACCAAGTGTGTAAATGAGTTTTAATCTGTTTCTAGTTTTGTCGAACAGAACCTGAAACAGTGCTTATTTCTTTATTTCCTTTTAGGTTTTCAATGCGGAAATCACCAGATACGGAAGAACCCTTTAAATTACCGTCTACATCACTTAATTTAAGGTTTCCTGAAACACTTGAGGTTTTAACATGTCCCTTTATATCGCTCAAGTATATATTTCCCGATATGGTAGTGGCTTTAACATCTCCGGTTAATTTATCACCATTAAGGTTGCCTGAAATGGAGTTTAACTTTATGGATTGTTGACCAACCCCATTTAACTTCACATTTCCACTAATGGTATTAACTTTTACATCAGTTAATGAAGGAAGCTTAATGTCAAAGTTGCCAGAGGTGTTTCCTTTAACATTTCGAGGGTGATCAACTTCGATGTGTAAGGTTGTTCCTCTAACCTCGGTAATAATCTCAAAGTCTTGTTTAGTATTCGACCATTCGATTAAACCTTTTACAGATACTGTATTGCCATCCGTTGCTTCGATATTAACATTGCTAAATATAACATCCACTTCTATTTCCGTTATATTCTCGAAGGTTTCATCAATTTTCGCCTCTTGTGCTGTTGCAAATAAAGAAAAAACTGTAAATGCGCCTATTAAAATAAGTTGTCTCATGTTTATAGATTTTTAAATACATGAATAAGACGCCTTGATGCCAGATAAAGTTACACGGGATTTGTTGTTCGTAATTGATAACCGCTACCGTGGATGTTGATTATTTCTACCCCAGGAACATCTCTTAGGTATTTTCTTAGTTTGGTTATGTATACATCCATGCTTCGGGTAGTGAAATAACCCGTTTCGCCCCATACTTGTTTTAGAGCGGTTTCGCGAGGCAATACTTTATTTTCCGATTGGCATAAGAGTAACAATAGATTGGCTTCCTTGGGAGAAAGTTTATATTCGTCATTCTTGTATTGAACTACCCTTAAAACAGGATTAAAACTGGCTTCGTTTATTTTATATTCTTCTTTTGTTTCAACCTCCTGATCGCGCATGTGGCGATTAAGAATGGCGTTAAGTTTGCAAATTAGTATTTCAGAATCGAAAGGTTTAGTAATATAGTCATCTGCACCGGTGCTATAACCCTCAATTACGTCTTCTTTCATAACTTTTGCAGTTAGAAAAATGATTGGCGTTTCAGGAGAATTTTCTTTGATTTCGCGAGCAATACTAAACCCATCCGTATTGGGTAGCATCACATCTAAAATGCAGATATCATAATCGTTTTCAGTAAATCGCTTGTAGGCTTGCAAACCATCTTTTATCCAATCAACAAGGAATCCATTAATTTCAAGATATGCCTTCATGACTGTACCAAAATTACGATCATCCTCTACCATAAATATTCTATATGTCTGTGCCATGTTTTCTATTTAAAAGGTAAATATATGATGAATTCTGTACCAATATTAATCTTGCTTTTAACTTGAATTGAACCTTGGTGGGCGTCGATAACTGCTTTGACATAACTTAGGCCTAAGCCAAAACCTTTAACATTATGAACATTGCCGCCTTCAGCTCTATAGAACTTATCGAATATTTTATTCTGTTGCTCGCGCGACATGCCAATGCCATTGTCTTTTATGCTAATGCTGATACCATTATTGAAGTTCTTGGTATTAATTTCAACCATAGGTGAAGACTTGGTATACTTTAGTGCGTTCTCCAGAAGATTAACAATCACATTATTAAAGTGTATTTCATCGACTTGGAAAATATTTAAATCGGCCTTTAATTGAGTTTTTATTTCACCTTTGGTTTCATTTACCAAAAGCTGCATGCTATCAACTGCCTGATGAATAAGTTCATGTACATCCCTTGACGCTAACACAACTGAAAAATCTTTCTTCTCGATGAGTGACATCTGCAATACACGTTCAACGTGGCTATTCATACGTGTGTTTTCTTCCTTAATAATCTTTAGAAATTTTTGCGTATGATCTTTATTGCCCAGTATGCTGGGGGTTAGTATGCTGTCTGTTGCCAGGTTAATAGTGGCAATGGGTGTTTTAAACTCGTGTGTCATGTTATTAATAAAATCGGTCTTAATTTGCGAGACTTTCTTTTGGTTTAATATCATGCGTAGGGTTAAGAAAAATGTTAATAAAATAAATATGGTGAAAATGGTTGATATGGCTAACATCCATCCTTGAGTTTTGTAGAGGTAAGTAGCCATATCTGGAAAATAAATGACCAGCTCGTAAGGAGAAATACCTTGAAAAATATCACGAGGGAAGAGATTAATGGAAATAGCTGAATGGTTTAAGGCACCTTCTTTATTAAACGCTTCGGAGTGATAGTCCAATAAATTCTGATTCATGCGGTCAAATACGGCATATTCAAATTTTGTATTTATTCCATTTTGAGCCAATTCATGCGTAATTACAGTTTCGATGTTGGATAAGTCTAAACGTTGCTGTAAGGGGTTGTGACGCGATTCTAATTCAAATTGCATTTGATTGAATACCTCCAATATTTCATTGCCCTTTGAATCGATTCGTTCTACAACTTTAAGCAATGAATCTTCTACGTGAATCATCTGCTCTTCTAATTCAACTAAATCAATTTCCTGGCCACCTGTACTTATCCAAACAGAATGTTCTGTGTTATTTCCTTGTATTTCAACGGTAGCTTCTATGCGTGTCCCATTTTTCTCAATAATAGTATCCTGATGGTGATAGTAGCCATGTTGTTCGCCTTGATCGGGTTTAATACGCTTAATAGCGATAAGCGTATCTGGATTAAAATTTTGTCTTATTACTTGTTTCGTTTTTCGCGGGCGTGAAAAGAAGGTATTATATATTTGTTGAGCCTGGTGCTCCTTTTTAATTCGTGATACACTGTTATCCAACGATTCGTATACTGAGGTATGGAATTTTTCTCGCTGTACTTTAATGGATTGTTTTATCCATAGGTATTGCGCAGCAATTATTCCCAACAAGCTTAGACTCATAAGTAATACTAGGCCTATGATTGATTTTTGCTTCATAACTATTATAATTGTACCGATTGTGAAACATATGACTGATGAAAATTCAATCTAAGTGCTTATATCGGTATAAAACATTGTAAATATAAGATATTCATTTGAGCAGCTGTAGTACATTAACCTTTCCTTAACTCTTTTTAACCCGAGCTTAACCCTAATAGAATCAATGCATTTGTACATTTGTTGAAGAAAAAAGGTTAATCTATTCACTTTGTAATTTAAAGACTATGAGAAAAAGTACTACGCTAACTAACAATTTGGGAATGTTTCTTTTAATAGCATTGCTAGGATTTGGTTTGACGCTAAATGCGCAGAAAAAGGAGAAGAGGGTTGTGAAAATTATCGAACATAGCGATCACGAGCATGGAGATGCAGATACAGTTATTTCAAAAAATGTTATGGTTTATCACATCGATGAGCATGATGTTAATGTGAATATCGATAGTATTATTAAAGTTCATAAGGGCGACATTGATAAGCATATGAAGGTGATGGCATTTAAACTGGATTCGCTTGATGAGTTAGATTTTGATTTCGAGTTTGATGGTGATATGGAAAAAATGCACATCGAGTTGCAACGTGTGATGGAGGAAAATGGACATGCCTTTGATGAGCTTAAGAAGATTCAAATGTCGGAAGCTGGCAATATGGTTTTTATTAGTGAAGATGGCGAACATCACACAATAAATATTGATGAGGAGATTGATGGTGATGTTAAACGTGTTAAGATCATTACCAAGAGTCATTGTGAGGAAGGAAATGAAAAAGGAGAGCGCGTAGAGTCCTACATCATTAAAACAGGGGATAGAAGTGAGGCGAACGTTTGGCATTCAAAAGCTAATATTCATAGAGCGAATGTTAAAATTGAATCCATCCCGATGGAGGATATTGCCTTTCTGAAGAAAGCAGGTGTTCCAACCAAAAACTTAATGAATGAGGCCATTAAAGTTGAAGAGTTAAAATTGAAGATTGAAAAGCATATTGAGAATGAAATCAATCAAACTATTGTGCACATTGAGTGTATATTACCCGATGAAGGACCGTATACACTGGAAGTGCTAAAAAAGGATAGTGAACCTTTGATGAAGAAGGAAACAATCAATGATAAAAAATTAAAGAAGGAGTTTGAAGTTAAAGAAGAAGAAGCTCCGTACTATTTAATTCTCTCAAAAAACAATCAACTGTTTGGTCGTAAAATAGTGTTATAGGTATAGGTTTAATAAAAGTAGGGCGTTCGTGTTTATTTCATTAATAAGCACGAACGCTTTTTTTTTGCTAATTTATTATTGGCTACTATGGTTTCTAAAAAATGGAAAAGGCTTGAGGTAAATGAATGATTCAATTATAAGTGTCCTAATTTGGAAATGCTTTTGCTTGGGTAGTTGGTAGTGAATTGATTAGAGTGTTTTTTAGGATGTGTAAATGCCCTGCATTATGCTAGATAACTTCAAGTGATTATTTAGTAATAAATACCAATTAATGATTTAATAAGCATAGTGGGTTTATTAGGCTTTCTTATAACTAGTAGTGAGATTAGTGGGTGTAAGTGGTTGCAATAGAATAGAAAGTAATTTGTGTAGCAGAGGATGAACTTAAACTCTTCTTATATATTGCTGATAATTTTCCAATACTGCTGATGCGTTAAAATTAGTCACCAAATAATTTTAGTTGTTCTTTGACATCTTGATTGATTTGATATTCTGTAAGCAGTTCTTGTAT
>JAFMVD010000094.1 GCA_025499625.1 Carboxylicivirga fragile | reverse complement strand
AATTCAAGATTTATACTCTTTTTAACTTTTGGATAGTAAACAATAATTAACTATTCTTGTAATAAGAATTGGGAAATTCTGATTTCTTTCAACCTGACCTAAGACCTCCGAAAGAACTCAAAATCGTTGTATCTATAAGCAACAATACTTGAAATTGAGAATAAAATAACGGAACATTCAGTTCTGTGGGTATGCATTTTCCGCATGCTCTAAACTAACATACAATTTTATTAAAAATGGCAGCTCTAACTTTTGTTTGAGCACAACATTAGAACTGCCTTAACACACCTTAAAAAAAGAAAGGAGGTTTGTGACAAAGATAAGATAATTACATTCTAATGCCTCTTCTATCAAGGATTGAGGAGATGAAATTTAGTATTTAACAGCTAAAAGGATCAAACTTTTAGTACCAAAAAAATTGAAATGAAAAAGAATAAAATATTAGTTGTTGGTTTGTTTTTAGTAACGGCATTATTGTCGATGCCACTATCATTTGCAGAAGATACAACTGACGCTGGTGTAGATCTTGGTAATCCCACAGATAAACATTGCATAAAAAAAGCTGGTGGAACTATGAAATGTACTTGGCGCCTTATGAGTAGCAGACCTGTTTGTAGTTCTATTGCCAGTTGTCGTCAATATTAATTATATAATGAAAAAGTATTATTAATTATTGCAATTAGTCTGTCAACAAGTGTAATTAACACTACGCTTCTAGAAAAAGTTAATGTTGACAAAGTAGTAGGTGCTACTATATATAAATATTGTATTAGAATTGCTGGTGGAATTAAGAAATGTATATTCATTTATAAACTAAGACAGTTTGTTCGGATACAATAGGTTACTTAATAAGGATGCTAGTCATCCTTATTAAGCTGAAAGTTAATATGAAACTTATGAGAATATTTTGTCTTTTGATTTATTTACAATTACATTGCTTGCTAAGTGCTCAATATCAATACAATATTAATATAGTAGATGATTCCAACAAATTACCGTTAAGTCTTGTAAAAGTTACCAGTGAAGGCACTCAACAAAGTTTTCTCTATCTAAGTGATATTACGGGTGGAGTTAAATTTAATTCTAAATTTGAGAAGTTAACTTTAGAATTTAGCCACACAGCATATAAAACTGTAGTAAAAACTATTAATGCTGGAGATAAAGTGGTTATTAAAATGCATCCGATGCCAATTATGCTTTGTGAGGTCGTTGTGTTTGGCGAAAAGACGACAGATACTAATAGCTTAATTCAAAAGTGTATTAAAAAACTGGAAACTAATGTTCATAATCAGCTAGCTCAGTTTGAAGGTTCTACACGAATGACTCGAAAAAAAAATGGAAGGTATGTTTTTTTTGCAGAGGCAACATTCAAAGAACTAAATGGAGGATATGAGCCTGTTGCTCATGTCTACAATATTAGACGTTCCATTGAGTCTCGAATTAGCAACCAAGATTATTCAATTTCTGCAGTATTAAAAGTACCGTTTAGGTTTCCTCATCCAAGTAACCACTCATCCTATAACGAAATACTTTTACCCTTAGTTCAGTCCAAGAATTTTATCTTTCTTCAAATGGATACGATTTTCGTTCAGAATAAAATGGTGTTAAAAGTCCATTTTAAAGCTAATCCTAATAGTTCTGATAAAATGAAGCGCTATTATTTTGAGCGAGATCATTATGGTGAGATTCTTATTAATGCTGAAGACTTAGGGGTTAAGACGATTATTTTCAAAAAGAAAAGTGAAAATGGAAGTGAACTATTCACTTCCAGATTTGAGAAGATCAATGGAAAGTATTACTTGGTAAGTTCCGTTAAAGATGCAACATATTCGGAGCAAAATTTAACATCGAATAAGCTGGATACTATTGAAGTGTCAACTATGTATAGTTATTATAATTTTCTAACCCCGTTCAATAACAAAACTATATCAGAAGATTATTCATGTAGCATCAGTATGGATAAACGCTTTGGTAAAGAAGTGCCGTTTTTTTCTTTTAATGTAAACGATTCATTAAAGAAGGTACGGTATGATTCAAACTATTGGAATAGTCAAGCGAACTTCTATGATTGGAAAAAAGTTTGCGATGACCTTCGGAATTTATATGGCATTCCAGTTGAAGAGCAATTTGCTAATAATAGTGAAGCATTGCTAACTGAAAAACAATTCATACGTGTAATGAACAATGCTCCGAAACAATTCCGTAAGACCCTCAAGTATTATTTTAAATCATATAAGAAAGAAAATTTGTTTTATGAAGGAAGTGATTAATAAAACCGTCTTCTATTTTTTATTTGCCTCATTTATGTTGTCTTGTAGCACATCCATTACAAATGATTTAACGTATGAGAATGCAAAAGAGATTGTGTCGAATAAAAAAATAGAATTATCACATATTCACGTTGATACTATTGTGGTTAATAACCCATATAGCCTTTCGGGTGATGGTTTTTGGAAAATAAATGGGGATAGTTTGTATTATTTTGATCGTCTCTTGGCTGTTGTTGATACGTATGATAAAAATGGTGAGTTTCATAGTCGTAGATTAGGTATTGGAAGAGGTCCTGGTGAAGTAATGGAGGAAATCGGTACTGTATGCCAAGTTAACGAAAAATGGTTGTTAACTGAGATATATAATATATATCAGTTTAGTACTTATTTCTCAGACAAAAAGATGAAGTTTTTGTTTCATTTTGGTGAAGATATTGAAGAGCGAAAACAGGATTTATATGCCAATCCAGATCCAAGAGAAGATATTGAATTATATGTGCCAGCCTATAGTATGCCACAAATGAATCATTTGCTTGATACCCGTGTGTTAATGAAAGTTAGTTGTGAGTACCCTGACTTTTTGGAAAAAGAATATTATTCATCATCAGCTTTAGTAGCAGAATATGACTTCGAAGAAGGGAGCATAACCAAATTAATGGGAAAATATCCGCCATGTTATCAGCGTGAAAAAGGTGCTCCAGCTTTTGCAAATCACTATTATTCGAAATACAAAAATGGTAAGTATCTACTCAGCTTTGCTTTAGATAAAAATATATACATCTGTAATAACACTTTTGAACCAATTTCTGCTTTTGGTATTAAAGGGGATATCCAAAATGAAGACTATAATCTAATTGATTTTCAAAGTGGTGGGGTTGAAAGTTATAATTTCCAAGAAGAAAGAGATAGAAAAGGATTTTATACTTCTTTGTATTATTATGCAGAAGAAGATTTAACTTTTCGGGTTTATAAAACTGGAACCAAAGATGAAGCAACACTCTCCCATAATCCTAGCCGGATGCAATTATACAGGGGGACCGAATTAATTGGTGATGTTAAGGTACCCGATAATTTTGAGATAATAGCATATCAGGCGCCATATTTTTATGCCGATGGACTCCATGAAATAGGTGAGGATAAAGATGTAATTGGAATATTTAAATTTAAACTGTAAATAATGAAAACGCTGTTAAGTATTTCTATCGCTATACTCTTTTGCTCATTAAAACCAATGAATTTAAAAGAACAAGACTTGCCAGAGCTAGAATTTGAATCAAAAAGTATAGATCTAGGAGAAATAAAAATTAATTCGGAAACGAAGGGTAAGTATATTTTTACAAACAACGGAAAAGTTCCTTTAATAATTAAAGAGGTTAAACCACATTGTGGTTGCACCGTTGCTTCTTATACAGAAACGCCTATTTTACCCAAAAAGCAGGGGTATATAAATTTTGTATATACCGCACCAAGTACCCCTCAGCAGATAAAAAAAATAATTGTTGTTTCCGCTAACACAAGAGAAAAAAGTTACTTATTAAAAATTGTAGCTAAGGTTAAGAAGTGAATCTTTTTAATATTAAATAAGAAAAATTGCAGCTCTAAGTATTGTTTGAGAGCATTCTTAGAGCTGCTATACTACAACCTTATAAAAATGAAAGGAGGTACGTGGCAAAGATATTAAAATAACGGGGCCATTCTTCTTTAAAGGAAAGAAGAAATTTTGATGAATGTAATACTAAGAAATTTAAAAATAATACTGAATGAAAAGATCAAAATTTTTTGCCATAATTGGCATTGTAACAATGATATTAATGATTGGAAATACACAAAAAGTTTATTCTAGTCAAGATGAATTAACTGAAGATACCGGTGAAGGAATTAACGCACCTTGGGAAAGAGTTTGTCATCCAGAAAGACCAAATCGTTGTACTTGGCGTGCATTGAGTAACCGAAAAGAATGCACTAAAGATTATCAGTGTTAATCGGTCTAATTTTTATAAAAAAAGGAAAATATCATCGCCAATAAAGGATGATAACAATTATAAGTTTTTAGATTATGAAAAAATTGGTGATTTTATTTTCGATAGCAATTCTGTTTACATTTTCATTACTAATTAATGCTCAACAACATGAATTAGAACATGCAGGAGACCAAGAAGGATCGGGGTACACCAAGTCATACGGCAATTGTTATAATAATAGTGGTGATTGGAATGGTAATAGTGTAACATGTTTGTCACCAGGTGATAAATCCTGTACATCTAGAAATTGTTAAAATATTTTATGGATGATCTTAGATCATCCATAAATTTAGTTGGAACTCTTTTAATAATTAATAATCATTTTGTTTCATCGAGGGTGGAAATAATAATTGAGTGCCATAAATAAATATTGAATTGTTATAAAAAACACTCTACCTATAGACTTTAATCGGTTGAATTGAGGTTTAGGGACTAGTTCTCCTTGTAGAGCAAGCTTTTTATCAACTAATCAAACAATTATGTTTTATTAATTAAAAAATTTGTAAATGAGAAATTTAGCAATTATTTATATTCTTTTGATCTTCACAAATTGCAAAATGCATAAAAATGAACAAGTAATAATTGATGTTTATTCAAATGAGATTAAAAGCAAATTATCAACGGAAATTGCTAGAGAATTTGAATATATATCTTTAGAAACTAACAATAATTCAATTATAGGACAGGTCGATAAAGTTCATGTTAATGACTCCAATTTATTTATCTTGGATAGAAGAAATGCGAAGGCTTTATTTGTATTTGATTTATCTGGAAACTATAAACACAAACTCAATTCACACGGGAAAGGGCCAGGTGAATTCTTAAATCCTCAAGATTTTTCTATTGATAAAGATAGTGGAGATATTTTTTTGTTAGATTTTGGTAACAAAATATTAAAATACAATAGCAAAGGAGAGTTTGAGAGAGAGATTAGGTTGGGAAAAAGTATGAGGCAAGTTACAAATATCTTAATTTATGAAAATAAAATTTTTGCTTATGCTAATCGCCTAAGTGAGGAATATAAATATACATTGTGTTCCTATTCAATGGAAGGAACTCTACTTGAGTCTTTTTATCCCTATGAAGAAGTTTCAGAAGGAATATTTAATATGGCATCGCCTTTATATGTAAAAAATGATTCCTTACATTTTTTTAATATTTACGACCGTGAAATACAGGTTTTAACAGAAAATGGATTTAAAACTAAGCAGATATTTGATTTTGGAGTTAATTTTTTACCAAGTGGAATGTTGGGATATCTTGCAGGTAATATAGATGGAGCAACGGATTATGCTATTTTTGGTAAGGAATGTGTAGAAGGTGCTAACTATTCTTACCTGACCATTATAGATAAAAACGTATTTAAGCATTGTATATATTCAAAGAAGGATAATAGATCTTATCTCATTAATAAGATTGTTAATGATAGTGACTTCTTTAGATATCCTGAATATTACCATGAAGGATATTTCTATTCGGTTATTGAGCCTCAGTGGGTTATTAATAACAAGGAAAAGTATAATGGTATGATTGAAAAATTACATCTAGCTATTGACGATAATCCTATACTACTTAAGCATAAATTAGACTTGAGATGAATAAAATTTTTACGCCGTTAGTTATAATAGTTATAGTTATTCTTGGAGTTCTGTATTGGCAATTAAAATTGGTGAAAAAAGATGCTATACTGACTAAAGGCAAAGTTAAAAAGGAGATTGCAATTGCAAATAGATATTTGTTAAATTAATCATCAATAATAGGAAGACAAGCCAATTATATCACTGTTAAAGGGATAAATGGCGAGGTTTTTGAGTTTCATGATTCAATAAGAAATGATAAATTATTGCTATTTGTTCTTTCAGAAGATGATTGTTTAGAATGTATTGAAAAGCAATTAAATATCTTAAAGAAAGTTCAAAAAATAGAGGTTGCCCATGATGTTATTGTTTTAGCCAGAGCCTCAAACATTAGAAAAGTATACAATTTCGTTGAAAATAATAATATTAAAGTGCCTGTATACGGTATACAGAATGACAATAAAATAATTGACATTGAAATAGAGGGCATCCCATGTGCATTGGCTATAGAAAATGGTGTTATAGCAAATTTCTTCTCATTTGATCTTAAAGAAGATTTAGTTTTTAAGATGATTGGCAATCAATGCACTTTGAACTGATATATCTATGATTACTTTATGGAACATCTTTTTGTAGTCAGTTTTAAATTAATTAAAATCTATTTCTAATAATGATGCGTTCAATAATTTCTATAGGGTTGCTTAGTATAATAACAATATTTAGTTATGCATGTCGTGAAACAGAAAAATCCGATAGGAGTGAAATGAATATTGCTAAGAAATCTCAAATTGAGAAGCAAACTGTTAATGTAATGGTCCAGTCTGTAAATGTTGATATATTTTTACAAGAATTAAATAGCAATGGCCAGTTAATAGCTAGAGAGAAGGCAGTTATCCCTTTTAAAGTACAAGAACAAATTATTGACCTAAAAGTCAATAATGGATCGCGTGTGAAGAAAGGCCAAGTGCTGGCTCAGGTTGAGTCCTTTCAATATAAAAAAACATTAAGAGACTGTAGGGATCAGTTCGAGAAAGCACGTA
>JAFMVD010000093.1 GCA_025499625.1 Carboxylicivirga fragile | reverse complement strand
TATTAACTTATGAAGGTGATGATCAGAAGGCGCTAGAGTTCGCCACAGCAGCTTCTTGTTTAAAGCACACTATTAAAGGTGATTATAATTTAGTAACAGTAGAAGAAGTAGAAAAACTAATGGGAGGTGATGCCTCCGGACGAGTAAGTCGATAACAATCTTGGTGGCTTAGGCCGTGCTGAAGGAAAAATTTGAAAGAGAGAATTCGGTACGGCCTATTCACATTATAATATAAACAAATGGCAAAATATTCAAGAATTGAAGTGTATCAAATGATGAAAGCAACAGGTGTCGTGCCCGTTTTTTATAATGTTGATATAGAAGTTTGTAAAGCAGTTGTTAAAGCCTGCTACGAAGGTGGAATACGTGTTTTTGAATTTGTTAATCGCGGTGATTTTGCACATGAGCTATTTGCCGAACTAAACAAATATGCTTTGGCCGAATTGCCTGGTATGATTCTGGGAGCTGGCTCCCTAGTAGAAGAAGGAACGACAGCATTATACATTCAGAATGGTGCTAATTTCATTGTGTCACCTTTGTTAAACGAAAGTATGGCCAGAGTCTGCAATCGTCGAAAAGTGATGTGGTCGCCAGGTTGTGGTACTATTTCTGAAATTAATAAAGCACAAGAGTTAGGCGCAGAAGTAGTGAAAGTATTCCCAGCTTCTGAAGTGGGAGGTCCATCTTTTGTGAAGGCCGTTAAAGCGCCCATGCCATGGACAGATATAATGCCAACAGGTGGCGTTACTTGTGAAAAAGAGAATTTAAAACAATGGTTTGCCGCAGGCGTGACTTGTGTGGGTATGGGATCAAATTTATTTCCAAAAGAGATAATACAGAAAAAAGACTATTACGCCTTAAAAGAAAAAGCAGTGGCGCTAATTGATACCATAAAAGCATTAAAGAAATAGAGTGGTGGTGTTTTAAGCCAAGGGAAAAAAGAATTGCAAAAATATAATAACGATTACTAACTAAATATAAGTTCAAAATGTCAGTAAAAGAAAGTATTAACAAGATGACTAACTACAGGTGGTATGTCTGTGGGTTATTGTTTTTCGCTACTACGATTAACTACTTGGATCGTCAGGTATTATCATTAACCTGGAAAGATTTTATTGCACCAGAATTCCATTGGACTAATGCCGATTATGGAAATATCACGGCATTGTTCTCAATATTTTATGCTATCGGTTTACTTTTTGCTGGGCGTTTTGTCGATTGGCTTGATACGAAAAAGGGCTTTTTATGGGCGATTGGAGTTTGGTCGGTTGGTGCCGTGTTGCATGCATTTTGTGGTATAGCAACATCGGGTGTTGTTACGGGTGAGTGGTTTGTCGGATTTGCAGGGGCTCGTGAGGCACTTGAACATGTTAGTAATGTATCGAAGGTAATTAATGTGAGCGTTGTAATGTTTGTATTTGCTCGATTTGTTTTAGCGATCGGTGAGGCAGGTAACTTTCCTGCTGCTATTAAAGCTACAGCAGAGTATTTTCCTAAAAAAGACCGTGCCTATGCGACAAGTATTTTTAATGCTGGAGCTACTGTTGGTGCTTTAGCTGCTCCATTATCTATTCCTGTAATTGCTTCACATTTTGGCTGGGAGATGGCATTTATCATCATTGGTGCTTTGGGTTTCATATGGATGGGCTTTTGGCAGTTTATGTATAAGAAGCCAAATCAACACCCTAAAGTGAACAAGGTTGAGTTGGATTACATTCATCAGGATGATAATAGTGGCTATGTTGATGGTGTTGAAAATTCGGATGTAGCCGCACGTATCCCTTTTTTACAAACATTTAAGTATAAGCAGACGTGGTCATTTCTATTAGGTAAGTTTTTTACTGATGGTGTATGGTGGTTTTTCCTATTCTGGACACCTGCATATCTGAGTGATGTATATGGCTTAAGTTCTGATAGTACTATGGCGCAAGTACTTTTATTTGTTTTGTATGCGATTACCTTATTGTCAATCATTGGTGGATGGTTGCCTACATATTTTGTTGAGAAGAAAGGGATGGATCCTTATGCTGGGCGTATGCGATCGATGTTAATCTTTGCCTTCTTTCCACTATTGGCTTTATTGGCACAACCTTTAGGTGTCTACTCTTATTGGTTTCCAGTAATTATTATTGGAATCGCTGGAGCGGCTCATCAAGCTTGGTCGGCTAATATTTTCTCCGTTATTGGTGATATGTTCCCTAAAACAGCTATTGCTACCATTACTGGTATAGGTGGAATGGCTGGAGGTTTAGGGTCGTTCTTTATAAATAAAGGTTCTGGAGTACTCTTTGATTTTGCTCAAAGTACAAATATGAAGTTCATGGGTTTTGAAGGAATCAAATCAGGCTATTTTATTATTTTCTCCATTTGTGCTGTTGCTTACTTAATAGGATGGCTAATTATGAAGACTTTAGTGCCAACTTATAAGCCTATTGTATTGTCTAAATAAATGCAATCAAAAAAATATATAATTATGTCAACAATAAATTACGATCGTCGCAGAGCTTGTCATCCTGGAGACGTTAAAAACTACGATACAGAGAAATTAAGAAAAGAGTTTTTGGTTGAGACTTTGTTTGTGAAAGAAGAAATCAACCTGAGTTACTCACAATACGAGCGTTATATTCTGGGTGGTGCTTTTCCTGTTGATCAAGAGTTGGTAATGGAATCCATTGATGCCATTAAGTCAGAGTACTTTTGCGAGCGCCGAGAATTAGGAGCGATTAATATTGCAGGTGATGGTATTGTTACTGTCGATGGCGTTGAATACCCGTTAAAGAATAAGGAGGCCATTTATATTGGTCGTGGTAGTAAGGAAGTGAAGTTTGCCAGTGCTGACAAAAAGAACCCTGCTAAATTCTACCTAAGCTCAACACCTGCACACAAAGAATATTCTACAACAGTGGTTAACAAGGAAAAAGCCAATATTCTTAATTTAGGATCTCAGGCAACTAGTAACGAACGTACCATCTATCAGTTGATTGTGCCTGGTATTGTGGAGTCGTGTCAGTTGGTAATGGGGCTTACCGAATTGCATGAAGGTTCGGTATGGAATACCATGCCAAGTCATACGCACGATCGTCGTATGGAAGCTTATTTCTACTTTGAAGTGCCAAAGGGACAAGCTGTTTGTCATTTAATGGGTGAGCCAAAGGAAACGCGCCACTTATTTATGCATAATGAAATGGCTGTATTCTCACCTGAATGGGGAATTCACTCGGGTGTTGGTACCAGTAACTACTCATTTATTTGGGGAATGGGTGGTGAAAATTTGGATTATACCGATATGGATCACATTCAGCCAGACGAGTTGCGATAGACTGAACAAATACATGATTAAGAAATATTAATACAAAAAAATAAAAACTCATGATAAATGAATTATTTGGATTAGAGGGAAAAGTAGCTCTAATCACAGGCGGAACACATGGCATTGGCATGGCCATTGGTAAAGTTCTGGGCCAGGCTGGTGCAAAAGTTTGTGTTAACGATTTGTCGGAAGAGAAACTGGAAGCTTGCAAGGCTGAATATGCTAAAGCAGGCATTGAAGTTTATACTTTGGTGTTTAATGTAACCAACGAAGAAGAAGTGGATAAGGGTATTAGGCAGATTGAAAAAGATCTTGGGGGTGTAGATATCTTGGTCAACAATGCAGGAATTATCAAACGTATTCCAATTTTGGATATGCCCATTGCCGATTTCAAACAGGTGATTGATGTGGATTTGGTAGCTCCACTTATCGTGGCTAAACGCGTTGCTCCTGGTATGATTAAAAAACATGCTGGTAAAATCATCAACATGTGTTCAATGATGAGTGTGTACGGTCGTAACTCTGTTTCCGCATACGCTGCAGCCAAAGGAGGGTTAAAGCTACTAACGGCAAATATGTGTTGCGAGTGGGCTAAATATGGCGTTCAAATTAATGGCATTGGTCCAGGTTACATTGCCACTTCTCAAACGGCAGAAATTCGTGAAGGTGGTCACCCATTTAATGACTTAGTGATGACGCGTACACCTGCTGCACGCTGGGGTGAACCTGAAGATATCGGTAATGCAGCGTTGTTCCTAGCTTCTAAAGCCAGTGAGTTTGTTAATGGTCATGTACTTTATGTTGATGGCGGAATTTTGGCCAATTTTGGTTATGTAAAGGGGGAGAATGATATAGAAGCTTAAATGGTTGATATATTTACCTATAGTTAAGTTTTAGTTGGTTTACAGCAGTTTTGTTGCCATCAATATGTTATGCCGATTTATTAATGAAGTTAGGGTTAAGTTCAATTTGCCACTGACGTTTTCATTAATGGATCGGTATAGTTCGAAAATAACGCAGCACCAACTTTCAAGTATGAATAGAATTAAAAGACAAATATGAACGAAATAATAAGATTTATAATTGTTGGTAGTGGAAATGTTGCAAAGGTCTACCTCGAGGTTATTGACAAAATAGAGGATGCTGAAGTAGTTGGTGTTGTTTCACAAAAAACGGATAGTTCTAAAAAAGAGAAGCCGCTACCTGTATTTCAAACCTTAGAAGAAATAAAATTGGATTTTGATGCAGTGATTGTATGTACCCCAAATGGCTTACATCATATGAGCACAATAGAAGCTGCAGCAATGGGTAAACACGTACTCTGTGAAAAACCAATTGATATTTCCGTGGCTTCAATAGATAAAATGATTGTTGCGTGCAAAGAAAATAAGGTTAAACTTGGAGTGGCTTATCAACGAAGATTTAGTTCAGATAATCCAATTGTTAAAAAGTTAATAGATGAAAATAAAATAGGTAGAATATTTTCTGTTGATCTGGCTATCAAGAATTATCGCGATGAAGATTATTATAATTCTGCAGAATATCGTGGTACTTATGAAATTGATGGAGGTGGACCTTTTATGCAACAGGCTTCACATTACATAGATTTATATTACTGGTTTTTTGGGAAACCAAGCAAACTGGTTAGCCAATTGGGAACCTTTGTTCATAATATAGAAGTTGAAGATCATGGAGCCGCAATTTGTTGTCACGATTCGGGTATGATAAGTACGATTACTGCTTCTACAGCCACAAAACCTGGGTTTCCTGCGAAAATGGAAATATACACTGACAAAGGTTATTTAATTTTGGAGAATGACGTAATTACTCATTGGTGTATTGAGGGTTTGAAAAATCCATCTTCAGTAGACACTAATGGCAACTCACATGCTGGTTCTTCAAGTCATTTGGTTAATGATACATTGAATCATGAAATGGTTATTAATGATTTTATAGATTCTATATCGACAGGTAAAGATCCTTTAGTAACGGGTGAATCAGCAAAGAATACGACCAAAATAATATTAGATATCTATCAAAATCAGTTTTGATTCCATAAGTTTATGTGACGTTAAGAACTACTATATAAAGAAAGGTGCGTACTCCTATTTCTTAAGATATTAATTTTTTTGACAACATGTTGTAAATGTTCGTATGTTATGAAATGTACCCATTATGGCATATGATGTTTGTATTGCAAAACGGCCTTTTTTTAATAAAATAGTGGTTTAATCCCCGATTCTTGGAGCGGGAAAAAAATATATTTGCAAAGCAAACTCAACTTGATAACCGGAGCTTGCTCAGGAGTTATTCATTGTTACTTCCTTTTGTCTATGCTAATCTCATGCCAAATTATCACATTCATCATCTCTCTCAGTCGACTTCTTACTCGTTGGCCATAGAGCTTTTCAATGTCTTTTGCGTTGAGGTTAGTGGTGGCGTGGGTGATGAGTTTATCCGAAATAAAGAGGTCGTAGCGACTGAGAATGACTTCGGCTAAGACATTGCATTCAGATCCAAAATGTTTGATGTTTGATTCTGCACCAAGGTCATCGAGGCAAATTGTTTTTGGTGTTTTGGATCCTGGAACAATGGTGAAGCTTCGTTTGCTGTAGCGATGAATAACATCATATCCATCTTTTTGAAATTCGAAACTGATATCGCGACAGGCTTTAAGAACGAAGCGTTGGTGCTGTTGTAATATAGTTTGCATCAATTTCATGAGTGCTGTTTTTCCACATCCAACCGGACCAATCATAAGTATTCCTTTTCTAAGGTTCATTCCATGTTGGAGGGATAGTTCTTCATCCTGGATAAAGTAGGCAAAGAGTTTTTTGATGATTGGCATATCTTCATCGTAGAGTTTAAAATGGGGGCCATAAATGGTCTTGCCTTTTCGAGTGATGAGATCAAGTGATAACTGGAAGTCGTAGTAAATGGTGTTGTTGTGGATTTGATAATGGTTCATAGTTTAACAGTTTTTAGGCAGAAGGCAGTAGTGATTTGCAGTTTGGTTAAAATGGGTTTTACGTGTTAGTTTTTGGGTGTTCGATGTATGGATTTATGATGTTTTGATCCGCGAATTGATTAAATATTTAAAGTGGTTCTTCATAGTCAGATGATGAGGGTGGTGGAGAGGTTGGATGTAGGGATGTGCGATTATTAGGTGTTCGATGTTTTTCCTGAAAATGTTTTTTGTGAACTTCATTTGTGCTTCGACTTCCCTTCGGCAAGCTCAGGGCATGGCGCTCAGTATCAAGACTTTTCTTTTCAAACTTTTTGATGTTGAGGATCCAGTTTCGGGCGGCGGCTTTCCAATCTTTCATGGGTGATTTGCCGCCAATGAGCCAGCCGTTGGATTCGTAATAGTTGAAGAAACGTTGTGCTTCGGCTTCTGGATGGCCTTTTTCCTGGAAGTAGATTTGAATGTGGGATAAGGGTGGATGTTTGGATGTTCGATCTACGATGTAAGGATGTTCGATGTCGGAGGTGTGATGTTTGGATGTGAGATGTGTGGATGTTTGATGTTGCCCTTCGGCAGGCTCAGGGAGAGATGTGAGATGTGTGGATGTTCGATTTTTAGATGTTTGACATTGCCCTTCGGCAGGTTCAGGGAGAGATGTTTGATGTAAGATGGACGATGTGGTTTGCTGATCATTTTTCATGTTTTCATTTTTAGAATTAGAAATTGATTTTTCATCTTCTTTTATAGTGTGTGTTTGTTTATTGTTTATATAGTTTATAGAAGGGGGCACTTTTGACCATGGTAGGGAACAGGCGGCATGGTCAAAAGTGAACAGGCTAACATGACTTCCAATGTTAGAATCATAGGATGGATCATAACGAATAAAGTCATGCTTGTGTAGATCACGTAATGCTTTTAAATATGTTTTTGAAGAACCTATTCTTGCTAGTTTCATGGTTTCTTTTCTTGAAATACTAATTGGGTTTTCAAAACGGTTTGTATTCCACATTCTGAACAATACCAGATAGAGACTTATGTGATAGGGTTTGAAGGTTTGCACTTGGTCCATCATGGCAAAAGTGTTGTTTAGGTGCTTGATGTAGTTCATTTTTTA
>JAFMVD010000092.1 GCA_025499625.1 Carboxylicivirga fragile | reverse complement strand
GTTTTACCCCTCCAAACCTCCCCTAAAGTGGAGGCTTAAGTGCGATAGCTATCGCACCCCTTTAGGGGATTTAGGGGTAGTAAAAAAGGATATTTGATTACAAATTAAAAGTAACCTAATTGTGATTTTTACTTTTTGGACACCCTCTTGTTCTATCCTTTATCCATCTGTGAGTTTAGGTTTTGTTACTTGCGACGACGCTTAACCACCGTATTGCTCTTGTCGATGAGCAATGCTATTTGTGTAGCTACATCTTTGTATTGTGCCGGATTTACCTGAAGCATGGCGCGTAGGTAAACCACCAATTTATTGTTTACAAGCTTAAGCAAGTCTTTTTTAACAGCCGTGGCATTGCTCGCTTGTTGCTCATTGGAGCGGGCAGCTAACAATTCTGATTCGGCAAGCTTAAAACTAGCTTGCTCTTGGCTCAACTGCTCAAGTAGGCCACTAATGCCAGGAAGCACTGCCAAGTCCGTGGCTAGTTCGGTTTGAGCCATATCAGCCATAAATGAATCGACTAGTGCAGACTGCGCTGAATAAGTAGCATCAGTCAATTCAAAGCCATATTTCTCAATCACCGCTTCGGCATGGGTGGCTGACTCCTTTACTTTCGTATCAGGATGATGCAAATAGCCTTTGTTGAGGTGCAGAATTGAGCGGTATACTGCATCGCGACTGTCATCTCTTTCGTCTAAGACCGATTCTGCCTTATCTTTTTTAATGGATTGTGTTAAACTTAAGTTACTCGCATCTATCTCAGCTTTTGTGGCTGATAAATGTGGATCGTCAATGCCCGCCTTGTCTATAACGCTTGATATGGATGTGCACAAGTCGTTGGCTTCGGCAGACCGGGTGTTGGTAATGATTTTTTCAATCTTTGTCATTTTATCTGAATTGTTTTTAAAGGATAAAGGCTTTGTAAATACCACTGGAAGCCATTACTGTTTGGTAATTGGGCAAACTATGTGTCGGACGAGGCATTACCATTTGGTAATGCCCATCTTTTACAGAAAACAGCCCATTACCATATGGTAATGCAGCATTTTTTGCGAAAAACAGGTAATTACCATGTGGTAATTGCTTTCTGGCAGACAAGTGGAGCAATTACCAAATGGTAATACTCAGCTCAAATATAATTTTAGGTAAACATGCTTGCCGAGCGCTAGCTTTTGCTGTTTTGTGCTTATAAGTGCTGACGGACATTAGAGTAATACCGCTATGGTGATTTGGCGAATAGCCAAGGATTTTCTGGCTTGACATAGTGTGATCTTTTCTGGTTTATTTATAAACAAAATTCATAATACCATTTATAAATGTCAAGGGTGAATGAAAAAATATTTTAGTTATGGGGATGTTCTTAATCAGTACTGTATCGTTCTGGTGGGCTTATTAGGCTGTTTGCTATATTTTATTTAGTTTTAAAAATGCTTAATTAGAGTGTTAAGTGTAGATATGTGCTTCTATTTTGTTTGGCACAAGGTAAATGTTTAAGAAAACAAGTTTTACTATAGGTGGGATATAAGGAGTACTCTGTCTATCCTTTAGTTGGCACCAAGCATAAATACTCAAAACTACAATAAAATGAAATGTAAAATATTTGGATTACTTTCAATCCTTTTAATAGCCTTTACAACCGAGGCGCTTTCCCAGAAAGAAAACAAAGAGGTTATTTTAATGTTCTCAGCAGGATATCAGAAACCAGATATAAGTAAATTAAACGATTTATTAACTCAAAATAATTATTCAAATATACCAGATGGATTTATCTCGGGAGATATCTCTTTATATTTTAAAAGTGGTAAAAAAATGTATTCTTTTGAACTTAGTAATTGCGACCAATGGGAACGGGAAGAAAACGATAATGGCATACAATCATACTTCCATAGTAAAGGATACAATTTCAGTTTCGGCTATAAAATATTTGATAAAGATTATCTTGAAATATATCCAATCGTTGGATTTGTGATAAATACTGCTAGATTAGAAATCAGCAAACCTATTGAACCAGATTCGGATTTTCAAGAACTAATGAAGACTGTTGACAATCAAAATTCTTATATAATTAGTAATAATTCAATCTCCGCAGGATTTCAAACTTTTACTTATATAAACGATTTAGTTTTTGGATTAAAAACTGGATATTATTCACCATTTTCAAAAACAGATAACTGGAGAATTCATAGTAACACACAATTGAGTAATGGAGTTCAGATTAATCCAGGAGGATTTTATATTAGAGGATCAATTGGATTTAGGTTTAATTTATGAAAAATGCCAGGTGCCAACAAACCGCAATAAAGCATATGGAGCCCAGCTCATTTTATAAGTTCTGTGGCTTCGGCAATCACCGCCAAATCGCTGATTTGGCTTTCAAAATTAAAAGTTAAAAACAAATACAACGCTTTGGCTTCGCGCAATTTGGAAATTTAGTATGGTTAAAATCGCCTTACAACACCATGCGGCAGGCCGTTGTAGCGCATTTGCAAATAAGCTAGAGAGGTGCATAATTTCCAATTTGTTATAAGGACCTACCACATGTGTAAAAAAGCTAAAAAACAACCTAATATCGATCAATCATACTAACTTGAATTACAATTATAAAATGAAAGAAAACAATCAGTTAAAACTAAAACTTGGAGGATTACCAGTTCCATTTGTACTTTTCGGATATGCTTTAATAATTACAGGATTGCTAGCAAGTATTGAATTTTGGTATATCCAAATATTATTAATAATTGTCGGGCTGTTTTTAGTAACTGCAAGGGATCGGATGATTATAGATTATTCATCAAAAAGCTTATATAAGTATTCGACTTATCTTTTTATGAAAAAAGGAGAAACTTTTGATATTTCTGAAGTTGACTATATTTCTATGGTTCGGGTAAATGTGAGTCAACGTATGTATCATCAGAGCATTTCAACTACTCTTGATAATGTAATGTTAACCACAAACTTAATCTTTCCTAATAATAAAAGAATGAAACTCTTTAGAAAGAAATTTGAAGAGTGTAAACAATTGACAGAAGAAATATCAAATGGACTAGGAATAAAGGTTCTCGACGTTTCAACAGGAAAAAAGAACTGGATTGAGCCTCAGACCAATAAAGTTTAACAGCTTATAAAGTCGAAAGCATAAGCAACTATGCATAAGAAAATCAAATCCATCCGAAATAAAAACGCGCTACAATAAAGTATAAGGGATGCAGTGCGCATTGGACGGTTCGTAGCTTCGGCAATCAACGCCAAAACGCTGTTTTGGCTTATAGAAAATGAAAATATAAAACAAAAACACCGCTTTGGCTCCGCTCAATGTGGAAAGTTTGTAAAGTTAAATCGCCTTACGCACCATGCGGCAGGCCGTTGTGCGTCAGCTGGATAAAACGAAGTAAAATGGCAGTTTATCAATATTATTTAGCAATTGTACCAAAACAAGGAATTGAAAAAAAGCACGATTCCATTCCTAATGAAATTAGGGTTAGCTCAGAAACGGGATATTTTGAATCTGATGCTAAAATATATTGGAAAGAAGTAAAAATGCAAGCGGACGATATTGTTTCTAAAGTTGACTTAATTATTAAAAGAGCAAATTGGGAAAATAACAAAACAAGCATTTATTGGAAAACATATAATGACCTTGTTGACAATGATGTCGCTATTTTTTTGAACGAAGAATCAATGTCTATTAGAGACTTTTCTTTTCGCGTTGATTTAAGAGAAAATGATTTAACGTTCTTAAAAAATATGATTGAGCTTGGCAACGAAAATGGCTGGCTGTTTATGGACAGAAAAGGAAAACTAATGAAACCTGATTTTGAGGAAATTAAAAATAGTATTCGGAATTCAAATGCTCACAGATACTTGAAAGACCCAATTAAATTTTTACAAAACATAGATAAAAAAAAGTAACAAAGTCGAACGCACAACAAACCGCAATAGTGTATAAGACGTTTGGTGCATTTTGGACGTTTCGTGGCTTCGGAAAACACCGCCAAATCGTTGTTTTATAAACAATGTGTTTGTTTTTAAGGTGTTTATGATAAGCAATTGAGCTTTAGAAATCGAAAAACAAATACAAAACTTAGACTATTAAGGATTCTCTGTAAGTCAGCCATGAATTGATATTGAAACGCAAAGTATTAGAACCGGACATTAAATGAATAAACTATGACCAAAATCATTCGAAACTATTTTTTGCTAATTATTCTTCTTGCTGTGATCGTTCCAAGTGTAATATCTGCACAAGATATTAATGTGAAAATTGGAATCAGAGATAGTATTCAATCTGAAATATTAAATGATAGTAAAAAGGTAATGATACATCTACCTGATAGCTATTCCGAATCTGACACATCATACCCTGTGTTGTATCAGGTGAAAGGAGATACAGCTTCGATGCTGGAAATTGTCTCCACGGTTAATCGCCTGGCTTATGCAGATGAGATGATTCCCGAAATGATTATTGTGGTAATGGAAAATGTAAGCGGAAAGGATGTTTGGCCAAGAGATTCGATTAGTGCTAAAAGTGTGGATGACTTTCAGACCTATATTCAGAAAGAACTTATTCCCTACATCGGAAATAAATATCGAACAACAGATGAACGAGTATTGTATGGCCAATCGATGACGGCTGTATTCACACTTTATACGTTTATAAACAAGCCCAAGTTATTTAACTCCTATATTGCCAGTAGTGGAGCGTTTCCTTTTTGCGAAACCTTTTTCACGGAGTTAAGCCATAAACACTTTCAAGAGTTGGATAAATACAGTGGTCGAACAATGTTTGTCACAAACGGCCTTAAAGACCCTCTGATGGCACAAGTGAATGCACTCAAACAAATGACAGAATTTTCTAATTTAGTGAAGGAAAGAGTGGGGACGATCGTTTCGTATAAGTACCTGATTTATGAAAACGAAGCACATGTACCTTTTCATAGTTTATACGATGGTTTGAAGTTCATTTATCAATCGGATGAAAAGAATTGAATGACCAGTAATTTAATACGAACTATTATTCGTTTATCCATTAATAGAACCAGAAAAAGTAAATGAAAGACGTGAAAAAGTCGGACTTGAACCAATAGAAGACTATGTCAAACACATTGGAATGACTTGGGATATTGAAAAGCACAAGAAGAGAACCTTAAGATTAGAATCGCAACAAGAATAACTTAGCAATTCGATCTACAATTGTATTGTAAGGAATTGATTTCTATTACGACAAAACCCATAAAATGAATAGGGTGAAAAGTAATAGGATAAAATGCATACTTATTATTAGTGTACTTTTTTTAGTACAAACAGAAGTATTTGCTCAGGGCTGCAGCGATGCTGGTTTTTGCACCATACATTCGCTAAAGCCGGAAGCGAGTGATTCTTCAAAGCTCAGTAACAATAGTTTTAAAGTTGGGACGGCCTATGGTATGGCTCAATACAATGTGTCGGTTATTACACCTTATATGGAGTACACACGAAGTTTTGGTTCTGTATCACTAAGTGCCAAACTTCTAATGGGTGTGCGAAGTGGAGACTTGAGCACCACTTCAGGATTATCCGACATTATACTTACATCAACCTGGACTATAAATCCACATTGGCTCTTGGCCGGAGGTATCAAGTTGCCTTTTAACAAAGCAGATGAAACAGCAAATGGCTTGCCCTTACCGATGGCCTATCAAACAAGCCTAGGAACCACCGATATGATAGTAGGTGCCACATGGAAAAGAAACCGACTTGCGATTTCAACAGCCTGGCAGCAAGCTTTATATCAAAACTCCAACCAATTTTTAGCAGACGATTATCCAGAAGGTAGCTTAGCCGATCCTTATTTGTCTACCAATGGCTACCATAGGAGTGGAGATGTATTGATGCGAGTTTCGCATTACACCCAATTGAGTAAAAAGTGGATGTTGAGCTACAGTATGTTGCCCATATACCATCTGAAAAATGATAGCTATCTGGATAAGAACGGACTAAGGCAAAGTATCGAAAAGTCTAGAGGATTAACCTTAAATCTTAATACTTTCGTTCAATACCAACTATCCGAGGTTTCGTTTATAGAGTTTAATGTGGGTGCACCTGTTTTAGCCCGACAAAACAGACCAGATGGATTAAACCAATTTGCAGTGGCCTTGGAATATGGGGTGAAGTTTTAGTGAAGTGTACTGTAAGCTACTAGCTGCGTAAACAAGAAGTTAATTTTATTGTTACACTTTATAAACAAGGTGATTGTTACGCTGTGGCCTACTACTAAATATGGGCTTTGGTCAGGTGTTTTATATTCATCATCGGTTTTGGGATACTTAAAAGCAAGGATTATGACAGCACAAGAAGTACTAAAGGAGCTTGAAACATATGGTAGTGAACAAACTAAAAAAGTATTGACGAAACATGGCGCCAAAGAACCCTTCTTTGGAGTAAAGGTGCAGGATTTGAAGAAGATTCTGAAAAAAACAAAGAAGAATCATGAGTTGGCCTTAGAACTGTTTGCCACGGGTAATTCCGATGCCATGTATCTGGCAGGTTTAATGGCCGATGAAAATAAAATTACGACTCAACAACTGGATGAATGGGTAGAACAAGCCTATTGGTATTATTTGAGTGAGTACGCAGTTGCCTGGGTAGCTGCCGAAACACCCTTTGGTTTTGAACTAGGCCTAAAGTGGATTGATTCAGATAAGGAGAACATTGCTTCTGCTGGCTGGGCTACCTTGTCTTTTTATGCGTCTGTAAGGCCGAATGAGGCCATTGATATGGAAGCCTACAGTCAGTTGTTGGATAGAGTTAAAAACAATATTCACAATGCACCTAATCGGGTACGTTACACCATGAATGGATTTGTGATCGCAACAGGCAGTTATATTGAAGCTTTAACAGATAAAGCCAAAGAAGTAGCTAAGGCCATAGGTAAAGTTAGTGTTGATGTTGGCGGCACGGCCTGTAAAGTACCACTGGCAAATGATTACATCGACAAGGTGATCAATAAAGGTAACTTGGGTAAAAAACGAAAGACGGCCAGGTGTTAATAGTTTTGGTGCAAAGCTCTTTTGAGAGAATTAGTTGCTCAGCTTATTCAAATAAAATAGGACATTTTGTGAAACAGTGTCAACAGCAAATTGTAACAGCTAAAACCAACATTGACCAATGCTGCTCTAAAATTAAAGAGTTGCAAAAAGTGAAGGGATTTGTTTGTAATCAGAAATGGGTATTCTTGTATGCAAATAGTATGCAAACAAAAAAAGCGCCCAGAGTGGAAGCCCGCAAACGCCTTATCTTAAACGTGGAGAATAGCGGAATCGAATCCCGAAAAACTCAAATCAAAGATTTGAAATGTTTTTCGAGGATCCTCGAATTTTATAAGAAACAAAGTTTCTGAAAATTCGGGACCGCTGAGCTATGTGTTTATTGTTATAATTGTAAAGCCATGAAGAAGAAGAAATGGCATTAAACGTTTTCTTGCTTTAAGATTCTTAAGTTTTTTTTCAAAAGCGATTGCTTCAGGTCTTGATTTAAGTTCTTTATAAGCATATATCACCCAAGGTTTATATCTATTTGTGGACTGCACTTGACCGTTGTTATGTTTCTCTAATCGAGTTTTAAGGTTTTGTGATTGGCCATAGTAAAACTTATTGAAATGAGGCGAGTAGAGTATGTAAGTATAGTAATTCATAAAGTTTGCTTGAATTACAATTTACGAAATCTCTTTTTTAAGAGAAATAATTGAATACAAAAAAAGCGCCCAGAGTGGAAGCCCCCGAACGCCTTTATTTTCATTGTGGAGAATAGCGGAATCGAACCGCTGACCTTTTGACTGCCAGTCA
>JAFMVD010000091.1 GCA_025499625.1 Carboxylicivirga fragile | reverse complement strand
TGGTGAGAATTGTCCATGGATTCTACCTGATGTTGGAATGTCTCGCATTAACTAAAATTATTGAGCATTCATGACGTATGAGCCCGAATGCTTACCAACAACTCTATATATTATTTGCAATATTAATTACTCGACTCACTAATCCTTCGTTATTAAATAAAGCCATCACTTGAATTAACTTGGATACTATCAAAAAAAGGAGTTCCAGGTTTGCTAATTAAAACGACATGATAATTATGAGATAATTCATTATAATCAAATGGTATGGTACTCGTTATGTTAGAATATCCATTGTCTGTTTTATGTAGTAAATAAATTGGTGTATGACCTGAGCCGTCAAGAAGAATTAATACAGGTTTAGTTTCTTCAATTTGGTTTATGGTTACATAAAAATTTATTTCCCCTAATGAAAAGCTATTTATGTTATAATGTTTTAGTCCATATTCAACTGGTGTTGTTGGTTGAGCAAATAAATTTGCTGCAAATACTCCAAAAACAAATATTATCAATGTATTTTTCATGTGTCTATATTTTATTTTTCAATGGCCACATGGAACTCGCCACCATAGTCATTCTCCTGTGTGAGAAAACTTTTCTCATGGCTCGTTTCATATGATTAAATTTACTTTCAATTGTCTCCCGATAACTATCTTCATAGAAAAAATACCTCAGCAAGCCAGATTCAATAAATGAAAAAGAATGACATTTTTTACCTTCCTCTAAAATCAACTCATTCTTAGAGATTTCTTTGCAAGAAAATTTTTGTCGAATCGTAATCCAATCATTACTTGACAAAGTAGAATATTTTTCAATGCTTCCATATCTGAATAGCGGTCTCTTTTTGTATGCGGCACAACGGCAGCCTGTCTAAAAACTATTTAGGCTGCCAGCTATTGTTTAAAAATAGGATTAAGTTTTGAGAGTAAGAAAGGAATTGCAGTTTTACGCTCATTTACTTCGCACCATAGCGATTTAGACTCATAAATATGTTTTTTAGTGTGTCTTTGATTTTTTTTAAGTGATGGCATATGCATGGAGTCGAACACGAATTAAGCGAAGCGAATCATGAATGCTTATTCAAATATACATGAATGAATAATGGGTGGTTGGGCTATTTCACAGAGTCCGATTTTGGAACGACTATTACATTTAATAGTTTGAAACAAAGAGGTTATCTTCCTTTAAATGAAATCTATCGACAAATCACGCCGGTTAGACGTGATTCATTATTGACTTCGTCGATCTTCGATTCCCCATAACTTGCTAAACCGTCGTATACGAGACCCGTACGTGCGGTGTTGAGAGCCTCTCCCTGCTAGTGTCTGCTAGTGGGGCGAGCTACTCGATTGCAGCTCGTTTTTATTCGATTCTAAAAATATGTTCTCACTGCAAATTCAAATTGATTTATAAAAATCTCCTTGAAATTTGAAATATTGTTTTGCTCATAAAACAGTAGCATTGCTTTCTTATAATCAATGGAATCCACCGTTCTGAATGATAAAGGACAGTAATCATAATTCATTAGAATTGCGTTACTTACAATCCTTGCAGTTCTTTTATTACCGTCCATAAAAGGCTGGATATAAGAAATGAGAACTAGTGCGAGTAGTGCTTTTTCAAATATGTTGTCTTTGGTATTTATTACATCACAAGTATTTCTGAGCGCTTCCAAAATCTGAAATTCATTATCAAGTGGTTTGTAATTGGTTCCTGATATACCAACCCGTCTTTTCCTTAAACTTCTTTCAACCGCTAATTCTTTTGTCAGAATGCTATGGATATCCTCAATCGTTGGAACTGTTAATGGATTTAAATAATCATCATGTTCTATTATAAAATCAAGAGCATCCTTGTGGTTTAAAAGCATTACAGCTTCTTCTTTTGTTTTTCCTGAGGCTGTTTCTTTTTCTTTTAATAATCGTTCAGTTTCTAAAAGTGTATATGTATTTCCTTCTATCTGTGATGACTTCCAACTTAAATCTATTGCTAGTCTTTCTAGTTCTTTTTTATATTCAGTTTCTGATAGTTCCGATATGTTTTTTTGATACTCCTTTTGCAACAATGCCATTTTACCCAATTCACTCTCAGTAAAGGAATTGTAATTCTTTAGTACTTCAGTTATTACTTCTGAATTAAAATTCTCAATGATTTGTCGCTCATCAATTTCTTTTTCGTAATACTTTTCAATGTCTATCGGACTAATCAATTCATAAGCTGGTGATAAAAGATACTTAGTTCCTTTACCCTGTCCCTTTGTCAACAAATAATCATTAGCTTTTAAATCAGTAAGAATCCGCTTTAATGTGGCATAGCTAAAAGATTCACCAATTCCATCAAAAATCTCTTTTGAAGAACTTTGACCATTAGTTTTTATAAAATCGATTACTTGTTGCTTTCTATTATTAATCATTCTAGCTTTTAAAGCTCATAAAGATACTGTTTTAGGCTCATTAATCAATATGTTTTGAGCTTTATCTTCCCCTCAAATGAGCTACAATTCATTTATATCTTCTGTTATAGTCCTTATATATCAATATATGACCTGTTTCGGCATGTGACATCCCGATTATTTTCTATAGGCACTGTTAATGTGTACATACATTAAACAATCACTATTGTTTGTGTTTACTAAGGTATTATAATTTGTTAAACAAACAATGCAATGCTAGGGAGAAATCATTTTGGAATACAATTGGTATAAAGTAGGTGTATGGCCAGAGTAGTGTGTAATGCATGCTTCTTACTGCTAATAGTTGCACAACTTGTACGAAAGACCCTTTTTTTATCAAGCTCGTGTTTTGCTGAATGAATAGGCAAAATAAAAGGCTAAGACCGTACCCTTCATAAATGTAACAGTAAATCATTGGTAATTTATTTTGCTTATTGCAATCGTTATAATTCTTAATTCCTCAGATAATTCCATCGGACTTCAAACCTCGCACTCCGGACAATCTACTCGGGACTTCGTACTATGCACTGGGTACTCAAATCTTATTTTCACCCCATAAGATTCATTGTTGGTCAAAGTGATAGTACAGGTAGAATTATTTTTTTTATATTTATGGATGTGCTGATTAACTAATCGCTCTTAAAAACATCAACGTGCTCCTAGGTAAAAAAAATAGAC
The DNA here is from genome assembly GCA_025499625.1 of Carboxylicivirga fragile. Classification (GTDB taxonomy): domain Bacteria; phylum Bacteroidota; class Bacteroidia; order Bacteroidales; family Marinilabiliaceae; genus Carboxylicivirga; species Carboxylicivirga fragile. Next base: position 4,792 of record JAFMVD010000091.1, on the reverse strand, counting down.
TATGCTTGTTTATCCTGCTAATGCTTTGTTCATTGGGGGCTGGAGCACAAAGTGCATCCGTTTATTTTCGTTCCCTGAGTGTGAAAGATGGTCTTTCGCAGGCCAATATATCATCCATTGTCAAAGATAAGAGCGGTTTTATGTGGTTTGGAACCTACAATGGACTTAATCGATATGATGGTTACGAATTTAAAAGCTATTACCATTCCGAAGCTGATTCAAGCACCTTAACCCATAATATTATTAGAGCCCTTGCTTGCGATTCGCTTGGAAACTTGTGGATAGGAACTCCCAATGGTGTAAACCGAATGGATGTACGAACTGGTGAGGTCACTCGTATTCTCTATAATCCCGTTTCAGAAAGTGAGTTGACTGCGCTTTTAATTACTGGCTTATTTATCGATACGCAAGGATATGTGTGGGCCGGTAGCTGGGGAAATGGTTTGTACCGGATTAATATTACTACACTGGAAACTGAAAATTTTAAAACCTTTAATAATTATAGCCGAGATTTCCCTTCGCATATTGTAGGTTTAACTAAGGCTGGAGAACATAAAGTGTGGATTACTTCACGTGGAGGAGATGTTTTTTTGTTGGATAGTGAAACACATTCGGTTGTTGATTATTCCTTAATTGCCGATGGCAATGAGGACTATTCAAGTACAATTTGCCAGGTGAACGCTAATGAGGCAGTGGTAGGAACCACCAATGCTGGTTTATTTATTTTAAATACAGATGATGGATCTTCTTTTTCCTTAAATGATAAATTAGCTAGCTCTTTTTCGCCTTCGACCTTGGATCATTATTACTTTTTTGTGGATGACGACGGTAGTATATGGATAGGTACTTTGGGTGACGGTATTTATATTGTAAGTCCAGATTATAATTCTTACACGCACATTCAAAAACAATGGCGAAATCCCTATTCCTTGTCTAATAATATGGTTTCGGCTTTCTATAAGGATGATACGGGAATACTATGGGTGGGAACCTACGACGGATTAAATTATCGAGATCCGTTTTATAAGCAGATAGGGGGCTATACACTTGAAAATGCGGATGAAAAACATCAGAACATGGCCATTTATGCCTCTGAGCAAATGACGGATTCTACTTTCTTAATCGCCGTTCAGGGAGAAGCCCTTCATACCTATAATTTTATTACTAATGAATTTGTAGAAACGCATCCTTTGCTATTATCTGAAGGCATCAATCATGATTTTATTCTTTCACTCCAAGTCCTAAGTTCAGGCAATCTTTTAGTTGGTTCCTTCGACGGATTACGTCTGGTTAATTTTAAGGATAAAACGGTGAAACATTATTCTACAAAAGAAGGTTCCAACACATCTTTATCTAATTTATACGTACGTGTTATTCATGAAGATAGTAAAGGTAATATCTGGTTAGGAACGGGAGCTGGTTTGGAATGTTTTAATGAGAAAAAAGGAACTTTTCAATTGTATGCGCCTTATCCCGACAAAAGTGCTGATCATCTGGTCAATTTGATTTGGGCCATCGAAGAAGATGAAAGTGGTAATTTATGGGTTGGTAGTGATGGTGGTGGTTTAAACTATTTTGATACCTTATCAAAAAAGTATGAGCAATCGTTTCGTTACAAGTCGAATGATGCCTCGTCCTTAAGTAGTGATAGAGTCATCTCATTGCATTTCGATCAGGATGAGAATTTCTGGGTGGGAACGGCAGCTGGTTTAAATTTATTTGATAGAAAAGCCGGTACGTTCAAGCGCTTAACTAAAAAGGATGGATTAGCCAGTGACGTTTGTTTTGCCATTTTATCGAATACTAAAAATGAGCTATGGTTTAGTACCTCCAGTCGTCTGGTACGTTTTGATACGAATACCTGGGAGTTTGAAGAGTTTGTTACCCTCGATGGTGTTCAGACCAAAGAATTTACCACTGGGAATGCCCTTCATTTAACTGATGATTTAATGTTTTTTGGTGGATTAGGTGGTTTTAATTTATTCAATACCAGTAAAATTGCAAAAAATGAGATGCCACCCAAAGTGGTTATTACGGAGTTGTCGTTTACAAATCAATCAGATAGCTTAAGTAAGAAAGAGAGGCATCAGCTTCGAGAGTTTTATGAATATACATCTCCCGATTCAATCTATTTAAGTCATGGCGAAAACTCCTTTGTTTTTAAGTATGCAGCGTTGGCCTTTTCATTAACGGAGCAAAATACCTATCAGCATCAATTGGATGGTTTTGATAAGGGGTGGGTATCGCCCATTGAAGATCGAATTGCAACCTATACCAATGTACCGCCCGGGCAGTATGTATTCAGAGTTAGGGCAAGTAATAATGATGAAGTGTGGAATGCTAATGAAACGGTCATGTACCTGTTCATTGCACCGCCTTTTTGGCGTACTTGGCCAGCTTACCTCCTTTATGTACTTCTATTGATTGGTATAATCACTGCTTTTATAAGGTGGCGAACATTACGACTAAGCAGGCAAAAGGAATTGCTGGAGAAAAAAATAAAAGAACGCACGCTTGCTCTAAGCGAAGCTAATGAGCTATTGGAAGAACGACAGCACGAAGTACTTACTCAGAATGAAGATCTGGCGAACCATCAGGAAGAAATAATGGTGCAACGTGATGAAGTGGAGCGGCAAAAGAATGAAATTGAGAAACAGAATGAAGAATTAGAAGAGCACCGCAGTAAATTGGAAGCCAGGGTAGAGGAGCGTACGCGTCAGTTGTTTGAGGCAAAAGAAAAAGCAGAACTGTCAGAGAAATTGAAATCTGCCTTTTTGGCCAATATGAGCCACGAAATACGAACACCAATGAATGCCATTATAGGTTTTTCAACCATGCTGAGCGATACCGATTTAGATGCAGAGACACGTCAACAGTTTGTGGATGTCATCCAACGTAATGGTGAGGATTTACTGGTTATTATTGATGATGTATTGGAACTATCACGCATTGAATCAGGTGAAGTAATCATTGCCAAGGAAAAGATAGTAGTAAATGAACTTTTGGATGAGGTATATGAACAGTTTCGACCTGCAGTTGCTACAAAAGGGTTAAGGTTTAAATGTAAAAAAGCCTGGGATGGAGATCAGATTTATTCTGATGTTGTACGTATAAAGCAGGTGTTAAATAATTTAATGGATAATGCCATCAAATTTACCGAACAAGGTGAAATTGAAATAGGTATTGAGGAGCAAAATGGCTCATGCACATTTTTTGTTCGTGACTCAGGAATTGGTATTCCGGATGATAAAAGGGAATTAATATTTGACCGTTTCCGCAAATTAGAAGATAATATTGATAAACTCTATCGCGGTACGGGACTTGGTTTGGCTATTTGCAAAAAGGTAACAACTCAGCTGAATGGAAAAATTTGGGTTGAATCGGAAGTAGGCGATCACTCCATTTTTTATTTTTCAGTGCCTGTTGGGCATAATGTCTTGCAATAAGTCTTTTGTTTTCTTGTCTAATAAACCTTCCAATTCTTTATTGCGCTTGAATAAGTATGGCAGATTTGCCAGTATTATAACGTTTTCATTACGAAGTGAGCCTTGATTAATGATTAGTAGAATTATAGTTCAAATATGTAACCAATGGATAAAGAGAAAAAGCTTGTTGTATTGTAGGTATAATTCGGATCGAGGGAACGTGGTAGGTTGATGGTATAGCCCAATTCAATGTCAAAATCATTGATGTTTATCTGTAGTGGCAATGTCAATTCTGTATTCATCCATCCAAACTCGTTTGTGTAGCTTAGGGAGTTGTCGGTATTTATTTGTTCAACAAGTTCCGAATCGTAAAAGAAAGATACTTCGGGTTCAACTTTAATGTTGTTGAAGGTACTCATTTTAAGTAGAGTAATGGATGAATAGATATCCCAACTGAAAGTAGCTTTTGAGGCTTCACCAAATAAATAGTTAAGGCCAACTCTTGTGCCAAACCATTTATGTTTAGCGCCCACACCCAGATGTAAATTATTGCTGTAAGTGGATGAGAAATCGAAGCCATTATTGAAACTGAAATATCGGCTATAGGATGCATTGTATCGAAACCACTTGTGTTTTTTTAGTGCTTTGCCATAACCCAATGTTAGGCTATTGTTATAGTTCGCATCGTTGTTGGTACTGAACCATGTGCCCGAACTTGTTGCCAAACCCATAAAAAAACCTTTGGAATTAAAATAGGATACCTGACCAGACAAGAAGTATTGTGGATTCATAACTTCGCGACCAGCATAGAAGGACTTATTATTATAGCTACCGTTGGCATACATAAAATGAAATGTTTTATTGCTGTCAAACTCCATGTAAAATACGTCAGATTCATCGTAATACATTTCCTCATTTAGCACGGAATCAACATAGCTTTCTTGCGAGCAAACAATAGTAAAAGAAAAGAGGCTAAGCGTTATTATAATTATAAATTTCATCGGATTTAGATTTATCTTCATTAGTCTGATGCTAAGTGATGTTCTAGTTGTTGGTGGGGCTGAACAGATTGTTTTTGAAAGCTGTGTGTTACAACAAAGCCTCCCTGTTTCGAAGCGGTAGTGATTGAATTCCAACTTTAATGCTTTAAAAAAAGTACAGGAGAGATACCTGTACTTTTTAAACTTTGTTTATCCTTTATTATTGTTTTTCTTTTTGCGAGCACGCTGCTTAGCTTGCTTCTTCATGGCTTGCTTTTGCTCCTCGGTCAATGTGGAATTACAAATAAAAACCGGACGTTTTTTTAAGACCTTAAGCCGCAATTAAAACTTGGTAATAATTTAATTCATATTCAATGGGAGTTACAT
>JAFMVD010000090.1 GCA_025499625.1 Carboxylicivirga fragile | reverse complement strand
TGCTTAAATCGAGAACTATATATAATTGTTTTTGGCTTTGTGCGGTTAATAACATTTCAGCAACTAAGAAGTAAGAAAAACAGGCTATAACAAGCCGCTATAGTGCATAAGGCTTAGTTCAAATTGGAGAATTTATGACTTCGGTCATCAGCGCCAAAACGCTGTTTGACTTTTAGAACAAAAAAAATAAAAACAAAACAGCGCTTTGGCTCTGCTCATTTTAGAGAGTAGGTAAGGTTAAAATGCCTTACAGCACCATGCGGCCGGCCGTTATGCGCAATTACAACACAGTACACAGTTCAACAAATTAATAACTTAAAATTTAGAAAGATGAGAAACTTAAAACAGATTCTATTTGCAATCTTAGTGTTAACATTTATTACGGCATGTGATAAAGACGAAAATGACCCAAAAGAAACTTTGGAGAAAGAAACAATTAGTGCCAAGTGGACAGTTAACAATTCGAGTGATTATGAATCATTTGAATTTAATGAAAGTGGTAATTATATAGTTGTGAAAAATACGACAACGAAATCAACAAATGACCAAATTATCCTTTTTGGAACTTATGAGATTATTGACAATACAACAATTGTTCTTTCAGATTTTGGAACTCTCACAATATCTGAAGTAAATGAAAAATCAATAGATTTCACAATTCAATTATCAAGTAATCCTGATAGTGAAATTATTATAACAGCGTCAAAACAAGATGAAATTCAAACTTCAACAAATACAGATTTACTATGTAGAACATGGGAAATGGTAACGGAAAATGGAGAACCTGTTGCTGGGACAGATATGGAATTAACTGTTTTATTTTCAAAAGCTGGAACCTATTTTGTTTCATTTGCGAATCCAGAAGATGAAAGTGATGGTGGTTTAGCACAATGGAAATGGAATGATGAGGAAGAAACACAATTGCTTTATTCTTGGGAAGAAGTGCCTAATTGGGAAGAAGAAGATTATGTAGAAATTCCTGAATTAACGGCAAGTACACTAAAAATGGTTGAGGATGAAGACACATGGGTGTTACAACCAGTTTCTAACACAAAATCAGCCGTGATTAAGTCATCTAAAAAATCATCATTAGGACTAAAATCAGGCTTCTTTAAAAAATAAAAGCGCATAACATTTTGTATAAGTAATGGCAGGGAAAGTACTAAATATCAAGGTTTGTAGCCCGCTCAAACTGCGTAGCGGTTTGACAGGAAAGTGCCACGCACTCTGCCACTACTCATACAATTTACCGTTAGCGGGCATAAAGCAGCGTGCACAGAAAAAACGCTAGATTGTTTATGGAATTTACGTTTAAAAATCATCTAACTGATTAGAATCAATTATTTAATCAAGTCTATGAATATTTACAGACCTTTAATTATTTCAATAATCAGTTTGATTTCGTTGACAATTTATGCTACGGAACAAACTCCTGATAAACTAATTTACAAGTCGGATACTATTTACCTTGAAACATACCCATTCGAGATTCTTATGGATTCCGATTCATTGATTCGTAAACAGATTTATGGAGACAGTGAGGATTTTTGTATTTCGAGTGGCTGTTGGAGAGGACATGTTGCTACATGGACAATTGAAAATGATAGCTTATTCTTGACTAAATTAATCGATGGTTGCGAAGAATTTGAATTCAAATTAAACAAAGTGTTTCGCAATCGCAGAGTTATTAATAATAAAGTGTTCGCAGATTGGTTTACAGGAGATTTGCTTGAATATGAAAGCTGGTTTGTTTTGATAGACGACAATGATTCAGTTAAGAACACGAAGAGATTTAATTTAAAAATAGCTAATGGAAAAATACTGAAACTGACTGAAACCAAGACCGATTGTGAAAAAGCTTCAAATCAAGCAAAAAAGGATTTTGTTAACTCAGACTATTCTTTTCATTCTTTGGAATTTCTGCCAATAGAAAATACTTACACTTATTTATTAAATAATTATTATGACATAAAGTGGTATTTTACGGATGATTTGGAATATTATGATTGCTATGACTCTGTTATGACAATTTATTTAAAAGACAAGTACGGTTATGACTTTCTTGATAAGGCTCAGATTTTAGCTGATAGTTTGGAACAAACAGATAACTGGATAACAAATGCAGAATATATTGGAGGAACACATGAATTAATGCAGTATATCTTAACCAGACTTGAAATTGATAAAACTGATATGAAGGACGGAATAAAGACTAAGCTGTACATTGAGGTAGAAATAGACACGACAGGTAAAGCGATTAATCCAATAATCCGTAAAGGTTTTGGAGAAAAGACTGATAAGAAAGTTAAAGAAATAATAAATGAAATGCCTAATTGGAAACCTGCATATTTGTACGGCAAACCAACAAGACAGAAATATTTTATACCACTAAATATAGATTATCAATAAATTACGACCCGCTAACACGCGGTAAAAAACATTGCGCAGAAAGTGCTAAATTGCAACAAAATAACATTTAACAAACGGCATAGCGACATGATACTGAAGCGCATTTAAGTGCGCAACGATTTCTTACCGCCATCCGTTGGCACAAATTTAACAAGATGATAAGAGCTATTATTATATTATTTATTGTAATGCAAATAGGTTGCAAGAATGCAAAAGAAAATCAAGACAATAATGCTCATGTTCTAAAATCTAAATTTAATACAGAAAAAATTGATACCACGATTGTAATTGAACAAGACAATAAATCAAAAACAGTAATTGATATTGCCACTTTTATTGATAGTCTATATGAATTAGAAAATCAGTTTGAATTGGACACAATTAGAGAGTGGAATAATTATGTAGATGTAAGTGTAGAATTAAAAGAAGATAGTCTAGCAATTATTGAACTGGGATATGAATTAGGACCTAAGGCATTAGACTTGAGAAAAGTAATTGAATATTATAGCTACGTTTCATTTGAATTCCTCATTTTTAATAATAATGAAGAGGCAAAGAAGCAGTTTCAGAGAGTTTTGAATTCAAATCTCGACAATAATAATGATTCTACAGAATGGGAAAATAAATTGTATTGGAAAATATTCTCAAAAGCTGGCTCTGCTTATATTTTGTATAATGAAATGATAATATATCATCATAGACGATGTAATTATAATGAGAAAATAGAAATACCTCGTGAAGATAAATTATTAGAATATTTATATAATGGGCTTTATCCTGCAGAACCTTATTTTGTAAGAGTTCGATGCGGATGGGGAAATTTTGAAAGTAAATAAAAACTTGTGCCAACAGCGGCTCATAGCCTATACCGCTACTGAATTAGGAAAGTAAAACGGGTTTACGAGGTTTGTTGATTTTATGTAACTATGTGCATCAAAATAAAGCGGAACAGGCCATAGCCTCAACACGTTGGCAAACATTTATGACACCTCGTACTAACAAATTAAATATTGAAAAATGATAGACCCTGAATCAACTAAAAAGATCGTTGATGAAGCTTCAAAATTAGCTCCTGAAGTATATCAAGATATTGCAAAGCCAGCAGCAAAAGAAATCGGTGACGTTGCTGGAAGAACAGTTAAAGCCTTGTTAGCCCCTGTTCGCGGACTACTCTGGGGATGGGAGAAAATTGAACAAGTTGTAACCGAAGGAATCAATAAAAGATTTGAGAAAATTCCTGAAGAGCGAAGAAAAACACCTGACCCAGAAATTGCAGTTCCATTAATGCAAGCATTGACATATACCGCACAAAATGAAACATTAAGAGAGATGTATCTCAACTTACTTGCCAATTCAATGGATTCTGCGATGTCAAAGAAAACCCATCCTTCATTTGTTGAAATTATAAAACAAATGAATAGTTTAGATGCTAAGGTGTTTGATAAATTATCTCAGCAAACAGGATATCAAAAAGCGATAAATCCAAATGTCGAAATTAAAGGACAAGGTAAGGTATTCATTGGTGCTATGCCTGAGTGGTATTTAGGGTGGATTATAGTAGGTTATGATATTTTTGATATTTCTGCAAGTCTGGTTAGATTAAGCAAATTTGGACTTATTGATTTATTATTTGATAGAACTGCTGGAAAAGATGGGTATACTGAATTGGAAACAGCTAAAGATTTAGAAAATATACTGATAAACTATCAAAAAGTTAAACCTGATATGGATTTAGCCATCAAGTCGCATAAAAGTGTATTACATATAAATGAATACGGATTACAGTTTAAACAAGCTTGTAAATAAAAACGTTTGCCAACACGCAATAAAAAACATAGGGCGGAAAATGCTAAATTTGAACGACATAACATTTAATAAACGGCTTGGTAACTTGATAGGTAGGAGCTTCGAAATGCCCTACGTTTCTTATTGCCATCCGTTGGCATTCATTGTAAGAAGCATCCTGCATATAATAAACCTAAATTGATAAAACATGAAAGTAATCCTACCCAGCCATTTTAATTTAACAGAGAAGATTGGTAAAGACTTCGTTTATCAATTAGGGTTTGACAAGCAAGAAATAGAAGGGACAGTTGATGGACATTCTTATAATAGAGTAAATGGTTATGTGTTGACCGAAAATGGTGGTAGAGAAATATTAGTTTCTTCAAAAAAGAATTGGTCTGCAAATGAACGTTTCGATTACGTTCTTCAAGCGAAAAACTTTGACAATATTAATGACGGTGATTTCAGTAATTACATTTGGATAAAGCACCCTGATTTTTCAGAACCAAATACATACAACGAAGTAAAGGAATCTTATAATGGAGCCTTTTCATTTAAGCAAGAAAATCTAGACGAAGGAATTGAAGGTCTTCGTTCTCCTCAAATAGGTGGTATATATGCAACTTTAGCACATTGGCAGATTGGTTCCGAGCCAGCCACAATTGTAATGCCAACTGGAACTGGAAAAACGGAGACAATGCTTTCTCTATTAATTGCTGCAAATTGTGAAAGAATACTTATCGTTGTCCCATCAGATGCATTACGCTCTCAATTAGCTAAGAAGTTTGTATCTCTAGGTTTGTTAAAACAATTAGGTATAGTAAATGAAGATAGTCTTTTCCCAAGGGTTGGAATTCTAAAACACCGCCCTCAAACGGAACAAGAGGTCAATAATTTCTTTGAAAAATGTAATGTGATTATTACAACTATGAGTGTTGTCGGGCAAATTAGTCCTCAAATTCAAACGAGAATTTCAGAATACTGCTCTCACTTGTTTATTGATGAAGCACATCACATTGCTGCAAAGACATGGAGGAAGTTCATTGAAGCTTTTAAAGAGAAGCATATATTACAATTTACAGCAACACCATTTCGCAATGACGATAAATCAATTGGAGGAAAGATTATATTCAATTACCCACTGAACAAAGCACAAGAAGAGGGGTATTTTAAGAAAATTGATTATTACCCAATATACGAGTTTAATTCTTCTGACTATGATAGGTCTATAGCAGAGAAAGCAGTTGAGATATTAAGAGCAGATATAGCAAGTGGAAATAACCACATTCTTATGGCTAGGGTAAACTCAACTCCTCGCGCTAATGAAGTGTACGAAATCTACAAAGAATATGAGGATTTAAATCCTATTCAAGCGCATACAGGTTTAAAAAAAGAAGAACAGAAAGAAGCTATTCGCAAAATCTTGAATTATGAAACTCGCATTATAATTTGCGTTGATATGTTTGGTGAAGGTTTTGATATGCCTGAATTGAAAATTGCAGCATTTCATGATGTGAAGAAAAGCTTGCCTATAACTTTACAATTAGCAGGTAGGTTTACACGGACAAATAGAGATAATAATCTTGGGAATGCATCTATAATAGTTAACCTTGCTAATGTAGAGGTTACAGAAGAATTACAAGCCTTATACTCCCAAGATTCCGATTGGAATCAAATCTTACCTGTTATCTCAGATGAAAATTCAAGAGAGCAGGAAAGTCTTTATGAATTCATGCAAGGTTTTGATAAATTTCCTGATGAAATACAACTTCAAAATATTAGACCTGCATTAAGTACGGTTGTCTACAAAACAAATACAGATACTTGGCAGCCGAATGACTTTGAAAAAGGAATAATTGGTATTGATAATTTCGACCAAGTTTATTCCGATATAAATAGCCAAAAAAGAACACTTGTGATTGTAACAGGGAATAGAGTTCCTGTTAAATGGGGTGATTTAAAAGATATTTATCGATTAGAGTGGACTTTATATGTTGTTTATTGGAATCAAAACCAGCAGCTACTTTACATTAATTGTTCTGCAAATGGGAGCATGTTCGAAAAACTTGCAGAGGCGGTATCATTAGGAACAGCATCTCCTATAAATGCTGAAGACGTGTATAGGAGTTTAGGGAAAATCACCAGATTAAAAATAAATAACGTCGGATTAAAAGAGCAATTTGGAAAGCAAAAAAACTTCACCATGTATACAGGGGAAGATATTGAGCCTGCTCTAAGTCCTGTTCAGTTATTGAACAAAATTAAATCCAATATTTTTGGAGTTGGATTTGAAGCTGGAGAAAAGGTGTCTATTGGTTGTTCCTACAAAGGTCGAGTATGGACAAGAAAAAATGGCAACATCGAACAATTAATAAATTGGTGTAATTATACAGGTGATAAATTACTTGATGAAACAATAGACCCAAATACAATTCTTAGCGGGGCAATATACCCTCATAAAGTTGATAGACGACCAGAGCTAATGCCAATTACGGTTGAGTGGAATGATGAAGTTTATAAAAAGAATGAACAGGCTGTTTTTATAGTCCATAATGATTTTTCTTACCCTCTTGATTCATTTGAATTGGAATTGCTTAACCCATTAGAAACGGGAGACATAAACATTGTTCTTTATAATGAAAGATTTAGGTCAGTTTATAGATTGGAAATAAATGCAGATAATTTTGCTTTTATAAACGTTGAAAATCCATGTTCAATACAATTTGGAGCAACTGCACATCCCTTATCTGAATACTTTTATAGTTATTCTCCTATTATTCGTTTTTTTAACGGGGCATGGCTAGAAGGAAATCAATTCGTTGATTTCGTTTTTGAAGGAAGTTCATATGAACGTGATAAAATTAAGGCATGGGATTGGACGGGCGTTAATATTAGAGAGGAATCACAAGGAGAGCAGAAAGCTACTGGTAATATACAGCACAAAGTAATTACGGAACTACAGGGTAAAGATTTTGATATAATCTTCGATGACGATAGTTCGGGAGAAGCAGCGGATTTGATTACGATAAAAGTTGATGATATTGCTAAAAAAATAATTGTTGAACTATATCACTTAAAATATTCGCATGGTGAAAATGCAGGGGCTAGAATAAGTGATTTATATGAAGTATGCGGACAAGCGCAAAAAAGTGTGTTTTGGAAAGGCAAAGGTGGTTTTGAATTATTCAAACATATGATTCAAAGGGAATCAAGAAGAGTTTCAAACGGTAAAAACTCCCGATTTGAGAAAGGTACGCTAGAAAATCTAGCACTAGTTAAAGAAAAAAGCAAGCGATTTTATAAGACGGACTTTAAAATTTATATAGTTCAGCCAGGTTTATCGATAGGTAGAGCATCTGAACAACAATTAGAATTATTAGCTGTAACTGAAAATCATCTTTTAGAAACATATAAGGTTGATTTAGAAGTAATAGCAAGCGAATAAACAACGAAATGCCAACACGCGGTCATAAAACATTGGGAGTTAAGTGGTTACTTGAACTTCAGTTCTCGCATCAAAGTTTATTGTATTTTGATAGTGAGGTAGCTCCGAATTTCCCAACGTTTCATACCGCCATCCGTTGTGGTGCATTTCCCACAATTAAGTGAATGCCCTATCACAAGATGAATTTTCAGCAAACTCTTTAATAAAATAGAAGCACGAATGAATAAAATTCAAATTAAAACAAAACCGAACTTAGGTAAGAGAATTTATGCCTGTGTAATTGACTATGGATTTATTTACGCTTTTATGATTGGAATGCTAATATTTTATGGAGAACAAAGTAGTGAAGGTGGCTATTCTTTATCCGGTTTTCCAGCGTTATTTGTAAGTTTGTTTTGGGGATTAATGACAATTGGAATTGAGCAAATATTTGGAACGACTCTCGGAAACTATCTAAATGACTTAAAGCCAATATCAATAAAAGGTGACTTTAATAATTTAGACTTATCTCTTGGACAATCTATTAAGAGACATCTACTTGATTGTATAGATATTTATACTTTTGGCATAATTGGAATAATTGCGATTAAAAACTCAAAATATAACCAGAGATTAGGTGACATTTGGGCAACTACAATTGTCATCGACATTAAAGATAAAGAGCAAGGCATTATAATAGACAACTCATTATAATGTTATTAAACTTCTTAAGTCTGATTGTTTTATTCCATTATAGATTCTAGATATTTAAAGCTATTTTTCTGGAAAAAGAATAATAACGACACCACAACAAACCGCAATAAAGAATGCCTTGCCGAGCCAGGTTTTGGGAGTTTAAGCTCCCGCGCGAGCACAAAGTGCAATTAGGAACGCGAATATACCACACGCATCGGCACACTTCATGCGGCAAGACGTTAATAGCCTATTTTAAGTTCATAATTTTAGAAAGCAGGTTTTCAGAAGAACGCCAAAAACAATTAGCAATATGACTTAGCCATTTTTCCTG
>JAFMVD010000008.1 GCA_025499625.1 Carboxylicivirga fragile | reverse complement strand
TGAAAATACCAAAATGGTGATTTTCTAAATCGGGGTTAACCTTCATGGATCCATTAGTTCATCATAAAAAAATGATTCCTAATGAATAATTCAGGATTAAGGGTTTTTTAAAACTCCTTCTCCTATTTCATAGATATTCAAGCTTAAATTAGCTTTTTCTAAAAACGCCTTCAAATGCCCCATTTTTGATAGAGTCAGTTATTTGTCACTACAGCAGTGCTTTGTGTGAAAAAGCCAAAAAAGTAACGTAGTAAAAGTGAGGTGTGAAGTAAGCGTTAATGTTGTTCAGAATTTCCGTGCGTATTATACAAGCCTTAAGTTTGTATAAAGTGATTACTTCTAAAATCAATAGAAGTTCAAAAACCAGAAGTACGAATAAATTGAATAGTAAAATGAACAACAAAAGTATATACCTGGGGGGGGCAAAAATCCAAAATTCTGCCAAAGAAGTGAAGGGTGATTTTGTGGAAATCAACAATGAAAAATATTACAAGATCAGTAATTATGATTCAATGGATGATTTCTTCATGACCATTGTGAGTGATTCGGACCATTGGATGTTTTTGTCGAGTAACGGTGCTTTAACAGCGGGGAGAAAGAATAGGGATAATGCATTGTTTCCGTATTATACCGATGATAAAATACATGATTATTGCGGCATAACAGGAAGCAATACCATATTGCTTGTTGAAGATACCGATAAGGTTTTTTTATGGGAGCCATTTAGTAAAAATAAAACTCAAGTATATGATCTAACAAGAAATATCTACAAGAGTGTTTATGGCAATAAAATCATTTTTGAAGAGACCAATAGAGATCTGAATTGTACTTTTCAGTATGGCTGGAGTTATAGCGAGAAGTTTGGTTTTGTAAAAGATTCGAAACTAATTAACCATAACGATTTGGAGATTAAAGTTGATGTATTGGATGGTATTCAAAACATTCTTCCCAATGGCGTCGATTACAATTTTCAGAATGAATACAGTAATCTTTTGGATGCCTATAAAAAGAATGAATTATTACCTGCTAGCCGACTAGGACTGTTTATGCTGAGTTCTATTCCAGTTGATCGGGCTGAACCAAGTGAATCCTTAAGTTGTACAACCGTATGGTCGAAGGGTTTAAAGGGGGCTAATGTGCTTTTGTCAAATCAACAACTTAGTAGTTTTAAGGCAGGTTCAGGTGTTGTAACCGAGGTTGATGTAAGGGCAGAACGCGGAGCTTATTACATTAATTCTAAGCTTCAGTTGGCAAGTAACGAAAGCCAAGAGTGGGTTATCGTTGCGGAAATTAATCAGGATGGTGCCGATGTGGCAAATCTGGAGACATTTTTGGAATCTGGTAAAGATGCCATTGATGAGCTAAAGGTAGATGTTGATTTAGGAACAAAGCATTTGATTAATATTGTTTCTGATGCGGATGGTATACAACTAGGTGAAGATGAATTAAGTTGTGCACGTCACTTTTCAAACTGCCTGTATAATGTGATGCGTGGAGGTATTTACTTCGATAATTATAACATTACAGCCAAAGATTTTGGCTTATATGTACACCAAACAAATACCTTACTCGAGAAACAAGTCGAGAGTTGGCTTGAAAAATTACCTGAGCAACTGAGCTATCAGGAACTCATTCGTTTGGCTGAAGAGTCAAAGAATGCTGACTTAATACGAATCAGTTACGAATATTTACCACTCACTTTTAGTAGGCGTCATGGCGATCCTAGCCGTCCATGGAATCAGTTTGCCATCGAAACTAAAAATGATGATGGCTCCGATAAACTAAGCTATCAAGGTAACTGGCGCGATATATTCCAGAATTGGGAAGCTTTAAATATTTCCTTCCCCGAATTTACCGAAGGGGCTATAAGCAAATTTTTAAACGCATCTACAGCCGATGGTTATAATCCATATCGCATTACACGCGAAGGTATTGATTGGGAATCTCCTGATCCGGATGATCCCTGGGCTTACATTGGCTATTGGGGCGATCATCAGATTATCTATTTACAGAAGTTTCTGGAGTGGTCGGTAGCCTACCATCCACAAGCCTTAAATAAGCTGCTTAGTGATGATGTATTTGTTTATGCAAATGTGCCTTATCGCATAAAATCGTACGATCAAATATTACTTGATCCGCAAGAAACCATCGATTTCGATTTTGAATTAAATGATAAGATCAAATCACGTGTTAGCGAGCTTGGGGCCGATGCCCGTTTACTTTGGAAGAATGAAAGTGACTTGCACCGTGTTAATTTAACAGAGAAACTACTCGTTACACTTTTAACTAAGTTGAGTAATTTCATTCCTGAGGCTGGTATTTGGTTAAATACCCAGCGTCCCGAATGGAATGATGCCAATAATGCTCTTGTCGGAAACGGTGTATCTATGGTCACGCTTTATTACTTGCGACGCTTTGTTAAATTTTGGAGTTCTAAATTGGGTTCAATAGCTCTGGAGAATGTTGAGATATCTCAGGAAGTTAAAACTTTATTTGAAGGCGTCTATAAGGCTTTCACAGACCACCAATCATTCCTTAATTTAGGTTTCCTGGATGGAGATAGAAAACAGCTGACAGATGCCTTAGGGCAGGCAGGTAGCGATTACCGTTCCACAATTTATACCTCTTCTTTTTCTGGACTAAAAGAAGAGATGAGTATTAGTTCGATAAGGGAGTTTCTGGACTTGTCATTGAAATTTATCGATCAGTCAATTAGCGCTAATAAAACAGAACATGGACTTTACCATGCTTATAACCTAATTTCCTTTAATGAGCGCGAAGCCAGTATTCGTCATTTATACGAAATGCTGGAAGGACAGGTGGCCGTTTTAAGTTCAGGATACCTCAATGGAGAGCAAAGTCTTGAGGTGCTCGATGCCTTAAAAGCGAGTCAGTTATTCCGGTCGGATCAATACAGTTATATTCTATATCCCGACAGGCAGTTACCTCGTTTCACGGATAAGAATATTGTTATGCCTTCAATTGTGGAAGGCTCAAAATTGCTTCAACAACTGGTTGATAATGGCAATACAAAGTTGATTAAAAAAGACCATAAAGGAAACTATCATTTTAATAGCAACATTCGTAACGCTAATGAGTTGAATAAAGCGATTGACGTTTTGGATAAGGTGGAATATGGCAAGCTTAGCAAAGATGAACGTGCCTATATATTATCGATGTACGAGGCTCTTTTTGATCACCAATCTTTTACAGGGCGTTCGGGTACTTTTTACGGCTACGAAGGTTTGGGAAGCATTTATTGGCACATGGTTTCAAAACTCCTATTGGCAGTTCAGGAAACTTATTATCAAGCCAAAGAAGACGGGGCTGATGCGGTGTTGTTAGGTCAATTAAAAGACCATTATTTTGAGATTAAGGCCGGTATTGGTTTAAATAAATCACCAGAGTTATACGGCGCTTTTCCTACCGATGCTTATTCGCATACACCAGGAAATGCAGGGGTTAAACAGCCAGGAATGACCGGGCAGGTAAAGGAAGATGTGATTTCAAGATTTGGTGAATTGGGCATTCAAATATCTGATGGACAAATACACTTCAATACTTCATTAATCAATAAAGATGAAGTATTAAAAGCACCAGCTGATTTTATATATAATAACATCAATGGAGAGCGTCATGCGATTCGTCTTGAGGCGGGCCAATTGGCTTATACTTTCTGTAAGGTGCCTGTGGTATATACGCTTGGTGAACCTAAGCAGATAACGATTGAATTTTTTAACGGAGACTCAGTTAAGATCTTATCAAACGCAATAGATCCAACATATAGTTCATCCATCTTTAACCGGGATGGACAAGTGAAATTAATTCAAGTAACCGTAAAACAATAGCACTATGTCTGGAAGAAGTGAATATGTAATGTCATTGGCCGGCATCGATCTTTCAAAGAAAAGTAAGGACTCCAGATCCTTTTTATTCGAATCAGTTTTAAAAGAGGGCATGCATGGTATATGCATTAGCCCTTATGTTGAAGGTCAAAAGCCAGGTGATCAACTTACGGAAGAGCAGATTGTTCGTCGCATTGAAATTATTAAGCCTTATACGAGTTGGTTAAGGACATTTTCATGTACCGAAGGAAATGAGTTGATTCCTGAAATTGCCAAAAAGAATGGGCTTAAAACCTTGGTTGGTGCGTGGCTGGGTACTGATAGGGCAATTAATGAGAAGGAAATAGCCAATGTTATTGAACTCGCTAAAAATGGTCATGCCGATATGGTGGCCGTTGGCAATGAAGTGCTATATAGAGGAGATTTGACTGAAGCAGAACTATTGGAATATATCGAAAGGGTGAAACAAGCCTTACCTACAATTCCTGTGGGTTATGTTGATGCTTACTATGAATTTGAGAACTGCCCGAAAATCACTGAGGCCTGTGATGTAATAATGGCTAATTGCTACCCTTACTGGGAGGGCTGTTGTTTGGAATATTCACTTTTGTATATGAAAGACATGTACCGAAGGGCCGTTAAGGCTGGCAAAGGTAAGAAGGTGATCATTACGGAAACAGGGTGGCCAAATGTAGGCAAGCAATTTCATGGTGCTTTGCCCTCTGATGAGAATGCCATTAAGTACTTTATCGATGCCCAATGCTGGTCAAAGGAGGAAGATATTGAAATGTTTTATTTCTCTTCGTTTGATGAAAGTTGGAAAACCAGTACCGAAGGTGATGTAGGCGCTTATTGGGGTCTATGGGATAAAGATGAACAACTAAAGTATGTAAAGTAATGCATAAGGGATTGAATATTGAACATGCTAATGCCATTTGCTATTCCGGATTTCGTGAGGGGCAAAGCCCAGATACGGGCATTTTTCCTTCGTACGATGAGGTTAGGGAAGATTTGTTTATTCTTAAGGAAAACTGGAAATACCTAAGGTTATACGATTGTGATCAACATACCGATACAGTGCTTGAAGTTATCAGCAAGGAAAAGCTAGACCTAAAGGTAATGTTGGGAGCTTATATTGGTGCTGAAATGAATAACTTTTCGTGTCCTTGGGGAGGTTCATATAGTGAGGAGCAATTGCTTGCTAATAAGCTACAAAACCAGAGTCAGATAAATAAATTGATTCGTTTGGCGAATCAGTACCCAGACATTATTGTTGCGCTGTCGGCAGGTAACGAAGCATGCGTTGACTGGACCGATCATTACGTATCGCCCGAGAGTGTGATTAGTTACGTAAGGCTTCTTAAGGCAGAAACTAAACAGCCGGTTACCTTCTGTGAAAATTATGTACCATGGTTAAGCAAGTTAGAAGACTTAGCTCAAGAGGTAGATTTTATTTCCATTCATACCTATCCGGTATGGGAATACAAACACATTCACGAAGCCTTGGAGTATACCAAACAGAACTATAATAGCATCGCTAATAAATATCCAAATGTACCGGTAGTTATTACCGAGGCAGGTTGGGCTACCAATTCAAACGGGCGAGGTATTAATACCGATAACGTGAGTGAGGAGATGCAAAGTATTTACTACAACGATTTGCTTAATTGGAGTAACGAAGAGCAAATACTAACCTTTGTTTTCGAGGCATTTGATGAACCCTGGAAAGGTTCAGACGATGCTATGGAACCTGAGAAACATTGGGGCTTATTTACTGTTGATCGTAAACCCAAAAAGGTGATGCAAGAGCTTTATCCAGAATTTATAAAACAAGAATAAACTTGATTATCAGATTATGAGACAAATCCTAAGAAAAACAATTCAGTATTTTGTTCTAGCTATTTTAGCAATGACCGTTATGTCCTGTGTTTTTTCAAGCCAAGCATCAAATAATGATGGTGATGCGGTGGAAAGTCCATCGCTTAAACAGGGCAAAGACGCTTTGATTAATAATGTATCAAGGGCTGTTTGTTATTCAGGATTTAGAAGCGGGCAACATCCAGACAGAGGGGAAGGTGCTAAAAATCCTACCGATGCTCAGATACTGGAAGATTTACAGATAATTTCCAAGGATTCCTTATTTTCTTTAATTCGCTTGTACGATTCTGGTGAAAATTCCCAATCTGTTTTGCGCATCATACAAGAGGAAAAACTGAATATTAAAGTGATGCTTGGTATTTGGTTAAGAGCCGAGTTAAGCAATCACGAAAGTTGTGCCTGGTTAAGTGAGCCCATTCCACAAGAAGAGTTGGATCATAATAAAAAGCTTAATGTTAAGGAAATAGAGATGGGTATTAACCTTGCTAACAAGTACTCTGGAATTGTAGTTGCAGTTAATGTAGGTAATGAAGCCTTGGTTGATTGGAACGATCATAAGGTACATGAAGATACCATCATTAGCTACGTGAATAGAGTAAAGCAATTTATTGCGCAAGATGTGACGGTAGCCGAAAATTATGAATGGTGGGCAGCGCATGGCGCAAAATTAGCACAGGCAGTTAATTTTATTTCAATACACCTATATCCTGTATGGGAAGGCAAAGACATTGACGAGGCTATGTCCTATTCCATTGCTAATGTTCAGAAAGTGCGTGATGCTTTACCACAATCCAAAATTGTGATTAGCGAGGCTGGTTGGGCTTCAGTAGCATCAGAGTTTGGAGAAAGAGCCAGTGAAGAAAAACAGGCCATGTATTATAATGAATTGATGCAATGGTCGGAAGAAATGAATATTACCACCTTCTTTTTTGAGGCTTTTGATGAAGACTGGAAGGGTGACCCTAACAACATGATGGGAGCCGAAAAACATTGGGGTTTATATACGGTTGATCGCTTACCCAAAGAAGTAATAAGGCAAATGCAATAGAAAATCTATGATGAGCAATTAATATTTACCCCATTTATAAACTCTAAATCAAGATTTATGAAACATTACAAAACAGCTGCTGAAGACAGAGTCCCCTTTGGCCAGAAAGCTGCATACGGAGCAGGTCAGTTAACCATAAACCTTTATCCAGCTGCCTTGGGCGTTTTTATGTTTTACCTCATTTATGGGTTTAAAATGGATCCGGCATTGGCTGGCTTGGTAGCAGCCTTGCCAAAGATTTTCGATGCCATTATTGATCCAATAATGGGTTATGTAACAGATAATACAGTCTCTCGATGGGGCCGAAGAAAACCTTATATTTTGTTGGGAACCATCTTGACTGGAATAACATTCATGATTCTATGGCAAATGTATCCCGAGAATTCTGAAATGTATAATTTCATTTATTTCTTAAGTTTATCATTCGTTTTCTTTATTTCGTTTACGATATATTCAACACCCTTTATTGGTCTGGGTTATGAAATGACAGCTGATTACAATGAACGAACCCGTTTAATGGCAGTTGGTCAGGTTTTTGGACAAATGGCCTGGATGATTGCCCCTTGGTTCTGGATCTTAATTGGTAATCCTGATCTGTTTTTTGTTGAGTCAACCGAGGGGGTAAGAGTACTATCTGTTTGGGTTGGTGGTTTCTCTATTATCCTTGGTGCATTGCCAGCCTTCTTTTGTAAAGAAATGGTTTTACCTGGTGCGCAAACAGGAACAAAGATTAGTTTTAAAACGATGGCTACTAACCTTAAAGAGTTGTGGAAAGGTATAATACAGACTTTAAAATGTAAGCCATTTGTTAAACTGTGTAGTACCACTTTTCTGATTTTTAATGGTTTTCAGACTATCGCCCAATTTTCCTATTTTATAATTCTATACTACCTCTTTGAGGGAAGCATTAGTGCTGCGGGTACATGGCCTCCATGGTTTAGTACAGTTAATGCAGCAGCTACGGCATTTTTGATTATACCTATTATTGCAAAAATATCGACTAAGGTTGGAAAGAAGAATGCATTCATTATTTCTACCTTTCTTTCAATAATTGGTTATGTTTTAAAGTGGTGGTGCTTCGACCCATCGAACCCATGGTTAATGTTTATCCCATTGCCTTTTATTTCATTTGGTATCGGAGGTTTGTTTACACTAATGATGAGTATGACGGCTGATGTTTGTGATTTGGATGAACTTAACAATGGTAAGCGACGTGAAGGTACATTTGGTGCCGTATACTGGTTAATGGTTAAGATTGGTAATGGTTTAGCAATGGGTTTAAGTGGAGTTGTGTTGAAGTTGGTTGGATTCGATCAAAATGCACAAGTCCAATCAGCTGAATCAATGGTTAACCTTCGTTTGGCTGATATCATTATTCCTATCTTTTTTGCACTTGTGGCCATTGTAATTATGTGGAATTACTCCATAACAGAGAAGAAAGCTCACGAGATTAGAGAAGATTTAATAGCTCGCAGGGGTAAAGCTCAACATCAAGGTAAGGCTGAATAATATTAATAATATAATCCGGATTAAGGAAGAAATGTCTAAAGGTAGTTCTTCCTAAATCTGGATACTAACACGAATGGTATGCACAAATTATTAATACTTGTATTTCTAGCAGTTGTTTCAGCTTGTATTAATTTTTCAACTCCTAAAATTGATATTGTAAGTGTGGTTGACAGACAGGTTTTTGTGAACCAATCTCCCTATATCATAAAAGGTATATGTTATCATCCGGTTCCGCTTGGGAGTGATGTACGCAGTTTTAATAAGCTGGAAGAAGATTTGCAACTGATGAAGAATGCTGGAATTAATACCATCCGTGTCTACTCGCCTATTGCCGATCGTAATGTTTTAAATAAAGTCGATTCGATGGGAATGAAGCTCATCATTAGCTTTGGATTTAATCAGAATGGCAATTACGATATTCTCTCAGGATCATTTATCAATTACGTTAGGGAGTTTAAAACGCATAATGCCATTTTATTTTGGGAGCTTGGTAATGAATACAACTATCATCCCGAGTGGTTCGAAGGAGACATGAAAAATTGGTATAGAGCTATGAATGACGCGGCTAAGCTTATTCATAGAACAGATGCTTTTCATCCGGTGGCAACGGCACATGGTGATTTGCCTGATTCACTTGCCTTATCAATAGGAAGCGCAATTGATGTTTGGGGCATGAATGTTTACCGTTGGGATAATCCTAAACAGATTTTTTCGGAATGGGAAAAAATAAGTGAGAAACCAATGTATTTGGCAGAGGCTGGTGCAGATAGTTATATGTCCATTCCGAAAGATGGATATCAGCAAGGGCCAAATGAAAAAGCTCAGGCCGATGCTACCTTAGCTATTCTCAAAGACATTTTTGCACATCAGGATATTTGTTCGGGTGTATGCTTATTCTCTTTTACTGATGGCTGGTGGAAAGCCGGGAGTAATGCATCCATTGACCCAGGAGGTTTTGCACCTGAGAGCAGTGGTGTGCCATACGACGGTACAGCCAATGAAGAGTATTGGGGCATTACAAAAATTGACAGAGAACCCAAAGACGCCTATTATGTGGTGGAAGCGATTTATTCCAAGGGTAAGTAGTCGGATATTTAGATAAAAGGAAAGTTTAACTATGAAGTATTTATTTCTAATAGGATTATTGGTTTGGATAGTTTCTGATTCTCAGGGACAAACGAAACAAGTTAAGGATGACTTTGAGGGAGGTGGAACTATTTCGAGCTGGTTTGGAGATGAATGTACCATTGATAAGAGCTTTTCGAATCCAAAACAAAACGGAATTAATACTTCGGCAAGCGTATTAAAGTACCACGATGAAGGAGGATTATATGCCAATGTTCGTTTTGATGTGGCCAATAATTTCAACCTCGTATCAAATCATACTTTTACGCTGAAAATTTTTGTGCCATCAGAAGGCTTAAGTGGTAATCAAACCAATAAGGTTTCCTTAAAACTTCAGGATGGAACAATTGGAGCACCGTGGTCTACCCAAAGTGAGATACTTAAACAGGTAGCCTTGGATGTTTGGCAGGAAATTAGTTTTGATTTTGAATCAGATGCCTTTATTAATCTCGATCCAACATCAATGGCACCAACTCAGAGAAGTGATTTTAATAGAGTTGTAATACAGGTGAATGGTGAAAATAACACGGATCATGTTTTGGCTTACATCGATGATTTCACTTACGATGGAAGCATAGAAGCAGATCCTGAATTTACGCAATTGATTTGGGCCGATGAATTTGATGGCAATGGAGACATTGATCAAAACAAATGGTTCAGACAGCATCAGTTACCTATTGGTGGAGGCTGGTATAATGGCGAGCTTCAACACTATACCGACAGATTGGATAATTCATATCTTGAAAATGGTATATTGAAGGTTGTTGCAAAAAAAGAAACATACAACGATCAGGGCGTGACTAAGAATTATACTTCTGCCCGACTCAACTCAAAATTTACGTTTAAGTACGGCAAGGTTGAGGTACATGCTAAATTACCTAGTGGCGTTGGTACCTGGCCTGCAATTTGGATGCTTGGTAAAAACATAAATGAAGATGGTGCTTATTGGGATAATCAAGGTTATGGCACAACAGCATGGCCGGCCTGCGGCGAGATTGATATTATGGAGCATTGGGGCAGTAATCAAAACTTTGTTCAGAGTGCTACACATACACCATCAAGTTATGGAAGTACGGTGAATCATGGAGGGCAGACCATCTCAACTGTCTCAAGCGAATTCCATGTATATACGCTGCAATGGACAGAGGACAAACTTGTTTTTAGTGTTGATGACATGGTTCACTACACCTATAAACCAGATGTTAAAAATGCGGATACCTGGCCCTTTGATGATGAGCAATATTTATTATTCAATGTGGCTATTCAGTCTACTATTGATCCTAACTTTCAAGAGGGTGCCATGGAAATTGATTACATACGAGTGTATCAGCAAGACGAAGCTACCGCAATTAAAGAACCAACCAATCAGGAGAATAAGGCTCATATTTATCCCAATCCTGTCAGTAATGAATTACAAATTCTGTTTGATGAAGATATTCAGCATGAGTTGAGAATTAAAATTTATAATACTTCTGGGCGACTAATCAAAACATACTCGAAGATACCTTCCAATAATTACATCCGTATAAGTGATTTTGGATGCTTTCCCAAAGGGGTTTACCTTATACATGTTGAGAGTGATACGGTTCAGCAATGTCTAAAAGTAATGAAGGACTGATATAATTGTCAGATTAGGCTCATTTGACTTCGTCGATTTTCAATTCAGTCTTCAATCGGTATTAATGGCTAAGCTATAAGTTGTTTTAGCGCATAGATAACTGAAGGAAAGGTGTTTTGCTTGCAGGAATAGCATTTTGTGATGCAGGACTACTATTATTCAGTGCAGGAACCCCATTTTGCTTACAGGATTAGCATTATAAAAAAATAATCAGCTTCCTGCAATATTAATTGTATTCCAAATCCGATTGCATCGGATGATTGATGAATCATTTTGCTAATTATCCCGATTATTTCAGGAACTATGTTCTTTAGTTTCTCGACAAAACCTTGAGTCCATTATAATGATTTAGTATTAATTACTAATCGGTTAAAATTCTCCTATATATATTGTCACTAATATATTTTCATTTAAAATATCAGGCCTTTTTTGGGGTTTATTTGATTCATTCTGCAATAAATGTGTTAAAGTGGCAAATATGAGCGCTTTAAGCTTGGAAAACGTAGTAAAAATGAGGTGTGAAGTAAGTGTTAGTGTGGTTGAAAAATAGCCTAAAATCAGCGGTATGGATAGATTTGTTAACGATGATTTAAAAAGCTTAAATCATTACAGTTATATAAATCTAAAAACAACTATCATGAAGAAATTTTTACTAGGATTAATGGTTTTATTAACAGCCAATGCATTTGCACAAAGTACGCACACTATCGATTTTGAACCTACTGGTGTCGGTGCGGATTGGACATGGATCATGGATCAGAACGATGATAATCCACCAATGGAATTTATTGCAAACCCAGTTAGTGGTGGAGTTAATACCAGCGCGACGGTAGCTAAATTTATTGCGAGACAAACAGGTGCTGCTTGGGCTTTATGTATCACAACTGGTGATGGCGAGTTTACGTTTGATAATACCAACTCAACTGTTAAGATGATGGTATATAAAACGGTGGTAAGTGATGTTGGATTTAAAGTAGAAGGAGCGGACCCGGCAACAGAAATTAAGGTCGCCAACACATTAATCAATGAATGGGAAGAATTAACTTTTGATTTTAGTGGTGTTGAAGGACAATCATACAATAAGCTTGTTATTATTCCGGACTTTACAGCAAGAGCACAGGAAAACATTGTTTATTTCGATAACATTCAGGTGCCAGATGGTGTAGATGCAGCGCCTGAAAACGAACCAACTTCGGCTGCATCAGCTCCAAGTCATTTACAAGCTAATGTTTATTCTTTATTCAGTGATACTTACACCGCTAATGCCCCTGCTAGTTGGACACAAGGTTGGGGATCAGGTAGTGTTGAAGATTTTGATATTAGCGGTAATGCCACTAAGAAATATACGGCTCTAAATTTCCAAGCTATCACCTTAGCTTCTACAATAGATTTATCCGCTTATACACATATGCATATCGACACATGGATGCCTGTAAGTGGTGAGTTTGGTGTTAAATTTCAAGATTTTGGAGCTGATGATTTAGATGAGTATCCAAATGTTGATGATTCCGAGTTTGAAGTGAAAACAGGATCAAAACAAACAGCGGAAACTTGGGTAGGTCATGATTTTGCCATATCAGATTTTACAGGCCTAACTGGAACTGCTAATTTAGGTCAAATTCAGGTTCTATTAGGTTCTATTGATGGAACAGCTGAAGGAACGGTATATATCGATAACTTGTATTTCTATAATGGTACTCCTACAGCCATTGGCGACGCTAAAATTGAAAAACTTTCTATCTACCCTAATCCAGTAACTGATGTTTTAAATATTCAAGGACAGGATGAAGGTACTGTAGTTGAGATTTATGGTGCTACAGGTAACTTGGTTAAGAAAGTACAAGTGTCAGCTGGTTCAGTAAATGTAGCAGAATTAGCGCAGGGCGTTTATTTTGTTTCAGTTAATGGAGCCACTTCAAAAATTATTAAGAAATAATTACAATCTGTAATTTATATATAGGGGACATTTATCGTCCCCTATTTTTTTCACTTATCACAAATCTACTTAGTTCATTTATTAAAATCAGACTTGATCTGGTATTATTATCTACTCTGAAAACTAAAATTCTATGTTGTCTAAATTGAAAACTATTCAGCTATTTTTAGCTTTTGTATTTACTTGCTTTTTATATACGGAAGCAGCCGACCTACCCTTAACTTTTGAATCAGGTACCAACGATATTACCAATTTTGATGGGGGTGTATTAACAATTGAGGATAATACTCAAAAAAGTGGAATAAATACGAGCAACAAGGTGGCTCAAATGGTTAAAAACGATTGGGAAATCTGGGGAGGTAGTTACATCACTCTTGATAATAATATTGATTTCAATAGCGGCAACACATTTAAAGTGAAAGTGTTTTCTCCTCGAATAGGCGCTAAGGTGTTTTTGAAAGTGGAAAATGCAAATGATGCTGACATTAATTTTAGTAAAGAAGTTGAAACGACAAAGGCAAACGAATGGGAAGAATTAAGCTTCGACTTTAATGGTATAAATACGGCAAACAACTATCGTAAAATTGTTTTGATTTTCGACAATGGAACCAATGGAGATGGTTCGGCCAATTTTACGTTTCTAATTGATGACATCACTCTGGTACAAGTGGATGATGTTGCGCCAACAACCCCGGCACCAACACCTCCATCATATCATTCTTCAAAAGTAATTTCCATCTTTAGTGAGGCTTTTAATACCCTGGATGGAACCAATTTTAATCCTTGGTGGGATCCTTACCAAACTACAGTAGGAAGTATAGTAGAAGTGCAAGGCAACGAAATGGTTAAACTGCGCACATTGAATTTTCATGGTTTCGAATTATTAGAAGAAGTCAATGCAGCTGGCATGAAATTCTTACACATTGATGTCTGGACTGCCAATGAAACAACATTGGATATTTATCCAATTACACGATCGGGCGAACGCAAAGCTAGCCTTACACCGCTTACTCAAAATACATGGAATAGTTACGATATAAGATTATCAGATTTAGTTAGTCAAAACTTTAATTTAGCCGATTTATACCAGTTTAAATTTATTGGCGCCGGTGGCAATACTGTTTATATCGACAACTTGTATTTCTACGATGATAATGCCACATTAGACACTGAAAACCCAACAGCGTTTACTGCTTCTGTAGGTAATGTAACTTATAATAGTATTGAATTAATACTAAATGCTACAGATAATTCGGGAGCCATTGAATATACCATTACTGTTGGCGGAATGACTACAACAATAGGCGCTGTTTCAGGCGTTCAAAAATCATATGAGTTTACACGTTTGCCTTCCGATACCGAATTTACTTTTTCTCTTACAGCAAACGATTTAGCTGGAAACTCTGCAGCCAATAATCCTCTTGAAATCATTCAAAGCACGGGGGTGGGCTATGCCGAACCAGCAGTTTCATCACCAACACCGCCAAGTCGTAATGCTTCGGATGTCATTTCTGTTTTTAGTGATGTTTATGTAACAATTCTCAATACTAATTTTAATCCTTGGTGGAACCAGAATACCTGGTTTTACTCCGTTCAGGTTGGAGGAAACGAAGTATTGATGTATGAAAACTTCAATTATCAAGGTATAGAAATAGGAAGTAAAGTAGATGCTTCAGATATGACCTACTTACATGTTGATTTATGGACACCAAATGAAACATCTTTGAGTATTTCACCGATTAGTGAATCAACTGGAGAAAGAGCCTTCAATTTTTCACCAATCAATCAAAATCAGTGGAATAGTTATGATATACCTCTATCGAGCTTTACGATACAAGGTTTGTCGATGAGCGACATACTACACCTTAAATTTGTTGGTTCAGGTAAGTCTATTATTTACTTAGATAACATTTACTTCCATAAGGGTACACCAACTGCTATTGATGATGTGAAGACTGAAAGCCTAAAGCTATATCCTAATCCGGTACTTGATATACTAACGATTGAAGGTCTAGAAGATGGTACTTTAGTTGAAATTTACGGAGCCTCAGGAAGCTTGCTTAAGAAAGTTTACATTTCGGGTGGAAGAATTAATGTAGCCGATTTAGCTAAAGGTGTATATTTTATATCTGCCAATGGGATTACATCTAAGCTGATTAAAAAATAACATCTGAATCCAAGAAAAGAGTGGGCATTTTGTCCTCTTGTTTTTACACGTATCGGTTATGCAGCAAAATGTCTGGCCGTTTAAAATCCAATCTTATGAAAAAGTTCTTAATTATTGCCGTATTGCTAAATATGATGATGTTTGGAAGTCAGGCACAAACCATTCCTGTTGGTGATGGTAGTTATACTACCTCTTTTCCTGGAACCGATATAGCAGGAAGAAACAGTTATCCGGCCGGAACACCACAAGTAAGTGGCAATGCTTTGGGAAAACCAATTCCAACTAACGACTGGTATTCAAAAGTGTTATTGGAAAATCATGCGGGTAATATGTTTAATTATCCAATGGCCTTAAAAACCACCAATGCTGGTTTAGTAGTCAGTTATATTCCATGGGGAGTGTGGGATGCCTACGATCCGATTGAAGTTGGTGTTTCAGGCTTAAATGCAAGTAGAGCAACAGTAGCCGATCATTCTGATTGGACAGTGACCCTTGACTGGAACAGTGGCGATTTTCAGGCCACAGCCGGAATAGGTATGCCTTTTATCTATTTTGATAAGGCGGATGCTGAGCTTGCTCAAGTTAATGTGAATAAGGGTACGGCTACCATCTCCAACGAAATGCTCATTATTGAAGACGCCCATTACAGTGCCGATTTTGTGGTTTATGCACCAGTTGGCAGTACATGGAGTCAAGCCGGTGATACTTATACTTCAACACTTAATGGACAAAACTACTGGTCGATGGCCATGCTTCCCTTGAGTGCAGCAAATGTTACCACTGTAGCTGAAGAATATAAACAATATGCCTATGTGTTTCCTACAAACACTACTGCCAATTGGTCTTTCGACGAAAGTACCTCAAAAACAACAACTACCTTTATCGTAAGTACCGATGTAAAAGAAGGAACAGATACAGATGTTCTCTTGGGCTTACTTCCTCATCAGTGGGCTAATTTGGCTGTATCATCAGCACTGCCAAATCAATACAGCTATGAATCGGTTAGAGGAGAGCTTAAAACCTTGGCAGGAAATACATTTGCTGTTGAATATACCTATAAGGGCATCTTACCTACTATGCCTTATCTAGCTAATTACAGCGATGGTTTTAGTCCTGCTGAACTAGCTTCTAAAATCTCTCAGATTGAAAATGATGCTTTAGCAACCTGGACAGATTCTTATAACGAAGGTCAGGTGATGAATCGATTAATACAAACGGCTCGTATTGCCGATCAGATGGGCAACACTGAGGCTCGTGACAAAATGATTGCGACCGTAAAAGAACGATTGGAAGATTGGTTGACTTATCAAAGTGGGGAAGTAGCTTTTCTCTTCTATTATAACTCTGATTGGTCGGCAATGATTGGCTATCCTGCCGGTCATGGTCAGGATGGCAACCTGAATGATCATCACTTCCATTGGGGTTACTTTATTCATGCTGCCGCCTTTATGGAACAGTTTGAGCCAGGATGGGCAGCTCAATGGGGCGATATGGTTAATCTGTTGGTTAGAGATGCAGCTTCACCTAACAGGAATGATGATACTTTTCCTTTCCTAAGGAATTTTAGTCCCTATGCCGGACATTGCTGGGCAAATGGTTTTGCCAGCTTCCCTCAGGGAAATGACCAGGAGTCAACCTCGGAAAGTATGCAGTTTAACTCTTCACTAATCCATTGGGGAAGCATTACTGGGAATGATGAGATACGTGACCTAGGAATACATTTGTATACAACCGAGCAGTCGGCTATTGAAGAATATTGGTTTGATATGTATGAGCGCAATTTCAAGCCTGAACAACAATACAGTTTGGTTTCTCGTGTTTGGGGTAATTCATACGATAATGGAACCTTCTGGACGGCTGATATTGCAGCCTCCTACGGTATTGAAATGTATCCCATCCATGGTGGATCACTCTACCTAGGGCACAATACCGCTTATGTCGAAAAATTATGGAACGAAATAAAAGCTAATACAGGCATATTAAGCAATGAAGAAAACCCAAATCTGTGGCATGATGTGATGTGGGAGTATCAGGCCTTTATTGATCCGCAAGGAGCCATTGATTTGTATAATTCTAACCCGGATAGAAATTTGAAGTTTGGTATTTCGGATGCGCAAACCTACCATTGGTTGCACAATATGAATGCGATGGGTACCGTCAATACAGGTATTACGGCCGATTATCCGATTGCTGTGGTGTTTGATAAGGATGGCGACAAGACCTATGTGGCACATAACTATACAAATGCCCCCATAAGCGTAACTTTCTCTGATGGATATACTTTGGATGTGCCAGCTAATGCCATGGCTACAAGTAAAGATATAGATGCTACCGGTGTATTAAGTTCCGATTTTACACGAGCTTATGCCAATGGCAGTGTTAACTTATTAGTTGAAACCACAGGTGCGGGTATCACGAAGGTGGATTTTTACGACGGCAGCACTTTTATCGGAACAAAGGCTGATGCACCTTATACCTTTAAAGCTGATAACTTAAGCCTTGGAGTACATGGCATGTATGCAAAAGTATATGTTGGTGAGGATTTTATTGTGAGCAATACAGTTGATGTACAGGTGGGTGAACAAGTTCCATATTTAGGAACTGCCTTTGCCTTGCCAGGGGTGATTGATGCAGGTAACTACGATAAATATGAAGGCGGTCAGGGACAAGGTATTTCATATGTGGATGTTTCAGCAGGTAATGCTGGTGATTATAGAACAGATGAAAATGTAGATGCTACATCCGATAATTCAGAAGGTAAATTCATAAGTCATATTGCCACTGGCGAATGGACTGAATACACTATTGATGTAACGGAGTCTGGCTTATACTCAATGGCCTTTCGTTATGCTTCAGGCAATGTCAATGGAGGTGGACCATTTTCTTTGGTGGTGGATAATGAAGAAATCGTTTCGAATATTAGCGTGCCTTCAACATCAACAACTAGTTGGGATGTGTGGGCAACAAAGACGGTTCAGGATATTGCTTTAACTGAGGGTGAACATGTGTTAAGAGTGGAGTTTTCTGCCGGGGAATTTAACTTTGGTAAAATGACTTTCACCCGTACAGGTGATCTGCCCTATTCTTATCCAACAGCTTCAGCAGGAGCTAATGTAAAAGTGCTTTGGCCATTGTCTACAGCAACTTTAGATGCTACAGGAAGTAGCGAATCGACTGGACAAGCTTTAACTTATCAATGGACACAAATTTATGGACCCTCATTGGTGACTTATGATGATAATACCATAGCTCAGCCTTCCTTAAGTGGATTGCTTGAAGGAGTCTATCGCTTTAAGCTTGAGGTAACTAATGTTGATATGCGAACGGCAAGTGATGAGGTATTGGTAATAGTTAGTAGTACGGCCAACATTGTTCCAACCGTGTCACTCACTTCCCCTGAAGAAGGGGCAAGCTATAAAGAGGGAGAAGAAATCACCATAGCAGCCAGTGCCAGTGATTTGGATGGAACCATTCAAGGTGTAGACTTTTATCAAAACGATGTACTGATCGATTCAGATGATACTGCTCCATTTGCTATTGAATGGACCAGCACAGCTGGAGACTACGCTTTATCAGCTAAGGCCATTGATGATGGAGGCGCTATTGGTGAATCACAGGCCATCAATATGTCGTTTGAAGAAGTGCGATCTTGCACAGGTAATTCAAGTGAAGCTCGTGAAGGTTCATTTAGTGTTGGTTATAATTATGAGTTTGAAACAGTAGGTACCGATGTGACTGTTACCTTCGAGCTACAAGATGATAAAGATGGTGTGGTCGCCTATTTATTTAATGAAAATCCATTTTCAGAGACAGCGATGAATCATGTTGAGGGTAAAACATTCTCAACAGTCCTTGCTGGTCAGCCGATAGGATCGACCATTAGTGTGGCATGTAAATTTGCTTTTGCCGGAGGCCTTGCGGTTACTAAATACATCCAGTATGTGGTTGGTGATAATTGCCAACCGGATAATGAAGCTCCTACTGCATTTACAGCATCTGTAGGAGAAGTCACACAGTCGAGCGTGGAAATTCTATTGAATGCTACTGATAATTCGGGAGCTTTGCTCTATAAAATTAGCTATAATGGCATCACAAAAACCACAACCGGTATTTCTGGTGAAGAAACCAGCTATAAAATTACGGCTCTAAATCCTGAAACCTCTTATTCATTTTCTGTTACCGCTTCAGATAATTCGGGTAATGATGCAGCCAATAATCCGATTGTGTTGAATGCCACAACAACAGAAAGCACTAATAATGCCTGCTCCGGAACTTCTTCTGAGGCATCGCAAGGGGCTTTTGACATAGGGTATAATTATGCCTTCTCGACCTCAGGTAATGATGTTAACATCAGCTTTGAGCTATTGGATATCAAAGATGGTCAGGTTGCCTATTTATGGAATTATACCAATGGTTTTGTTGAATCGGGCATGTCGAATTCGAATGGTGTGTTTACTACAACATTAAGTAATCAAACGCCAGGTGCTGTGCTACAATTGGCTTGTAAATTCGCCTATGCAGGTGGCTTATCGGTGACTAAAGTATTTTCGTATACCGTAGGAGATAATTGTGTGCCTACTAACATTGGAACTAATAACAATGCATTGAAAGCACCTTATCCAAATCCGGTTACTTCCTTTTTAAACATTGAATTACCAAGTGAAAACAGTGTAGTAAAAGTGTTTGATATGAAAGGTGTTGCGATAGATGTAATTGAAGCAGATTCAAAGCAATATCAATACGATATGAGGGCTTATCCGGCGGGAATTTACTTTGTCTTAATTGACGGACAAGCACCATTAAAGATTATTAAAAAATAAAGATAGTTTATTGGGGGGGTAATGTAAAGAGGGTGTCCAAAGTTTTGGGCATCCTCTTATAATATTTTTTTTATAAAAAATGCCCGAGGAAATCTCCCCGGGCACCAAAGTTTGCAAAACAAATTGGACTCTATCTTGCGGAATTGTATTTTGATACCTTAGAAGTAGCATAACCTAAGCGCACTGCTCTGGCTTGTACTTTTTCATTTTTTTCTATTGTAATTGCTTCGTGATATAATGACCAACGCTCACTACCTATTTCGTCTCCTTTTTGATACGCAATTGAGGCCCCTTTAGTTGCGCAAAGCATCTCTAGTTTACCTTTTCGCTGTGGATTAAATTGCACTGTTTCAGTCATGGGTTGAATGCCTCCCGGCCACATCATCTGAACCAGATCATGCTCAGGGATGAAACCCATATCACCAACTTCCAATTGCCATGCTGCGAGTGCTGTACGTAATTCAATTAATTTTTCACGATGCTTTGGATCATTTGCCAGATTATTAACTTCGTCTGGATCATGCTTCAGATCGTATAACTCTTCAAGTGGCTTTGTTGGCATGAATATGTAGGCTGCATCGCCACTTAGTTTATTCTCTTTATTAAGAGCAAGCAACTCTTTTGTCATGTCAATTTGTTCGCGGTAACGCAAACGATAGGTAAGGGGCAGCTCAGGCATGAAGTTACGTATGTATACATAGCGACCATCTATAACGGAACGACTCATGTCGGTATGTTCGTCAAAGCGATCTGCACTGCCAAAGGCGTATCTATGTCCTTTGTTATCCTTGTATTCTCCCAGAAATGCCTTTCCGTGCATGTAAGTAGGAGGCTTAATCCCAGCCATCGAAAGTGCCGTTGGGCCAAGATCCATCAGTGAAACGATATCGTCGACTATGGTGCCAGCCATTGCTTTATTAGGCATTCTTACAATTAAGGGTACATGAAGGCCAGAGTTGCTAAGGGCTCGTTTTTGGCGTAGTAAGGGTCCTCCATGATCGCTCCAAAAGAAGATGATGGTTTTATCCAATAAGTTTTCTTCTTCGAGTTTCTTATACCAATCTCCAATTTGAGCATCCAGCTCCTGAATGTTTGAGTATTTTCGACCGACATCTTGACGTACTTGAGTTGTATTGGCAAAATAGGCTGGAATAGGCACATTTGAAGTGTCCACTGTTAAGGCTTCATCTTTCTTTTTCCAAATTTGCGATTCATGGGTGATGCCATGGTTAAAGACTGCAAAGAAGGGCTGATTATCGTTTCTATTCTTATAGTGAGCCTTATTGCCAACTTCATCCCAGGCCGTAATAGGGCAGTTAAATTGATAGTCGCATTTGGCATTATTAGTACAAAAATAGTTGGCCTCTCTCAGGTATTCAGTAAAGCACTTTACATAGCTTGGAGGAACAACAGAGTATTGTGGTACATTTCTTCCCGTTTTATCCTTCACTTCAATGTAGTCCTTATAACTTTCTTCTTCAGGCGAATGATAGCCCCAATGGTTTCCTGTGCGCATGTTATGACTTCCAATACTAATAGGGTACATGCCCGTAATAATCGATGATCGACTAGGTGCACAAACGCCAACGGTTGAATAGGCTTTTGAAAATAGAATACCTTCCTCCGCCAAACGATCAATATTTGGAGTTTCAATACCTTCAGCTCCATAACAACTCATAATAGGCCCGATATCTTCACAGCTAAGCCACAATATATTGTACTTTTCCTGTGCTATTATCGACATAGAAAGTGATAATAGAATCAGGTAAAGTTTTGTAATATGTAGCAATCGTTTCATACTTGCTTGTTTAGCTTATTTTTTAATAATACGGTGACTGGTTTTTATATTATTACTCCACAGTTCAAGGATGTATAAACCCTTGCTGAACTCATGGATATTTAATTGCTTGTGTTCCTTATTGCACTCAACTAGCAAGATACCATCAATACTATAGACTCTTGATTTTTCTATGGGATAATCTGAGATTAGATGAATCACACCATCACTTGGATTTGGATAAACCTGATGTATCATTTCAATGTCGTCTATGCTATCATCTATATCGGTTGGCTCTGCATATGATATTTTAAGGTCATCAATTATAACTTCGTATTCAGTTCCCGATGTTAGCTCCATATTGTTGAAGTAGATAAATAGCTTTCCATTGCTTAGGTTAACTGTATCATAAAAATATTGGTAGTCCTCATTTAGAGTATGCCAATTATCGCTGCTTATGTCTGCTCCAATTTTAACAGTATTGGTACCCAAGGCTGAGGTTCTGGCTTTATAAGTCACTCTATAAGTACTTTCCTCAAACTCACTCATGTCAATGGTTCTGAGCTTAATTAAGCTACCTCCTTGTTCAGTTGCTAAAGGTGTGAACTTGACTTTAAGAACATTATTCCCATCATTGGCACTGTCATCGATTACTTCGGCTGAAAAGTTACCAACATAAGTACTTTTCCATAGGCGATCCCAAATGGAGTTTTCGTGCAGCCAAAAGTCACCGCTAAAACTATCTCCGACATTATAGTTCTCGAAGTGTTCGATGTACGGAATCTCAATGGGCTGAATTTCATTATTATTAAAGAAAGCATATTGCTCACCCCACCAGTTGGCAGCCATTGCTGTTAAATCATTGACCACTTGTTCATAATTACTGTCCGCTGCAAGATTTTTTGTTTCCAAAGGATCCACATCATAGTCGTAGAGTTCAATGGCTTTAATTTTAGATGCATCCCATTCGATAAGGTCTGGTCGGTCATTGGAACCATTCAGCCAGAGACTGAGTCTATAGCGATCAGTACGGAATGAATAGGCAGCCCCCCCACCAGCGCGATATTCAGATACGGCACATGTTTTGTTTATACTTTCTCCTCTTAATGCGGGTGCTAGTGAAATGCCTTGTAGTTTATTGCTTGGAACTTCTAAACCAGCTAAATCACAAAGTGTTGGGTATATGTCCGTAAATTCAACAGGAGTAGCATTAGTGCCGCTATTCATACCTGGTGATGATATAATTAAAGGTGCACGTACTGAGTTTTCAAATTGAGTATGTTTTCCCCATTGGTTGTGATCACCAAGGTGGTATCCATGATCGCCATACAAAACAATGATCGTATTATCGGCTTGCCCCATTGCATCAAGTTTGTCAAGTAGCTTACCTACCTGCGCATCAATGTAAGAAACTGATGCATAATAGCCATGTATTAATCGTCTTTGATGTTCTAATTCAAGTATATTATCACCCAGATCGACATCATCATATTCCCATGGATCAGGAATGTCATCGTATCCAAGAGGTTCAGGAGTATGATAGGCGTATTCCGGGCTTCCCTCTGCTATTTTCTGAAAAGGAGCCAAATTTAAAGTGCTTCGATCATACATATCCCAATATTTCTTTGGGGCAATAAATGGAATATGTGGTTTTTTGAAACCAACGGCTAGAAAAAATGGTGCTCCGTTTTGTTGCAGTTGATCCATCTTATTTAATGCATCAAGCGCTATTTGTCCATCCTGATAACCATCATCATCTATACCTTCAGGACCTTCTTCAGTAGCAGTATTAGCCGTCACACGGTAGGCGCTACCTTGTACAAAAGGTGGATATTCGTCAGGATAGGTATAATCACCTGGATCGGTATAGGGAATGGTCCATGAGAAACTATCGTGACTATCATCCACATTACGTGGATCATATATCTTACCACAAGCGGCTGTACCATAACCCTTGTTCAGAAAGTATTCAGGAAGCGTTACAATCTCAGAATTTTCTTCTCTCAGTAAACTACTTAAATTACGAATGCCTGTCCCATCTGGTGTTTGTCCCGACATTACACTGGCGCGCGATGGGCCACATACTGCCCATTGACAATAGGCCTTTGTAAATACCATTCCTTGATTGGCCAAACGATCAATGTTAGGTGAAATAATTTGTGATTCGCCATAGCAATTAAGTACCGGCTTTAAATCGTCAATAGCGATAAATAATACATTGAATTGTGGTTTAAAAGTGGTAACAGAACTGTTGTTTCCATCTTTGCTGCTTATGGCTTTTATCGTTGCGCCAGGAGGTGCATTAAAAGGGTTTTCGTACAAGGTAGAACTGTTTGTAGGCTCAGATCCATCCACTGTATAATAAATGCTAGCACCTGTGGTTTCAGAACTTATACTTATAGTTGCCCCTGATTGTTCTATCTGCGGAGGCAATGGAGCTTCATTGGTTTTTAATACAATGTAATTAACGCTATAGGCTTTCGTTTCGAATATGCTATTTGTTTCGATGTTGGCATAATATGGATGAATCGTCATGAAATCATCGGGGCCACCGCCTTGTGTTGTACCACTTTGATTATTGATGTAGAACTTTTTATCGCCCGCAGTAATTGAATTACCATGTAGTTCGTACCACCAGACTTCAGCTTGATTGATATTGGTTCCGATGCTTGATAAATCAAGGTTTACACTTTGACTATTAGCTGAAGTATTCACAACCACTAAGCCCAGCTCACCACTTGAAAATGTGGAGGCATAAACCTTTATATCACTTTTGTTGCTTGCTGATTCTATCAGTTCATCACCAAAGCATCTGTTGTAATATTGAAACGGTATATAGCTTTGGCGAGGTGAGTAGTCCACCTGATCCGGATCGCTGCGAGCCAGAAAGCCTTTGCTTTCCTGATCGGTTTCGTTCCAGTTCCATTCCGATACCCATAAGTCGGCCATGCCATAGCCATTCTTTATTATTTCGCCAATTACTTGCGAAACGAATAAGCCATTAACCATGGTACAGTTTAAAGGGCCACGAGAATTAAATTCCGTCATGGCTACCGGAAAGTGATCCCGTGTTTTGTCAGTATATTTTTCGATACAATTGCCAAGCGTGGTATGAATCGTTTCTACCTGACCAACGCTGCCTAATATGTTTTCTGCTGTGGCATCTTTTACAGTGGTAAAATAATTATGAACCACTAAAAAGTCCGCGTGGTCTTTTACTTCTGGTAATAAGGTGCTGTTCCAATCGTCATCTTCGCGAGTAACTACGGCACCCACTTTAATGTCAGGATCAACAGCTTTCATGGCTTCTGCAAATACTCTGAAATCTTCGCCATATTCTTTACCAGTAGTTACTTCTCCATCTATTTCAAAACCTTCTTCCCATGCACCGTAACATTCGTTTCCAATTTCCCAATAAGTGATGTTGGCGTTTAACTCTATATTCATACGATGAACAAAACCAGCCGCATAATCAGCCGCCTGTTGCACGCGTGCTTCCCTGGTACCTTCAGTGGTGATTCCATATCGAGCATAGAAGTAATTAACAACTACGGTTGCCTCGCTTCCTGCATCTCCAATAAAGTCAACAAAGAGCTCTAGTGTCATGTAATTAGAATTCTGACCGTTTATTCCAGTCATTTCAATGCGAAACTCATCCGGAATAGTACCATCATAAAAGTATTTGTTTGATCCGCTTCCTGCCGGAAAACGCATGGAGCCAATTCCAGCATTTGTATATAAGGATGTGCGATCCAGTTGGTCGTTCCCATTTCTAAACGTAGTGTTTACGCCAAGATGCTGGGGAAGTACTTTATTCAGTTTGTTTTCAGTATTGAACGAAATGGTGGCATCCGGAGTCGCACTAGTATTAAGCGTTTGTACAGTGTTTTCACTCGGAATACTATAAGTCTTAGCCTCCCATTTATCATGGAAAAATTGTCGCCCATTATCCCCTTGTCCTAATATGGAGATACTTATAGTAATTAATGTGCTTAAAATGAGTAAACGTTTTTGCATAGACTTTTTACAAATAGATTATGGTTGTAAAAGTATTGTTTCGCAAGGTAGTAGGTGTCGCTACTATCGTTCTACTATGGTTTAGTAATCGTTCGTATTAGTTTTTACGATTTACAATGACTTTGTTTGTTTGTGCTGAATATTAATGTGTTAGGGTGCTTGAATGATTCTTCTACCCTAGCAGAACGATTATACCACCAAGCCTTTTGATATAAGCTCATATATTGGCTTAAACTAATTTTTAAATCTTAAGTATTATGAAAAAACTTTTTACTCTACTTATCGTTGTGTTGTCACTAAATATGAATGGACAAAACTTCGTACCTAATTTTGATTTTGAAGGAGGGGCTGATGGTTGGACTAATAGTGGAGCTGATAGTCGTCAGATTGTATCGCCAGGTAATAATGGGTCAACGAACGCTTATGAGGTAGTTGCTGCTATAAATAAAGGTGCTCAGTATATTACAGATGGGACCACGCAGGTTGCTATAGGAGATTACGAATTGTCGTTTTGGGCAAAAGGTACAATTGGAGAATTAGCCAAGTTTAAGGTGAAATTTAAAGATGGGTCTACTAAAACCGTTAATGGAACTGCATTTGAAGCTAGTGACAGTTGGGAGTTTTTTACTACAACAGTTTCCTTAGATGCAGCTTTGAATATTGATAAATTTATATTGCAGTCAAATAGTGATTTAGGAGCTGGTGTATCTCAAACCTTTGTTGCTGATGATTTATTTTTTGGCACCAGAGCTACCTATAATTTAAGTAAAACTATAACAGGAGCGGGTACAATCACACCTGCCAGTGATGATTTGCCACAGAATTCTGTACAAACAATTACGGCAGTGCCCTATTTAGGATATGAGTTTACAAGCTGGGGAGGAGACTTAAGCGGTACGACAAACCCGACTACTTTAACCATGGATGGTGATAAAAGCATAAGTGCTACGTTCACAAAGATACCAGGATTTACTTATGAATGGAACTTTAATACTAATGGTGATCTGGAAGGTTGGGAAGCTTACACCAATTGTGATATAGAGGTTGTTAATGGCTCGGCAGTTATGACAATGACGGGCAACTGGCCGAGATTTCAACATGATAAACTTGGCGTTATGGGTGATGAGTTTGATATCTTTGAAGTTAGATTGAAAAATAACACTATCTATGATGTTGATAGTGAGGCTCCATTGAAGTTTGTCTTTGTTGATCCTGATGGCAATCAAAGAAGTAATATAATTCCTAATACCACTGCTAATGATACTGAATTTAAAACTTACAGAGTTTTATTAGGTGGACATGAATATTGGAATGGCAATATCGCATCCTTCCTTATTATGGGGCCGGCTAAGTTGGCTGATCCGGTAAATGCTGGCACAGTTGAGATAGACTATATAAAACTTTTAAAAGGAAATGATGATGCTACTTTGAGTAGTTTAACTAGTTCTTTAGGAACTTTGGTTCCTGGATTTAGTTCTGGTGTTCACGATTATACATTAACAGTTCCAAATGGTACTACTGTGGTTAATTTTTCAGCAACTGCTACAGACAATGAGAAAGCAACTGTTACAATAAGACAAGTAACTGATGTTAATGGTGAAGAAGTTGCCGTTGAGATTGCTGATGGAAACGCCGATGTTTCTTCAGGCAGTGGCAAAGTTAGTGTAAGGGTAGAAGCAGAAAATGGGGCAAAATTGTTTTATACTGTAATAATTACTGTTGATAATGCGACAGCTATTAATGATAATTTAAGTGGGCTTTCGATATATCCTAATCCTGTTAAATCAATGTTATACATCGATTCTTCTGATCTTGTAAGTAAAGTTGAGATTTATAGCTTATCTGGCCAAAAGGTGTTAGACGTAATGGAATTAGTTGACGGAGTAGATGTAGCACATTTACCAAATGGCATTTACATTGCTGCTCTTGAGGTAAATGGTGAAAAAGTAATTAAGAAGTTTACAAAGAAATAGTTAGAAGTTTTGGTTTGAGGTGAAAATACCTTTGTGATGTAAAAATTGCAGAGGTATTTTATTATTTAAAAATAGAGTATATTCTGAAATTAAAAATATTTAGGATGCAGGGGAAGATAAAGTTCGTAGTAGCCATCATCGGTATATTATTGCTCAATCAAGTACTATTATTTGCTGAGGATAAACCAAAGCAACAACCAAATATCGTTATCTTCTATGTGGACGATTTGGGATGGATGGATTTAGCTTGTCAGGGATCTAAGTTTTATGAGACACCTGCCATTGATCAATTAGCTGCAGAAGGAGTTAGGTTTACTCAGGCGTATACTGCTCATCCTCGCTGTGTGCCTGCTCGCTACGGTGTAATGACAGGAAAATATCCTGCCCGTGATTCTGTTCCGGGAGGTGGAGGTTTGCTGCCTGAAGATGTTACTATTGCAGAAGCTTTAAAAGAAGGTGGATACTCAACATTTTTCACAGGTAAATGGCATCTGTTGTTCAGAGATAAGGAAGGAAATATGCCCGAAAATCAGGGCTTTGATGTAAATGTGGCTGGAGGGGCAGCTGGTGCACCGCCCACTTATTGGTATCCATATCGCAAAGGAGAAGCTACTCCATCGGGTAAAAAAGGTTATAAGAAAAACGAAATTCATGGTTTGGAAGATGGCCAGGAAGGTGAATACATTACTGATCGCATTACCGATGAAACATTAGATTTTATATCAGATCATGTTAGCCATCAAAGTGAGGATCCTTTCTTTGTTTTCTTATCGCATTACGGGGTGCATACACCCTTTGAGGCCAAACCAGAATTGGTTAAGAAGTATGAGGCCAAACTAAAATCGATGGAATATGATTTGCCGGAGTATGAAGAAACAATCACAGGTGATACTAAACTTCTTCAGGATTATCCGGTTTATGCAGCCATGATAGAAAGCATCGACCAGAGTATGGCTAAGCTACAAGCTAAACTGATTGAATTGGATATTGCAGATAATACAATCATCATTTTCACTGCCGATAATGGAGGCCTTTCAACACGTGGTAATACACGTAAACTGGCTACTTCTAATTATCCCTTACGTTATGGAAAAGGCTGGTTGTACGAAGGAGGTATTCGTGAGGCCTTTATTGTCAAATGGCCGGCACAAAGCCAAGCTGGTCAGGTAAGTGATGCCTTAATAACAGGAACCGATATATACCCAACTGTATTAGAAATGGCTGGTTTGGATCAGCGTCCAAAGGATCATTTAGATGGGATAGATGTAAGTGCAGCCATTAAAGGTAAAAAGTTTGAACGTGAAACACCTATGTTTTGGCATTCGCCTCTGGCTCGGCCGGGAAGTACAGGAGATGAGAATAGCTCAGCAGTGCGTTTGGGTAAGTATAAGCTAATTGATTGGTACGACGAAGGACGTGTAGAGCTGTTTGATTTAAGTAATGATATTGGTGAAAATAAAGATTTGAGTCAGGAACTCCCTGAGAAAACCAAAGAGTTACATGCTTTAGTAAAAGAGTGGCGGAAATCCATTAATGCCAAGAAGATCGATCCGAGTAAGAGCAAGTGGAAGAAAAAGAAATGACAAAGGTATTATTACATGTTTTTCTGACAGTGGTACTATTTTCTAATAGTTGTCATCTGTTTGCTCAGTCTTCTCTATTTTACAGGAGTGAATTCGAAAAAATGGGCGATCAGATTGCTGATGTTGATTTGCCAGGAGAAGGAAGCTTTGATTATGAAATAGTAGGAGGCAACAACGATAATCATTTTGTTATTGAGCCGACAACGGGCATTATTAGCATCAACACTGTTATTGAGGATGTAATCGGTGAAGTAACAAGGCATGATTTATTGATACAGTGTAATAATGAGCAAACAAGCATTGTGGTTGTCGATGGCTATGATTACACACTATCCAATAGCAATGAGTATGTGATATTAGAGTCGCATAAAGAAACATACATAGTGCCTGGCAACCCTTATTTAGGATACAATAATTTATGGGGACGTGGCACAGCCCAGGAGGGTGTGGATTTCAGAATGGCTACACTTTGCCACGCCGATTTGCCTGATCAAACCATTTTTGTTTGGGATACTCCATCGTCACCCGGAGATTTTGATGGTGCCTCAGTTTGGTGTTATATCAGTGTATTGTGGGGTAATCGAAAAGGAATAAGAGAGGACTTGTCGGGTTTCCCTATACAATTATCTTCCATTGAATCAATGGAGCTGGATTTTGATTTTAAACAACTCTATGGTACAGAAGGCTATAAAATTGCGCTGAACCATTTTGTTACCGACGAAGCTTACCTGGATGATTTCAG
The DNA here is from genome assembly GCA_025499625.1 of Carboxylicivirga fragile. Lineage (GTDB taxonomy): Bacteria > Bacteroidota > Bacteroidia > Bacteroidales > Marinilabiliaceae > Carboxylicivirga > Carboxylicivirga fragile. The sequence goes on along the minus strand of JAFMVD010000008.1, from coordinate 111,852 downwards.
TAGTAACGACGGTGATTTTTTCTTTGTATTTGACCAGAAAGGAACGTGGATTCCACCATACCCAACTGTGTTAACAGATACCATTATTAATGAAAAACCATTTGCACGCTTGTATAAGGAGGAGAATGGTTATGAATGGCGCAGGGTGATTATTAAAGATAACGAGCAATTGCTTCAGGGAAGTATTGATATGAAAGGCATTTATGATTCGTTTATATCAAGAGGCTACCTGAATAAAAATCAGTATGTGCCAAATATACAAGTTGGTCTAGAGGTGACGGATGGTTTTGGCGCATTAAAATTCAATTCTCTCAACATTAAGCTGAATGAAGAGCCTCTGTCCATTAATGCCACCAAGGGAAGTGAAGTATTGGTTTACCCAAATCCTTCTAAAGGTATCTTTAGAGTTAGTAAAGCTGGGCCTTGGACGGTTTATAACATGAATGGTCAGGTTATGAAAGCCGGAGAGGAGTCTGTATTTGATATTTCAGCTTTTTCTTCAGGAGTCTACCTTTTCGAACAAAATGGGCATGTAATAAAATTGATTAAAAGATAAACGTATGCATAGATTAATAAGGGCAGTTATCTTAATATTAGCAATTGGCAAGTGCACACTTTCGTTTTCAAATAATAAAAGTGAATCAAAGTCTTGTAAGGATGAAACACCTGTTGTACAGGCTGAGCAGACATTTGAAGTAAATGTGGAGCATGATATTGTGTATGCCAAAGGCTTGAGCCATTCAAGCATTAATAGTTCGGATGCCACAGTTATGCCCTTAAAGCTTGATGTGTATACGCCGGATAATGAGTTAGAAAACAGACCTGTATTTTTGTTTATTCATGGAGGTGGTTTTGCTGGCGGTACAAAACAACAAGGGAGGATTATTGAATGGGCCAATTATTATACCTCAAGAGGATGGGTGTTCATTTCAGCCGATTATCGCTTAAAGCGCCATAAAGGAACAGTACCTATTGAGTGGCTTGATTTTGCAGAAAAGCTTCCTAAAGCAGCGAAGGTAGGACCGTTCTTAGCAATCTATCCTGCTATTCGAGATGCCAAGGCAGCGCTGCGTTGGGTGGTGGCAAATGCTGATGTGTACAATATAAATACAGATTATATTACTGTTGGTGGAGGTTCTGCAGGCGCTATTACCGCCATAACAATGGGTATTTCTAACCCGGAAGATTTCAGAGACGAGTTGACATTTGAGCAAGACCCAAGCTTGACGACTACAAACATTGATCAATCCTATCAGATTAAAATCATAGTCGACCTTTGGGGATCAAAAGCTGCATTGGATGCAATGGAAAAAATATTTAGTCATCAACGATTTGACCGTAATGATCCTGCCCTGTTTATTGCTCATGGTACAGAAGATCCTACTGTTCCCTTCATTAATGCAAAGGAATTAAAACAGATGTATGAAAGCACCGGTGCGCCATTTGTTTATTACCCACTAGAAGGAAAGGGGCATGGCGCCTGGGGTGCTATGCTTGACAATAAACGCTTGGAAGAGCTGGCGTTTGATTTTATAGTAGAACAGCAAAAGCTGAAAGTGATAAGAGATAATTAATAATATTAAATCTGCGAAAATGATGAATCGAAGTTTGAAGGCATACTTTCTACTATTTATGGTGCTGGGGGTGCAGTTAGTAGCCTGTGCACAGTCCAAACCACAGAAGCCAAATATATTATTTATAGCTGTGGATGATCTAAAGCCAATGTTAGGCACATATGGCGATACGGAAATAATCTCGCCTAATATGGATGCTTTGGCGGCTAGAAGTGTGCAGTTTAATAATGCCTATTGTCAGCAAGCGGTATGTGCTGTATCAAGGGTAAGTTTGTTTAGCGGATTACGCCCTGATCAAACCAAAGTATGGGATTTAAAAACCAACATGCGCGATGTTAACCCCGATGTAGTAACCTTACCTCAATACTTTATGCAGCAAGGTTACGAAACGGTTGGTTTGGGTAAACTGATGCATGGGGCAAAAAATAATGATCCTAAGTCGTGGAGCATTCCTTATAAGGAGTCAAAAGAATTGGTATACCCTGAAGGTTATAAATACCCGGCCAATGGCAAGTATCAGGCAAAAGAAATTCATAAAGCTTATCGTCAGAGTAAAAAACAGAAGCTAGGTTGGAAGGAAACCAACCAATACTTGAAAAAAATGGGTTTAGCGCCATCTGTCGAATGTATGGATGTACCAGATGGAGCATACAAAGATGGAGCTGTTGCACTTGCCGGTATTGAACTACTGGAAGAATTAAGCTCAAATGATAAGCCTTTCTTTTTAGCATTAGGGTTTAATAAACCTCACCTGCCATTTGCTGCACCAAAAAAATATTGGGACATGTATGAGCGCGATGCCATACAGTTAAACCCATATCAGGAGGAAGCTATAGGTGCACCTGATTATGCTTATCATACCTGGGGCGAATTGCGCAACTACTCCGATATCCCGCAGCAAGGGCCTGTTCCCACAGATCAGCAAAAAGAGTTGATACATGGGTATAGAGCTTGCGTGAGCTATGTGGATGCACAGATTGGTTTAGTAATGGATAAGCTTGATGAATTGGGTATAAGTGATAATACGATTATTGTGTTGTGGGGCGATCATGGATGGCACTTGGGCGACCACGGTTTATGGTGCAAACATTCCAATTTTGAGCAAGCCACAAGGGTTCCTATGATGATTTCTGCACCTGGAATGCAACAAGGTAAACAAGCCAATACAATGGCTGAATTTGTTGATATCTATCCAACCTTATGTGAGTTGAGTAACTTGCCTGTTGATGACGAGTTGGACGGTCTTAGTTTAGTGCCTGTGCTTAAGAATTCAAAGGTAGAGATAAAAGATTATGCCATAAGTCAATATCCTCGTGGAAATAAGGTAATGGGCTATTCCTTAAGAACCAAGCAGTACCGATTGACTTTGTGGCTGAAGGGCGAATTCAGAAAAACAGACGTTTATTCCAATCCTGATATTGTAGGTGTAGAGCTTTACGATTATGAAAAGGATCCTCTGGAAAAAGAATCATTTGCAGAAAACGAAGAGTATGCCGAGGTGCGCAGTCTTTTACAGGATAAATTATTACAAATACTAAACTCGCAACCCTGATGATAAAGATAGTTTTTAATATTATCCTACTGAGTAGCTTGTTTGTAAGTTGCTCCAATAGTTTGGCTCAGGAAACCTTTGTCGCTCAGGATCTCAGAATGGAAAAAATACAAGTGCTGGGAGCCAATTATGTGATGCGCGAGGAAGCTAAATTGTCTTATAATCGTTTTTCGGAAGCCACTTTAAACGCTCCCTTGTCGGAGGCAATGTTTAATGCCGATAAGGCAAGAACTAATAGTGGTATACGTTTACGATTCAAGTCAGCTAGTCCTAAAATTCGCCTGACATTTGCACCAGACCAAGGTCAGAATAGGGGTGCTGAATTTGCTGTGCTTCAAAATGGGATCCAAACCCATACCTTTGATTTCAAAGGGGAAAAGTCAAAGAATGAGATGCTACTTGAATTCGAAAATGTAGCTGGAGAAAAAGAAAGTTTATTTGAGGTTGTTTTACCAAGTTTTGCCAATGTGTCTTTACTTAAAATGGAGCTGCTTGATAGAGCAAGTTTACTTTCCATTCCTGAGGATGTACGACCCATCTATTTTGCCATTGGCAATAGTATTACTCATGGTGTAGGACAAGGATCAGCTGCTTATTTGACCTACCCTTATTTGCTGGCGCAGAAACTGGATTATAATTATTATAATCTGGCTGTTGGAGGGGCTAAAATATCTCCAGCCATTGCTAGTATGACAGGTGAAATGCCTCAGGCAGATGTCATCACCATTTTGATTGGCTATAACGATTTAATGTTTAATGATAAGTCGGTGAAGCAGTACAGTAATGATTATCGAGCTTATTTAAAAACCATTCGACAAAATCAACCCAAGGCTGCTATATATTGCATTACGCTCACACATACACGTGCTGAAGCCAATGAACGAACAGGTATTGTGCCTGACGATTTTCGTGAAGCCCTAAAAATACTCGTAAACGACTTCCAGAAAAACGGGGACAGCAAACTTTACCTTATTGAGGGAGATGAAATTAGTTCGGAGAAAAATTTAAGGGCAGACCGCTTAACAGATAAAGCTCATTTTGGTATTGAAGGTGCTGCCTTATTTGCTGAAGAGTTATGTCAAATTATTAAACATTAGTGTAGAAATAATAAAATCGGTAATTATGAAAAAAATGAAATTAGTTGTAATAACTGTTATTAGTATTTTATCAATTGCTGATTTAAGTGCTCAAGAACCTATCCGGAAAATTGTAGAGCGAATTAGCCCTGACAAGAGTCTATACATTGGTGCTACAAGTATGTATAGTAAAATTGGCACTAAAGAGTCTAAGATTTTAGCTCGCGAGTTTTCTTATACTACACCGGCCAACGATTTTAAACAGAGCTATGTGCATCCTAATCCTCAAACATGGCGTTGGGATCGTTCAGATGCCTGGATAAAGTTTGCCAAAAAGCATAAGCAAGTTATCCGAATTCATGGACCAATTAGTCCGCAATGCTCACGCTGGGCAAAGAACGATGAGCGCAGCCATGTGGAGTTATTGACCAACCTAAGTGAGTATATGACTGAGTTGTGTCGTCGCTATAACGATGAGGAAGTAGTGGTTTGGATGGATGTGATTAACGAAACAGTAAGTCGCGATGGAACCTGGAAAACGGCTCGCCTGGGTGATAATAGTTGGGAGTTGCCATGGGAGGCTATTGGTTATGAGCAGGTCGATAAGCAAAAGTATCCGCATCTGGATGGTAAAGTACCCATCTATATTATTCGAGCATTCGAAATAGCTACACAGGAGGCCACCAATAAAAAGCTGGTGATTAATCAACATGGCAGTATGAGTCCTTTGATATGGAATAAGATTAAAGACTTAGTCCGTTACCTGCGTGACAATAATTATAAAGTTGATGGCATTGGTTGGCAGGCACACATTAGTTATGGGCGCGATGTGGAATGGGAATCGCCCGAAGTGAGTATTAAGGCTTTGAAAGAGCTCATTGCCTGGTCGCATAAAAATAAACTTGAATTTCATGTGACGGAATGTAATATTCACGTGCCCTCTAAAGAACCTGGCACGGAAGAACAACACATTGCTACTTATATGAATATTTTCAATGCTGTATTGGAGATGCGCCAAAGTGGAGTGGTGACCTTTAACCTCTGGAACATTAAGGATGTACCTCATTATAAAAACAAGAACAAATTGGTGATTGCACCTTGGGATGCTAATTTAAAGCCCAAAGCTATTTATAGTGAGATGAACAAAGCTTTGTTAAACGCTTCCGCAACATCCGAATAAGAAAAGTTGTTTGTGAAGAGTAAGCGAGTAACTTAAAAGAAACGCTATGATTAAAATATTACATCTCTACTTATTACTTCTTTTGTGCGTATTAAGCACAAACCTTATTGCACAAAACAATCCGCTTGAGTTTGATTATAGCCATATTGATGCTTATAAAAGTTTTGTCTCTGATATCAGAGCAAAATATCCCAAAGCAAATATTATCTGCGCACTGGGAAGTATGGATGCCACCAAAGAAGGATCGTCTTGGCCGGGATATGTGCAAACGGCTGTTAAGGAACTGAATGATGAAAAGATGTATACGCTGATGTTTCCCTATAAAAATACCCCAGGACATCCCAAAGTGGATGAGCACAAAGTGATGGCTAAACTCTTGATTGCCTTTATCGATGAAAATATTAAGTGGTAACGAATTGAGATAAATTGTGTTATTACATATTGGGATTGGTTTGGCGAAGCGCCAAAATAGATAAGATGCATGGAACATCAATAAAAAATTAAAGATGAATAATACCATAAAGTATATAAGACTACTCGTATTTATTAAGTTACTACTGTTTTCAAGTTATATAATTGCACAAGACACTAATTTCCATATCTATCTCTGTTTTGGTCAATCTAATATGGAAGGACAAGGAAAAATTGAAGCGCAAGACACAAGGGTTGATAATCGGTTTCAGGTGATGGCATCAATGGATTGCGATAACCTGTGCAGAAAGAAGGGAGAGTGGTACACAGCTGTGTCACCATTAAGTCAATGTTACGCTGGCCTTTCGCCAGCTGATTATTTTGGCAGAACATTGGTAGCAGAGCTGCCCGACAGTATTACAGTTGGTGTTATCAATGTGGCGATTGGTGGTTGCGATATACGTTTATTCGATAAAGATCAATATCTCGATTATGACTCTAAGGATGGTAAAGCATGGTTTGCCAATAAAGTGAAGGGATACGGTGGTAATCCCTATGAGTGCTTGATTGAATTGGCTAAACAAGCACAAAAGAACGGTGTGATTAAAGGCGTTCTCTTGCATCAGGGTGAAACCAATACCGGAGATACCCAATGGCCCATGTACGTAAAAAAGATTTATGACGATATGTTGAAGGATCTCTCATTAAAAGCTGTGGATATTCCTCTGCTTGCTGGTGAGCTGGTTTCCGAACCTGATAATTGTTGCTCTACAATGAATCCAATCATTAATACTTTGCCAGATGTGCTCTTAAATGCCCACGTTATCTCTTCTGAAGGATGCCCGGCAATGGACAGGGCACATTTTAATTCGGAGGGCTACAGAATGATTGGTAAACGGTATGCTGAAAAAATGCTCTCATTGTTGAAAGAGCATAACTGTGAAGATTAAGGAAATCAAAAGTTGTTGAAGTGGTAAAAAAAATCGATGTTCTATGAGAATTAAAATTCTTGCGCTTTGTGTGATGCTGAGCTTACATTATTTTGTTAATGCATCCATAGTTGATATTTCTTTCACGAATCAAGACTGGACTTACAGTTCGGGAGTAACTCAAAGTGCTAATAAGATAGAAATTATTGGCTCAAGCACGGGCTATCGCACTGCTTCCCTGGTGGTAGATATTCCTGCAAATACTTCTACCTTGTATTTGGTGGCTGATGTCTATTTTGAGAATATCGTTTGTGGCGATGCAGCACATAAGGCGCCTAAGTTTAAGATGTATAAAAGTGATGGTTCTAAATATCCGGTTTTAAATTTTTATAATCCGCTTGAAAAGCGATGGGTGACCACTGGTTTGAAAATAGAGAAGAATAGTGAGACACAGATAACCATTGAATTTGGTATACAAAGTGCCACAGGTACCATGGTGATAAAGAATCCACAGTTACTAAGCACAGCACCATCGGTACCTGCTCTTGAATTTCCCTTTGATGTGCCGGCTGATAAGATATGCTACCTTGATATTGATCTTCAAAGCACACGGCCGTTTAATAACGATAAACTCTCCTCTAATACACATTTCACATGGGCCGATTATGGTTGGGCCGATGATGAGGTACATCAGGTCATTTACGAGCACTTTCCGATGACTAATCTTCGCTTCCCGGGAGGCACTGTAGGTAATTTCTACGATTGGCGACGCGATGGCTACTACGAAAATCAATACTCCTACGATAAAGGGTATAGTATGGATCACCGTGTGGGATATCCCGGATTCGAAGCTTTTTCATTAAGTAGTGGTGCCAGTTCAACACTCATGTTTAATGTCATTTCCGAAACGGTTGAAGTAGCGAAACAAAGGCTGCAGGATCGTATTGACGGAGGCTTGGATATTGCCTGGATTGAGATGGGCAATGAGAACTATTTTATAGGAACACAAGGTATTGGGCAGGTCGATTCAGAAGAGAATTATATATTGCATACAACCGATTTGGCAGCCGGGCTGAAAGAAGTAATATCCGATGTGAAAGTAGCGGTGAATATTGAGCATGGTGCTTGGGAAGCAGGTGGCTGGAATTATAATTTGGCTCAAGAGAATTACTATGACGCTACGGTGATGCATGGCTACGTACAAACCAATACTTTCTTATTAAACCCAATATCGGCATTTACAATGCTGAATGCCTATAAAACAACGCAGGAACGTTTTGAAGCCTACAAAAATCTGTTTGGAAATACACCACTATTAATGACTGAATGGAATGTGCTATCGGACGATACACCTTTGAATTTTATTCAGACTTTATCAATTACCGATCTGTTTTTAGCCATAGAAGAAGAGGAAGTAGTGAAACAGGCCGGCATTCATATGTTATTTAAAAACGAACATTATCACGAATCAACACTGACCTATAATATTGGCTCGCAAATGGTGTTGACAGCTAATGGTGTTGTTTATGCCAAATTGTTTGATGTGTTTAAAGATAAACAGGTGTATAGTGCTTTAAGTACAAGTGCTGATTTAGAGCCAGGTCTTCCTGCTGTTAATGCCCGAGCGGTTGATCATGGCGATGAGGTAAAGGTTTTGGCAGTAAATAAATTGCCCGAGCCTGCCACATTAAACCTTCAATTTGGCGGACAAAGTTATGCTGGAGCTTATACTTTGGAATATTTTCATGAGGATGTGAATCAGGTATTGACCGATCCCTACAACTCTCCAGAGCAGGCTTTTGTTTCGCAAAGTGCTAGTGGCATAATTAGTCTTCCGGCCTATTCCATAGCTGTAGTGAGTATCGCTAAGTCGGATATACCAACCAGTATAGAATCAAGCCTCAAAGAAACAGAGACAATCTCTTATTCAGCTCAGAATAAAACCATCCGAATTAAAACGGATAGCCCTAGTGTTAATTGGCGCTTGTATTCGATGAGTGGCGTTGAAGTAGATAGGGGAGATGCCTTGCTTATTCATGTGAATCATCTGAACGATGGTATGTACATAATTCAAACAAATTCCTCAATTCATAAGGTGTTGATTTATTGATGCGCTGGCAATTAGTACTAACATTATTTTAAGATAATGAATCATACATTATTAGTCTGTAGTCTTTTTATTCTGTTTTCTGCAGGTGAACCCAAAGCACAGAATGTTTGTGACGAAAACGATAAGATAGTTCTTTCATCGCGCGTCATTCCATTTAGCTCCTACGCATTGATACCTTCCTCGAATGTGGGTGGAAGCATGTTTTATTGCTCAGCTATGATGAATGCGAATCATGGAGGAGGTTTTCAGTTGGATTACATCGATACTTATGATGGCGGAATGGATGGCTACCCTAATGTGAGAGCCGGAGGCTCTAAAGTTGGAGGCCAATGGATAGTGGGAGAAAAAGCTGTGGTAGGCATGCCTGTTCAGATAAAAGACATTCATCCTAATATGAGTTTTGTATGGGAAAGTACACAAACCAACGCTCTGGATGCAGACGATAAGTGGATGTCGTCCATTAACTTTATTTTTGATATTAACGGAAGCGAAACGAGTGAACCCATCAATGCCGAGCGCGACTATGATTTAGTTGTGAAGGCACAAAGCCATAATTTCTCTGATGACCTGAATGACCAGGCCGAAGTGCTTAATAACAAAATATATTTCTTTGCCCGAAATACGGATGGGAGCCTAAAACCCTACGAACTCACACTTGATGGTCTTGTTTATACTTACGCCATTCGTTATAAGTTTTTTGTGGATACTGGCGATAAGGATGATAAGGCGCATATAAAACTAATTCCCTACGGAAGCAATGGGGCACCATCGGTCGCAAATATTAATATAAAGCATTTGATTGCCACTACAAAAGACTATATACAATATGCGGCTATACCCGAGCCGTACTTAAGTTTGGCACACGAAAAAATTGCAGGCGACAATACCTGGCTCAAAGCCATTGCAGCAGGTTACGAGGTTTATACGGGCGAATCAACATTGAAGGTAGATCAATTTAAGCTTTATCCCGAGGGAGATAACACAACGTCTATTTTTCACCCTGAAAATGAAAAACGATTAAGCGTATATCCTAACCCTTCTAATGGTTTATTTTATATTAAGGGAGCAAGAGTAGAAAGTATAGCTGTGTTTAATATTCAGGGGCAATGTCTATGTCGAGAATTTTATGCACAAGAGCTTGATCTTTCTTTTCTGAGTGCGGGGCAGTACTACATGCAGCTTACTACTACGCTTGATTATACCGAAGTGCACAAGATTCAGGTTTTATAAAGTTCGTGGTTACTTTAAAATCCGAGGTTTAATGGGAGAGTCGAATACTGAGCGCTTATTGAGCTTGCCAAAATATGTCGAAGTATGGCTATTAAACTAAAACTTCCTGGCCTATTTTCTATGTCCTGCAACGAGTTGAGCCGCCCTGCGCATAATTGAGAGTGAATGGGAAACAAGGTGAGCCGTCCTAGGGAAGTTTGCTTACATCCTGCGCATAGGTGAGGCTGTGCTGTAAATAAGTGCATCGTCCTGTGTAAGGGGCGCCTGTCCTTTCGGGTTTTCAGAGCTGTTGGTTTTAATATGTCAAGTAGTGAGTTGTTTGGTTTCAGCGATTTACCATCAAATAAAGGAAAGTCGTTTTTATAATTCCAATGTGCCCAGGCAATGTTGTGTTAATCGAAGATGCTGATCCAATCGGTATAAATCGCTTTTCTTATGGCGAGCGGAGTAGAAGGAAAGCAGCCAAATTCGCCACAGTACAATTGAAGCTTGTGTTTCTTAGCGATTTTAACAGCTATTAAAATCCGTTCCTCCATTGTTTCACGATCGTAGTAATGGTTTTCGTAAGAGATTGCCTCTTGTAAGGATTTATCAAGTGATGGATATTGGAGCGTATCAATAGCGTAACCAGGATAGACAATTGGGCCATTATAGGTGCCTATGGTATTCCATGAAGTCTTGTAATGACTGACCAAAAATGGTTCGTAGAAATGGAAACTAAGGATGAGATTAGTGTCATTTTCCGGTAGTTTTAATTCAGGGAAACTATAAACCTGCTGCCACTTATTTGATCCAATAACGATGGTGCGTTTTGGTTCTTTCTCACGTATGGCGCTAATTGCTTTTCTTATAAGCTTATTCCAGTCATTGGGATCTTCTGCTACGGCTTCGTTTAAAATTTCGTAGGCAAGTAGTTTGTTTGGGTATTCTTTTAAGTGACTTGATAATTCTTTCCAGTAGTCAATGAATTGGATTTGAGCTTCTGAGTCATTCCATATTCGTTGATTATTGCCAACGAAGTGATGACTTCTTAATGAGTGTAGATCAACAATTACTTTGAGTTTGCACTCGTGAGCCCAATCAATACCTTGCTTTAATAAGTTTAAGGTTACATTATCTATATTACCATTTTCATCCCATAGCTGTTTTTCATCCACCGGTAACCTAACATGATCAAAACCATGGCTGGCAATGGTTTCGAAATCTATTTTTTGTATGCATTGTGCTCTTTCATCACCCCTAATGTCCGTTTGCGACAGCCAATGACTTACATTAATCCCATTATTTATTTGAAAACTTTGCGCTTGCAGAACAGAATAGTTAAATATAAAACATACAAAGAACAACTTGATTGAACGCTTGATCATTTCTCTATTTCTTTAAGTATTCACTTGGTGTCATGCCAAAATACTTCTTGAAGGTTTGACTGAAGTACTTAGGATCGGTAAATCCAATCATATAGGCTGTTTCACTAATGTTTTTACCTTCTTCCTTAAGTATGCGAGCAGCTTCCTTAAGCTTAATGGTCATTAACAATTGTTGGGGCGATAAGTCGGTCAATGATTTTATTTTACGATAAAGCACAGGTCTACTCATACCCAACTCAATGGCTGTGCTCTCAACACTCAGCTCATCCTTATCGATGTTTTCAATCACATAACTTTTGATCTTTTCCAAAAACTGCTCATCGGCATTGGTAGGTGCTACTTCTTTTAGTTCACTTTCAGGTTCCTGAAATTTCTGTCTAAGTTGCTGGCGGCTCTTCAATAAATTACTTACCTGAGCCCTCAGTAGCTTTAAATCGAAAGGTTTTTCGAGGTAGGCATCAGCACCATGTTCCAATCCTTCGCGTTTGTAATCGGGTGAGTCAAGCGCAGTAAGCAGAATAATAGGAATATGACAAGTTGATAAGTCGTTCTTAAGCTGCTGACAAAGTTGGTGTCCGTTCATCTCAGGCATCATCACATCCGAAATAATAATGTCTGGCATGTATTCATTTACCTTCTCCATGCCCTCTTTACCATTTGCTGCACCAAATACATTATAATCCTTACTAAAATCTTGCTTTAGAGCCTCAAGTAATTCAGGGTTGTCTTCAACAATTAATAATTTGATACCAATGGAACTTACATTAGCATAACTCTCGGTATTTGATTGGTCAACAATAGGCGTAGGCAGTTGACTTTCGTCTTCACTGTGACTGAAATCTTCGTGTGTATAATGGTGGTTGCCAAGTAATAGTTTTACCCTAAAAACAGAACCTTCTCCAAGTGTGCTTTCAAAACTAATGTCGCCTTTGTGCAGTTCAACTATTTCTTTGGTTAACATTAAACCTACACCACTACCAACTTCTTTTGAATTAATGGCATTGGTAGCACGGTAGTAGTGCTGGAATATTTTCTTTTGCTGCTTGGCCGGAATACCTTCACCTGTATCGTCAACTGTAATGGTGCAATACTTCTTGTCAATTAATATGCAAACCTTTATTTCGCCATTTTTAGGTGTGTATTTAAAGGCGTTGGATAATAGGTTGTACATTACCTTTTCCATTTTATTGCGATCGAACCATACACTCGAAGACTCATTGGGTAATGAAATGGTAACGCTTATATTCTTTTCCTTTGATAGTGGTTCAAAAGCTTTTACACGCTCTTGTATAAAGGTGTTGATGTCGTATTCGCTCACTTGTAGCTGCATCTTTTTTAAATCAGCCTTCTGGAAGTCGAGCAATTGATTAACAAGGTTGCTCAGGCGATCGATGTTACGCTTTATTAATGATAGGTTGCTGTCTTCTTCTTCCGACTCCTCTACCATTTTTTCAACGGGTAGTTTAATAAGAGAAAGAGGTGTTCTTAAATCGTGGGCAATGGAAATGAAGAATTGTTGTTTTTCGTTGTTGTGCCGTTCATGCAGTCTGAGTTTATTGTAATGAAGAATGACCAAGGTTAAACTTAAAACTATCATGAAATAAACCAGATAAGCCCAAAAAGTGGTATAAAAAGGTTTGTCAATGCTGATGCTAACCTTCTTAATAGCTTCTTGCCAAACATCATCGTCGTTTGACACCATTAGCTTAAATGTATAGTTGCCAGATGGAACTTTTGTGTAATTGGCTTCTCGTATCTGATTTGGACCATTCCATTGTTCCTCAAATCCTTCCAGTTTCCACTTAAACATTACTTTGTGTGGATTGGTATAGGCGATTGCTCCGAATGAAATGCCAAAGGTATTTTCGTTGTACTTTAGTTTAAATGTTTCTTGCAGGTTAATGTTTTTTTGAAGGATTCCATCGGGTGAAATAGGCAATGTTTTTCCAAAGAGTTTAATTTCATTTAAGATAGGTGTGTTCTTTTGTGTAGAACGATGTATTTGGGAAGGATAAAAATAGGATACGCCACGCGGCCCTCCAAAAAGTAGTTGGCCATCCCGTTTTTTACAGATTGAATTTTCTAATAAAACAGTATTGGCCAGTCCATCACTTAAGTCATAATTGTCATAAACTGAAAAGTTTTGAATCTTGGACAATCCGCCAGTTGAAGCCAACCAAAGTGTGGTATCATTTACCCATACCATGCTTCGAATAAAATTGGACGGGAGACCGTGTTCGCTTTGTAAAAAATTCAGACTATCGTTGTCATGATTCCACTCTATAAGTCCATTGGCGTCGGTTCCTAATAGTAACTTATTGCTTGTGGGGTGACTGGTCATGCAAATGATTCGATTTGATATCAAAGATTCAAGCGATGGGCGGCTAACCTTATAAGTATCTAAATCAACTACAAAAAGGCCAAATAGGGTGCCAACATACATGTGATTTTTGTACTCGTAAAATGATCTAACATTGGAAATGTTGACAGTGGTTCGAAGGCCGTTAAAATCAATAACACTAATGCCTCCCCAAATTCCACCTGTCCATATCTTACCTTTACTATCGGTGTAGTTTTGATATAGATGGTCTGTTTCTATTTGATGCTTCTTATTGCTAGCATTCTCGGTAAATGACCTTAAGCGTTGTCCTTTTGAACTAAAACAATGAATGCCTTGTCCATATGTTGCTACCCAAACATTGCCATTCTGCCCGGCGCAAATCGACATAACTTGAATCCTTAATTCATCAGGTGATTGTTTCCTTGGCACATGCTTCCATATTTCTGTCTTTGGATCATAAATACTGATGCCATTTTTGCCACCGTACCATAAGCAGCCGTCAATATTCTCAAAAATGGCATTAGTAACGTTTGATCGAAGACTCTGACCTTTATAGGCCACGTGGCGTTCAATATGGAATTTTTTAATATTGGGGTCAGAATAACACACCCCACTTCCATAGGCACCAACCCACAAAATATTATCTTCACTAAAACATAAATTGTAAATACCATTTGAAGATAAAGAATAGTCGTCATTTTCGTTCGCTTTGAACCATTGCTGATTATTCAATTCACCATCAGTTTGAACCATGCCAAGACCATCAATTCCAAAAAGTACATGCTTATCTGGTGTTAACACAATGTCTTTTATTGGGAATACCTTTTCTTTTTTTGAGAAGGAAACCGAAGCTACTACTTCAATGTTATTGATGTCAATCATTGTTTTGTACACCCATCCATCTCTTGTTCCAATGTAAAAATGCTTATCAATTTGTTGTATTGAGGTAATATCTTTTTTTGAGAATAGAGCGTTGTCAATAGCTATTAGTTTCTTGTCTTCGTTATTCAAAAAGTGCAAGCCACTTGCACTACCCACCAATTCGTAATTATCGTTGAATTTTGTAATGCAATTTACGGTGGATGTATTTTTGTTAACGCTTTGGATGCCTGGGGCATTTAAATTGAAATAAAAGAGACTTGATGTAGTGCCAACCCACATCTCTCCTTTGTTTATTGAGTGGATAGCGGTAACATTAAATAAGGCATCGTTGTCCGAATTATGAAAGAGTCTTTCGAAGTGATCCTGTTCCCTGTTGTATCTGTACACATTGCCACTTTTAGTGCCGCATAATATATCGTTGTACTCAGAGAATTCAAGGCAATTTATAATTTGATCATTGGGTACTCCAAGCTCCCCATCGATGCTCAGCGTGTAGTGCTTTAGATCAGCACCATTAAATTTATCAACGCCATTGTGAGTAGCAAACCACATATATCCTTCCATATCCTGGGCAAGCGATACAATACGGTTGTTTTTCAGGCCTTCGTCAACTGATATGTGCTGAAATTTATAATCAATCGACCACGCTATTTGTAAACCAAACAGCAAACAAACTGCAACGATGATCAATCTTAAATGATGGATGTTGTTGGTCATGTTATACCAATTAAATATTAAAATGCGCTGGTATAATGCCGATACATAATCAAAGTGACTTTAGAAATGGAATGCACTAAAGGCGCATTTTGATTAGTAAACGGTATTAATGTCTAATTAATCAGCTAATGAAATCAAATATAGTTAATAATTGATTAGCTCTTCATATACTCTTAGTCGGCATTTATTATATTTATAGAAGGATGTATAAATCGTTCAATCAAGGGGTGTAAATGATTCGATGTGTGGCAAGCGTTAATGTATCAGGCTTGAGCATAGATGTGAAAATTCTTTATGCTTTCTATTTCTTAGTTCGATCTTAATTGTCAAAGACATTAGGACTTGTGAGTTTTAGTCATCTTAATAAATGTCATCATTTGTTAATTTGAATGGTTTATCCACCCCAAGGGAACGATTTTTACCTAAGGCTTGCTAGATATTGGTGGTAACATTGTATCAAGAAAATGTGAATTATTTTAAATAATAAATCCAAGTTAATATGAAGAATCTATTTATGATGGGGCTAATTCTAATGTTATCCTCACTTTCTGTTTATTCACAAGGAACAAAATCCATTGGAGGAGTTGTTTCAGATGAGAATGGACTAGGTATTCCTGGAGTTTCTGTTGTTGAAAAAGGAACAAGCAATGGTACCATCACCGATATGGATGGTAATTATACAATAAAGGTATCGGAGACTGCAACTATTATTTACTCTTTTATTGGTTTTAAAAACCAGGAAATAACAGTTGCCAATCAAACACAAATTAATGTTGTGATGATTGAAGAATTCACCGATTTGGATGAGGTTGTTGTTGTTGGTTACGGTGAAATGCGAAAGCGTGATTTGACTGGTTCAGTTGTTTCTGTTCGTGAATCAGATGAAGTGGCTCGTCAGTATCCTTCCGTTGACATGTTATTGCAAGGTCGTGCCGCAGGTTTGCAGGTAGTTGGTAATTCAGGAAGTCCAGGAGGAGCAGTAAGTGTTCGTATCCGTGGTACAAATAGTTTACGTGGAAATAATGAGCCACTTTATGTAATTGATGGTGTTTTAATATCTACAGCAGGAACTGATGTAAGTGATGCTTCAACTGATGCCAATGAGTTACAATCGGGGCAGAATGGATTAACTGGATTAAACCCTCAGGATATTGAATCCATTGAAGTACTAAAAGATGCGTCAGCAACCGCCATTTATGGATCCAGAGGTGCGAATGGAGTTGTAATGATAACAACCAAAAGTGGTAACAAAGGGCAGAAAGGTGATGCAAAGATATCGGCATATGCAAGTGCGGAATGGAATATGATTGATCGCAAAATTGACCTGTTGGATGGATCTGGATGGGCCAGATATCAAAACGAAAAAGATGTATTGGATGGTTTTCAGCCAAAGTATCATTTAGATGGAAACAAAGTGTATCCAATAAGTTATGATTCGGATGATAATCCTGTAATTGGTGAAGTGCCCTATAATGAAGTTAATTGGCAGGATGAGATATATAATACGACACTTAGTTATAATGCAGGCCTTTCGATCAATGGTGGTTCTGACAAGTCAACCTATTATTTCTCAGCTGGAATAAATGATCAAAGGGGTATTGTTGAAACAACGCGTATTAAACGTGGTGATTTGCGTTTTAACTTTTCTCGCGAATTAAATGAGCGATTAAAACTAGAAACACGCACAAGCATGATGTTTCAGGATGGAACATTTGCTCAAGCCGGTAGTAAATCGGGTGGTAATCGCAGTTTTACTAAACAAATTCTTAGCTATCGCCCATTAATAAGTGCAGATGATCAGGAAGATGAAGATTTAGATCTTGAAGTATCGAATCCTTATGCCTGGTTAACAGACTTTGATGATAAAACAAAAGAAATCAGAATAAATCAATCGGTTGCTTTTACCTATCAAATTGCTAAAGGTTTAAAATACAAAATAAACGCTGGTTTTGATTACCGTAAAAAAGACCGTACGCGATTCTATGATGTTGGTGTTTTTGTTGGTCAAAAAGAGAATGGTTTGGCCAACTATTCATACCTTGATCGTAAAGCTTATGTGGTTGATAATTTATTGATGTATAATCGTAAGTTTAACCAGAAACACAATATTAATGCAGTTGCAGGTGTAACTTATGATGGTGTTGATGCCGATAATAAAGTATATGAAGTAAAAGATTTTCCTGATAAAAGCTTGCGTGCTGATTACCCTCAAGGAGGACAGATAGTATTGCGTCCATTTAGTCTTCTTACTTCGAAAGAAGCTATATTCTCAGTTTTAGGACGCGTAAATTATACCTTTAACGATAAGTATGTTTTTACCGGTAGTTTCAGGAGTGATAGATCAACGAAATTTCAGACGGGAAACCAAACGGGTTATTTCCCTTCAGTTGCAGGTGCCTGGCGTATGATGGAAGAGCCTTTTATTAAAAACCTTGGCGTATTCCATAATCTTAAAATGCGCGTGGGTTGGGGTTTGACAGGTAATCAGGCGATTTCGCCTTATCAAACCTTAGGAACATATAATACAGTTTACTATGTAAATGCTGGTAATTCAACAATTGTGGGAAATGCACCAGCTCGTATTCCAAATCCGGATTTGACTTGGGAAAAAACAGATCAGTTTAATGCTGGTTTAGATTTTGGTTTTTTTGATGGTCGTTTGAGTGGAACAGTCGATTACTATAAGAAAACAACCAAAGACCTATTACAAGAAATTGAAATTGGCCCTTCCAATGGATTGACTAGTATTTTTATTAATAGAGGATCTATAGAGAATTCGGGTATTGAATTTACTATACATGGTTTAGTTGTTAATAAAACCGATTTTAGTATTGATTTAGGTGCTAACATTGCATTTAATCGAAATGAAGTCAAAACGCTAGGATTACCTTCAACTAATGTTTGGATCGACGGACAGGAAGTTGAGAAAGAGTTTTATTTTGGTAGTTCAGTTTCTACTGGTACTTATTTTAAACAACCAGCTAACGTGTTTATGGTTGGTCAGCCAATGGGGTTATTCTGGGGCTGGAAAACAAATGGAATTTACCGAGACGTTACAGCAGCAGGTGATGGCCCCCTATTTAATGGTAATCCAAACCAGGCTGGAGATGTTATTTTCGTAGATCAGAATGGAGATGGTAATATTGACGATACGGATAAAACTATTATTGGTGATCCTAATCCTGATTTCATTTACGGCTTTAACTTAAATGTTCAATACAAACGTTTCACATTAAGTGTATTATTTGAAGGGGTTTATGGTAATGATATCATTAATGCATATGATATGGAATTGGCTTACGCGGAGGGAAATAATAAAAATATCCTAAGTGATGCTTATGAGCTGGCATGGCGGCCTGACGCACCTTCCAATACCTACCCAAGAGTTGGGTATAGTCTGAATGAATATTTATCAGATCGAATAGTTGAAGATGGCAGTTATTTTAGGTTGAATAACTTAACCCTTGGCTACGACGTCCCAATGAAATGGACCAATAGCATTGCTAATGCTCGTTTTTACACTTCTATGCGAAATGTTTTTACCATTACTAACTATAGTGGTTATAACCCGCAAGTTACAAGTTTCTTAAACGATGGTTCTATTATGGGAGTTGATTGGGTAGGTACACCAAATACAAAGACTATCCTCGTAGGTTTAAACATTACATTTTAATACTTAATCCGAATGATCATGAAATTTATTAAATATATAGCATTAAGCATTGCACTAAGCTTCATTGGGATTAGTTGCAATATGGAGGAAAAGCCTCTTTTCCCTTCGGCCGATAATTTATATTCGTCAATCGAAGGTAGCCACACCGTATTAAATGGTTGTTATTCCGGCATGGCTGATTTTAATTATTATGGAGCTGATTTTATGCACCTCACCTATTTCTCATCAGGCTTGTTTACCAGTAACAGAGATGCAAGTTTGGTTGATATAATAGCATTGCAGCAAACGCCTTCACTGAATTTTGTTGAAAACGTATGGAGAGCTTCTTATCGTGTAATTGGTCGTACCAATGATTTAATTGAAAATCTTGAAATGATTGAATTAGGTGATGAAGTGGAGCAAAATAATATAATCGGTCAAGCTTATTTTTTACGTGCTCTAACGTATTTCAATTTGGTGCGATTATATGGTGGCGTGCCCTTATTAACTAAAAACCCTACTATTGAAACTATGAATCAGCCACGTGCTGAAGTATCGGTTGTTTATGAGCAGATTGTTTCTGATTTAGATAAGGCCAAAATTATGTTGAGGGATAATGCAACTCAAATGGCAGGGCGTCCGGGTATGTATGCCGCACATATGTTGTTAGCTAAAGTGTATATGACAATGGCCGGGAATCAAACAGCAGCTCAAACTGATTACTGGACAAAAGCTTATGATGAAGCCATAGAAGTTTATGAGAAGTATTCATTAGTTAGTGATTACCGAACTTTGTTTAACGAAGCATCATCTAATAATACAGCTGAATCAATATTCGAAATTCAAGGTAATGTTGAAAATACCTTGCGTTTGCACCAACTGTTTACTCCATCAAATGGTAATGCAGGACGCTCAGTTTGGGGGCGTATCAAGCCAAATATTGAATGTTACGATATGCACTTGGCAAAATACCCTGATGATCCACGTCACGCAGCAACTTTTATGACTGAATGGACAAAGTATGCAGCTAATGGTAATACATCCACAATTAAAACGTATCCCGTATTTACAAATCGCAATAACAAAGACAAAAGTTACCCATGGTTAGATAAATATTATATTCGCGAAACAACTCGCAGTAGTTATGATACAAACATGAACTTTGTAGTAATGCGTTATGCCGATTTATTATTGATGTTAGCGGAGATTGAGAATGAGCTAAATGGACCAGATAATGCTTATCAGTATGTGAATCTTGTTCTTGAACGTGCTAGAAATTCAGGAGATGTTTCTTCTACTGAACCAGCTGATTGGAGTGGTTTAACTCAAGAACAGTTTAGAGCGGATATTATGTTCGAATACCGTTATGAATTATTAGGAGAAGGTCATGAATGGTTTAATGATCGTCGACGCGGTTACGAATATTTTAAAACCAATGTTATCGATGTTCATAACAATCACTCGGGATATGATTTTAGCGTGATACGTGATGTGTTTTTGCCGGATAATGAACGTAATATCTATATGCCTATTCCTCAGGCTGAAATTACTTCAAATCCTAATGTCACTCAAGCTGATCAAAATCCTGGTTATTAGATAATAATTTAAGCACACTCAGTTATGAGTGTGCTTATTAATTCTTTAATGCTCCGCTTATTGGAGTAATGTTAATTAGTCAAATATGAGTAAGATATCTGATTATATAAAAGTTGGGCTACTTGCTTTGTTAGTTACAAGCTGTTCGTTTCAGAATAGTGAAGACAAGGCCTTGTACCTTAATTCGGAGATGGCTGTTGAGGAGCGAGTTGAAAACTTACTTCAACAGATGACGCTTGAAGAAAAGGTGGCACAGATGTGCCAGTTTGTAGGTTTGGAGCACATGAAGCAGGCTGAGAAAAACCTCTCCAAAGAAGATATGGAGAAGAGTGATGCACAGGGCTTCTACCCGGATCTGCATTCCACCGATGTGGAGAAGATGGTTGAACAAGGTTTGATTGGTTCATTTCTGCATGTAACAGATGTTAAGGAGGCTAATTACTTACAAAGCCTGGCTCAAAAGAGTCGCTTAAAAATACCGCTCTTGATTGGCATTGATGCCATTCATGGTACGGCTTTGGTACAAGGAGCTACAGTATACCCTACACCAATAGGATTGGCCAGTACTTGGGATACAACACTGGTTAAGAAACTATCAGTTGAGACAGCCAAAGAAATGAGAGCCACAGGAGCAGCATGGACATTTACACCCAATCTTGATGTGGCACGTGATGCACGTTGGGGGAGAGTTGGTGAGACTTTTGGCGAAGACCCGCTTTTGGTTTCAGATATGGGTGTAGCCATGATTGAAGGTCTGCAAAATACAGATAGCGATGCCTACTTTAATGTGATTGCCTGTGCAAAGCATCTGATTGCCGGAAGCGAATCAGTAAATGGTTTAAATGGTGCACCAACAGATTTGTCAGAACGCACCATTCGCGAGATTTATTTACCACCCTATAAAGCTGCTGTTGATGCTGGTGTATTTTCATTAATGACTGCCCATAACGAATTAAACGGAGTGCCTTGTCATGCCGATAAGTGGATGATGACTGATGTTATGCGCGAGGAACTTGGTTTTGAAGGATTCATCGTCAGTGATTGGATGGATATAGAGCGTTTGGCTACTCGTCACTTTGTGGCAGAAGATCAAACAGAAGCTTGTTATCAAACCATTGATGCTGGAATGGATATGCATATGCATGGGCCAGAATTTCTTCAGCCCGTAATAGACTTGGTGAATGAAGGCCGATTAACAGAGGAACGTATTGATGAAAGTGTTCGTCGCTTGTTAGAGGCAAAGTTTCGTTTGGGCTTATTTGAAAATCCAATGGTTGATGAAACGGTAACAGAAACAATCTTATTTAATGCTGAACATCAGGCCACAGCCTTGGAAGCGGCTCAAAAGTCAATCGTATTATTAAAGAATGAGGATGAGCTACTGCCCTTAAATATTTCGAAAAAATTAAATGTGTTTATAACAGGTCCTAATGCCAATAACGAAAGTGTATTGGGCGATTGGTCTGCTCAACAAGCAAGTGATAAGGTATCAACTATTCTTGATGGATTACATGAGATTGGTACTTCTTGTAACTATGATTATTTGGATGTGGGACATAACCCTCGCCACGTAACTAAAGCTCATATCAAACAAGCCAATAAGCGGGCGTCAAAAGCAGATTTAGCCATTGTTGTAGTTGGTGAAAACTCTTTCCGTTGGGAGTGGGACCAAAAAACGTGTGGTGAAAATTCAGGCAGATCAGACATAGGCTTAGCAGGCTTACAGCAAGATCTAGTGGAAGCTGTATACTATTCGGGTACGCCAACAATTGTAGTATTGGTGAATGGCCGACCATTGGCCACCGAATGGATTGCAGACAATGTTCCGGTTATTATTGAAGCTTGGGAACCAGGAAGCATGGGAGGTAAGGCATTGGCTCAAATACTATTTGGAGAAGTGAATCCTTCGGCCAAATTAACCATTAGTATTCCACGAAGTTCAGGACACCTGTTATCGGTTTATAACCATAAGCCAACCCATTATTTCCACAAATATGTGACCTCAAAATCAACACCATTGTACGAGTTTGGTTATGGTTTAGGCTATTCCGATTTCAATTATCAGAACCTGCAATTGTCGAAACAAAGCATTGGTAAAAAGGAAAAGTTACTGCTTAAGGTAGAAGTGACAAATATTGGTAAATACGATGGGGATGAGGTTGTTCAGCTTTATTTGAATGATAAAATTTGCTCTGTAACGCGACCTGTAAAGGAATTGAAGGCTTATCGACGCATATCGTTGAAAGCTGGAGAAACCAAGCAAGTAAGTTTTGAAATTACACCCGATATGTTAGTGTTTCTGGATAAACAATTAAAGCCAACTATTGAAGAAGGTGTTTTTAAAGCTATGGTTGGTGGTTCTTCCCGCGATAAGGACTTGTTGTCAATCCCATTCACTTACGTCGAATAAAAATTAAAGAGACATGGTATTAAGAATAAAATGGTTTGCAGCGATTTTAGTACTCGGTACTTCTATTGTTTTTGCTCAGAATAAGAGTCAGATAGGTTTTCATCCGGAAGGTCAAAAACGCGTGTTTTTTTCAGAAGACTTTGGATCTAAATCATTCAAAGTGCTTAATGAAAATGGTAAAGCAGTTTATGAAGGCATTACAAGCCAAGCTAAAGAATGGCCACACTCTGGCACTAAGGTTTGTATTGCTGATTTTTCGCATCTGAAAGATGAAGGTAGTTTTGAATTACTTATTGAGGGAAGTAAGCAGCATGAAGCCATCCTTATTACTAATATCGTTTATAAAGATTTGAATAAGGCGCTCAGCAAATCGTTTTATCATGCCAGAGTTTCTGTTGAGATATTGGAGGAGTTTGCAGGAGAATATGCACGTCCGGCTGGGCATCCTGATGATAAAGTAATAATTCATCCAACAGCGGCCACAAAGGAACGCTCTGAAGGATCTACTATTTCTTCACCAGGCGGTTGGTACGATGCAGGCGATTACAATAAATACATCGTTAATTCAAGTATTACCACTTATACCATGTTGCATGCTGTGCAAATGTATCCAAAAACAGCAAAGAAGATGCATTTGAACATCCCGGAAAGTGGAAACTCTACGCCTGATTTATTGGATGAAACACTTATTAACCTGAAATGGATGCTAAGCATGCAAGATCCCAATGATGGAGGGGTTTACCATAAGCTGACATCAAAGAAGTTTTGTGGAATAAAAATGCCACATAAAGATTTATCGGATCGGTATGTTGTGATGAAAACTACTGCAGCAACACTCGATTTTGCTGCCACAATGGCTAAAGCAGTCCGTGTGTTGAAAGCCCATCAAAAGGATTATCCTGGTTTGGCAGAAGAGTGTGAAAAAGCTGCTTTATATGCCTGGGAATGGGCAATGGCTAATCCTGATGTTTTATATAAGCAGGCTGAAGACATTAAAACCGGACAATATCAAGATACTAAAATTGCCGATGAGTGGTTTTGGGCCGCTAGCGAGTTATATCTGCTTAGTTCCAATGAAAAGTTCTTGGATAAGATGGATTATAAGAGCACGCATTTTGGGGTGCCACAATGGGGAAGAGTGAATAGTTTAGGCCTGTATTCAATCCTTTCAAGTAAGAAATCAAAGGCAGATAACAAAACGGCAAGCAAAAAATTATTAGCACAAGCTGATAAATTAGTAAACGAATATGAAAACTCGGCATATGGTATTTCCATCACAAAATTTCCATGGGGAAGCAATAGCGAAGTTGCTAATCAAGGAATATTGTTGTTGCAAGCTTATCATTTGACTGAGAAAGCCATTTATCTGAAAGCAGCGGATGCCTGTGCAGCCTATATCTTGGGCGCTAATCCATTGGGCTATTGTTTTATTACCGGTTTTGGAACTAAAAGTCCGATGCATATACATGAGCGTCGTTCCGAATCAGATGGAATAGATGCACCAGTGCCCGGATTACTTGCTGGTGGACCAACTAAACAAGCACGAAAAGATTGTGGCGAGAAAAAGTATCCATCAGAGTTTCCTGCCATGTCGTATTTAGATGAGGAGTGTAGTTACTCTACCAACGAAATTGCCATTAATTGGAATGCAGCAGCCATTTATCTATTCCTTGGTTTAGATAGTATTTACAACGATAAGCAATAAACCTTTTATGAAGCATTTAATATCCATCTTTTCATTGCTCTTATTGTTGACCACACAGGGGATGATGGCCAATGGAAAGAAAACTAAAGATAAAAAACCAAATATCATCTTCTTCATAGCGGATGATATGACTCGCAATATGTTTAACTGTTTGGAAGAAGGTAAAGGAAAGAACCTGACTCCCAATATTGACTTTTTAGCAGAAGAAGGTACCATCATGCATCAACAACATGTGAGCGCTACGGTTTGCACTCCTAGTCGCTTTAATGTGCTGACGGGTAAATATGCCAGTAGAGCCGAGAACCCTGGGTTTTTAAGGCAAAGCAGAAAGAACAACAAGCAGCGTGTTGTGGAGTGGAATACGCACATTTTACCTGGTGAGCAAAACCTTATTAATGTACTAAAAGCCTCAGGTTACAATACGGGAGCTGTTGGTAAAAATCATGTGTTTGAGGTGAAAAAATATAAAAAGATTCCTTTATCTGCCGATGCTTCTGATAAGAAGGTAATGGATCAGCAGCTTTTGAATTACAAGCTTACTATAGAAGCCTATCATCAATGTGGATTTGATTATGCCGATGGCATATTTTATGAAAACCCTGATTTTAACGGGCCAATGGACTTGGCCGTTCATAACCTGGATTGGTCAACTGAAGCAGCACTCACTTTTTTGGACGATACGGATGAGCAACCATTTTTCTTGTATTTTGCCACCACCATACCTCATGGCCCCCAAAAGGCCGAACGTGCCTGGAATGCAGATCGAAAAATTACTCCAATTGGTATTCTGGATAAAGCACCATCTTGTTTGCCTGATAAATCAACCATCCCAACTCGATTAAAAGAAGCGGATGTCAAGGTAAATGATCCTAAAGCTAATTTGCTGTGGATGGACGATGCCCTTGGTGCACTTATTCATAAGCTGAAAGATATAGGCGAATTTGATAATACCATTATCTATTTCTTCAACGACCACGGCCAATATGCCAAAGGAACCATTTATCAAGGATCAGTGCTTAATCCAAGTATAATTTGGCAAAAGGGTGGTTTTGAAGTTGGTAATCATTGCGAAGCCCTGGTTTCGAATGTGGATTTTATGCCAACTATCATTGAGCAAGCAGGTCTTAATCCAAAAAAATACGACTACGATGGTCGCAGCTTTGCAACTATTTTAGAAGGGAAAGAACAGAAGGCAAGAGAGTCTCACTACTTTGAGATTGGTTATTCCAGAGGCGTAAGGATGGGTGATTATAAATACATTGCCGTACGTTATCCGCAATGGGTGATGGATATTGATGATGAACAGCGTCAGACTATTTTAGATGATTACAATAAAATATTAGCAGGGCGAGGGAAAGCACCGAATAATCTGGATCCGCAGGCTGGTTTTGGACATGTACAAATAGTTCCGGGCGGAGGAGATGCCGAATTTCCGGCTACGCAGCGCTACAAGCATTATTCCGACGCCGATCAGTTATATAACCTTGTTGATGATCCTGAGGAACAAAATAATTTGTTTAACGATCCAAAGTATCGCGATTTGGCCAGGAAAATGCAAGTTGAGTTACAAAAGCATATAAAAACGATTCCAGGCGGATTTGGAGAGTTAAAAACGAAGTGACAACATGTTTTTTGCAATATACTTAGAACCAGGCATAATGCCGATATGATAATGACTAGTGATAAGGAGCGTAGCGAACTTGACACTAAGTTCATTATATAATCGGTATAATTATTAACGCGATTTAATGTTTAATATGAGTAGAATAGCAGGCATACTATTAGCATTAAGTTTCATGACTTTATTGCAATCTTGCAATAAGGAGCATGAGAAGCCAAATGTTTTGCTCTTATACATGGATGATTTAAGACCTGAGTTGGGATGCTATGAGCAGTCGCATATTCATTCACCCAATATTGATGCCTTGGCCGCCAAAGGTGTAAAGTTTACCAATGCCTATTGTAATGTAGCTGTATGTGGCGCTTCTCGTGCAAGCATGCTCACCGGATTGCGTCCTACTCGCCATCGTTTCAGGGATTACAAAACCTTTGTTCAGGAGGATGCACCAAATGCAGTTACATTACCGCAGCTATTTAAAGAGAATGGTTATATCTGCATTTCCAATGGGAAAATATACCATCACTTAGATGATCGTATGGACGATTGGGATGAGGTATGGCGACCATATGCCTTTGATGAAAATCCAGAAGGACTCAAACCAACGGATTGGTGGCAATCCTTATGGCGCGATTACCTCGATAGTGATAATGCAAAACTATATGCTGATACTGATCGAGGGCCATCTTATGAAAAAGCCAATGTTGCTGATTCGGCTTATATTGATGGTTTAATGACACAAAAGGTGATGCGCGATTTGGAAAAGCTCAAGTCATCGAATCAACCCTTTTTCTTAACGGCTGGTTTTATAAGCCCTCATTTACCTTTTAATGCGCCAGCCAGACACTGGGATAAGTATGAAAGAGAACAGATTCAACTACCCATAAATAATCAGCCGGCACAATCCGAACCTAAGGCTTTGCAACTTCCTTCTTTTGAGATTAGACAGTATACCGATATACCACCCATTGATGAAGTGATATCCGACGAAAAGGCCACCTCACTTATTCATGCATATTTTGCCACAGTAAGTTATGTTGATGCATTAATAGGCCAAATAATGGCTAAGCTTAAAGAATTGGATTTAGATGAGAATACCATCGTAGTATTGGTATCCGATCATGGCTATAATTTACAGGAACATGGTCAATGGGCAAAATGGACCTATCATACAACATCAGCACGTGTACCTTTAATTATTTCAGCACCTAACATGAAACAGAGAGGTCAATCTCAGGCTATGGTGGAACTAGTTGACATGTATCCAACAATGGTCGAGTTATGTGGGCTGCATACTGCACCCAATAAGCTAGATGGTCGAAGTATTGTCCCATTATTAAATGATCAAGAGAAGAGTGGAAAAGAACATGTGTTAATTAATAACCGAACAGCTTATACCATAAAAACCATTCGTTACAGCTACACCGAATTACTTGGTGAGGATATTGATAAAGTAATGGCACGAGCCCTCTATGATCATTCAGTTGATAAACTGGAAGAACGAAATGTAGCTGAGTTAAATGAGTACAGTCAAATTGTAGATAGTTTACACGCGCTCTTGCATAGCGAGTATCAAGAAAATATTGCCCCATCGCCAGTGGGTGTTGTGAAATAAGGTAATAGGCATAACAAAAAAATATAATTGTTTAGAATCGGGAGGGAAAGGATACATCTGATGCAACATGCATTGGGTGTATTTTTGGTATATTATGTATCCTTCGAAATATCATATAGCGAAGCTGGTGCAGCCTAGACTTTTTTTGCTTACGTTTTTTGCGTCATGACAAAAAATGAAGTCGGGTTTGGGCGGACAGTCCAATTAACATAAAATATAGAACAATGTTGTTGTCAGTCTTAAGCTCTTGTAAATGTTAGTTGTAATAAGTAGCGTGTGGTTTTTTAGAATGAATTTTATACCTATCAGGAACGATATTTACATCTTGTTTGATTCGAACATGTCTTAATATTGTATCATCAAAAAAAGAAAAGAAGGTTTTATTGAAAAATATACGATGAAGAAACTAATTATAATTGTGTTGTCAGTTTTGAGCTTTTCTGCCTTTTCTCAGAAAAAGGCGAATGTCTTATTTATTGCGATTGATGATATGAAACCCTTGACGGGGAGTTATGGTGCCGATTTTATGCATACACCAAATATGGATGCCTTGGCTGGTGCTGGTATGATTTATACCAATGCGCATTGCCAACAAGCCGTTTGTGGACCTTCACGAGCCAGTATTATGACTGGTATGCGACCTGATTACACGGGTGTCTGGGATCTAAAAACGCGCATGCGCGATGTTAATCCTGATATTTTGGCTATGCCTGAGCATTTTAAAAACCATGGTTACGAAACAGTAGCTGTTGGTAAGATTTATGATCCGCGTTGCGTTGATAAACAATACGATGCGCCTTCGTGGAGTATTCCTTATAAAGAAAGTTCAGTATATAATTATCCTGAGGAATATGGAGAGCCCGCCTTATCATATTATGCGCTTGAAGATCGTAAAGTGAAAGTACATGCTTTGGAAGAAGAAGCACGTAAGAAGAATGTGAATGTTCATAAATATGTGAGTGAGCGATTTAAGCCTTCTGTTGAAATGGCCGATGTGCCCGACGAAGCTTATATTGATGGGCAAATAGCCAATAATGCGATTGACTACATCGATCAGTTTTCAAAAGATAAAAACAAGCCTTTTTTCCTTGGAGTGGGATTTAAACGTCCTCACTTGCCATTTGCAGCGCCCACTAAATATTGGGATTTGTATAAACGCGAAGAGATTGAACTAGCTAAATATCCACATCCCGTTAAGGATGGTGTTCAGTTAGCCTATCACAACTCAGGTGAATTAAGATCATATACAGATATTCCGCCCTTAAGTTCGTTCTCCGATATTAATACTTTGGACCTACCTGAGGCCAAGCAAAGGGAGTTGATTCATGGTTATTATGCAGCTATTTCTTACATCGATGCTCAGGTAGGTAAAGTAATGGCCAAATTAAAAGAAACAGGTTTGGATAAGAACACCATTGTGGTATTATGGGGTGATCATGGCTGGCACCTGGGAGATCATACCTTGTGGTGCAAGCATTCTAATTTTGAACAGGCAACGAGAGTGCCATTGATTATTACAGCTCCGGGATTTGAAGCTGGAACATATGCCCATCCGGCAGAGTTCATTGATGTGTTTCCAACCTTGTGCGAACTAACAGATGTTGAAACACCTGAACAATTGCAAGGTGTCAGTCTAGTGCCCACCTTTAAGGATAACAATCAGATGGTGAAACCTGTTGCAGTTAGTCAATTCAACAGAGGTAAGAAGAAGGGCTATTCCATCAGAAGCGATCGTTTTCGTTTAACTTTATGGACGGCAGATGGCTGGAATACAACCATGCCTATCGCTACAAATACCATTATTGATGGTGAGCTGTATGATTACAAAGGCGATCCGTATGAAACAACTAATCTGTATGAGCAAGAGAAGTATCTTAAAGTGAAAAAACAAATGCTTCAGATTTTCCTTGATTTTGTGATTGAGCAAAATGTGCAGTGCAAAGGTTCTGCAACAAACAAAACAATGCCTAAAACAAAAGTTAAACAAGAATCCAATGCTATAAGTCTAGGTAGTACAGTTAATGAAAACTGGAAACCAATAATACGTAATGGTGCCTCCTGTGATTTCAAGATTGATGGCAAAACACTAAGCGCAGATGTCAGCTCTTTGGGAAAAAAGCCTTGGGATCTTCAATTAGAGTACAAGGAAAAATTGACACTTCAGAAAGGTCAATCATTGGTGATATCTATGCAGTATTCAGGTCCGGAAATGAAGATTAATATGAATGCCTCGGATAATAAACGGCTGGCACGTATTGTAAAAGCCAGTAAAGAAGTGAGCCAGCAAATAATCAAGCTTCCTATAAGTGAAGCGGGAGATTGGTCTTTCAAACTCAACTTCCTCAACAAGGGTGAGTATTCCATGTCAGATTTTAAAGCAACCATTAAATAATAGAATTAGCATCTAGAAATATATTGTTATGAGACACATCATTAACTTCTTTGTTATTCTTGCCTTGCTTACGAGCTGCACCGTTTCAAAGAACGAGACGCAGGATACAACAACAGATTTAAAGCTCACTCAAATTGAGGGTGCAAAAAAACGCAATGTCATCTTTATTTTAACGGATGATCATCGTTACGATTATATGGGGTTTACTGGTAAAGTGCCATGGTTAGAAACACCGCAGATGGATAAACTGGCTCAGGAAGGTGCTTACATGAAAAATGCCTTTGTAACCACGTCGCTTTGCTCGCCAAGTAGAGCGAGTATTCTAACGGGTCAGTATTCGCATGTGCATACCATTGTTGATAATAATGCGCCAAATCCGGGTAACTTAACTTTCTTCCCCCAATACCTACAGGAAGGTGGTTATCAAACCGGATTCTTCGGTAAATGGCATATGGGCGATCATAATGACGATCCACGTCCTGGCTTTGATCATTGGGAAAGTTTTAAGGGGCAAGGAGATTATTATGCACCAAACTTAAACATCAATGGCGAACGTGTTCAGTACGATGAAGATACTTATGTGACTGATTTATTGACGGAACATGCTTTGGAGTGGTTGGATAATCGCGATCAGGAAAAGCCATTTTTTATGTACCTATCGCATAAAGCTGTTCATGCCTTATTTAAGCCAGCTAAACGTCATGATGGAATATACGACGGCAAGACCATTGAATTACCAGCAACATATGAGCAGACCATTGGTGATGATTATAAGGATTTGAAATGGCCGGAATGGGTGAAGCAGCAACGCCACAGTTGGCATGGTGTGGACTACATGTATCATGGTCAAAATGGAAATTTTAATGAGAACCTTCAGAAATATTGCGAAACCCTTTTGGGTGTAGATGAAAGTATTGGTTCTGTAATGGAATGGTTAAAAGCCAACGGCTTGGATGAGTCAACCATGGTGATTTACATGGGCGATAATGGCTTTAGCTGGGGTGAACACGGTCTGATAGATAAACGTCATTTCTACGAAGAGTCGGTTAAAGTACCGATGCTAATTCGTTGCCCTGAGATATTTGAAGGAGGTAAAAACATTGAGCGCATGGTTCAGAATGTTGACGTTGCACCAACTGTATTTGAGTGCGCCGGATTGGAAAAGCCAGATTATATGCCGGGTAAATCAATGGTTCAGCTTTTGAAGGGAAATGAAGAGGGATGGAGAGAACGCGTTTATTATGAGTACTTCTGGGAATATGATTTTCCAATGACACCTACTGTATTTGGAGTCCGAACTGATAAGTACAAGTACATGCGTTACCAGGGAATCTGGGATCAGAATGAATTGTATGATATCATTAATGATCCAGATGAAATGTATAACCTTATGGGCGATCCTGAATATGCTGATGTGGCGAAACAACTGGCATCTGATCTATACGATTGGTTGGAAGAAACACATGGAATGAATATTCCACTTAAGCGCACCGTTAAGAACCCATATGGCGATTACCGTCATCCAAATCAATATTAAAATTTAACTAATCCTGTTTCTACAAATGAAACAGGATTTTTAAATACGAATTATGAGATATTCATATAGATTAATCATTGCTGCATTACTAGCCTTGCTCGTATTTGCATGTAATACAGAAAGCAAAAAAGAACAAAAGCAGCCAAATGTTTTATTCTTTTTAGTTGATGATTTGGGTTGGGCTGACCTTGGCTATAACGGGTCTGAGTTTTATGAAACACCAAATATTGATCAACTGGCAAAGGATGGGATGGTGTTTAGTAATGCCTATGCAACGCATCCTCGTTGTGTGCCATCTCGTTATTCATTAATCACTGGTAAATATCCTGCACGTGCTCAAATGCCTGGACCAGGAGAGGGCAAGTTGAAAGGGCATTCAAGTGTTCGTCCGGGAGATGAGGGGAAATTGAAATCAAATGAACATACCATTGCTTCAGCATTGAAAGAAGTTAATTATGCCACTTTTTTTGCTGGAAAATGGCACTTGGCAACTTCCGGTACTATGCCTGAACATGTGGGTTTTGATGTTAATGTTGCTGGTGGGCATGCTGGTTCGCCCATCTCGTTTTTTCAACCCTATAACGAGGGAAAGCAAGCGGGTAAAAAGAAACCCATTGAAGGTCTGGATAATGGGCCGGATGGAGAATATTTAACCGATCGCATTACTGATGAAACCATAAAGTGGCTCAAGCAACATCAAACACAAAATCCATCACAACCATTTTTAGCTTATGTGTCGCACTATGCGGTTCATGAACCTTTACAGGCAAAGCAGGAACACATAGATAAGTTTGAAAAGAAGATAGAAAAGATGATATATGAAGGTCCCGCCTTTATTGACGAAGGAACAGGAACGACGAAAATGCATCAGGATGATCCTGCATATGCCGGTATGGTGTATAGCATGGATGAGAGTTTGGGAAGAATACAAGTCACATTAAAAGAGTTAGGTGTTTTGGATAATACCATCATTATTTTCTTTTCTGATAATGGAGGTCTTTCCAATAAAGGGTTTAACCCACGGCGCGTTGCTACCTCGAATTACCCCTTGAGAGCAGGTAAAGGGCACCTATATGAAGGTGGTGTTCGCGAGCCTATGATTGTGCAATGGCCTGGTGTAACTTTAGCTGGAAGTAAGTCAAATAAAGTGATAACAGGAACTGATTTTTTTCCAACTATACTGGAAATGACAAATCAAGTATTGAAGCCTGAGGCTCATTTAGACGGACAAAGTTTTGTTGATGCTTTGAAAGGTGAAAAGGTATTTGAAGATAGAGCGATCTTTTGGCATTCGCCAGTGGATCGACCACACGCAACAGGTGATTCAAATAGTACGGCTATGCGAAAAGGAAAGTATAAGCTTATCGAATTTTATGATACTAATTTAGTTGAATTATATAATTTGGAGGTTGATCTCTCGGAGCAAAATAATTTGGCCGAGAGCTTACCTGCTGTGCGTGATTCCTTATTAAAAGAATTGCATGAATGGAGAAGAGACGTAAATGCCTTTATGAAATAATGGAACCTTCAAAATATTATAAAAGCTGTTTCAACTTAACTGGAGCGGCTTTTATTTTTTACGCCAAATAATTTTAAGATTTAAATAGGTGATGTAAGCAACTATTGCTAACCAAATAAGTGCCCAAATAAAGGATGGAAAGATTGGAATAAGTTGCGTGAACTTATTGAGATCAGAAGAAGGACCACCATTGAAATCCATCAGAATATATACTAATGAGATAGCTCCTATCACAAGTAAAGTGTTAGTTTGAACATTAGCATTTAATCTACTTAGCCAGTAACATAGTGCTGCAAATGCAAACAACAAGAGGCTTGTGCCAATTGAGCTGAACCATACAATGGCGCTAAATATTAATACAAAGGTGATAAGGTACAGAACAAACTTTGAGTAGCGATCCTTATGCAGAGCCACAAATAAAAGTAAGTTACCCCATAAAGCACTACCAATATATCCACCTGGAATGACCAAGAGCGAAATGCCACCGGCAATAAGTGCATAACCCGATCCATCATTATTTATCTGTATACCATGTACACTTCCTCCTGTTATAACAGCAAAGAAAGCATGACCTGTTTCGTGAAAGAATGTCACCAGTAATGTAAGAGGATACAATACCATATTTCCATAAGGAATATAGTTTTTAAGCACCCAATAAAGAATAACTGTAAGTATTAGGATCAATAACTTCTTTTGCATATGCAGATGTTGTTTATGCAAGTATATAAAAAGCCTGGCACTTTTTTACAATGCCAGGCTTTAGTATGTTTCAAAATAGCTTATAATCTTTCAATCACTTCTTCCATTTCTTCTAATGATTTACCCTTTGTTTCAGGTACCATTTTCCAAACAAAGATAGCTGACATAATACTCATGACACCATAGAACATATATGTCACACCACCACTGAACTCCATCATAGCTGGATAAGTGGATGATATAAAGTAGTTAGCTGCCCATTGCGTGGCTACGGCAATGGCAATGGCTTTACCTCTAATCTTATTTGGAAATATTTCACCAATCAATACCCAGCAAATTGGTCCCCAACTCATCATAAATGAAGCGGTATATACAATGATAAATACCAATGTACTGATGCCAATGATTTCAAAGAACGATAACATTCCAATAGCAATCATACCTATGGCCATACCAATTGATCCGGTAATCAATAGTGGTTTTCTTCCCCATTTATCTACTGTTAAAATAGCTACTACGGTGAATACAACGTTTATCAAGCCCATTACAATTGTTTGAAGCATCGAAGCATCTTTTGCTGCTCCCATACTTTCAAATATGCGAGGTGCATAGTAAAGTGCTACATTAATGCCAACAAACTGTTGGAATACAGATAAAAGAATGCCGATGATAATGACTTTCTTACCATATGAAAATAGTTTAGCCGATGATTTAGTAACCGTTCCTTTGATATCGTTTAGTATTTTGGCAGCGATTTCTTTACTGTTTATGCGTTCTAAGATTGAGAGCGCTTTCTCATTTTGGCCTTGCATTGCCAGATAACGAGGTGTTTCAGGAACAAATATTAGAAGGAATGCGAATAGGGCTGCGGGTATGGCTTCCGACATAAACATGTAACGCCACCCAAATTGATTGATCCATTCAATGGTTTGTCCCTTGGCTATCGACCAGTTTACAAAGTAAACCACCAGCATACCAAATATGATAGCAAATTGGTTAAAAGAGATAAGACGACCACGGATATGTGCCGGAGCTATTTCGCTAATATACATAGGACTTATGGCTGATGCCAGACCAACTCCAATACCACCAATAATGCGATAGAAATTAAACATGTAAAGTAAACCCATAGTAGGCTCACCTTTAGTGAAGAATAGGAATTCAGGTTGGCCTGAACCTAAAGCTGATATGAAAAATAGGATGGCTGCAACGAGTAGCGATTTCTTACGTCCTAATCGTGATGCAAGTACGCCTGAGATAGCACCGCCGATAATACAACCAATAAGTGCACTTGAGACAGTGGCTCCATGCGCAAATGAGCTGAGATTTAAGCCATCAATTAAAAAGGCCTGAATGGATTTTTCAGCTCCTGAGATAACAGCCGTATCATACCCAAAAAGCAACCCGCCTAAGGTTGCCACTAATGTGAGAAGCATGATGTAAGCTAAATTTTGTTTTTTCATAAACCCGGATTTAAGTTAACCACTAGCTGCGAATTGCTAGAAGCTAGATGAAAAACTCCCGAAAGATGCGCGTTTGAAGACCGAACTACAATTGTGTTGTTTTTATTTAAAATGCAACCATGCTCTAATGTATCTTGCAATACGAATCGAACACAGTTGTAGTTCATTTTACACCTTTCGGGAGTTAATGTTTTTATAGTCCGTAGTCGAAAGTCCGTAGACCGTAGTTGATTGTTCGCCTATGGCTTTACTTTTGAAGCTTTACGTCACTTCTGCCTACTGACTTCAAACTATTTACCTTTTTAAATATACATGTTAATTAATTGCTCATAACGCTCTTGTTTACCACTTATCATTTGTGGTTCGCCAGCTTCTTTAGCAATCTTGCGAAGATCTTCCATTGATAACTTGCCAGCTGCAAACTCAGCACCTAAGCCAGTGTTAAATGATGCATAACGATCGGCCTTCATTTTAGGATATTCGCTGTTAGTAAGAATGTCGTCAGCAATAACCAATGCACGTGCAAAAGTATCCATACCTGAAACGTGAGCAATAAAGATATCTTCAAGATCGGTTGAGTTACGACGAGTTTTAGCATCGAAATTAACACCACCACCTTGCAAACCACCTGCCTGAAGAATTACCATCATGGCTTGAACAGTTTCTGGTATGCTTGTTGGGAATTCATCCGTATCCCATCCGTTCTGATAGTCACCTTTGTTGGCATCCAAGCTTCCAAGCATACCGGCATCAGCCGCACATTGTAATTCGTGCTCGAATGTGTGTTGAGCTAAAGTTGCATGGTTAACTTCAATATTTAGTTTAAAATCTTTATCTAAACCATAATGACGTAGGAATCCAATCACTGTTTCAGCATCAACATCGTATTGATGCTTCGATGGCTCCATTGGTTTTGGTTCGATAAGGAAGTTACCTGTAAATCCATTTTTACGAGCATAATCACGTGCCATTGTTAAAAACTGAGCCATGTGTTCTTTTTCCGCTTTCATATCCGTGTTTAGTAACGACACGTACCCTTCGCGACCTCCCCAGAAAACGTAATTTTGTCCACCTAAAGCGATGGTGGTATCTATGGCATTTTTAACCTGTGTTCCGGCATGTGCCAAAGCAGTGAAATCAGGATTGGTTGAGGCGCCGTTCATGTATCGAGCATTCGAAAAAACATTGGCAGTTCCCCAAAGTAAGTTTACACCCGAATCTTTTTGATATTGTTGTGCTATAGGAATGATTTTCGATAGGCGCTCTTCAATTTCAAAAACAGTACCATCTCCTACCACATCGGTGTCGTGAAAACAATAGAATGGAGCACCAATTTTGGTAAAAAATTCAAAGGCAGCATCCATTTTAAACTTGGCCTTATCCATTGCATCAGCACCTTTGTTCCAAGGAAAGATTTGTGTGCCTGGTCCGAAAGGGTCGCCACCATCGCCACAGAAAGTGTGCCAGTAAGCAATTGCAAAACGCATGTGCTCTTTCATTGTTTTTCCAGCAATCACTTGCTCGGGATTGTACCATTTAAAAGCTAATGGATTTTTTGACTCTCTGCCTTCATAAGCTATTTTCCCGATTCCAGGAAAAAATTCATTACCTGTTGCCATAATTTGTTATTTTAAAAATAGAGACCGAATCGCATTTTATGTAAATCCGAAATGTTAAATTAGATTCAAGTCTCCGGTGTATTTATTTAAATATTTAATTCAATTTCAATAGAAACGGATTTAGGTGCACCTAAATCAACTGCTCGTTGCGACGGTAAGGTGCTTCCTATATAAAAGCGATACTTACCCTTAATGTATTGTTCTTCACCATTTTCGTCGATATTATACAGGTCTGATGAATCAATTGTAAAACTAATTTGAGTACTGCCATTGGCTTTAATATTTTCTCTTCTAAAGCCCTTTAGGTCGTATGTTGGTACAGGAAATGGTGCATCCAGTGCAGAAACATATAACTGTACAGTTTCTTCGGCATCAAAATCACTTTTGTTATTAAGATCTGCTGTTATTGTAATGGCTTCACCAAATTGATAGTTTTGTTTGTTAACCTCAATGTTTGAAAAGTTTAGGTCGGCATAGTTTAAGCCAAATCCAAATGGATAGAGTGGTTCCTCTTTCATGTATTTGTAGGTACGTCCATACATGGTGTAATCTTCATATGGAGGTAGCTGTTCAATTGATTTAGGAAAGGTAATTGGTAATTTGCCTGTTGGACTTGCATTGCCAAAAATGATATCAGCAATTGCATTACCGCCCTGTTCTCCTGGATACCAGGCCATGATTACGGCATCGGCAAATTCCTGCACCTCTTCAAGAGCAATTGGGCTGCCCCCCATTACCACTACAATTAATGGTTTATCTTGTCCTTCACGTATTTGTTTTAAGTAATCTAATTGCTTGCCTGGAAGCTTCAAATCAGAACGATCACTTTTATGAGCCGACCCAATAGCCTCGCCTTCTTCTCCTTCGAGAAGCGTGTTAATCCCTACTACAGCAATACAAGCTTCAGCACCTCGGGCTTCACTTATTGCCCAACCAATAGGGTTTTTATTTTCTTCACTTAATAAAAAGCCATGGCGGTATTCAAAACGGGTACCTAAGCTTACCGCTCCGGCGATACCTTCAATTACCGAAACCACATTGCCAGACATACCATTGTAGTTACCCAACATAACGTCAACATCTGCTGCCAAAGGGCCTATTGCAAATAAGTGATTGATATCTTTTTTGAGGGGTAGTGCGCCATTGTTTTTTAGTAAAACAATTGATTTTTGAGCAGATTGACGAGCAAGATCAATGTTCTGTTTGCTATTTACTACCTCAGGGCCTAAGTTATTATAAGGGTTATCGCCATAGGGATCGAATAAGCCTAACTTAAAACGTGTTCGCCATAGTAAACGAAGGTTGCGGTCGATATCAACTTCACTTAATAAACCTGCGTTTACTGTTTCAACAAGATTTTTATATGTTGTTCCGCAGTTGAGGCTTACATCGTGTTTTATTGCTTCTGCTGATGACTCTTTGGGGTTGTTTGTATATTGATGCAGTCCATGGAAATTTGCCAAGGCACCACAGTCGGACATTACATGCCCTTTAAAACCCCAGTTGCTTCGTAAGATATCTGTTAGCAGCAGGGTGCTACCACAACAAGGTACATCCAATGTTCTGTTATAGGCACACATAACAGCTTCCACATTATAATCAGTTACCAGCATTTTAAAAGCTGGCAAATAGGTTTCATAAAGATCCTTGGGCGAAGAATAGGCATTAAAGCTGTGTCTTAAACCTTCAGGACCGTTGTGAACTGCATAATGTTTGGCGCATGCTGCTGCCTTAAGATAGGTGGAGTCGTAGCCTTGAATTCCTTGAACAAAAGCACCACCAAGTATTCCACTTAAAAAAGGATCTTCACCCCAAGTCTCCATTCCGCGTCCCCATCTAGGGTCACGAAAGATATTAACATTAGGCGACCAATATGTTAGGCCAGCATATTGCAGATAGTTGCCATTTTTTTGAGCGATGTTAAATTTTGCTCTTCCTTCATCAGATATGGCCGAAGCCACGCTTTCAATTAATAAAGGATCAAAAGTAGATGCCATAGCAATGGGCTGAGGAAAAATGGTGGCGCGCCCCATTCTGGCCACACCATGAAGAGCTTCGTTCCACCAGTTGTAGGGTTTAATACCCAAACGTTCAATTCCTGGGGCGTCATGCATTAATTGAGCGCACTTTTCCTCTAGTGTAAGTTCATTGATAATAAGATTGAGTCTTTCTTCAATATCAATGCGATGATCAAGAAAGGTGCCAGCTAAAGAATCAGGAAATGAAGCTTGATTGTTGCTTTTTGTCTTTTGCTTTGGTGCGCTACAGCTTATTGTAAATACTGTTGTGATGATGCCAATGATTAATGATTGCTTCATAGTGAATCCGTATTTAGTTAGTGTTCTTGATCAATATGCTTTATGCAAATATTTTTTAAGGATGAATGTAAGCAGCTTATAAGCCAATGTTAGATTTCCAGTGACTATACACTGCTTTTAAAGTATCTGAATTTTCAGGAATGGGTTTTATTACTTGTACCTTTTCCAATGATGCAAACGCCTCTTCAAGCGACTCATATAATCCGGCACCATAAGCAGCACCGCGTGCGGCTCCTAAGGCGCCATCTGTTTCGTACAACTCAATTGTCGAACCTGAAACATCAGCCAATGTTTGTCGAAAAACAGGGCTGAGGAACATGTTGGCTTTGCCAGCCTTAATCACCTTAGTTTCAATACCTGTTTGCTCCATTACTTCCATTCCGTACTTAAAACTGAAAGCGATACCTTCTTGAGCAGCTCTTAGCATATGTCCACGACTGTGGTGGTTGAAGTTTAAATTCTTTACCGTAGCTCCTGGATTTTCATTTTTAAGTACTCGTTCAGCGCCGTTTCCGAAAGGATAAATTAGCAAACCATCGCTACCAGGTTTAACAGCCATTGCTTCATCATTCATCTGAACATAGTTCAAATCGGCTGCTACATTTTTGCGTAACCACGAATTCAGAATGCCTGTTCCATTAATGCAAAGCAATACACCTAAGCGATTGTCTGAGTTTGTGTGATTGACGTGAGCAAAGGTATTAACGCGTGATGCAGGATCGTATTTCAGTTGATCGCTTACGCCATAAACTACACCAGATGTT
The DNA here is from genome assembly GCA_025499625.1 of Carboxylicivirga fragile. GTDB lineage: Bacteria > Bacteroidota > Bacteroidia > Bacteroidales > Marinilabiliaceae > Carboxylicivirga > Carboxylicivirga fragile. Next base: position 71,576 of record JAFMVD010000008.1, on the reverse strand, counting down.
CCAGCTGTGGCAGCCACTTCGCCTGGGTTAAGTACATTTAAGCTCAAGGCATTATTAGGTTGATCGCCGGCTCGGTATGAAATTGCAGTACCTAGCTTCAAATTAAGTTCCTTAGCGCTCTTACCGCTTAAAACCCCTTGCACTTCAAATGTTTCCTTAATAGTTGGGATAATATTTTCATTAAAGCCATAGTTTTCAAGAAGCTCTTTTGATACGCTTTGCGTTTTAAAATCCCAGAAAATACCTTCTGATAAACCACCTTTGGTTGTAACGATATCTCCAGTTAGCTTATAGGCAATGTAATCGCCTGGAAGCATTATCTTATCAATTTTATCAAATACTTCAGGTTCATTTTCTTTTACCCATTTAAGTTTAGAAGCCGTGAAATTTCCAGGTGAGTTTAACATGTGTGACAGGCAATGCTCTTCGCCAATTTCTTCAAATGCTGTATTTCCATATTGGATGGCACGACTATCGCACCATATGATTGATGGGCGCAGAACTTCACCATTTTTATCAAGGCATACTAAACCATGCATTTGATATGAGATGCCAATTGATTTGATGTCTTTTTTATCTATGTTTGAAGATTTCAGAACATCTGATAATGCCAATTTTAAGTTAGACCACCAGTCCGATGGATTTTGTTCTGCCCATTCTGCCTCAGGTGTTGAAATAGCCATTTCCTCTTTTGGGTAAAAAGCCGAGTTAACAGCCTTGCCAGTTTTTACATCTAACAATGCAACTTTAACCGATGAACTTCCTATGTCGAATCCTAATGAGTACATAATTCTATATTTCTATACTGTTCTGTTGTGGTATGGTGCAAATCTATAAAAAAAAGAATCACCATTATAATGATTCTCGAAAAAATATTTTTGTTGGTACGCAAAAGTCCATTTCAATATCGTTGGAAGCAAAGGCAGCCGCTTGTTGTCCCATTAATTTAAAATCAGTTGAAATAACGGAAATACCCTTGTAAATAAATTTCTTCATGGGTGTTTCGTTGTACGATAAGATGCCAACATCAATTCCTGGTTCAAGTTTACGTTCCTTACACTGTTCTAATATATGGCCTAACATTCTGTCGCTTACACAAAAATACATGTCACCTGCTCTAACACTTAATTCTTCTTCATTTGTTAGTTTATAATGTTCATACCCCTTGTCTTTACAATACTTTTCAAATGCCTGTGCCGTTATAATAGGGTGGTAGGTAAAGGAGGGATAGACCATTATTTTGCGCTTGTATTTTTTTAGTAGATGGTCAGCCTCTTGCAAGGTTTTTGAAACAGGGGTATTAAAGTCCTGATATAGTTTATTTTTAACCTTGTTTATATTTGTGTTCCAGTCAATTATGAGTGTTTTGTTTGGTGGTAATAGGTTAACAATATCAGCTACATCTTTATGGGCGAATGGCATAATAATGTACTTGCTATAGCGCCCACGACTTTCGGTAATTAGCTTTTTGAATAACTCAATGTTATAATGGTGGAAATGAACATCAGCTATGGTGTTTTTATTTAAATTTTTCACGAATTCAGCATATAGTACTTCCTTATATGCTTTGAATGTATCCAAGAAAAGAAATACTTTTTGCCCCTCTTTAGCAACAAAGTATCCTTTATTTGGCACTGATTCAATGATGCCTTGTTCTTTGAGTATGCCGTAACTCTTAAATACGGTATCGCGCGATAATTTATAGGTTTTACAAATGGCATTTACCGATGGGAGTTGGTCTCCTTCATGCAGTTTATTTTCGGCTAAAGCATTTGTAACTGTATCTACCATCTGTTGAAATTTAGGAATTTCACTGTTGGTATTAATATTGAATTTTAACATTGCTTCCTGGTTAAAGTGTTCTGTTCTGATCGGGTCAAAGATATGATTATTTGTAGAGATAGAGTACTGGCTTAGCTAAAATTTATGGTGGTAGCAGAAAAAGTATTTTTTACTTTGTTGTTTAACAACTGGTTTTGGTTGAGAATGATAGTTGCTAATCAGGAGTTAACTCGAATATTGATCAGTATTGTTAAGAAAGTTAAAACTTAACTTATTCATAAGAAAAGCCTGTAAATCGTGCGATTTACAGGCTTTTGATACAATTTGAATTCTTGTAATGTGAACCCAAGCGGTCAAATTTCGAACTATATACTTGAAGATTTAGAGGCAATTTCTAATGTAATCCTTAGCGGAGTACTTGATTAACTTATTAAAGTCCGAGATATGTTAATCAATCCACTTCAAATAAATTCAAACGAAAACTTTCAGGAATTTTCGGCTAAAATTATATATTTGCTACAGCTAATTGTCAAGGGTGTAATTTTCATAATTATGCCGAAAATACATGCCGATTCTTTTAAAACAAGCTCCGTTCAGGGGCTTTTCGTGTTTATAGTCCCTAAGTGTTTTTTGATTTGTTGCCTTATGTTTCGATTTATTATCCGAAATATCAAGGTTCTACACTTGTATTCTATTCTCACCGTCAATTCCTCTAAAAATATTTCAGTTATCTAAATAAAATTCATCGCTATGATAAATCGCAGAACAATATTAAAGCAAGAGTTAGTAACAAAGTTATATCCTAATAGTGTCTCAATTAAATCTGCCATGCAGCATCTAAGGCGTGAGATAGATACATGCCCTGATTTAAAAAGGCAAATTGCTAAAGCTGGTCATACCAAACGACACTACTACAACAAACAGCAGCTTTTATTAATACTTGAACATTTCTGTGTTGAGCCAGAAGAGTTTGAGGAGCTGTAATATTCCATATTAAACAATAATCCCGCCCCGAAATGAGTAGTCAATTTTTTGTTTAATTAAAATTTAAAATTATGAAGATTAGAACATTTAATGTTTCGGCAGTTTCGATGGTTGAATTTGCCGGGTTATTGGGAGAGTACGAACTTGAAGGTGCAATCATTGGCACAAATGAAGATGATGAAATCCTTGTTAAAGTAGATTACGACCCAGAGGAACACAGCCAGGCAATTCTTGAAATGATTGACCATTTAGAAGACCTGGACGAGGTTTACTCAGAAGAAGATGATGAGTAAGGCAATGGTAAGCTGTGGGTTGTTTTTAATAACCCATAGTTTCAATCTAATACGTTAAGAACCCCACTCTTTTGCTCAATAGTATTGAAAAGTCTATTAGAAGTAAATCAAAGAGAAAATCACAAATGGAGTTTTAAAAAATAATAGATGAGTAGTCACTATTAATAGCTGCAACACTTAGAAAAGTAGCTGTTTAGTAGAATTTAATTGCTCACAATAGGTAATAATCGCAGCAAAGTAGGTCATAATAACTTTTTATAGAAAAATGTGCCCGACCAATAGCTTTTAATACCATAAGAATTGAGTACAACATAAAAAAATGCAACAATGAAGGAAAAACATAGCAATTTACAAGATGCCATTTATCGGAATTTGCAAGAAAACGCAACTTACGCTTATGAAATATTAGTCGAAGACAATTCAGGACATATACTGATTGTACCCCGAACCAATAATATCGAGGCTTTTAATGAGAACATGAAATCGGCTAAAGATATTGTCAAGCAAGATGGCGGTAATATCAAAGTAGATATTTATCGTGGTAAAAGTCCAAAAGCCGGATTAGTTACACGATACAACATTGATTTAGATGACAACAGTAAAACTGAGAAACCTGTAACAAATCAGTCACAAATAGAACAAGCGGTTGATATGGCTATTAAAAAATACCAGTTCAGTAGAAATATAGGTGGATTGGGAAGTATTGAAAACCTCAATATGCTATTCGGCGCATTAACAGGTAATGATGCTGATAATGAAAACAACGGTAATACCTTAAATGGTTTAGCCGGATTATTGGGTGCTGTCAATAATTCCCGGTATGAAAACACCTTGATGCAGTTTGAGAAAAAACTCAGCGATTACAAACAGGAAACCGAACTCAGCACATTGAAAAAGCAGTTGCATAAAATAACTACTGAGCGAGATAGCCTAAAAAACCAAAATCAGGAATTAGAAAAAGCAAATTCGGCTTACAAAACTGAGGTGTCCGAGCTTGAAACCCGACTTGCCGGATATTCAAACACGGAACTATTAAAACGGGTTGCAACGGGTGTACTATCAGGCATCGGTAGTAAGATACTTGGGAATAGCCCAAAGGCTGCCGAATTAATGGGTTTATCAAAAGATGAGTTGCAAGCTGCCCTGGGTTTTGTTGAAGAGGATGAAGAATTGCAAGGACATTCTTCCATTACCCAACACGATGTTGACGTAGAAGAGATGCCAGTCCCAAAAACAGAACAGCAAAAACAAATCTTTAATGCCATAAATGATACTGCAAAAGCACTCAAGCAAAGCGATATTCAATTTGCTATTTACATGATAACAATAATTGGCAATTGCATGGAAAGCAAAGAGCTGACCAAGAGCATGGTTCAGCATCTCGAAAAGGAAAAACAGCGTTTGACCATTGAGGAAGATGATGAAAGCACAGGGAAAGAAGAATAAAAGGATTTAAACAGCCAGTTTATGGCTCAATAATAATGCAGATGCAAACAATTGAAAAAGTAAAGCAAATTGATATAAAAGCTCTTATTGAAAAGGAAACCGGAACTTGCTTCAATAAAACCAATCAATTGGAAAAATGTCCTTTTTGTGGTAGCGGTAAAGGCACGAATCAGTCTCCAGCTTTTAGCATTAAAAAGAAAAATAATTTCTACAAATGTTTTTCATGTGGTTCCGGTGGTAGCACCATAGATTTCTTGATTTCTCTAAATTCAGGTTGGAACGAACATAAGGCTATCAAATATTTACAGGAGGAATATCTTGGTATAAAAGAGACGTTTCAACCATCACAGAATGTTACAAGTGCTTTCGACAAAATGCTTTTTGCCATAAAAAACAATCCTAAAGAAACTGCTGCCGATTACCTAAAATCTCGTGGAATTAGTTTTATAGATGATTTGCCTGACAATAGTTATTGGTACGATTCACACGCAGATGCTATTGTTTTTACTGATGCCAACAATCAACTCATTAACCGCAGGATGATTAATCCTACAAAGGGTAAGCCAAAAGCAAAAAATAACGGAACGTTAAACGGCAGCATCTATGATAAAATGTACAATCCCGATAATGATGTTGTTTTCATACAGGAGGGCGTTGTAAATGCTCTATCAATGAAAGGCTGTTCATCCATCGCTTTGTTTTCCACAGAGAATAAAATCAAGAATCCTAAAATCCTACAAAAGTATATTGAAGGAAAAATCGTTGTTTTAGCAATGGATAACGATAGTGCAGGAAATAAATGTGCGGAGTATTATCAAGATTTTATTTTATCCAACCGATTTGACATTAAATCACTACGTAGGTTGATATTACCGGGGAATAAGGATGCCAATGATTTACTTCAAGACAAAACAATTGTTGATTTTCTTCAAAACATGAATAATTACCAATTGCTTTGGGAAGATATTATTAATAAGCCTATTCCAAAATTCAGTATTGATGAACTGACCGACATCGAAGAATACAACTTTTATAAGAAAAATGGATGCTACTATGCCAATGAGTTTCATAAAAGCAAACCTGTTGAAAGAAAGCTTTCCAACTTTTTGATGGATTCAGTTTATCACTTAATGGATGGCACAAAGGAAAGCAAACGCTTGATTAAGTTTCAACGAAATACAGGAGAGATTACAGTAAATGAAATAACAAGTTCTGAGCTTAACCTCGATAAGTTTAAGAAAGTAATTCGTAGTATATCCGAGCGTGGTTTAACTTTCTTTGGGAACACCCAAAATCTTGACACTATCCTTACTTACCTCTACGATAATGAAAAAAATGCCATTGCTGTAAATCAGCTGGGTTATCAGCAAGAATCAAAAGCCTATTGTTTTGCGGATGCTACAATAACCCATGACAATAAATTGCTTTATCCAGACAAACTCGGTATTGTGAATCATGGTAAATCTGCCTATTATTTACCTCCATTTGCATACACCAATCTTGATGATAAAAGCTATTCCGGACAACGAAAATTTACATACAAAGCAGGAAACCTGAATTTTAAAGAATGGTCGGAGCTGATTTATAAAGCTTATGGTATTAATGGCGCAATTGGTATTTCCTTCATCATACTTGCCTTGTATCGTGATTTTATACTTGAACTGACAGGGTTTTTTCCATTCCTGTTCCTGTTTGGAGACCAGGGAGCCGGGAAATCAAACTTTGTCAACTTTTTTCTACATCTGTTTGGCGAGCCTAATCATGGGATATCATTACTAAACTCAACCGATAAAGGTTTTTCTCGTTCGCTTACACAACGAAATAATGCACTTTATTATCTAAAGGAATACACCAATGCCATTGATAAGAAAACGGTTGATGTCTTCAAAACTGGTTACGATGGAGAGCTATACACTATGGCTCAAAAAAGTAACGATAATAAAACCACAACGCTTGAAATTAGTTCTGCCTGTATGGTAGATGGTAACGAGCTGCCCACATCAGAAGCTGCATTATTTGCCAGAATGATTGTACTGCATTTTGAGGACAATAAGTTTTCAGATGAAAGCACCCAAGCTTATAAAACCCTATTAAAAGAGAAAGAACAAGGCTTTTGTAACATAACCAGGGAACTTCTAAAGTACCGGAATGTTATTGAATCGAAGTTTAAAACGGCGTTTGATGCTATCTTTTACGAACTTAAACCGGAAATAACGACTGTTACTGAAATATCTGACCGACAGATTAAGCATATAGCTTTATTGCTAACTCCTGTTCAGCTATTACAAAGCAATTTGGAGCTACCATTTGATTATTCAACATACAAACAGTCCGTTATTGAGAATACAATTAAGCAAAATGAGATGGCCAGTACCATTAAAGATGTCACCATATTTTGGGAAGCCATTGCTTTTAAACTGAGCCAACCTAAAAGTGAGATTAAAGTAAGCACACATTATTTAAAAGACCCGGTAAATAAAAACCTGTTTATTAAATTTCCTCTCCTGTTTCCATATTACAAGGAATATGTGAAAAAGAACGGATTAAACGATTTGGATGCAAACTCGTTAAAATCATTACTCACATCAAAAGGCAATACATCTTTCATTCAAAATACAACACAGAAGTCGAGAGACAAGGCAATTAATAAAAAACCTTTGGGGAGCTGTTATCGGTTTAAATATGAAGATATACCCGAAGGAATGGGAATAATAATAAATGCTGTAGAACTGAACTTATAATACAAATTGTTTTTTCAAAGAGCTTTAAGCGATATTTAAAAATTACAATTGTTAATGCCGATACACAAATAAAGAGACTTAAAGAGTAGAGCGAATTTAAGACTCATTTTATTTGGTAATCGGTATAATACCGTTTTAATCGGTATTTTTTTTGTCCTTATTAAACTTGATAAGATGTTGAATTATAAACTATGTTAACTATGTTAACCATGTTAACCAAACATGCTATTTTACTGTATTGTAGTTTCTTATCGATTAACATGAGGTAAACATGGTTAACACACCTACATATTTGAATTCTTTATTATTAGCTCTAAATAGTAAGCGTTTTTGAAACAGTTAACACAAGTTAACATGTGATTTGCGCTTGTGTTAACCATTAAGCAACAGAATTACTGCAATTTACAGGTGTGGTTAACATGGTTAACATAGTTAACATTTTTTTTTTGAGTGTCAGATAGGCAAGCAAGAACCATTTTTTAATATGAAATTCCCAAGTTTCAGTTTTATTCGGAAAGAAAAAAAACTCATTTCTTTTTTAATATGTGATATCTCATTATATTTTTAGTATTAATATTCTCGCTTAAATATTTATTTGTATGCCGAGACGTAGGAGAGGTGGCATAAGAAAGCTACATGCAGCTAAAGAAGAAGCATTAGTGATTGAAAATATGAAAGTTATCAGAGACTACTTATTTGATACTTTAAGAAACAGTAATATGCTTGTTTCTAAGAAAAGAGTCTTTGCTAAACCAACGAACTCATATCTTTATTTCCACAAGTATAATAACTTGATTAAGGATATGAAAGTAACTCGGCCAAATCAAGTCTGGGTATCTGATATTACCGATATACACACAGTTAATAGCTTTGCCATTTAGCTCTTATTACTGATTTGCATTCACGAAAGATAGTAGAATAGGACATCAGTGACTCGCTGGAGCTGACTGGGTGTCTCCGAGCCCTAAAAATGGCCCTGGAAGGCGCTCGGTCAGCGTCCGGAATAGCACATCACTCTAACAGAGGTGTTCAGTATTGTAGTCATACTTATGTAGAAATACTAAAAAAACAAAATATCCTAATTAGCATGACCGAAGAAAAAAACTGCCATAAAAAAACGCAGTTGCTGAGAGAGTTGATGGTATATTTAAGGAAAATATTTAATCTTGACCAATGCTCCTATAGCACTTTGCATGCGCAAGAAAGCTACAAAAAATGCAATTAACAATTATAACAACAAAAGATTACATTTATAATTAGATTATAAAACACCTAATATGGTATTTAAAAATGTAGCACAATTTAATTTTAACCTGTAGCTGTATTTTAGGACGTGACAGCTTATAAAATGCTTAAAGATTATCATTTGCTTATTTAATAAGCATTAACTTAATTATTCCTAAGAAGTTAACACTACGCAATAAGTTCATCGCTAAAACGATATATATTTTGTCTCCTCCTTATAAAAGGGAATCCAACACACAACAGTATAATTGCAAACTGCACAATGCCAATCTACAAGCTGAAGTTTGCAAAAGAGCAGTTTTTCCTGGTAACTACTAGAAATGCCAAAATATTAATTGTAACATCACTCTTGTAAATACACCTTAATCATATACTGTATGGCTTGTAACAGCATATAATTGACCCTGTAGAAACCACAAAACTTGTTAGTCAATATCGAGAAAGATAGGATGAATTGAAAGTTGCTTGGGAAAGCTATGCTAAGGAGTTTGTTGTAATTTTAGGTGCTGAATAACTTTATGATAGCTTTAAATTATCATCCCAGCTTTTTTAAGTCCTTCAATTACATGTTCTACAAGCTCGTCCTCTTTAACAAATCGACTGATTAAATAAGTTGCTTCATTTTCAAAGTTTGGTTTTAATTGTTTTAGGTGGGCAATGCTGACTTCCGCTTCAGAAAGCCTATTTAATTGCCCTAAAGTTGCTGCCTTAAGCATTGGGCCCCAGAAGGGAGTATCGTATTGATTAGCCTCTTTCAAAGCTTTGTCATATTCCTTTTTCCGATAATAATAAAGAGTTGTTGGCCCTAATAAATATGCTGGGTAACTAACATTCATTTGCATTACTCTATCCAAAATAAGTTTTCCACGTTCCCATTCTCCATAAAGCGAAAGGTATTGACCTACATTACCCAATCTAAGCGGGGATTTTGAATTCATCGAAAGGCATTTTTCAACTTCATTTAGGAAACGATCTTTTTCATTATTTATAAAATATTTTATAGCAAGAACAAGCCTAACCATGAAGCTATTTGGGGCAAGTTTAAATGCTTTTTCTGAGAGGATATGCAATTGTTCAAGTGAATATGCAGCATTTGGCATATCCAATAAATACAGAGAGACATGCAAACCCGCCAACATTGCAGTGGCTAAGCCCGAATCATTCTCTTTACTTAAGACGTGTTGTAAAGCAGTAAAAGCCTGCATTGCACTTTCCGGTGATTGGCACGCCTGGTAATAATGAAATTTTAAAATCGCATCAAAGGTGTCAATATCTTTTGGCTTTACTCGCTTTGATTCTAGAGATAAACGCTGTAAAATAATACCATATTCGCTACCCAGAATACAGGAAACCTCACTTGAAATTTTTTCCTGAACTTCAAAAATGTTGTCAGGTGTTAATTCGACTGTGTATCGGTCAGCCCAAATTTGCTCACCCTTTAAGGTGTCTGTCAGTTTTACTAAAAGTTTTATTTTATTACCGGCCCAATGCACACCTCCATCAATAATAAAGCGGATGCCTTTACTTATAATAAATTCATTTTTATCGGCTTCAGAAATATTTTGATTCGCAAAAGGGGTGCTTCCAAATATGGTTAGCTCTTCAAATTTGGTGAGTTCAACAGAAAGTTCTTCAGCAAGGCCAAGAGCAAAATAATCTTTATCTGCATTACCGGCAAGGTTTTTAAAGGGTAATACGACCACCGTGGGGCCTAGAGTGGAATTATTTTGTGCTATGGTGGTACCAATCTGTTCATCTAATGATGGGTTATTAAATGAAAAGAAGGGGATATATCTTCCTTTTGGAATATCAATTCTAATGGGATCATTTTTCCCTATCCCCGCATAATGCATTTTCAACATCCTTCTTAATCTACCTGCATGTATTCTTACCAGTGGATCCTTATCCGAGTCAAAGTGGTGATCCTTATTAAATACTTCAATTGCAATGGTAAATCCTTTTAACTTATCTTCTCTCCCCTCTATTGTTTCCTTAATCAGATACCTTAATAGCTTGCAAATAAGCAGCTTAGATTTAAATTCCTCGCTTGCACATAGTTTTTCTATCTGTTTATTGATCTCATTTACTGAAGGAAGTGTCGTTGGCATCATTGTATATCGCATTGTAGCACAGTTCAAAGATAATAAATTATCCTTAGCTTAATTCCACCGTAGCCTTAGTTCTTGAGCATAGTATTTTACTGTATTTTACTGTATTTTACTGTAGCAACCTTGACTTGCCTTAAGGGGTACTCTATCTTTGATTTTCTGTTATGAAACCTAACTAGTTCGTTGAAAAATTTGATAATGCTTGAAGAGAATAAAATACTCGAAATCATTCTTTCCGATTTTCCCAATTGCAAAAAGGAAATTGAAATATTATTTGACGAAAGTTCCAATTTTATTGAAATATGTGAGGACTATATACTTTGCAAAAACTCTATCGAGGATATGGAAGCCCAAAATAATAAGAATCTTGAGAAAGAAATCTATGATCTAAGGCTGCTCTTAAGCGAGCTAAAAATGGAACTATTATCAAAAACAGATAAGTTAATATTAAATATTAAAAAACTATAACCCAAATTCTAAACAGATGAAAAACAAAATTACTCTTAACCTGCTAATATTGGCTGTTTTATCCATTAGCAGTATTAGCTTAAGCGCACAAGATAAAAATGATAAGCCAGCAAAGATTGGCGTGCGAGCAGGTTGGAATTATGCCTCTATGTTTATTGATAATGAAGAACTGTCTGGGGCTGAACATATAAACTCATTCTATATTGGGGTTTTCAAAGAAAAAAAGATGGTGCCATTACTTAGACTTGGATCAGGTCTGGAGTACTTTCAAAATGGCTATAAGGTTACGGATAACATTACACGTGAGATACACTATATAAGTGTCCCCTTATACCTAAAACTAAAAATTGGTCCTGTTTATGCAACTGGAGGAACAGGCTTTAATTTTAAAGTATCGGAAGAAATACCAGGTAGCGCTTTAGCGGACCCTTTAAATAATGAAAAAACACAATTTTTCGATATGCCTTTTCAATTGGGTGCGGGCTTAAAAATACTGATGTTTTCTGTTGAGGCTAGGTATAATTGGGGAATGTTTAACGTACACAAAGAGGCTAGCAACCAATACATGCAACTGGGTTTTACGGTTTCGTTCTAATTATTTAATTTTTAATTAACAGCAATACATTATGAAAAAAATTTTTACAAAAGTATTAATTATTGGCTTGGTAATGGTCTTGGGTTCTGAACTAAGAGCTCAATCCAATTGGGAAGTTGGAGCACGTTTTGGCAATAGTTTTTCAGCCGATATAACTATCCCCTTATCCGCAGCACCACGTTTACACACGGCATTAAATTTTGACAATAATTTTTCATTTGGCACCTATTTCGATTGGATGTTCGATTTGCAAGGAGGCCCTAATGGTTTAAAATTTTATCCGGGTGTAGGTCCTGAATTCTATTTTGGTAATAGTTTTAATGTGGCAGCAGCCGGTGATTTTGGCGCTGAATACTCATTTGACTTTCCATTAACCATTGGTTTTGACTGGCGACCACATTTCATGCTAAGCAATGGGATGAAGTTTAGTTCAAACAACTGGGGTTTTATGGCTCGATTTAGATTTGGTGAAGGAGTTAAGTTTACAAGATCTAATTAAGGGTAGGTTATGAAATACTACGTAATCCTTTTATTAGGTGTTGTGCTTTTCTTAAACACGAAATTAATAGCACAAAATAATTCGGATGAATCAGTCGGCATAAGAGCCGGCTTTCATTCGGCAAATATGGATTTTGAAGGCAATAAACCTGATACCGCAAAAAGTGTAAATAACTTTTATATTGGCTTCGGTAGAGAAAAACAAGTGACTGATCTTTTATATTGGGGAACAGGTATTGAATATTTTCAAAATGGATTACGGTATACAAACAGCAGTAAAAGACTATTGCATACTTTGAGTGTTCCGGTTAATCTGAAGTTGAAAATTGGTCCTGTTTTTGGGCTTGTAGGCGCTGCTGCGAATTTTAAAGTATCGGAGAAAATTGTTGTAGGTGATAATAGTCTAAGTCCCATTGATTCCGATAAATCGAATTGGTTTGATGTACCGGTTTTTCTGGGTGCGGGTGTGAAAATCCTTTTTGTTTCGGTTGAAGCACGTTATCATTGGGGACTTATGGAAGTACGTAATGGAATGCATAATCGCTATTTTCAATTGGGTGCTGTCGTTTCATTTTAGAGCAATAAAACTTATACCCATTTTACTGTTTATAAGTTTTATTATAAAATATAAAATCAGCCATTTATTAGCATTTAAGTATAGCTTCCGTGGCATAAACACGAATAATTAATATGAAAAAAATATATCTTCCATCGTTACTATTTTTTGTAATAAGCACAGCCACCTTCGCTCAAACTGACTCTTCAGCATATGAGAATAATACGATTCAGGATACGGTACAAATTATAGAAAGTAGGGATAGTATTGCTGTTGAACCAACTAGAGTAGATACGGTTGTAATCGAAAAGGTAAGGGTAGATACGGTTTATCTGCCACTTAAAGAGGAAGCAAAACCTCCAAATCAACCACAAGCGACTGAAACTCCTAAACCAAAGAGTAAGGAAAAGAATGATAAAGTATATTATGGTGGATACGCTACCTTTTCATTCGGAAAATATACGGCTGTTGGTATTGAACCTTTAATTGCATATAAGTTATTTCGAAAATTTTCATTGGGTGCTAAATTATCCTATGAATATGTTAAAAATAAAAATTACGATCCCCCTCGCGAAGTCTCAAATTATGGTGTTGCAGCGTTTTCGCGACTACGAATTGCTAAAAGGCTCTATGCGCATGTAGAATATTCTGAAATGAATTACAAGTTTTTTGATATAAATGGAAACAGTAACCGCGAATGGATTTCCTTTTTATATGTTGGTGGAGGTGTTCGTTTGCCAATGTCTAAAAGGGTGTCATTAAATGCTGAAATACTTTGGGATGTTTTACAAGAAGATAATTCACCCTATAAAACCGTTGAACCATTTGTCAGTGTTGGTATAGTTGCTGGGTTTTAATTACCAGTTAAGCTATAAAGGAAAACAGATAAGCAGCGTTTACAGATATAGAATACCTAAGCTTTCGTAACTAGAATCCCTTTCGATAAATACTAAGCGTTTTAGTTTTAGTTTTATGAATAAAGAATAATAAGTAACCAAATTTAGACTATAACATGATGAAAAAAATATTAACCGCAGCATTAATTCTCGTTTTTACAATTGGAATACTCAATGCTCAGCAATCTCAGGAAGAATTATCAGCAGCAGCAGCTAATCCCTTAGCCGATTTAATGAGTTTTCCCTTTCAGAATAACCTGAATATGAATTATGGAGAACACAATCGTAATGTTAATGTATTAAACATTCAACCGGTTATTCCTTTGTTTAAAGGTAAATTGATTACACGTACCATTATGCCTATAGTACGTATTCCTGATTTTAGCAATGAAAGTGGAAAACTATCTTCAGGATTAAGTGATATGGTATTAACGGGATTCTATGTTCCTGAAAGTAAAGGATTGATGTGGGGCTTTGGTCCTGTTTTTGAATTGCCAACCGGTGGTAGCACACGGGGCACGCAAAAGTGGAGTGTGGGCCCGTCGCTTGTAGTAATGGTTCAACCCGGCGACTGGACGGTTGGAGGTTTAATTAACAATGTTTGGTCGGTTGCCGGAAAGTCCCATCGTGATGATGTAAACCACATGATGGTAAATCTATTTACTACTCGTCAGTTAGGTGGAGGCTGGTACGTAAACAGTTCGCCTATAATTACAGCCGATTGGACAGCCGATTCTAAAGACCGATGGATTGTACCATTAGGTGGTGGTGGCGGAAAATTGATAATGCTTGGCGGAAAACTGCCGCTAAACCTTCAATCTCAGTTATACTACAATGTTGTACGACCAGATTTTGGTCCAGAATGGCAATGGCGGGTGCAAGCTCAAATACTTTTGCCAACCAGTATATTAAAGAAAAATTAATACATTTGAAAATACCCCATGCACTATAACTAATATTCGCCAAACAAAGGCTAGTATAACCTTAAAAATAAGTTCTATGAAAAGAATACTTTTAGTTTTTGGAATTGCTTTAGCTCTTGCATCTTGTCAGCAAAATGTAGCAGTTAAAGAAAAAAATAACGTTCAAACTTTTGAGATGACCACCGAAATTCCGGCAGGTATTCTCACCCCCGACAATGTTGAAACAAGTATTGGTACCTTGGAATATTTTGATGGAGTTCCTTCAAAAGAAACTGCCGAAAATGTGTATGACTATCTAGATAAAATGCGTGGTGTTGATGCTTTCATGAAGGGCATACCTGGTGCTTCAGTTAGAGGTTTAATTATTGGACTAGAAGAAGCTGGCGTAGATGATTACAATAAAGTGGGAATTACAAAAAGCTTGTTAGATTCAAAATCGTTACTCTTAACAGCCAATACCTCTACCATTTATGTTACTCCGTATTTAAATGTTGGCAAACACGGTCCCATAGTCATGGAAATTCCTGCTGGTATGTTGGGTGCTTTTAACGATGCATGGTTTCGTTTCATCGCCGATATTGGACCTTTTGGCGAAGACAAAGGCAAAGGTGGAAAATATTTGATATTGCCTCCAGCGTATGAAGGTGAAATTCCAGAAGGTTATTTTGTAATAAAATCTCCAACCAACAGAGTATTTGTTTTTACAAGAACCTCCATTGCAAATGGTATTGAAAAAGCCGTAAAGATGATTGGAGAAACGCTAAAAGTATATCCATTGGCTGAAATTGATAATCCAAAAGCAATGGAATTAGTTGATATTTCAGGCGTAGATTTCAATACGGTACATACCAATGACTTTTCTTTTTATGAGCATTTAGCTGAATGGATTAACGAGGAGCATGTGAATATGTTGGATGATGTTACAAAAGGACTCTTTGCATCCATTGGTATTGAAAAAGGAAAAACTTTTGCTCCCGATGAACGAATGAAAGGATTGCTTACAGAAGCCGTTGCCATTGGAAATGCGGCTGCTCGTTCAATTACTTTTTATCCGCGTACCGATAAAAATTTAGCGGGTGTAGAAATTTATCCGGATACCGAAAGTTCATGGATAATGGCTTTTGCTGATAAAAATGTGTTTTTTACCACCGAAACAGGCGGTTTAGATGTAGATGCTTTGGATATGTTTCACTACAGCTACACTGCTGTTACTCCTGCCATGGCCGTTACTATTGAAGGAGCGGGGTCTGATTATGCCATTTCATTTTTGGATGGAGAAAAAAAACCGTTTGATGGTGCAAAACAATACAAATTGCATATTCCAGCAAATGTACCGGTAAATGATTTTTGGGCGGTAACTATTTACGACACCCAAACACGTTCATTGTTACAAACTGACCAACAGTTTCCTACAGTGGGTAGTTTAACGGAAGGGTTTAAACAAAACGAAGATGGTTCTTACGATGTGTTTTTCTCTCCAAATCCTGCTTCAGGTATGGAAAATAATTGGTTACAAACCATTCCCGGAAAAAGTTTTATTGTCATTCTTCGTGTATATGGTCCTTTAAAACCGTGGATTGATAAAACATGGAGACCAAGTGAAGTTATGTTAGTTGAGTAAATTGATTAGAAGCTATTTGAATCTTATAAAGGATAAACCATGAAAAGACTTAAAAACAAAATAAAAATAATTGTTATTCCATTAATAGGGGTTTTGGCTTTTGCTTGTCAACAAACACCAGCACCTAAACCGGGAGATGTCTTACCGTTTCCAGAACCACCGTCAGCGAGTGCAACAGGTAAAACCCTTGCCGATTCAAAACACCAGTGGCGAAAAGCCGAAAATCATTTACCAAAGGATGCTCCTAACATTGTCATCTTTATGACCGATGATGCGGGCTTTTCGAATCCAGAGGTGTTTGGCGGTCCCATACATATGCCAACCATGGAGCGTTTGGCTGAATCGGGTATCTGCTACAATGCATTTCATACCACGGCCATGTGTTCTCCTACCAGAGCATCATTATTAACAGGGCGTAACCATCACAGAGTGGGTGCAGGTCAGATTGCGGAATATGCTTCAGACTGGGATGGTTATGTGGGAAAAATACCAAAGTCTACAGCCACGGTTGCACAGGTACTTTCATATTATGGCTACAACACGGCGGCCTTTGGAAAATGGCACAACACGCCAGTAACTGACATAACTAAACTAGGACCATTTGACCGCTATCCAACAGGACTGGGCTTTGACTACTTTTATGGCTTTTTAGCCGGAGAAACATCACAGTACGAACCTGTACTGTTTGAAAATACCAACCCTGTAGAAGCGCCGCACGACGCTAAATATCACCTAACAGAAGACTTGGCTGAAAAATCCATTCAGTGGATGAGAACCAGTAAAACATTAAATCCAGACAAGCCTTTCTTTGTGTACTTCGCTCCTGGTGCTGTTCATGGTCCTCACCATATTTTCAAAGAGTGGGCTGATAAATATGATGGCAAATTTGATGAAGGTTGGGAAGTACTGAGAACCATGACCTTTGAAAAACAGAAAGAACTAGGTTGGATTCCACAGGATGCCATACTGAATCCCTTAGCAGAAAGTATGCAAAAATGGAGTGATATTCCGGAATCCCAACGCGAATTTCAATCACGCTTAATGGAAATATATGCAGGATTCCTGGAGCATACCGATGTGCAGTACGGAAAGGTTGTAGATGAAATCGAACGTCAGGGAGAACTGGACAACACTTTGATTATCTATATTAACTCCGACAACGGACCTTCCGCTGAGGGTTTAAATGGAACCATATCTGAACTTTTGGCACAGAATTCAATGCCTTCAACGCAAGAACAACAGATGGATGTTCTTAACAAAGACTATGGCGGAATGGATGCCTTGGGTGGACCCAAGCTTGACATTATGTATCACCATGGTTGGGCATTTTCAGGATCTGCACCTTTTCAGAGTACCAAGTTAGTTGCCGCTCATCTGGGTGGAACTCGAACTCCCCTGGTTATATCATGGCCTGCAAAGATAAAGCATGACGGGAAAATTCGTTCTCAGTTTCATCATGTGAATGATATTGCAGCGACTATTTATGACATTCTTGATATTGAAGCTCCGAGGTTTGTGGATGGAATAGAACAGCAACAGCTTGACGGAATATCCATGGCCTATACCTTTGATAATCCTGAGGCCGAAGCAGCCAAACATACCCAGTATTTTGAGATTATGGGCAGCCGTGGTGTTTATCACGAAGGTTGGTTTGCGGGAACTCCTGGTCCTCGAACACCTTGGTCTACTGACATTTCTCGCGTTTTGAACTGGGAACCGGAAAATGATGTATGGGAACTTTACAACCTGGAAAAAGACTACTCACAGTCGCAAGACCTGGCAAAAGAAAATCCGGAAAAGCTGGCTGAGTTGAAAGCCGTATTTGACAACGAGGCCACAGATAACCTCGTATATCCTATTGGAGCAGGATTATATACTGCGCTCTACAACTCCAGTGAAATGCCCTCTTCCCCTTTGACAGAATGGTCATTCTTTGAAGGTCAAGGTAGAATACCGGAAGCAATTGCCCCAAAGTTTGTAAGCGGACGCTCTACTTTGGCAGTGATCGATGCAGAAATACCAAAGGATGCAGAAGGAGTACTTTTTGCTTTAGGGGGTATCTCGTCAGGATTCACCGTGTACATGGATAATGGTATTTTGAAAGCGGAATACAACGCCATGACATTAAATCGTTATAAAGTTTCCTCTAAATCAGCTATTCCCACGGGTAAAGTAAACATTGAGGTAGAGACCAAATATGATACAAAAGAGCGTTTGGCTCCTGCAACGATTACTTTAAAAGTGAATGGAAAAGAAGTAGGACAAGTGCGTATGGAACGTTCTGTACCTGGTGGGCATACCGCATCTGAAACTTTTGATGTTGGAGTAGATTATGGTTCGCCTGTGGCGCTAGATTACTTTGATAGAGCACCATTTAGGTTTAACGGAAAGATTGAAAAAATCCATATTAAATATATTGATTAAAGCTGTCTATAAACGCTGAGTGATGTTTGTTTAACAGGCATTTAATAAATAACCTGTTTAGTGGCCGTACCAGTGCGCAGCCACTAAACAAGGTTTTTAGGTAAAACTCTTTTACGTAGCAAAGAATAGAAGAAGATAATAAACATAATCCTACAGCATTATGAAAAAAAAATATTCCAAATTACAAATATTAACGACTCTAGCACTGTCCGCTCTATTGTTGAGTTGTACGCAGCAAACTGCAAAAGAGCAGCAGCCCATTACTTCTGTATCAAAAGATATAAAGGAAATTCATGCCGGAATTTTAGAAGGCTATTTATCAAAAGAAGAAATTCCGAATAGTTTAAAATTAGTACCTCCGCCACCGAAGGAAGGATCGGCAGCTTTTTTCTTGGATCAAGAAATTGCAGCTATGTACGTATCTTTAGACGATAGTGCCAGAAAAGAACAAGCAAAAAATGATGCTGTATTGTCTTTCCCTGAGGCTACCGAAGCTTTTAATAGTGTGTTGGACATAAAAATAACGGAAGAATCCACACCGCATTTATATATGATTCTTCGCAGGACTTTGGCAGATGCAGGTTTGTCAACTTATGCCGCCAAAAACCACTATCAGCGGGCGCGGCCATTTATGCTTAACAATACGCCTACTTGCACACCCGATGAAGAAGCAGTTTTACGTACAGATGGATCGTATCCTTCGGGACATACCGCTATCGGTTGGGCTTGGGCGTTAATTTTAACGGAAGTGTTTCCTGAACAAACCGATGTTATTATGGAAAGAGGCTTACAATTTGGCATCAGCCGTAATGTATGTAATGTACATTGGCATAGCGATGTGGTTTACGGAAGAATGATGGGAGCTGCAGCAGTAGCTATGTTGCATGCTAATACTGATTTTATGATTGATGTAGAAGCTGCAAAAGAAGAAGTTAAAGCCTTAAGAAATTAAACTATAATTCTTATCAAAATAAAAACCTATATCCAATACTATGAAAAGGAAATATTTTATACTCGCTACGCTAGTTTTATCCTTAACAACGCTGGCGTTTACTCAAGAAATAAAGCCTACCTATGCGGCTGATGTACCTGAGTTTTTACTTACACCAGACAAGGTAGAGACTGATTTACTCGGGGAACTCGAATTCTTCGATGGTATGCCCAATGAAGCTACTGTTCAGAAAAGTTTTGATTTTCTTGACCTATCACGTGGCGTAGAGGCATTTTTGAGTGGAATGCCAGCCGTTTCTATCTATGCCATGCTCGAAGGACTTAAAGAAGCAGGCTTGCAACCGGGGGATCTCGGTCTTTTTGGAGGTTTGATGGATGCACGTACTTTATTCCTGACTGCGCAATCAACAACTCCTTATGCCTTTGTTGAGGTTGACTTAAAAAATGGCCCCGTTGTAGTAGAGATACCCGGACCTGTATTGGGCTCGCTTGATGATGCTTTTTTTCGTTATGTTAGTGATGTAGGGCTAACGGGTCCTGATCGAGGCAAGGGAGGTAAGTATCTGTTTATAGGACCTGACTACGAAGGAGATATCCCTGAAGGCTACTTTGTGGCAAAATCCACAACCTATCGCCACTGGCTTTTCATGCGTGTTTTTGTAAAAGATGGTGATGTGAAGGGATCTACAGTACAACTAAAAGAAGGTTTTCGCTGTTATCCTCTTGCACAAGCTAATAAACCTCCAGAGCAGAGGATACTAGATTTGTCAGGGCAAAAATTTAATACCATTCATGCAAACAACGAGCACTTTTACGAAGAACTTAACGCGGTTATACAATATGAACCTGCCGATGCTTTTAATCCCGAACTGGTAGGACTTTTTGCCTCTATCGGAATTAAAAAAGGAAAACCGTTTGCTCCGGATGAGCGCATGCAAAAAATATTGAAGGACGCAGCTGCAATTGCTAACGCTTCGGCACGCTCCCTTGTTTTCAGACCTCGCGATGCAGATGTTTATTTCTACCCAGATCGTCGATGGTATACATCCTTTGCAGGCGGCCATGATTTTATGGATAATGGGGAAATGAATATTGATAGTCGTACTATTTTTCACTATGTTGCTACCGGCATTACACCAGCCATGTCCATGCCAAAAGTGGGAACAGGATCGGCCTATGCTTTTACGCCGCACGATGCGGAAGGAAACTATCTCGATGGTGGAAAAACATATAAAGTAACCCTACCTGCACCTATCCCCGTGAACAACTTTTGGTCATTCATGGTCTATTCTGGCCAACATCGCTCCATGTTGGAGACCGATCAAAAAGAAGCCGGTCTCGATAGCAACAGCCCAACCATTCAACAAAACGAAGATGAATCCTATACGGTTTGGTTCGGTCCTAAGGCACCCGAAGGTCATGAAGACAATTGGATTCAGACTATCCCTGGTAAAAGCTACAACGTATTACTGCGCCTTTATGGTCCACTGGAACCTTGGTTTGATAAAATATGGAAGCCCGGTGATTTTGAAATAGTGGAATAAAGAAGATGCACCCATTCAACGATTTATTATTGTTGAATGGGTGTTTTTTATCTAGGTAACAATGGAGATTGGAAACACAGCTATCGCCCAACTCTAATATACTTTAAAGGAAATAATAGTATTATGACTTTTAAATTATTTTTATTTATAGCGCTAACGTCTTTTGTTTTAAATTTTGAGATTTTTTCGCAAGATGTAACAAGTGATAATATTGTTACAAAACAGATTTGGCTGGATTACAACCCTTCGTATAAATTAAATGAAGCGTTTAACCTTTATGGTGATATTGGAGCAAGAACAGTTTCTCCTCATGAGTGGAATCGATATGTGATTAGACCTTCTATTCGTTATCAATTACCCAAAACAATATTTTCAAATTTATATTACCGTTCCGAATTGCATGGTGGTATCGGGTTTTTCTTCACCAATAACTTGTCGGATGTAAATAGGTTTGAGATTCGACCTTTTCAAGGCTATAAAATAAGCTGGCCAAACCGTCCAAGAATCAGAATTCAGCATTACCTAAGGTTGGAAGAGCGATTTGATATAGACGCTACAAATTGGGTGAATACATTTGGGCTTAGACTTCGCTATCAGGCAGCCATGGTATTTTTTTTAAAGGGTGATTGGCTAAGTTTTAACAATGGCATTTATCTTCCGGTTAATGTAGAGCTATTCTGGAATCTTATAGGAGTAAAACAGTTTAATGATGCGGTTAGGGTTATGTTCGGGCTTGGACGTGAATTTTCACCAAAATGGAAAGGTGAAGTAGACATTGGTTACTTTTATACAAGAAATACCGTTGAAGATGTTTTTGCTACCAATGATTTAGCACTAAGAATTAGGGTTTATTATAACTTTTGAGAGAATAAGTGCCCAATCAAACTCAACATGGTAAATGAATACCTATAATTTGAGTGTTTTTATATCTATATGAGTGTTACGGCATTGGGGCTAGCGGCGTTTATATACCTTTTAGCAGAGTGAAAAGCTTCAACTTTATATAGGGTTATTTTTTCATACCTTTATTATCCAACTATACCGACATGAAAACCCTTATTCGATTATTCCTTCTTATAGTTCCGCTTGGCTTGCAAGCACAGATAGATACTTACTGGATCGATACAACAACACATAAGTTTGGAGACCATTCGTACTTTTTTACCAACCGCCCCTTAAAAGTAAAAAGCAAAAAAGGTATTTTAGAATTTAAGAACAAAACAAACAAGAAGACCGACAACCTTTATTTTTGCTTGTTTGATTACGCACAGGATACTTTTTTAATTAAATACAGGGCTAAGAATAGCTCCAATAACTACCCCGTTGAAAAAGTTGAAAATAATATCTTCTACAAAATCTATGACGATTTACGCATAAAAAAGGGCATAAAAAAATTTTCAGTAGTGATACCTGGATACTCTCACACCTTCGATGATCAGATATATAAGTACATGCATCGTGTTAAAAAGACTTATGCCGATTCGGTGAAACACAATATGGTACACTTACTCTATGCGTGGAGCGATGAATGGCGGCCTTATCGTTATCATAGTGCTAGAACTTCTGCCATACGCGGAGCAGCCGACTTTGCTATATTTCAACACATGCTGGAGGATTTTTTATCGGATAGCGTTTTTTTCTCCACTCATCCGAAAGACATCACTTTTTATTTGACTTGCTCTTCCATGGGAAATCAGTTGCTGAAGAAGTACTTAATTAAGCGTGAAAAACAGGATATACCATTCACAAAGGTCTATAAGCATATATTATTTATAGGGAGCGATGCTTCATGGGGCTCTTTCGAAGAAGGAAAGGGCTTTGACCATCTTAACGAACTGTGCGATACGGTTACGGTAACCTGGCATGATAACGACATCCCCTTAAAAGCTTCAAAATCGCTCAATTTTCGCAAGCGGATGGGCCTGTATGGTCCTCGTAAACCTGAAAACTTACCCGGCTATATTAAGGTTTTGGATGTTGGTGAATTTCTGGTTGAAGAAGATAAAAAGGGGCTATGGCACGATTACCTGTTAACTAATCCTCAATTACAGCAAATGATACTTAACGGTATCAAAGAGGATGAGAATGTTAAGCCTTGAGAATATGCAACATTCTAAGGCATTGCTTCAAGAAGGTTACCGATTCTTAATTCTGTACAACAACCTTTAATATCTATAATTCGAGTTAAACTTCAATGATTATTCTGTTGAATATTTAAAAGCCTTATAGTATGAAATAAGGGGCAATTGTATCGATAGAGAAATATGCTCTCGACCCCCTTTTCTAAATAAAAAACATTGATTTTTACCACCTTTCCCTAACAAAAAACAATCGACTTTAAATAAAATATGCAATACAAACACTTCTGTTATGTGCAGCTTAATGATTTTAGTTGTTTAAAGCAGTCAATAAACATCTGCCTTATTTATAATAACTCTAATTTAGCCTCAATCTGTTTAGTTGCTATAAAACTAAAACAGAATTCGCAAATATTTTATAATTTGACACAAAGATCACTGCTGTTTCAAAAAATGCATTTAAACTGTATTTTGATGGGCATTAAATTAATCCAACATAAATGACTATTGCAAAACAAAAAGTACTAATTGTTGACGATACTCCAGAGAATATATCTTTGATATCCAATGCACTTTCGGACAGGAAACGAATTGCTGCAACTAATGGATCTAAAGCCATAGAGCTTGCACTTCAGCATAAACCAGACTTAATTCTTTTAGATATAATAATGCCCGAAATGGATGGTTTTGAGGTTTGTAGAATATTAAAGTCTAATCAAGAGACTAAGGATATTCCAGTAATATTTATTACCGCCGAAACTGAAACTGAAAGTATTGTTAAGGGTTTTGAAGTGGGCGGAATTGATTATGTAACTAAACCTATTAATGTTAGAGAGTTGCAAGCACGTGTTAAAACACAGTTGGCTCTTAAAACATCGATGGACGATAATATCCGATACATTGCTGAAATTGATAAAAGAAACAAGCAAATTACAGACAGTATTAATTATGCTCATTTAATTCAAAAAGCAAGTCTACCGTCGAAAGATTACCTAAAAGATATTTTGCCCAAACATTTTGTGTATTATGGTCCTAGAGATATTGTAAGTGGGGATTTTTATTGGGCTAAGAAAGTGGAGGATAAAACCATAGTTATTGCAGCAGATTGCACAGGGCATGGTGTTCCTGGAGCATTTTTAAGTATGTATGGCATAGCTTTTTTAAATGAAATTGTACTGAAAGACAAAATAACTGAGCCTGACCAAATCTTGAACCGCATGCGCGAAACAGTAATACAATCACTCAATCAGGGTGAAATGACCAATATGCAAGATGGTATGGATATGGTTGTATTGACCATAAACAGTAATTTTAGTTCGGTTGACTACGCAGGTGCTAACAATCCTCTATGGATATTACGGGGGGAAGAAATGTTGATAACTCGTGGGGACACGATGCCTATAGGGAAACATGTATTTATGAATGATTTCACAAAGCATACAGTGCCACTTATTAAAGGGGATCAATTGTACATATTTTCTGATGGTTATGCTGATCAGTTTGGAGGCCCCAGGAACAGGAAACTAATGAAAAAAAATTTCAGAGCAAAGCTTATTGAGTTTTCAGAATTTGAATTGGCAGAACAAAAGAAAAAGCTCTTAGAGTTTTTCTGCGAATGGCAAGATGGCAATGAACAGATTGATGATACTCTTATCATAAGTATAAAAATTTAAACGGATTAAAGCTGACTCTATATCAATAACAAAAATCAAACTCTATGGTTGCAAGTTCTAAAGCAAACAATATATTTAAATCCATTGCGCTAATATCCTCCTACTTTCTAGTTTTTACAGGTGTAATAATAATTATAGGTTGGTTGATAAAAAACCAAACAATTACTCAAATTAATATCATTTATGCTCCAACACACTTTAATACAGCTTTAAGTATATTTCTTACGGGACTGTCAATAATCCTCATTTTACAGAACAAGAAAGAAGTAGCTGTAATACCATCTTTGGCCGTTTTTATTATTGCCACATTAACTATTATAGAATACTTATTCAATGTACAAATTGGCATCGATGAATTATTTCTGGAAGATTATATATTCATAAAAACCTCATCTCCTGGTAGAATGGGGATGAATACTGCTATCTGCTTTACTTTAGCGTGTTTCGGTCTTATAGCTTATTCTTTAAAATTATTTAAGAAGTACTTTTATTATATTCTATTTCCCATTAGTGGTGTAATCGGTTTAATTGCTAGTATTTCATTGGTAGGCTATTTCATTGGTCTTGAAGCTGCTTATGGTTGGGGGCACTGGACAAGGATGTCGATCAATACTTCAATTTCTTTTTTTATTATGAGTATCGGCTTATTCTCATGGTTATGGCATAATTTTGAAAAAAAGAACATTTTCAATTCTACTATCCAATGGAGACTAATAATCAGAATAATAATTCCGGTAATACTAATCTACATTGTAGATTCTATTGCAGACATTAATCATTTAAAGAAAATTACTGAGCAAAAAACAGATGCCGAATTGGCTACACTAAGCTATAAGTTTGCTGAGAAAATCGACAAGAATCTTTTTGATGCAACAGAAATTCTGAGAGAAGCAAGGAGAGAGCTTTTAAATAAGGATCGTGTAAATGAGGATGAAATCTATAACTTACTCGAAAATATTGTCGAATCAGACAGCTTAATTTATGGTTCTGCCTTATTGTTTAATGAATATGATTACGACAAGAAAAAAAGGCTGTATGGCCCTTATGTCTACAAACCAGATTCAATACTCTTACGATTAGACTTAGCCAATGAGATTGATTATATGCAAGCCGATGTAGAGTGGTTTAATAAGGCCGCAGATGCTGGCAAATCAGTCTGGACAGAACCCTACTTTGATGAGGGTATTACCAATGAATTATTATGCACATATAGTGTCCCTATCTACCATGAAAAAGAAGTTTGGGCTGTAATAACCCTTGATCTACATTTGGCTGAATTACCCGTTTTAATGGAGATTAATACCTCTGATGAATTAGAATACTATATAGTTTCCACAAAAGGGACTTTCCTATACAATTCAACACGCCCTAATCTGGTAGGTCAAAACCATTATAAAAATAATATTGAGTATTCTTATGACATTGCTGATAGCCTTCCATCCCTATTTTCAACCGATGTGTCGGGTAAATTTGAATACATAGGCAACCAAACTAAAAATGAGAATTGGCTTTACTATATTCCAATAAATAGTGCTCCATGGAAGGTTTATCTGGGTATTAGCGAGTACAATGCAATTGAAGAGGTTAGAGCAGAAATTCTGAATCAATTACTAATTCTATTGTTTGTTATTACTGTACTTATAATTGTTATTGTATTGATTTCTAGAGCCATTGCCAAGCCAATTAAATTACTTAATACAGCAGTTAAGAATGTTGCCGATGGAGACTACAATACAATTATAGAAACTAACTCAGAAGATGAGGTTGGTTATTTGGCAAAGTCCTTCAACTTGATGAATACCAAACTGGTTAAGAGAGAACAGGAACTCATAGAAAAAGAGCAACGGTACAGGGCACTCATAGAATCATCGAATACGGGCGCCTGGGAGTTTAACTCAGAAACTAACTTCTTATGGTGCAGTAAGGAGTATTTTACAATGTTAGGTCGAAGTGCAGCAGATTATGATTTGTCTGGAAATGACAACCTAAATAAAGTATGGGTAGATTTATTACACCCTGATGATAAAGAAAAAGCGGCCAATTTATTTACTTGCTACCTTGAAGGTGGTTCAGTTGGAATGTATGAAAGTGTTTTCCGAATGAAGCATAAAGATGGTAGTTGGGTTTGGATCTGGTCAAGGGCAAGAACTCTGCGGAACGAGGATAATTCTATAACAACGAAGACAATCGGTACGCATATAGATATTAGTAAGCAGAAGTTAACTGAAGAATCACAAAAGCAACTCATTCATGAAGTTGGCGAAAGAGTTAAAGAGCTCAATTGTCTATATGAAATTTATAAAATTATAGACGATGAGGGTACAACTATAAATGATTTATTGAATAAAACTGTAAATATTATACCACCTTCTTGGCAATACCCTGACATTACTTGTGCAAAGATTTCTTTCTTAAATCAGGAATACTTATCTGACAATTTTATTGCAGGTGCCTGGAGTCAAAAAGAAGACATATCAATTAACGGAGAGGTGTCTGGTTCTATTGAAGTTTATTATACTGAAGAAAGACCAACTTCCGATATTGGGCCATTTATGAAAGAAGAGCAGCTCTTAATAGAGGCTATTGCTCGACAGATTGCTAATTTTTATATTAGAAAAACTGCAGTTGGGGCTTTATTAAAAAGCAAAGAAGAACTTGAAGAAAAAGTGGAGGAACGTACGGCTGAATTGCAAGAAACGGAGGAGAAAAACCGTCTTATTCTTGAATCAGCAGGCGAAGGAATACTTGGGGTTGATTTAAACGGCAGGACAACATTCATTAATACCTCGGCGACCAGAATGCTGGGGTATAGCCAGAGTGAAATAATAGGTGAAAGTATTCATGATCTAATACATAGCAAATTACCCGATGGAAGTGAGTATCCCGTTGAGAATTGTTCAATGTATAAAACCTATACACAGGGCTCAACAAATCATGTGGATACTGAGGTTTTATGGAGAAAAGATGGTACTTCATTTCCTGTTGATTATACCAGTAAGCCCATTATGAAAGATGGAAATTGTCTGGGAGCTGTAATTACTTTTTCAGATATAACAAAAAGAAAAGAGGTTGAAGAAAAGTTGTTATTGTCGAGATATGCTTTAGATCATGCGGGTGATTCCATTCTATGGATCGATATCAATAGCGGAAAATTTAAATATGTAAATGAAAAAAGCTGGACTACTCTAGAATATTCACAAGAAGAAATGCTGGAGTTATTTGTATATGATATTGACCCGAACTTTAGCAAGGAGAGTTGGAAGCAATTTTCTGCTAAAATAATAAAAGAAGGTATCGTAAGTCTTGAATCAATTAATAAAACAAAAAGTGGAGAACTTTTCCCTATTGAAGTTACAGCATCTTATATAAAATTTGGAGAGGTTGAACATATCGTTGCATTTACAAGAGATATAAGTGAACGCAAAAAGGCTGAAGAAAAGAACCAAAAACTGCTCACCGCCGTTGAAAAAAGTCCTGCAATGATTTCCATAGCTACACCTGAAGGGATAGTAGACTATGTTAACCCTCAATACTCCAGTGTAACAGGATTTAGCGCAAAAGAAGTGATAGGAAAAACACATTCACTTTTAAAAACTGGTGTGCTGAGTAGAATTGAATACGATGAAATATTTAAGCAAATACAAAACCAAAAACACTGGAGTGGTGAATTAGAGAGCGTAAAGAAAGATGGGAGCCCTTTCTGGAGTAGTCTGTCATTGGCAGGAGTGCTTGATAATGTAGGAAACCTTACGCATATTGTAATCATTGAAGAAGATATTACCAGTAGAAAGGAAGCGGAACAAAATTTAATCGTTGCAAAAGAAACTTCGGAAAGAATAATTGATGAGTCACCAGTACCCATGCTAATAACCAACGTAAAAGGAGAAGTTTTAAAAGCAAACAATGCCTTCTTAAAGTTAGTGAAACTTTCATCCTTTACTCAATTATGCAAATTTAATGTCGTAGATGCTTATGCAGATATTGAAGATAGAAATAAAGTAGTTGAAAAGATAAAAGCAGAAGGTACTATAAAAGATCAAGAATTGAATATTAAGCTATTTGGTACGGGAGAGCAACGAACTGTTTTATTCTCCACCATTTTAGTTGATTATTCGGGTGAAAAAGTGCTGCTTTCTTCTTATCTAGATGTAACCGAAATCAATAATCATCGTGCCGAATTGGAAAAAGCTAAAGAAATTGCCGAAGATGCAACAAAGGCAAAAAGTGAGTTTTTGGCTACTATGAGTCATGAAATAAGAACCCCTATGAATGCCATTATAGGATTAAGTCAGTTAGCTTTGGCTACTGATCTTGATGCCAAACAGGGCGATTATGTAAAAAAAATAAATTCCTCTGGGCATTCGTTACTTGGCATTATCAACGACATACTTGATTTCTCTAAAATTGAGGCTGGAAAACTGAACTTTGAAAATATTGAATTTGATTTAGAACAGGTTTTTGAAGATAATGCCAATGTGGTAACCTACAAAGCCCATGAAAAAGGACTTGAATTTGTGTTAGGGATTGGTAAAAATGTGCCACTTTCTTTGGTTGGTGATCCTTTACGATTACGACAAGTTTTAGTTAACCTCGTAAATAATGCTATAAAATTTACACATCAAGGAGAAATTTCTGTACTCGCTAACTTGGTTGAAGAAACAGATGACAACGTAGTTATAGAGTTTTCGGTTAATGATACCGGAATCGGTATTGAAGAGGAAAAATTGAACAAACTGTTTAAATCCTTTTCTCAGGCCGACGCTTCTACCACTCGTAAATATGGAGGAACTGGTTTAGGTCTTGCCATATGTAAAGGTATAGTAGATGGCCAAAATGGAAAAATATGGGTGAAAAGTAAAGAAGGAGAAGGTAGTTCATTTTGTTTTTCCCTGCCTTTTACAAAGCAAAAATCGCAGAAAAAAGACAAGTTTAAACCTACACCCGATGTACGCGGATTAAAGGTGTTATTATGCGATGATAATGCTACTGCTCTAGAAATATTAGCAAACACCGTAGAAGATTTATCATTTAAAGTAACAGCAGTAAACTCTGGAGCAGAAGCTATTCGACAATTAGAGCAGCATATTGAAAACCCCTTTGATTTATTATTGTTGGATTGGAAAATGCCTGAAATGGATGGAATTGAAACCATAAAGGCTTTAAAAGCTAAATTCGGTGAGAACTTAATCCCTTCTATCATAATGGTAACCGCTTATAATAGCGATGAAATTTACCAAGATGTAAAAGAAATGGATATTGCAGGTTTATTGGTGAAACCAGTAAGTCATTCGACCTTGTTAAATGCAATTATGACCGCATTTGGAAAGATTGATACTATAAAAGTTTTTAATAAAAATGAATTAATTCAGAAGGTTGAAAAACTTGCGTCCTTAAAAGGTGCAAGGATTTTACTAGTTGAAGATAATGATATAAACCAGCAAGTTGCCAAGGAGCTAATTGAGACTGCTGGTATTAATGTTGATGTTGCTGAAAACGGCCAGGTAGCTGTAGATATACTTAAAGCAAATGCTCATAAATATCAACTGGTGTTTATGGATATTCAGATGCCAGTGATGGATGGTTATACTGCTACAACTTGTATACGTAAAGATTTGGGATTGATTAGCCTACCCATTGTGGCCATGACGGCCGATGCCATAGCCGGCGTAAAAGAAAAGTGCCTGAATGTGGGAATGAACGATTTTATTACAAAACCCATTGATACCGATAGTTTATACGAAACCTTAAAAAAACACATAACAGCAGGCTCCTTTGAAGCTGAAATTATTGATAAGCCGGTGGTAGAATTGAAAGAAATAAATATTCCTGAATTTGAACATATTAATATTGTCGAAGGATTAAAGAGAGTGAACAACAATAAAGAGCTGTATGCTGATTTGCTCCAAAAGTTCCATAAACGCTATAGTAGTTTCGAACAAGACCTCGCTGAACTTCTTACCACAACCGATGAGTTAAAGCGCTATATTCATACCCTAAAAGGCACATCAGGTAATATCGGAGCTATAGATCTTCATGAAGCAACCATAGAGCTTGAATTGAACATTCTGAATCCGGGTTTTGAGCCTTTGCTAAGAAACTATCAACTAAAGTTGAATTTGGTAATAAATGAGTTGAGCGCTTTTATTCATGCAAGAGAGAATTTGAATGATTTAAATGCTCAGGATAATTCACAGCCCATAAAAAATGTAGAAGATATTATTGATGAGCTAAACGATTTAAAAACACTAATAACTGAAAATGATTTAGATGCTGCAGATATATTAAAAGAAATCTTACATAAAAACCTAAATCCAGATCTAAAGAACAAACTTAAAACTGCACTTGAAGCACTAGACTCTTTTGACTTTGATGCTGCCAATGAAGTAATAAATCAATTAAGTTTGTAAGGTGGTATTGATTAAAACAAAAAGTAATAAATGAAAGAAGATAAAGTTAGTATTCTGATAGTAGATGATGTACCTGAGAATATTACCATACTTAAAAATTTGCTAGGCACAGAATATAAACTTAAGGCAGCCGTCTCGGGTAAAAAAGCCTTAGAAATAGCAAAACAAAAACCACAACCCGATTTAATATTACTCGATGTAATGATGCCAGAGATGGATGGTTATGAGGTATGTAAAATCTTGAAAAGTTCCGAAGATACTAAAGATATCAGCATTATATTTCAGACATCAAACAATACCCCCCTCGATGAGCAAAAGGCATTTGAATTAGGAGCATCGGATTTTATTACCAAACCTTTTGAACCGGAAGTAGTAAAGTCTCGAATAAAAACCCGAGTGCGTGTTTTAGAAGAAAGGAAGAAACTAGAAAAGCAACTTCAAACTTTGAATGATGCTAAAGCATTGCCTATATCCGAAAAAGAAATTGAGCAGTTGATAGCTTTGGGTGAAACCAATGAGATTGAGTTTAAATCGACCTTGCGAAAAAATTTGTACACCCAAAAAAACGAAGCGCGAATTGAAAACCAATGCTTAAAAACGGTTGTTGGGTATTTAAATTGTAAAGGCGGCTACTTGTTGGTAGGAATCGATGATGATGGTAAAGCATTAGGTTTGACTGCTGATAATTTTAAGAATAACGATAAATTATTATTGCATTGGTTTAACCTCTTAAAGGAAACTGTCGGTGCAGATTTAATAAAGTTTATCGAAAGTGAAATTTTAAATTACAAAGGTGAACAGATATTGTTTGTAAAGTGCGACTCTGCGCCTAAACCCGTTTTTTTTAGTAGAGATGACGAAGAGTATTTCTATGTTAGGGTAGGAAACTCTACGCAAAGTTTAAAGCCTCGCGAGATGTTAGCCTATATTGACAATCATTATGGTTCGGATAGGTAATATTCAAAGCCTGAAAATTCACAAATAATGTAATAGTGTATTACTAATGCGAATCAAGGCTGAAATTAAAAAAGTTATAAAATAAAACTTCACTTGCAGATTCATATAAAAAAGCAGGAGGTGCATTTGTTCAGAATGGCATTAATGATTATAACATTGATTTCATTTACCCTGCAATTTATAATTACCGACACGCTATTGAATTATACCACAAACATAAATTAATTGGCAAAATCAATTCTCTCCCAAACGAATGTAAAATTCATAACCTCAAAGTTCTTTACACAGAGTTTAAGGTACTTCTTTCAGAATCTTTTAAGTTACCCCACCGAAGTGGTTTGAAAATATAATACTTGCATTTGTTGACTTTGACCCAGCTGGAACAACATTCCGCTATGGAATTACAAATAAAAGTGATGAAATGATTATTGACCTATATTATATAAAGAAGATGATGACATGGTTTGCTTAATCTATCCATAATGTTGATGCTGAAATTAAGAATAAGTACAAATAATAAAAGCAAATGAAGCTATAAGTTATTACCCTTATTTAATGCACTTTCACTTACAAAAAATCAAAAATAACCACATTCAGCCAATTCTAGCCAAATCAACCATATTCTAACCAATCTGCACACTTCAAGTTACATAGGTTTACAGCATAATTATTGAAACAATTATGCAAAAGCCGGATTCAGATACTATTCAGGAAGCCACTATGAGAGCAAAACAACGACTTCCTATAGGGCAATTACAAAGAAGAAATAAATACAAGGATATTTCAGAGCAGGAATACAATGACCTTTTTAATTATGCGGAAGCCTTTTCTTTATTGATTCTTGAGTCCTTATCTAAGGAAGAAGTTATAGAGTGCGAACTTTAGTATTATTTAAAATCCAGGGAATCAGTATATTTGTAGAGAGTAAGTCTAAAAATGAAGTCTATGAGTAATTTATCCCTTTTTCAACAATTTGCACCGAAAATTCCTGAAAAATTCAAGGAAGGTAATAATGCCGTGATTTATACAAGAGTATCGTCGGCAGACCAAGAGGATAATACAAGTCTTAGTTCTCAAAAAAAATATTGTGAAAATTTTGCAGGTAAAAGAGGGCTAAATATTGTTGGTTATTTTGGTGGAACGTACGAATCTGCTAAAACCGATGACCGAAAAGAATTTAACCGTATGCTCACCTTTTTAAAACGCTCAAAAAGCATCAATTACGTTATAGTATATTCTTATGAACGCTTCTCTCGTTCTGGCATCAATGGAGCTTCCATTGCCAATGATTTGCTTAAAAAGCATGGTATTATAACATTAGCTGTCACACAGGAACTTGACCCAACAACTCCTTCAGGTGCATTTCAGCAGAATATAATGTTTCTTTTCGGTCAGATGGACAATGAGTTGAGACGAGATAAAGTGGTAACCGGAATGAAAGAACTGTTAATGAAAGGTCATTGGGTTTGGGCTGCTCCAAGAGGTTATACTGACCTTAATAAAGGAAAAGCAACTGAGCGTAATTTAGTAGTGAATGATGAAGGTAAAATATTAAAGAAGGCTTTTGAATGGAAAGCATATAAACAAACTCCTAATGCAGAAATATCTCGTAAATTAAAAACATTGGGCGTTGATATTTCTGAAAAAAGATTACACAACCTATTTACAAATCCGTTTTACTGTGGTTTAATTACAAGCAAAATGCTACCGGGTGAGGTTATTGAGGGGCGGCATGAACCCTTGGTAACTCGTGATTTGTTTTTACAAGTAAATAATATTCGTCAGGAAAATAGGGTTCATGGCTTTGTACATGATAAAGACAATGAGAGTCTTCCACTAAAGGTATTTACAAAGTGTGAGAAATGTGGAACTCCAATGACCGGTTATTTGGTAAAGAAGAAAGGCATATACTATTACAAATGCAGAACGAAAGGTTGCAGAGTGAATAAAAGTGCCAAATCATTGCATCAGATGTTTCAGAATTTAGTTTCTGCTTTTCATATCGACAAAGATGAGCAAGAAGTTATCAAGGTCGTATTATCAGAACAAATGAATGTATTTTTTAAAACGAAAAGTGAAGACTCAAAAAAACTAAAAGCACAAAGAAGTGAAGTGCAAAAGAAACTGGATGCAATCGAAGAGAGATTTGTTATCGGAGAAATAGACCGCTCCTTATATGATAAATTTAAGCCGAAATTCGAGAAAGAAATCGTCGAAATTGAGCAAGAATTAAATGCAACTGGTAATTATAGTTCGAACCTCAATAAGGCACTGAAATTTGTCGCCAAAATAAGTTCTAATTTATTGAATATGTGGGAGTCACTAAGTATTGACAGTAAGAAAGTATTCCAAAACTTGCTATTCCCCGAAGGAATTTACTACAATCACGAAAACAACCAAGTTCGAACCCCACGTGTAAATTCTTTTTTCTCTCTAATCCCTGAGTTGGCAAGGTACACAGAAGGGCATAAAAAAAGGGATTTCGTCAATAAAGACAAAATCCCCGCTTTTGTGATCCCGTCAGGATTCGAACCTGAGACCCTCTCCTTAGAAGGGAGATGCTCTATCCAGCTGAGCTACGGGACCAGCCTTGTGCCTTTTTTCAAAAGCGTTGCAAAGATAAACATTCAACTCAAATCATCAAAAGTATTTTGCTAAAATTCAGAAAAGATTTTATCGCATTTTAATTGTATTTGCTAAGTGTTGGGGTATGTGTTTATTAGGATTTTTTGAAGAACTCTTTTTTGGTTAATAGATGCAGACTTATCGCTTGTTTTATTAGTTTTGTTTTACAATTCCTATATATGTCTGAGAGCAACGTTAGAGAGCTTGAATTTGAACAGATACCAAAATTACTATTTAAGTATTTTTTGCCGGCTTTTGCTGGAGTAATTATCAACTCATTGTATAATATTGTTGACCGAATTTTTATAGGTCAAGGTGTTGGCGCGTTAGCTTTATCTGGCTTAAGTGCTGTTTTTCCTATTATGGTAATTATGATGGCTTTTGGTATGCTCATAGGTGTTGGAGCGGGGGTACGTATCTCTTTTAACTTAGGCAAGAAAGACTTTGAGCGGGCCGAGAAGGTACTAGGTAATTCCTTTGTGTTGATGGTTGTTGTTTCGTTGTCAATAATGCTACTTGGCTTTGCTATTAAGGAACCTCTTCTTATCTTTTTTGGTATTAATGAAGAAACATATGTTTATGCCAATGATTATCTCGATATTATTTTAGCAGGAACATTGTTCAATATAGTTGGATATTCCCTTAATAATTTAATTCGTTCTGAAGGAAGTGCTAAGGTGGCGATGTATTCAATGCTTATCAGTGCAGGATTGAATCTTGTATTGGATCCTATTTTTATTTTTGGTTTAGATATGGGCGTAAAGGGGGCAGCATATGCGACTGTAATATCTCAAATTGCTCTTTGTATTTGGGTGATTGCACATTTTCGTAGTAGTCGTTCAGTAATTCGTTTGCGAGCCCGTAATTTTTCCATTAAATGGGATATTGTTTGGTACATCTTAAGTATAGGTTTTGCGCCTTTTTCGATGCAGTTGGCCTCAAGTGTTGTTTTCGGTGCTTTTAATGTACAGTTGGTTAAATATGGTGGTGATATTGCAGTGGGGGCAATGGGAATTATAATGAGTATCGCTATGCTATTGGTGATGACAATTATTGCTATTAATATGGCGGCTCAACCAATAATCAGCTTTAATTATGGTCTGAAGGATTTTAGTCGGGTTAAACAAACTTTTGTGCTGAGCCTCTGGTTTGCCACTTTAATTTCAATCATTGGTTTTTTATTGGGTGAATTCTTCCCTCGTACAATTATTAAATTATTTAATACCGAGGATCTACAGTTGTTGGAAATAGGCGTGAGAGGATTGCGCATCTTTCTGATGGCGTTACCCTTGATTGGTTTTCAAGTTATAACAGGTAATTACTTTCAGTCGACAGGAAAAGCTGGTTTGGCTTCGTTAATATCTTTAATGCGCCAAGTTATTGTTCTTTTGCCAGTCATTATTATTCTTCCGAAATATTTAGGTCTCGATGGCGTATGGTTAGCTGGGCCTATTTCTGATACTATATCAGCTATCGTAGTTTCCTTCTTTTTAGTAAGAGAATTAAAGGTGCTTAATAAGCGGATAGAGCATAATTAAAAAGCCAAACCCTTCTGGATTTGGCTTTCATGTCTCTATTTAAAAATTAAACTCTGTGGTGGAAAGTGATTTATTCTTCAAGTTTTGATAAGTTCTTTTGTATTTTCTTGATAGCTGAATTTATTGACTTTTCTGGTTCAATTACATTGTATGCTCCCCAGAAATGTTCATCAGCAAAACCTAGTTCTGCATCGCTCATCACAACATTCATTTTCATTCTGTCCGATCCTTTGAAACGTTTTTGAGATGTTTTCTTCCAGTCAGTAACCGCCATTTCAATTCCGGTATGATATACTGAGTTAAATAGTCGTTTTTTCCATTTTACTTTAAAGGTTATTTCACCTCGTGAGTAAGCATACATCCATTTTCCATCACTTTCACGGTAAGTCACTAAATAATTGGCTTCCGTTGGATAAACATCGGCACCTGCTGGCTTTCGTTTGATGAACATACGTCCAACGGCGGCTTTGTCTTCGGTGTTAACCATGTAGTTGGCACTTACGATTGCTAGTTTTTCCGAGTCTATGTATAATTTACCATAGAACAATGGATCATCAATCCAAGTTTGTTGTTTAAACTCTAAAACATAAAGTAAACGATCATTTTCACGAGTTACATTCGAAATCTTAAAAGTATAATCCTCAATAGCATCTTCCGCTAATATCATGTAAGGATTCTTCATGATATCGAGCATCAATGTTGAATATGGCCCTCCTTGTAATTTAAATAGAAGAGTGTCAAGTTTTGAATAATCTGCGCTCTTACGACCTTTAAGTAGGCGAACGGCATCATATCTATCGTTACTATAACCTTGCTTATACACTTCTACTACAGCTTCTGAAAGAGAGGCATATTTGCGTCTATTCTTTATTGTTTCGCGATAAAAAGCGGTCATTAAACTTTCGTCTTGTACGTAATTTTCATTTCTCCTGTTGAGTACCGCACGAATCAAGAGGTTGGCATCTTTAGGAAAAACATTAATGGCATCAAGAGAAACAGTTAGTAGTTCTAACCTTATTTTGTTCTTGCTGTTTTTTAAGTCCTTAATTGCGAGGGTTTTTCCTTTGTACCCAATGTAAGATGCTTGCAAGTTTTTATTTGCCATTTCCTTCGGTACTTTTAGTCCAAATGCACCTTCTGAATTTGTTACGGTTGCAATGTTTGTTCCTTCAATTCCAATATTTGCGAACACTAAAGGTTCGTTATTATTTTCATCGAGAATAACACCTTTTACTGTTATGAAAGATAAGGTGTCGGTTTGTTGAGCTTTTTTAAACAAGTTACCTGCTGATGTAATTGCTGTAAATGTAAAAAGGCACAATGTTATCAGTACTAATGAACGACTGATGCGACTGGAATGATTAATTAAATTTTTCATGGTATATAGGTTTAACTGTTATTATTTCGTTGTCGCTTAAAGGACATCTTTTAAAACAGTTTACCCCTACCTATTTTTGAAAAAAATAATTGAATGATTGTTAACGGACAGAAAAGTAGAGTGTTATAGTTTAATTCCTATTAGTAAAACATCATCAATCTGATCGTTAAATCCTTTCCAATCTTCGAAGAAGTTATTAAAAATAGTCTTTTGCTCCTGCATTGGATGAGAATGATTGTCAAGTATAAGTTGTTTGAATCCTTTTTGCATT
Organism: Carboxylicivirga fragile; assembly: GCA_025499625.1. GTDB lineage: Bacteria > Bacteroidota > Bacteroidia > Bacteroidales > Marinilabiliaceae > Carboxylicivirga > Carboxylicivirga fragile. The sequence continues at coordinate 33,574 of JAFMVD010000008.1, read as the reverse complement.
AACTTTTTGTCTTTTGGTCCGCCAAATTGAGAAGCGTAACCATCTGAGTACATATAAAGACAATCTCCATTTTCGTATTTGATGGTGTGATTTCTGAAAGAGCGATCAATTTCACCATAGGATACAGGCATGTGATCGGCCGGATAAATGTTTAACATGTTATTGCGAACGAGTATAATTGGGTTGAATGCCCCGGCAAATTGTAGTTCATTTTTCTTCTTGTCAATGCTTACAATGCTTATATCCATTCCATCTTTGACTTCACTTTCTTCATGTTGTTGCAACGATTCAATCACAATTCTTCGAAGTTCATTCAGTATTTTGGCTGGCTGTGTTTCTTCATTTTTACCAATAATTTCATGAAGATACGCAACGCCAAACATGCTCATAATAGCACCGGGAACACCGTGTCCGGTGCAATCAGCCGCAACAACAATTACTTTGCTTCCCACTTCTCCAACCCAATAAAAATCACCACTAACCACATCGCGTGGTTTCAATAGGATAAAGTGTTCAGGAAGAACTTCTTTTAAATACTCTTCTTTTGGTAAACTGGCATTTTGGATTTTTTGTGCATAGTTAATGCTATCCGTTAACTTCTTATTCATGGCGCCAATCTTCCAAATTAACCTTTGGTTTTGATCACGCGCCATTTTTATAGCAATCTGCGTTTTTACGCGCGCTTTAAGTTCTAATGTGTTGAATGGTTTTGTAATAAAATCGACAGCACCTGCTTCGAAGCCTTTAATAATACTTTCTGGATCGTTTTGTCCCGTAATGAATATAACGGGAATGTCCTTTGTTAGTTCGTTTGTCTTAAGGAACTTGCAAACTTCGTAGCCGTTAAGCCCTGGCATTATTATATCCAGTAATATAAGATCTGGTTTGTTTCGAGAGAATGCTATTTCAAGTGCAGTATCACCATCACCAGCAGCGTATAGATTATAACGCGCCAAGGAATCTTTTAAGATGTCGATATTAACAGGCGAATCATCTACTAATAATATACTTGGTTTTTGGTTGGTCATGCACTTTTTTGAAATGTGTAATCTAATTTACGGAAAAAATGATTGAAAGTTTGTGGTTTATGTCAAACAAGTGGATTTAATTTCTTTATTTCTAACTTATGTTTATTTGCATTGGAAATGATGGTTAAATAGAGTTATAGTAGTGAAGCTACCTCTTTATCTAAGAACCAAGTGCATTTACTTTTATCTACTAAAGCTGCAGGGTAGTTTTTTGCAACTTCCTCTTCATTGATGATTTCTTTAACTTTTTTAGCTTTGTTGTTACCTGTCACCAAAAATATTATCTGCTTTGCATTGTTAATAACTTTACCGCTTAAGGTGACTCTAAATTGGCCTGATTCCGGATGTTGGGCTAGTTCACAAATATTCTCACTATTCCATAATCCTATTTGATGTGGAAAGATGGAGGCAGTATGCCCATCATCACCCATGCCTAGTAATATGAGATCAAATTGAGGAAGATCATTTGCCTGAGGCACATTTTCAGAAATAACATCTATGTAATCGTCAACAGCTTCATCAGGTGATAATTCACCTTTTACCCTAAAAATATTGATTGCTTTTGTGCTTACGTGATCAAATAAATGTTCGCGAGTCATTCCAAAATTACTTTCCGGATCAGTGGCTTCAACGATACGCTCGTCGCCCCAGAAAAAGCGAAGATTAGACCAATCTATTTTTTTCTTGTATTCATGCGATAAAACTTCGAAAATCGCTTTGGGTGTACTACCACCAGATAAGGCTATATAAACTTCTTTTTTTTCAAGCGATAACTTGCTTAATAAATCGCCGAATTGTTTTGCTAAGGTTTTTTTATCTGAAAATACCTGTACGTTTTTCATAGGTCTTCTATTATATCGAAACAAAGTTAACTTATATAAATAGACAATTAGATGTATAATGATGTTCATTATATTTTCTGCAATACAACTTTATATTACTATCTATATATTAACACTTAGTCTATTAATTCATTTGCGACTCGTTTGAAGAACTTTGAGGTAAGATAATGAACTGTCGAACAGGTATATTTAATTTAACATTTATAGTTTGGTTAGTCCTGCTTTTTGTTGATCAATTCTGAATTGATTGGGTGTTTTTTTTGTTAGTGTTTCATAAAAAAGACAAAAGTGTCTTAAAGTATAAAATTATAATATACTCATATAAAGTAATTTAGAGAAATTATTAAACATCCAAACATCTAGAATGTTGTATATGTAGAAAATTAGATATAGTTTTGAACTCTCAAAGTTGAAAAGAAAATAATATGTACAGAACAGTTTTTATAAGTTTATTACTAATCTCCTTAATGGGGATGCCAGATAGAGCCAAGGCTCAGCAATTGAATAATGAGCCAACATTGAGCCTGACAGAAGCCCTACAATTGGCAGATGAAAATAACAGAGAGGTGTTGAAAGCACTTTCTGATGTTAAAGCAGCTAAGGCAAATAATCAACAGGCGCTCGCTGCATTTTTACCATCGATTGAGCTATCGAGTGCTTATGCAGTGTCAAACGATCCATTAAACGCATTTGGGTTTAAGTTGCAGCAGCAAAATGTAACCATGGCCGATTTTGATCCAGCTGTGATTAATTCACCAGGTAGAACCAATCATTTCAATACACAAGTATTGGTTGAGCAACCGCTTGTAAATGTTGATGCTTGGATGGGAAAAGGAGCTGCTAATAATCAGCTTAAAGCAGTAGAACACAAAACGGAGTATACTCGTTCTTATGTAGCGTACTTGGTAAAGCAAACGTATTATGCGCTTCAACTTGCCCAGAATAAGGTTGAAGTCATGAAAAAAGCACAAGTTGCTACTGCGAATTATTTAAAGATGGGTGAAGATAACTTGAGACAAGGTTATATGAAAGAGGCTGATGTGATGTCGATCAAAGTTCGAAAGTACGAACAAGATGCAAAGTTAAAGGAAGCCGAAAATGATGTGAATACGGTTAGTGAAACTTTGAACTTCTTATTGGGGCGCCAATTAAATGAAGCGATTCAAATAAGTGATTCCATTCAGCAAGTGAGCTTTACCTTTAATACAGCGAATACGATTTTCAATCGTTCAGATGTTTTGGCCATGCAGTACGGGGTTGATGCCTACAAAAAAATGTCGAAAAGCGAATTGATGAAATTTGCTCCGCGTGTAAATGCCTTTGGTGCTTATAATTTAAACGATTCTGATTTTGGTGGTTTCAGTGCAGATAGTTATATGCTTGGTCTTAAGTTGCAATGGCGCATCTTTAATGGAGGCCGAAACATAGGTAAGGTAAATAAAGCAAAGGCCGATTATTCTAAAGCACAAATTAATTACGATGATTATATAGAGAAGGAAAATATGGAGTTGTCCAAGGCTTCTCGAGCAATTGTTTTGGCCGAGAGTCAGCTTATCACTTATCAATTGGCAGCCGATCAAGCCAAGGAATCATTACGAATTCGATCAAACCGTTACAATCAAGGTTTAGAGAGTACAAGCGATTTATTGATGAGTGAAACCAAGGCTGAAGGTAGTCAGTTGCAGCAACTCAATGCTATCTATAATTATAATTTAGCGGTCTTTAAATATCAATTATTGGTATCAGAATCAAATCAATAATAATCCATTAAATAAAGAGTAATTGAGATTTTCGTTCAATTACTAAAGTCATAATCAATAAGTCAATAAAAAAATCTAAAATATGAAAGTATTAAATGTATTTATGTCATTGCTGGTAGTTGCCATACTGGCTCAATCGTGCGGAAAGGGTAAGGCTGATGAGTCTAGTAAAACAAATGGCATGAACGTTCAAACGGAAGTTGTTACAAAATCAACTGTTGCTAAGAAGTATCATTTTACGGGAGCAATGGCATCGGTTAATCAATCTACTTTAAGTACCCGCTTAATGGGGCAAATTAGTAAAGTTCATGTTGGTGAAGGAGATGTTGTAAATAAGGGGCAGTTGTTAATTTCCATAAGAAGTAACGATATTTTGGCCAAAAAGAAACAAGTTGAAGCTAATATTATCCAAGCTAAAGCAGCCAATAAACATGCTGCAGATGACCATAAAAGGTTACTTGTCTTATTCGAAAGTAAAAGTGCCACTCAAAAAGAACTGGATGATATAACTGTTCATTACGAAATGACAAAGGCGCAACTTGAGATGGCACAGAAAGCCAAAGAAGAAGTGCTTGAAATGCTGTCGTATGCCAATATTGTAGCGCCATATAGTGGTGTTATTACTCAAAAATTTGTTGATGCGGGCGATATGGCGAATCCTGGTATGCCATTATTAGCCATCGAAGCACCTGATTTGTTTGAAGTAAATGTAAAAATTCCAGAATCAGAAGTTTATATGGTTGAGAAGGGTGATACGGTTGAAGTTCGTGTTGGAACTTTAACCCAACCTGTACCTGGTATGGTTGCTCGTGTAAGTCCATCGAGTCGTTTTTCAGGTTCTCAATTTGATGCTGTTATTACATTGTTGCCGATGCCTGGTCAAGTCGAGAAATTACGAAGTGGCATGTTTGCACATGTTGATTTGTTAAAAGGAAAAGAGGAGAAAATACTCGTTGAAGAAAAACAACTTGTTACGCAAGGCCAATTACAAGGTATTTGGATTGTAAGTCAAAACAACCAAGCATTACTCCGTTGGGTACGTTTAGGTAAAAAGTATGGAGATAAAATCGAGGTTTTATCAGGTTTGAATGAGGGCTCAAAGTTAGTTGTTAAAGCTGATGGCCGTCTTTACGATGGAGCCGAATTGAATTTAAATTAATTGTTCCGCAATAAAAATAAATATAACAGATGAAACGAGCCATGAGCGAATAATTCTCACACACGAGAATGACTTTGCTGGCGAGTTCCATCCCGATAGCTATCGGGAGACAATTGAAAGAAAATATTATCATATGAAAACAGGTATTGCCGGGACACTAGCCCGAATGTTTATAAAATCAAAGTTGACACCACTTTTGATGGTGGTCTTTGTGATAATAGGAGTGTATAGTTCCTACTTAACGCCTCGCGAAGAGGAGCCACAGATTGATGTGCCTATTGCCGATATTTTTATTGGCTATCCGGGAGCCAGTCCGTCAGAAATTGAATCGAAGATTGTTACACCTATCGAGAAGGTTATTTCTAATGTTAAAGGTGTGGAGTATGTGTATTCCCAGTCCTTGCCCGAACAGGCCATGTTGATTGTTCAGTTTTATGTAGGTGAAGATATTGAGCGCAGCTTGGTAAAACTCTACAATGAGATAATGAAAAACATGGATCAAATGCCTGCTGGGGTAACGCTTCCATTGATTAAGACACGTTCAATTGACGATGTTCCAGTAATGAGTTTAACACTTTGGAGCGAGCATTACGATGATTATCAATTAAAGCGCGTCGCTCAGGAATTAAGCTCTGAAGTTGAAAAAATAACTGATATTTCAGAGACTAAAATTATAGGTGGACGTAATCGTGAGATTCAAGTAGTTCTTGATCGCGATAAGATGGGCGTATTTAAGTCTGATCCATTGATGATTACTCAACAGCTTCAGGCTGCTAACCAGCAAGTGTCGTCCGGAAGTTTTAATCAAAGTAATGAGGAATACGTCGTTCGAACTGGTAAGTTTTTTGAAACAGCCGATGAGGTAGCTAACCTAATTGTTGGTGTTTATCAAAATTCACCCGTTTATTTGCATCAGGTAGCGCAAGTTATTGATGGACCTGCTGTACCTAATTCGTATGTTGCTTTCGGTTATGGAAAAGCAAGCGAAGAAAAAGAAACATACAAAGGTGAATATTCTGCCGTAACTATCTCAATTGCAAAAAGACGTGGAGCTGATGCGATGCGTTTAGCAGAGCAGATTAATAAGCGAGTGGAGCAGTTGGGGAGCAATTTAATTCCGGCTGATATTCAGGTAGAGGTGACTCGTAATTATGGAGAAACAGCGTCTGACAAGGTTGGTGAGTTGTTAATGCACTTGTTGGGTGCCATTATTGCAGTAACCTTTGTGGTGATGCTTGCCATGGGTTGGCGTGGTGGATTGGTCGTATTTATATCAGTACCAATTACCTTTGCTCTAACAATGTTTAGTTACTATTTTATGGACTACACATTGAATCGTATCACACTATTTGCGCTTGTATTTGTAACAGGTATAGTGGTGGATGATTCCATTATTATAGCGGAGAATATGCACCGCCATTTTAAAATGAAACAATTGCCATTTTGGCAAGCGGCACTGCGGTCCATCGATGAGGTTGGTAATCCTACGATCTTAGCAACATTCACGGTAATAGCGGCTGTTATTCCGATGGTATTTGTGTCTGGAATGATGGGGCCGTATATGAGTCCGATGCCGATTGGTGCATCCATTGCAATGATATTCTCATTGTTGGTGGCTCTGATGATTACACCTTGGTTGGCTTATCGATTGTTAAAACACGACGATTCTACTGATGGTGAAAAGGATTATTCACTTGAGAATACCTTCATCTACAGGATGTATGATAAAACAATGCGCCCTATGATTGAAAGCCCTATGAAACGTTGGGTGTTTATAATTGGCGTTACACTTTTATTATTTGGCTCGGCTAGTTTGTTCTTGTTCAAGGTTGTAACAGTTAAGATATTACCTTTCGATAATAAAAACGAATTCCAGGTGGTGATTGACATGCCTGAAGGTACTACGCTTGAAGAAACGGCTAATGTTACCAAAGAGTTAGCTGCTTATTTAAGAAGTCATGAGTTGGTAACCAATTACCAAACATACGTAGGAACATCGGCCCCTATTAACTTTAATGGTTTAGTGCGTCACTATGATTTGCGCCGTGGTTCAAATGTAGCCGATATACAGGTTAATTTGGTTTCGAAAAAAGAACGTGATTTGCAGTCACATGATATTGCCAAGGAATTACGTCCGGGGTTACAGTCTATAGGAGAGCGCTTTAATGCCAACGTAAAAGTGGTTGAAGTACCACCAGGTCCTCCGGTAATGTCTACACTTGTCGCAGAAATTTATGGTCCGAATTATGAAGCTCAAAAAGATGTTGCCCAACAGGTTAAAAATCTGTTTGCGACCACCGAAAGTGTGGTTGATGTGGATTGGATGATGGAAGATGACCAATTAGAGTATCGCTTTGATGTGGATAAAGAAAAAGCGATGATGGCAGGTATAGCTCCACAGCAGATCATTCAAGCGATGAACATGGCTTTACGTGGTGCTACAGTATCGCAACTGTATGCTGAGAACGATCATCAACAGGTTGGTATTACCTTGCGCTTAGCTGAAGATAGCCGAACAAACATTGATGATTTGAAGAAAATTAACCTTGTGTCATCGCGAGGTGATATGGTGGCTATTGGCGACATGGTGAATGTGCGTGAAGTGCTCAATGACAAAAGTATCTTCCGGAAAAACCAGAAGCAAGTGGTTTATGTTACGGCGGATGTTGCAGGTGATCTGGAAAGTCCTGTGTATGCCATATTGGATATGAGTGATCGAATGGATGAAATTAATTTGCCAGAAGGTTATTCAATAGAAGAGTTTTATAATGGACAACCTTTTAATGAAAGTAATTTTGGTTTAAAATGGGATGGAGAGTGGCAAATAACCTATGAAGTATTCCGTGATTTGGGAACAGCTTTCGCTGTGGTGTTAGTTATTATTTATATGTTGATAGTTGGTTGGTTTCAAAACTTGAAAGTGCCATTTGTGATGATGGTTGCTATTCCATTATCCTTAGTAGGTATTGTGTTGGGACATTGGTTGCTCGATGCCTTCTTTACCGCCACTTCAATGATTGGAATGATAGCACTTGCTGGAATAATGGTCCGGAACTCCATCTTACTCATCGACTTTGTTAACATTCGGCTTAATGAAGGTGTACCACTTCGCGAGGCTGTAATAGAGGCTGGTGCAGTGCGAACTACGCCAATTCTATTAACGGCAGGAACCGTGGTTATTGGAGCAGTTGTTATTCTGTTCGATCCAATTTTTCAGGGATTAGCTATTTCGTTAATGGGCGGAACCATTGCCTCAACGGTGCTTACATTACTTATTGTTCCTCTCATATTTTTCATGACAGAGCGTAAAAAGCATGAAGGTGATGTAGAAGTTAAATCGGTGAATGAGACAGAACAAACAGAATCGAATGATAACGAATAAAACTTGACACAATGAAATTACTAATAGCCATTACAGTTGCAGAATTTAGAGATCGCCTGCAGGAGCATTTTAGCGAACATCAGGTGCCTTATTATAACGAGTTTGAAATGAAAGGTATGCGCAAGTTGCAGAATCAGCATCGTCTGGGCAATTGGTTCGGTAAAGGAAGTATTGGTATTAATAATATTGCCTTTTTGGCTTTTTTAGATGATACCCAAGCTGATAGTTTACTTGAAAAGTTATTGCGGTGTAAAGCTGAAGTTCCGCAGTGTAATATTAATGCCTATATCGTTGATGTTGATAAGGGTATATAGAAAATTATTAATATTAAATAATAGAATTATGCAAGAAAGAATAGTTAGGGCGATAGCTGGTACTATGGTGTTGATAAGTATTTTACTTGCCATCACCCTACATATCAATTGGCTTTATTTGGCAGGTTTTGTAGCTGTCAATTTAATTCAATCATCAATTACCAAATGGTGTTTTTTAACAGATATACTTACAAAATTAGGAGTGCCTAAATAGTTAGTGTTGGAATGTAAATAGATGATGAAGAGGGTGTCCAAAAAGTAAAAATTACAATTAGGTTACTTTTAATTTGTAATCAAATATCCTTTTTTACTACCCCTAAATCCCCTGAAGGGGTGCGATAGCTATCGCACTTAAGCCTCCACTTTAGGGGAGGTTTGGAGGGGTAAAACGAAAGTAAAATAACAAACTGTAAGTTTGCTTGTTCACAAAAATACTTTTTGGACACCCTCTTTGTATATACTGGCTTATAGAGAAGATTTCAAAATATAATATTAATATTTAGTTAAAAAGGTTTATATGTATTTGATTTTTAATTGATTTAAGTTAAATTTATGGTAGAGAGCTTTAGTCATAGCAAAATACCACAAATTACTGCTTATGGACAATCAAAATAAAAGTCAAAAGGAACTGTTGAAAAAACTTGATGACTTGCAGCGGAAGTATAATTCCTTGCAAAACACCTATGATAGAGTAATCGCTGATCAGAAGCAAACAGAACTGGATTTAAAAGAAAGAGAGATAAATTACTTCGGTTTATTTAATACTGTAAAGCAAGCAATATATATACAAAATCCGGATTTAACCTTTGTGAATGTAAATCAAGGTGCCATTGATCTGTATGGTTACGAACGTGAGTATTTTATTGGAAAAACACCGGAGTTTCTTTCTGCGCCTGGAAAGAATGATTTGAATAAAGTAGCTAAGTTGATTGAGCGTGCTTTTAATGGCGAGCCACAATTTTTTGAGTTTTGGGGTTTAAAAAAAGATGGTACTATTTTTCCTAAAGATGTTTGGACCGTAAAAGGAAGTTATTTTGGCAAGGATGTGGTAATTACTTTTGCTGCCGATATTACCGAGAAGAAGCAGTTTTTGAATGATTTAATTGTTGCCAAAGTAAAAGCTGAAGAAAGTGAGCAGCAGTTTAAAAGTTTATACCAAAATGCAGCAGATGCTATTTTTATTGCAGACCCCGAAACAAGTCTTATTCTGGATGCCAATAGAGCAGCTGAGAAATTGATGCAAATGACGCGAGGTGAATTAGTTGGTTTACATCAATCTAGACTGCATCCTCCCGAAAAAGAGGATTATACCAAAAAAACCTTTAAGCAACACGCCAAGGACGCTCAGGAATTAGTTCATACCAATAGGGTCGAAAATCTGATAGTTCGGAAGGATGGTACAACAGTGCCGGTTGAGGTATTACCATTTGAAGTGAAATATAAGGGTAAGAAATGTTTGGTTGGTAGTTTTCGGGATATAAGTGCGCGTAAAGAAGTAGAAGAAGAGTTGTTGCAAGCTAAGGAAATTGCTGAGGCTAACAATGCAAATGTTACTGCTATTATCGAAGGAACAGAGGATAGTATTTGGGCATTTGATGTCAAGTATGACATTATTTACATTAATAAAGTTTTTCAACGAGATTTTAATAAAGCTTTTGGAGTGTTATTACTTCCTGGCTCTAATTTGATCGATGCCTTGCCAAAAGCTATACGTGGTTTCTGGAAACCTCGATACGACAGGGTTCTTGCAGGGGAGTCATATACGGTTGAGGATATAGTAGAAGGGGTGAATGGAAATATCTATATTCAAATTTCATTTAATCCCATCATCAAAGATTCGAAGGTGATTGGTGGGTCATGTTTTGGAAGTGATATTACTGCGCGTAAATTATCTGAAATTGAATTGATAAGAGCTAAAGAGCATGCTGAGGAAAGTGATCATTTGAAAACATCCTTTCTGCAAAATATGTCGCATGAAATTAGAACGCCACTTAATGCTATTTCCGGGTTTTCAGGTTTATTAAATGAACCAGATTTATCTAAAGAGAAGCGAGAGGGCTACGTTTCTATCATACAAAATAGTAGTAATCAGTTGGTATCGATTGTAACTGATGTGCTAACTATTTCAGCGATTGAAACCAATCAAGAGCAGAAAAATGTGGGGGAGGCTTCTGTCAACCTCATTGTAGCTGATTTATTAACGATATTTCAGCAGCAGGCTTCGGATAAGAATGTAGAATTGGTTTCTAATATGTCATTAAAAGATCATGAGGCTGAAATCTATACTGATGGAACAAAGTTGACACAGGTGTTAAGTAATTTGATAGCTAATGCTTTGAAGTTTACCTATAGAGGATCGGTAGAAATTGGATGTAGCTTGGTAAAGAACGATTTGGAATTTTACGTTAAAGATACCGGTATAGGAGTTAAGCCTGAATTTCATGAGAAAATCTTTGAGCGTTTTCGTCAGGCTGATGTATTAATTAGCAGGGAATTTGGAGGGACTGGTTTAGGCTTGTCAATATCAAAAGCCTTTGTTGAACTGTTAGGAGGAAAGATTTGGTTAGAATCGGAGATCGAAAAGGGAACCACCATATATTTTACTATTCCGTATGAGCCGATTATTAAAGTCGATGAAGAAGGTGCCGTTGTCAAACAGAGTGAGCAAGTAAGAACAGTGTTGGTGGCCGAAGATGTTAAGAATAATTTTTTATACTTAGATGCTATTTTAACGGGTATGTCTTTCGTTGTAATTCATGTAAAGAATGGCAAGGATGCGATAGTTGCTTGTAACTCTAATCCGAATATAGACCTTGTTTTAATGGATATTAAAATGCCTGTTATGGATGGTTATGAGGCAGCTAAACTTATAAAACAGTCGCATCCTAAGATTCCGATTCTTGGTCAATCGGCATATGTGTTAGAAAATGAACTTGCTAAATACAAAGGCGTGTTTGATGATTATTTAACCAAGCCAATTAGTAAGGATTTGCTGAAACAGAAAGTGTTGGAATATATATCTTGATAATATTCGAATAATACAATTTCTATTTGCGCAAGGTAATTTTTGTTGGATCAATTTTATTAATGTCCACAGGAGCTTGATAGAATGCTTCATGCAATTCTGTAAGCATATCTTTTAACGGAATGTTCTTGGGTATGGATGAAAAATTCATTTTATTAATTGCTTCGGGTGTTGCAAAAACGCCAGGAACCCAATGGTTAGGAGTTTTTAGTTCCTTGTACCTGTAACGGGCAAAATCAAGAAGGTTATAGCACTTCCATAGTTTTCGCCAATGCAATAACAACGGAATATTCATTTCTGTAATGCTGGGATCCGAATCGTAGCCATCGTAAAAAGCATATGGATCATCATTAACCATTTCATCCAATTTTATTTTTGATTCCTTATCTGGTTTGTTAAGTGGTGTATGACTTGGAAATATCCCTTTCATTTCGGTGAAGTGTTCAATATCTGTCATCCCAAATGATAAGGTATGAACAGCAGGATTACTCAAGCAAAATCGAGCATTCCATTGGATGGGAGTTGAGTGAGGAATGGTTTCGCGTATTTTTTCCGGAGCTTTGTATAATTGTCCACCTTTGTCGTTAGGAGAGATAATGAAAACACCCATGTCTTTCTCTTTTGCCAATGCTACTGCCGCCTCATTTCTCTGATAGAAATAATAGTAGTGTAAATTAACAAACTCAAATAAATCAGTTGATATGGCTTTTTCAATCACCTCTAGTGGAGCATGGGTGCTGAAACCAACGTGTTTAATGATGCCTTCCTCTTTCATTTTCAGTAAGGCTTCAACAGGGCCACCTGTCTTACAAGCAGAGCTTATAATTTCATCTGTATTGATTCCATGCCATCCATAAAAATCGAGGTAGTCGGTTTTAAGTGTTTTTAATTGTGTATCAACTAATTTTCGCATTTCATTGGCAGTGGCTGAGTTGCCCTTGCTCATTAGGTAATACGATGAGCGATCAATATTTAATTCATCATTAAGGGTTCTGCCAAAAACAGTTTCGCTTTTCATGTAACCATAAGCTGTCTCAAAATGGTTAATGCCATTTTTAATTGCCAGGTCAACAATTTGATTGCAGTGATCTTGTGTGGCACGTGGAATTTCGTGACGAGGCTCTTCCCATACCTGTTTGAAACGCATTCCACCTAGTGTGATTGTGCTAATATGTTTATTGGTTTTCCCGAAACGTCTGTACTCCATTGCTTGTGATTGAATCCTATTGAGTTTGTTGTGGCTGCAAAAGTAATCCAAAGTTCAACAATGGAGCATATTTAAGGTTCATTAAATTTAAGTGAATTGTAATGCCAATGGAAGCAGCGTTTATCTATTTCGATAAATAAATACCTAGACGAAATCCAGCGCTAATATTGATGCCCCAATAGTTGCCTTCATATCTGCGAGCCTCGCTCCACAGCCAATCGTCCCAAATGTCGCCTCCCTCCGGATCAGAAATGGCACCTTCAACATCAATGTATTCACGTTCAACAAACCGGATGCCTATACCCACAAACGGATCAAATACCATTCTGGATCCCATTCTTAAACTAATGCCAAATTTATAATGCGCGCCAAATTTTAATCGAGTGTATGTAGCGGCATCGTAGCTTACCTTTATTTCACCTCTATCCTGGTAGTAATAGTCGTCTTTCAGATTTTCTTTAACATCAATGTAAAAAAGCTCAACGGAATTATACCAACGCGCCCGGTATTTATCGTTTAAGTAAAACTTTAATTCGGGACGTACTTCAAATACTTGATACGAGCGATCATTTTGATAGTATGATCCTCGTTGGTATTTACTCTGATTAAAGCCAATGTCAGTGCTTAAGCTCACTCTTTGCGAAAGACCAATTTCGACACCTAGTCGTATTCGCGAATAGGTGTCCATTGCAGACAAAGGTGCCCAACTAAAAATGATGTTTCCTTTGTAATCGTGTTCAATGGTTTCTTCTTGAGCCGCAATTAAGAAAGTGCTGGGCAACAATATCAATGCTAATATAAGTCGGTTCATAGGGAATTAGATTTCTTCATTCACTATGACAACTAATTAATAGTATGCACGCACTCTCAATAAATGTTAGTTATTTATGTCTATAGCTCACAGTAGTTTCCATCGTTCGATAGGTTTTTACACGGATAGCGCCATGTGATATCATTTTCTTCAATAAGATCATCAGAAACATCGGGGCCCCAAGTGCCTGCTGGATAACCGTGCACAGGTATGCTATCGTCTTCTTGCCATGCTTTTAATATTGGGTCCACAAATTTCCATGCAGCTTCAACTGCATCGCCTCTGTGGTACAATGTTCCGTCACCCAACATGCAGTCCAGTAGTAATCGTTCGTAAGCACTTGGTAAATATGTGTCAGATAAATCGCTGTAGTGAAAATCCATATTCACATTCTGAACATTAAAACCAGCTCCCGGTACTTTCATGCCAAACTTCATCAGTACACCTTCATCTGGTTGAATGCGAATGACTAACTGATTGTAGTTTTTGCATATGCTTTCGTTATCAGCAAACAAATGATGAGGTGTTGCTTTGAAGTGGATCACTATTTCGGTGACACGTGTTGGTAGCATTTTTCCGCTTCTGATATAAAACGGTACACCAGCCCAGCGCCAGTTGTCGATAAATAGTTTCATGGCAACAAAAGTCTCAGTGCGAGAGTCCGGATCAACCCCTTGTTCTTCGCGATAGCCTTTTACTTGCTCTCCCTTTATTTTTGATGCTGTATATTGTCCACGAATAGCATATTTCGAAACTTCTTCTTCTTTGATGGGGCGGAGTGAGTGAAAAACCTTTGCAATTTCGTTTCGAATATTAGTAGAATCTATCAAGGCAGGTGGTTCCATGGCTACCAGCCCTGCTAAAAGTAATAGGTGATTCTGAACCATGTCGCGCATGGCACCCGATCCTTCGTAATAGCCGCCACGATTCCCAACACCGATGTTTTCGGCACCAGTAATCTCCACATGATGAATGTAGTTGCGATTCCAAAGCGGTTCAAATATGCCATTTGAAAATCGTGTCACCAGAAGATTCTGTACAGTCTCCTTGCCAAGATAGTGGTCTATTCGGTATATCTGCTCTTCTTTAAAGTCTTGTAATAATTTTGTATTTAGTGTTTGAGCTGTTTTTAAATCATAGCCAAATGGTTTTTCAACGATAAGGCGTTTGAATCCATCCTCTTCGCTATTTAAATTTTGTTTTGCAAGTTGCTCAGGTATAATGCTGTACATACTTGGCGGCGTAGCCAAGTAGTAGATAAAGTTGTTCCCTGTTTTGTATTGTTCATCCAACTCGCGCAGTTTACCTTTCAGCAAACAATATTCATCCGGATCTTTGGTGTCGAATGAGAAATAGTGCAATTTCTCAAGGTACTCATCTAATTTTTGTTCGCTCTCAGGTTTGTTTAATGCAAACAGGATAATTCCTTCCTTCATCTTAGTGCGGAATTCCTGATCACTTAAATCGGTTCGTCCTAAACCAAGTATGGCAAATTGCTTTGGTAATAAATCCTGATCAAATAAATCAAACACTGCAGGTACCAATTTGCGATAGGTTAAATCGCCTGAAGCACCAAATATTACTAGTATGTGGTTTTCTGGTTTATTCACGATGGTATAGTTTCAATAGATAACTAAGAAAGTGGCACTATTGTTTGTCGATTTGTCGATTAAAAAAGTGTTTTGAGTCACCCCATTGGTTATAGCCAATTTCTCTACCTGCCATCTCAACTCTGATACTTAGGCAGTTTGAGCAATCCTCGGCGCCTTCATCCGTGCAAGGTTTATTTTCATAGAGCGTATAATCTTTTCGATGCGTAGTTGGTGTGATGTTTGGCATAATCACATTGGCACCGTAACGCAGAGCTTTTTCTCGTCCCATTGGATCAATGGCTTGTAAGGCGGTTGCAGCAGCTATATTAATATCTGGCATTAATAGGCGAAGAGAGGCAATCATGTTTAGTGCCACTTCAAACCTACGTTGCAAAGGCCACAAATCATCTTTGTATTTATAAAGTGGCGTTTCGGTGTGTTCAATAAATGGCCCCATACCTACCATGTCCACATTCATAGCTTTAAAGAATAAAAGATCATCGGCCAGTTGGTCGTAGGTTTGAAATGGTAAACCAATCATTACACCGGTTCCGGTTTGAAAGCCTACCTTTTGTAATGTCCTTAAGCACTCTATACGTTTCTCAAAGTTGTGTTGCTCATCTTTGGGATGAATTTTATAGTATAGTTCCTTGTTTGATGTTTCAATTCGTAAGAGGTAACGATGAGCCCCCGCATTAAACCATTCCTGATATACTTCTTCTGTTTGTTCTCCAAGCGAAATGGTTATACCTAGTTCTCCATTAGTCGCTTTTTTTATTTCCTTAAGTAGAGCAGTTACTCTATCGGTGAAAATTTTGTCGCTCCGTTCACCTGCCTGTAGTACAAGTGATCCATAGCGATTTTCGTGAGCAAATTTTGCAGCATCAATTATTGCTTCATCATCAATGTCATAACGCTCCGATGATGAATTGCCTTTGCGAATGCCACAATAATAGCAGTCTTTAGTGCAGTAATTTGAAAATTCAACTAAGCCTCGAAAATATACTTTCTTGCCTAGTGAATTGATATAATGATTGCCTGTCTGTTTCAGAAAGTCATCTCTTTCTTTCCCCTCCAGGCTTAACAAATAGCTTAAATCTGCTTTGTTAAGTTTTTCTTTCTTAATGATCTCTGATATTGAGTTGCTCACGGCTAATCCTTTTTTAGAAAGCGTAAAAATAAGAAAAAAACAATATCAATCAGGTTGAAAGTTCAATCATTCGTTTATTTTTGCCGCGTGATAAATTGTTATTAGAATTTAATAAAAATTCTGGTCGAAGCTTGTAAGTATTAGGAATACAGTGGATAAGATTGATTAATGAATTGTAAGTAAAAATGACATTTGGGACTGTTAGTTCCTGATTAGCAAAATATAACCTGACAAAATATAAAGAGATGATAAACGAACAACTTCTTAATCCAAAGAGTATTGTGGTAGTAGGTGGGTCTGATAATATTCAGAAGCCCGGAGGTAAAATTGTTAAGAATATAATAGATGGTAACTATAAAGGAGATTTATATGTTACTAATCCTAAAAGTGAAACTGTTCAAGGAATAACTTGTCACAAGGATGTCGCTGATTTACCTGAAACAGTTGACTTGGCTGTTTTGGCTATTGCAGCAAAGTTTTGCCCACAAACTGTTGAGGTTTTGGCTAAGCAAAAAGGTACTAAGGCTTTTATTATTATTTCCGCTGGCTTTAGCGAGGAGAATGAAGAAGGAGCCAAATTAGAACAGCAAGTTGTTGACACGGTAAACGAAGTTGGCGGTTGTTTAATCGGCCCTAACTGTGTAGGTGTATTAACTACTCATCACAACAGTGTTTTTACTACGCCTATTCCTGCACTAGAAAGTCAAGGTGCTGATTTTATTTCTGGTTCTGGTGCAACAGCGGTATTTATTATTGAAGCTGGTACTTCAAAAGGATTGAAGTTTAATAGTGTTTATTCGGTTGGTAATAGTGCACAGACAGGAGTTGAGGAAGTATTAGAGTATTTGGATAACACCTTTGATGCTGAGAAAAGTTCGCGCATTAAATTATTGTATCTCGAAAGTGTAAATAATCCACAGAAATTATTGAAGCATGCCTCTTCTTTAATAAAGAAGGGATGTAAAATAGCTGCCATTAAAGCTGGTAATTCAGAAGCGGGTAGTAGAGCTGCATCAAGTCATACTGGTGCTTTGGCAAGTAGTGATTTAGCTGTTGACGCTTTGTTTAAAAAAGCGGGTATTGTTCGTTGTTATGGACGTGAAGATTTAGCTAATGTAGCTGCCGTGTTTATGGCAAAAGAGCTGCAAGGGAAAAATATAGCAATAATAACTCATGCGGGTGGGCCTGCAGTAATGTTAACGGACGCCATGTCCAATGGTGGCCTAGAAATTCCGCACATTGAAGGAGCTAAGGCTGATGCATTATTGGAAAAGCTATATCCTGGTTCTAGTGTGGCTAATCCAATTGATTTCTTAGCTACGGGAACGGCAGAGCAGTTGGGTGATATTATTGAAGCTTGCGATAAGGATTTTGATAATATCGATGCCATGGCCGTCATCTTTGGTAGTCCTGGTTTATTCCCTATTGGAGAGGTTTACGATGTGCTGCATGAGAAAATGCGAAGCTGTAATAAGCCAATTTATCCGGTACTACCTTCGGTTGTTAATGCTAAAACTGACATAGAGAACTTTTTAGCTAAAGGTAATATTAACTTTCCGGATGAGGTGCAATTAGGGCAGGCTCTTACGAAGGTGTTTAATAATAACGAGCCCGCAGAAAAAAGCGAAGCGCCTAAAGAAGTTAATGTAACTGAGGTGCGTCGAATTATCGAAGCTCAGGAAGATGGATATGTTTCACCTGAAGTTGTTCAGGACTTATTGGATGCTGCCGGAGTTCCGCGTGTAAAAGAATTTGTTAGTGATCAACTAAAAGATTTGCAAAATGCTATTTCTGAAACAGGCTATCCTGTGGTGATGAAAGTAGTTGGGCCGGTTCATAAGTCAGACGTCGGTGGTGTTGTTTTAAACGTGGATTCAGATGAGCAGTTGGCAAGTGAGTTTGATCGTATGATGAAAATAAAAGATGCTACAGGAGTTATGGTTCAGCCAATGTTGAGCGGTAAGGAACTTTTTATTGGAGCAACATTTGAGCCTGGATTTGGACACATGGTTTTATGTGGACTAGGAGGTATCTTTGTGGAAGTATTAAAGGATGTTAGTTCAGGCTTGGCACCTTTGTCTCAGGACGAGGCTTTGCAGATGATTAGAAATCTGAAAGGGTACGAGATTATAAAAGGAGTTAGAGGTCAGCAAGGTGTTGATGAACAGAAATATGCTGAGGTGATAGTTCGTTTGTCGACAATGTTGCAACATGCGCCTGAAATTAAAGAAATGGACATTAATCCTTTACTAGGTGAAGGTGAAAAGGTTGTTGCTGTTGATGCTCGAATTAGAATTGAAAAATAGTATAAGTAACTAATAATAAGAATTAAAGCTGGCTTTGTGAGTCAGCTTTTTTTGTTTATAAATTACTAATAGAGAAATAAGTCTGTAAACTTGATTTAAATCATCTATTAGGAGTGTATGATTTTAACAAATACTTGTATTTTTGTGAAGTCTTACAGATTGAAACAAGTAAATAGAGAAAAAATTCTTCAATCAATTTGTAAGCGTTAATAAATGGAATGTATGAACAGATATTTTAAAGATATAATATTCGTTTTAGGTGTCGTTATCTTCTTTCTACCGTTTTTTTTAATAGAGGAGGTATTTGTTGCCTATAGCCAATTTAATATAGATCACCCACTTATTATGAGTTTTCTGAAGTTTGCGGTATTAGCAACTTTAGGCGAGGTAATTGGTTTACGAATTCGAAAAAGTATTTATTGGGAAAAAGGCTTTGGCTTAATGTCTCGCGCGATAGTATGGGGTTTTTTGGGAATTACCATAAAGGCTGCATTCGTTGTTTTTGCGAGTGGAGTGCCTATTTTTCTAGAAAAAATGGGTGTTGAAGGTATAGTAGCTTCAATGAAAGGGGATTTTAGTACAACGAAATTGTTGGCAGCTTTCTCAATTAGTGCAGCTATGAATCTGGTTTATGCTCCTGTAATGATGACGCTACATCGAATAACTGACACTCATATATTGTTTCATGGTGGTCAGGTGTCGTGTTTAGTTAAACGAATCAATTTTGGAAAAATTCTAAAGGAAATGGATTGGGGAATGCAATGGAATTTTGTGTTTAAAAAGACCATACCATTTTTCTGGATTCCAGCGCATACTATTACCTTTTTGATGGCGGCCGAGTATCAGGTATTGTTCGCTGCCCTGCTTGGTATAGTGTTAGGAGTGCTGCTGGCAATAGCTAGTCCTAAGCCTAAAACTAAGGGTTGAAAGGTTGCAAATCTCGTATAATTAAAGCATATTTGAAGTATTACAAACCAAGAAAACTAAATAAACAAACTATGTCTCAAATTGGTATTTTCTATGGTCCAGAAATGGGCAGTGTTGAGAAGGTAGCGCGCTTAATTGCTGATAAGATCGGCAATGATCGAGTTGAATTAATTCCTGTTAAAAATTGTGATGCAGCCGCTTTAGATCGTTTTGATAAAATGATTTTTGGTGCTTCTACAATTGGTATGACAAATTGGAACTCGGATTACAAAGATTCGGATTGGGATGTGTTTGCGACTAAGTTAAAAGATGCTAACTGGAATGGAAAGAAGGTTGCTATTTTTGGCTTAGGTGACCATGTTCAGTATCCTGAACACTTCGTAGATGCTATTGGATGGATTTACGAGCGATTAGAGAAATTAGAGGTCGAAGTTGTAGGTTTTTGTTCTACTGATGAATATGAATATGTTGAATCAGAAGGAGTAAAGGACGGACAGTTTTTAGGTTTACCTGTTGATGAAGACAGTGAGCCAGAAAAAACGGATCTACGCGTACAGAATTGGATTAACCGACTCATTAACGAGTTTGGGTTTTAAGAATTATTAATTAGGTGGTATTGTGTATACCACCTTTTTTGTTTCGAATGGGCCAAATGAAATTAGTTCAATTGGTCAAATCGAACTCAAGTTAAATTAATAGCATGCATCAACATAAAAACACACCAATACCTGCTAACATAGTTGACAAGGTATTGGCTAAATATCAAATTGAGGATTTAAACGAAGCTACAATTCGTGAAATTGTTTCTATCGTTAACGATATAGAGGAAGAGAGCGGGGAGAAGTTCATTCGTATGGAAATGGGTGTTCCCGGATTAATGCCATCTGAGGTTGGTACCAATGCTGAGATTGAAGCCTTAAAGAATGGTATGGCTTCGAAGTATCCTATGTTAGAAGGGATCAAATCCTTAAAGCACGAAGCAAGTCGTTTTGTCAAAGCATTCATGAACTTGGAGGTTTCACCTGAAGGTTGTGTGCCTACAGTTGGTTCTATGCAGGGGTCGTATGCAAACTTCTTAGTTACGGGTAAATTATTCGAAGAGAAAGACACAATATTGTTTATCGATCCGGGTTTTCCAGTTCAGAAACAGCAACTTGATGTATTGGGTTATAATTACGAATCGTTTGATGTATACAATTATAGAGGTGAAGCTTTAAGAGAAAAGTTAGAATCATATTTCTCTACTGGTAAGATAGCATCGGTTATCTATTCCAATCCAAATAACCCAACTTGGGTTTGCTTTACCGAAACGGAATTAAAAATAATTGGCGAATTAGCTACCAAATATGATGTGGTAGTAATTGAGGATTTGGCTTATTTCGCCATGGACTTCCGTCAGGATTTATCAAAACCATTCGAGGCACCTTACCAAAGTAGTGTTGGGCATTTTACTGATAATTATGTCTTGCTCATTTCTAGTTCAAAAGCATTTAGTTATGCAGGACAACGTACGGGTATGATGTGTATTTCTGATAGCCTGTATAAACGTAGGTATGAAAATCTTGAGAAGCGCTTTGGCTTGGAACAGTATGGTCAGGTATTGGTAGCGCGTGTATTATATAGTTTATCTTCCGGAACGTGTCATTCTGCACAGTATGCATTGTCGGCAATGTTAAAAGCTGCTAACGATGGTGAGTTTAAATTCTTAGATGAGATCCGCGAATATGGCGAGCGAGGAAGATTGATGAAAGAATTATTTACTGGTAATGGCTTCAATATAATTTACGACAAAGATATGGATGAGCCTTTGGCAGATGGCTTTTACTTTACGGTTGCTTATGGCAATATGAGTGGAGGTGAGTTGCTGAAGGAGATGCTGTATTACGGTGTGAGTGCCATTACTTTAGGTAAAACCGGAAGCAAGCAAGAGGGGCTTCGTGCCTGTGTTTCACAAACGGGGCAAGAGCGCTTTGTAGAATTGAAAGAGCGATTGAGTGCTTTTGATAAGAATTATAGTTAAAAATGGATTGTTGCTTACTAATTGTAAGCTTTGTAATATATTATGCGACAGAGAAATATTGACTTCCATCATGTCCTTTTTCAAGAAAGTTGTGTAAATTTGTAACGAACAATAAGACTCAATAAAATGGCAAAAGCAAAAGGTGCAATTGTGGTAGATACAGTTAAGTGCAAAGGCTGCGGTGTTTGTACAACCGTGTGTCCCACAAAAGTAATTGAATTAGCTACCGAAGTAAATGGCAAAGGGTATCACTATGCGTATATGGCGAACCCGGATGCTTGTATCGGATGTTCTAATTGCGGGATCATTTGTCCTGACACATGTATTACTGTTTATCGCGCTAAAGCAGGTGCTACTGCTTAATTTAAAACTCATAAAGAAATTTTAGTCGCACATGAGAGAATTAAAATTAATGAAAGGCAATGAGGCAATTGCTGAAGCAGCAATTCGCGCTGGTGTGGATGGTTACTTTGGCTACCCTATTACTCCTCAGTCGGAAGTAATGGAGACCCTTATGGCCCTCAGACCTTGGGATTCAACCGGGATGGTTGTACTACAAGCGGAGAGTGAAACTGCATCTATTAATATGGTTTACGGCGGCGCAGGTTGTGGTAAGCGCGTTATGACATCATCATCAAGTCCTGGAGTAAGTTTGATGCAAGAGGGTTTAACTTATCTTGCGGGAGCTGAATTACCTTGTGTTGTTGTTAATGTTGTACGAGGAGGTCCTGGTTTAGGAACCATTCAACCTGCTCAGTCAGATTATTTCCAAACAGTAAAAGGTGGTGGACATGGAGATTATAAGTTAATAACTTTAGCTCCTGCATCCGTTCAAGAAATGGCTGATTTTGTTGAATTATCTTTTGACTTAGCCTTTAAATACCGTAACCCGGTAATGATTTTATCTGATGGCGTTATTGGTCAGATGATGGAAAAAGTTGAGTTGTCGGAACAAAAGCCACGCTGGACAGCTGAGTATATCGAAGAAAATCATACTTGGGCAACAACTGGTAAAAAGGCCAATAGAGAGAAAAATATTATCACTTCGGTTCAGTTAGAAGCTTCAGTTCAAGAGGCATTCAACCATAAATTACAAGCGAAGTATCGTTCGGTTGAAGAGAATGAAGTTCGTTACGAAGAAGTGATGTGCGATGATGCAGATTATATTATCGTAGCCTACGGTTCAAGTGCACGTATCTGTCAAAAATCAATTGAAATTGCACGCGAAAAAGGTATTAAAGTAGGAATGTTTCGTCCTATCACTTTATATCCATTTCCAACAGAACAATTAATGAAACGCGCTAAGCAGGTTAAAGGAATGTTATCTGTTGAAATGAGTGCCGGACAAATGGTTGAAGATGTTAAGTTAGCTGTTGAATGCTCTATACCTGTTGAACACTTTGGTCGTTTTGGTGGATCCGTACATTCGCCGGGAGAAGTGGTTGAAGCGCTTGAACAAAAATTAATTGGAGGGGATAAGTAATGTCAGATATAAATACAATTATTAAGCCTGAAAATATTGTCTACAAAAGAACTGATGTTCTTTCGGATAATGATTTAAGTTACTGTCCTGGCTGTGGTCATGGAACAGTTCATAAGCTAATTGCTGAGGTGATCGAAGAAATGGGTATTCAGGATACCACCATTGGTATTGCACCTGTTGGTTGTTCGGTATTAGCGTATAACTATTTAGAAATTGATTGGCAGCAAGCAGCTCACGGTCGTGCGCCAGCATTGGCAACAGCTGTTAAACGTTTGATGCCAGAGAAAAATGTATTCTCATACCAGGGTGATGGTGATTTAGCGGCAATTGGTACTGCTGAAACTATTCATGCCTGTAACCGTGGTGAAAACATTGTGATGATCTTCATCAATAACGGTATCTACGGAATGACAGGTGGACAGATGGCACCAACAACCTTACCAGGTATGGCAGCTTCAACTTGTCCGCACGGACGTGATGTAAGCCACGATGGTGAGCCTATTAAGATTTCTGAAATTTTGGCTCAGCTACCGGGTACTTGCTATGTGACACGTCAGTCGGTTCATACGGCTGGTAATGTTCGCAAAACAAAGAAAGCTTTACGTAAGGCATTTGAGAATCAAGCGGCAAATAAAGGTACATCATTGGTTGAGGTGGTTTCAAACTGTAACTCAGGTTGGAAAATGACACCAATCAAATCCAATGAGTGGATGGAGGAGAATATGTTCCCTTATTACCCTCTTGGTGATATTAAGAACGAAGAGTAGTTCGGTTTAATCTTTTAAAATTTAAGAAATGAAAGAAGAAATAATAATAGCCGGATTTGGTGGACAAGGAGTACTTTCGATGGGTAAGATCCTTGCTTACTCTGGCGTTATGCAAGATATGGAAGTGTCGTGGATGCCAGCTTATGGTCCTGAAATGCGTGGTGGTACTGCCAACGTAACAGTTATCTTGAGTGATGACCGTATCAGTTCTCCAATTCTTCACGAATACGATACTGCGATTATTCTTAATCAGCAGTCGATGGATAAGTTCGAATCTGATATTAAACCAGGTGGTACGCTTATCTATGATGGAAATGGTATTACACGTCACCCGGAACGTACCGATATAAATATTTATCGCATTGATGCAACAGCTGAAGCTGCACGCATGCATGCTGTAAAAACGTTTAATATGATTGTACTAGGTGGATACCTTAAGGTGAAGCCTATTGTGAAAATGGAAAATGTTATTGCTGGATTGAAGAAGTCCTTACCTGAACGCCACCATCATCTTATCCCGATGAATGAGAAGGCAATCACACGTGGAACTGAATGTATTAATCAAGTTTCAGAAGCATAGCAATCCATCTTTTATGAAAATCCTAAGCGCAACCCTCAGCAAGTTGCGCTTTTTTTGGCTTCATATTTGCTTAGATATTAAATGTGCTATTACATGCCTTATGTTATGAACATATTTTATAGTTTAGCACCATTGTAACTTAAAACATAACCTTATGGATTTTTTATTACGTTTTCGTTTTTTGCTAATTACTTTGTTTATAGTCGTTAGTACTACTACAAGTAGTTATGCACAAGATGATTTAAAGAAATATAAGCAGCAGATTGAAGAGGATAGTACTTTGGTTGATGCTTTAGCTGGGTATGATTTAACCCTGCGAATGGATATTTTAAATTTATCCTTGCATCCTGAAATATTAATAAAATTGGCTGAAATCCGGGATGGATCGCATAAAGCTTTTCAAAATATTATTGATCCATACGATCAAGATACGCAGTTTGGTTTGTATGAGTTAAGTCGTTATCCCGACCTGATTAAAACTTTAACCATTAATGGCAAGAAATCCAAGAAGGAGATTGAGCAAATACTGATGGCTTATCCTGAAGATATACATGAATCAGGTAAAAAATATGGGAATAAGCAGTTCGATGCTTTGACATCCATTAATATTTTAAATGAAAAAAATATTGGTGAATTCCAGCAAGTTATTTCTTCTTATAATGAGGAAGTGCAATCCAGTGTTAAGCGGTTGATGGATTATCCTGAAATTATCTCAGCGATGGATGAGAATATGGATTTTGTTCGAATACTTGGAGAAGTTTATCGCGAGTACCCAGACGAGTTGGTCGCTAAACTCAAAGTTCGTCATGATAAAATTAGTGAACAAAAAAAGGCGGAGCTAGCTGATTACCAGAAGCAACTTGAGGAAGATCCAGAAGCCATGGAAGAAATGGTTGCTGCAGCCAAGCAATACTCTGCGGATACAAGTGGTGAGGATATTACTGAAGCTAAAGAACAAGATGTACAGATGGTTCATGTGCATCATTATTCTTACTGGTATGGATATCCCTATTGGTATGCTTCACCATACTGGAGACCTTATCCATGGTACTTTCATACTGGTTTTTATTATGGACCTAGTGGGGGAATGATTTTCATAGGTATGCCTTCTTATTATTATGTAGGCTGGCATCATCGTCGTTACCCAAATCGCTACCATCACTTGTCGTATCATTATTGTCGACATGCCCATCGTCACCCACGTTCTCGGTACAATTTTAACCGAAATGTAAATGTGAATATTAATAATAATGTGAATGTCAATCGGGATAACTTAAATAAGATAGACCGGAATAAACAAAATATTTTAAAACCAAGTACAAGACCGTCTGGTGGTGCGGCGAATAAGCCCTCAACCAGACCGGCAAGTAAACCAACTACAAGGCCAAGCACTAAACCTGCGAAGAGACCAACACAAAAGCCTACAACAAGGCCAGCTCAGAAACCAACACAGAAACCGTCAACTCGTCCAAGTACGCAACCTAGTACAAGGCCGACGCAGCAACCTAGTCAGCGACCGGTTAATTATAATAACTATCGCTCAAACGAAAGTTTTAAGCAAAATATGAGTGCGCCACGACCTACAAGTCGCCCAGCTACTCGTCCAAGTGGAGGAGGTGGCGGAAGAAGGCGTTAGTTCTTAATAACTATTGTATTCGCTTTTAAGCAAGGCAAACACAAGATCATCCAACCATTGGTCATTTTGTAATATGCTTTGCTTGAAGTGCGCTTCCTGTCGAAAGCCAAGACGCTTAACTAAGTTTATTGATGCCGTGTTTCGAGGATCAATGGAAGTAATTATACGATGTTTATATAAGCTTTTAAAAAGATATTTTATACAAGAAGACAAGGCCTCGGTAGCATAACCTTGGCCTTGATTTGTTTTAGCCAATGTACAGCCTAATTCTACTTGATGTTCATCCAAAAAGTGGAGTCCAATGTCACCTATAAGTTCTCCGGATGAATTTAGGATAATGGCGAATTGTGCCCACGAATCTGCCTGATTAAAGCTTGAAGCTATTTTGTCAATCCAGTCCTCGGTATCGTCCTTGGTTTTAGGAATCCATCCTTGGTATCGATTACTGACTGTATCTGAGCGATAAGCGAAAACAGCAGCTGAATCATCGAATGTTATCTGGCGTAAAGTTAAACGCTCTGTTTTAATAATGGGATAGTCCATTTTGATTTGGGTTAAGTGTCTAGTCTGTTTTCGGAAAAATACAAAAAAAATGAGGGTGTCCAAAAACTGTGAAAGCATATGTTCACTGAGTGCTTGCTGAGCTTGCCGAAGTATGTCGAAGTAATTATTAGTTGATAATCAGTACTAATCAAATTTCATCTCGACTTCCTTTCGACATGCTCAAGGGGCATCTCGATGAGCGAGCTTAGTTTTTGGACAGCCTCATTTTGAAAGTTACTTTCTTTCTTTTTTTTATGGAAGTTGCATGCCTTCTATCAAAGGAGCTCCACTATCAACTAACAGTTTATAAAGCTCAGACATTTGATTTTTTTGTAATTCGAGTAATGTAGACTTTACCTTTTCCAATTCTTCCGTCGCAATTTCCAGGCTTTGTAATTGAGTGGCTGTTGGGCCATAAGTATTCCTAAGTGCCATTGAGGCATTACCATATCTCTGATTAATCGATGGCATTGACTTTTCACCAACCTCATTTTTAGCCTTATCGCCTTCAATTTTTGCCTTAAGTACATATAGTTTTTCTCTTAATTCTTGTATTTCACCTTCGGCTTGTCCGGCTTCTAAAGAAGACTGAGCTAATGACTTATGCATTGCCGATAATTGCGACAAACTTTTGTTAAGAGATAAATTAACGGCACTTAGCTTATTTTGAAGTTCACCAAAGTGTTTGTTAAAGTTGGCGATGGTTTGGTCATCCTGTGCTGGTAAATAGCCATCTTTCATGTTAACGACTTCAAAGTTAATTGCCTCACTTAAACTTACGATATTACCATCTTCTTCTTTGGATAAACTAGCGGTATATACTCCAGGAGGGGCAAGTGCACCTGATCTTCCACTGGATTTTGAATTCAATTTCACTGCATTTTTTTCTGGATACCTTAAATCCCATGCCACTCGATGAAAGCCCTTTTTAGTCGAACCTTTAATTTTACGTATAATATCACCATTAGAATCTTTAACTGTCAGCCAAACACGAATGGAGTCTTGATTTAATTCTTTTTCAATACTTTCCCAGCCCGGAAAAGATATTGGTTTCAGGTCTTTTTTCAGTTCTCGCTCCACCTTTTGTCGTTGGCCTTTTATACTCAAATAACCTTCTTTAAGGTAATAAGTGAATATGGCTCCAAATTCGGGGTTAGGAGCAAGGTAGTATTCAGCACCTTGTGAACCTCGTCCGCCCATTGAAACGCCTGGACGTGGAATGTAACGCAAAGCCTTACGCGTTGGAAACAAACTTGCCTCTTTATTTAGTTGTTCTTCACTAACATGTCGAAGTACGGAGTAATCGTCGAACACAAAAAAGCTACGGCCAAATGACGCACCAACTAAATCATTTTCTCGACGCTGGATGGCCAAATCGCGGAAAGAGATAGTTGGAACATTGCCCATCAGTTTAATCCACTTCTCACCTCCATCAACTGTGAAGTAAATACCAAATTCTGTTCCTGCAAATAATAAGTCTTGTTTTTCATGATCTTGAACGAGTCTCCACACCAATGTGTTTTCAGGAAGATTTCCTTTGATTGATTTCCACGATTTTCCTTTATCCGTACTTTTGATGAGGTAGGGATTTAAATCGCCATACTTATGATTATCCAATACAGCATAAACAGTATTTGGCTCGAATAAATCTGCTTTTATATCGTTAACGAAAGCTGTGGCTGGAATACCTGAGATTGAGCTAAGTTCGGTTTCAATCCATGATTCGCCTCCATTTGATGTTACTTGTATCCGACCATCATCGGTTCCTGCATAAATTAATCCTTCCTGAATAGGTGATTCAGCCAATGATGTGATGGTGTTATAATTCGACATGGCATAAAAATCCCATCCATTATCCCAACTCTGCGTTTCACCCATAATTGGTAAGGTGATTCGATCTTGGTTCAAGGTTAAATCCTCTGAGATTGGTGTCCAGCTATCACCACGGTTATCGGAACGCCAAACACGTTGAGAAGCAAAATAAAGCCGTGTTGGTTCATGAGGGCTAACTAGAATTGGTGCATCCCAGTTGTAGCGTTCGTTCGGCTCACCTTTACCCGGTTGCGGTTGAATGTGTACTATTTCACCAGTTGTTTTATCAATGCGTACCAGATTACCTTCTTGCCATTCGCTGTATAATATATTTGGGTTGCCTGGCTCAGTAGCCGGCTGATGACCATCGGCAAATAAAGTAACGTACCAATCGCGATTGGCGATGCCATTAGCATTGTCGGTTCTACTCGGGCCGCCTTGCGTATTATTATCTTGCGTACCTCCATAAATATTGTAGAAGGGTTCAGCATCGTCAACAGCCAATTTGTAGAATTGTGTTACTGGCAAGTTAGAAATAAAGCGCCAATTTTTTGTTCCATCAAAGGTCTCGTATAAACCTCCATCGGTTCCTATGAGCAAGTAATTGGGATCATCCTTTTTAAAAGCTATGGCATGGTTGTCAGAATGCTTGTATTGCTCCTTCATCCGTGAAAACGTACGGCCGCCATCATTTGATTCCTGAATGCGCACATCCATTAAATATAGTTTATCAAATTGATGTGGGCTCGCGTATAACTCTTGATAATAGTGAGGGCCAGTTGCTCCTGATACTGCATTGGACATCTTGCTCCACGATTGACCTTTGTTAGTTGAGCGATACACACCTCCCTGTCGGCGATCGAGTTCAATGGCGGCATAAATTACATCCGGATTTTGTGGGGAGATAGCTAAACCGATTTTACCCATGTTACTATTTGGTAAACCTTTTTTAAGCTTTTGCCAGCTTTCACCTCCATCCTTGGAGCTATATATGGCCGTACCCGAACCACCACCCATGTAAGCTGCTACATTTCGATGCCGTTGCCAGGTGGCTGCATACAGTTGTTTAGGATTTCGCGGATCTATTAGCAGATCAGTGACACCAATCCATTCATCGTCTCCCAGGGTTTTATACCATGTTTGTCCGCCATTGCTTGATTTGTACAAACCGCGCTCACCGCCCTTGTTCCAGAGTGGGCCTTGAACAGCTGCCCAAATAATATCTGAGTTTTCGGGATTTACAATGATTTTAGAAATATGCTGAGATTCTTTTAATCCCATATTTTCCCATGTTTGTCCATCATCGTTACTACGGTAAATACCGTCGCCATAACTAACATGTCGGCCGCCAACATTCTCACCTGATCCCACCCAAATGGTATGTGGATTATTAGGGTCGATGGTGATACAGCCAATGGAGTATACCTTTTGCTTATCGAAGATAGGTTTCCAGGTGGTACCTGCATTATTGGTTTTCCAGACTCCTCCTGATCCAACGGCTACGTACCAAGTGTTTTCATGTAAGGGATGAATGGCAATATCTGCAATTCTACCTGACATAAACGCCGGGCCAATATTACGTAGTTTTAAACCCGAAAATGTGGTGTCGTTTAACAGTGAATGTTGCGCGTGCACAGAATGAACGCCTATAATGATGATGATCATTAGGGCGCATCTTTTAAGTTGATGTTTCATCGTTTGTGTGGTGATAAAGGTTAATACTTCCTGATATTCAGTAACTGAGAAATACAATATACGTAAATAAATATTGATTTTATATGGGAAATAGGATTTTTCTTTTTGGGCTAATGCTAAGTCTTTTTGGAATAAAAGGGGGCTTCGATATACTACATCTTTGTAGTGTAATAATTAACAAACAAAACAAAAATAAAAAGTCATGAAAAAGTTAAATGTAGTATTAGTCGTTATTGCTTGTTTATTTTCAACAAGCTTATTCGCTCAGGACATTATTCACGATGCTGAACATTATGTGTTAAAAAAGCAACATGGAGATAATTGGGCAACAGAAGATGAAGATATTGATGCTAAGCTCAAAAAACTTGAGAAAAAGCATGGAACCAAACCAAACATTATACATATAATGTGGGATGACACAGGTGTTGGTGAAGTAGGTATACCTGAGATTCAGAAATTACGTGGATTTGAAACACCAAATATGAATCAAATGGCCGAAGATGGTATGAACATGATGAGAATGTATACCGAGCCAAGTTGTACACCAACAAGGGCTGATGCCATGACTGGCAGATATGCCGTAAGAACAGGGATGCACACAGTAAGCTTTCCAATAGAGAATTCAGGAATGGATGCTGAAGAAGTAACCATAGCCGAGGTATTGTCAGAAGCCGGGTATTCAACTGCTTTTTACGGTAAATGGCACTTAGGTGATACTGAGTCAAGTTACGCACACAATCAAGGTTTTGATGAAGCTTTTTTTACGCCTTACAACCAGGTGCCAAGTATGTGGGTTCGTGAAGCTGAAGCCAATAATGTTGTAACAGGTTTATATCCTGAATTATACGGAGAAGATATTTATGATATCGATCAATCATGGAAACCAATTGGTTATGTTTGGACTCTGGAAGGAACCAAAGGTGGTAAAACTTATGAATGGGGAGCTCCTCCTGCCGTGCCTAACTTCTGGGATATTGATAAGGAGTGTGAAAAGCGTACAATGGAATTTGTGAGAAGAAATGCTAAAGCAAATAAGCCATTTTATGCTGCCTATTGGCCTACTGTAACTTCTTTTGTGCCAGATGCTAGAAGTTCGGAGAAGATTACTGCAAATAAAAATGTTTTGCAAGAAGGTTTGGTTAAAGTTGATGCTTTTGTGGGTGAATTGCTTGAGGAACTGGAAGAGTTAGGAATCTCAGAAAACACATTGGTAATTGTAATGGCTGATAATGGTCCTTTTACTCACCATGGACCTCGTGGAATGGTTGAAACATTGTATACCGGTGGAAAAGGTGACTTTACTGAGGGTGGAATAAGAGTACCATGTATTGCAACATGGCCAGGTACCATTGAAGAAGGACAGATTGTTGGCGATATCATTCACATAACGGATTTGTATACCACTTTTGCACGCTTAGCTGGAGCAACGGATTATATTCCAAGAGATAGAATTGTTGATGGAGTAGACCAAACTTCTTTATTAATCAATGGAGATGGTTATAGCAGAAGAGATTATGTAATGGTTTATCAAGGTGATAATTTATCTGCAGGTATTAAAGGGCGTTTTAAGAGAGATTGGAAAAATGCTGAGCCAGGTTTATCAGGTGCTGAATTTTATGATCTGTATACCGATCCTCGCGAAGATAATCCAGAGATGATTCAGCAATTTCATACCAAGAGTATGTTCAAGCGTCAGAAAGAGCGTCACTTATTGTGGATTGAAAAATACCCTAATCGTCCGGATGCAACGCCAGGTATTCCTTTGCAAGGTATCGAAAATGTTCGACCAGAAACAGAAAAACTGTATCATGCACCATTTAATATGGATGATTTACCATTCGATTTAAAAGAGGTGATGGATCATGAGTTACCTTTTGTAGACGAATGATCGGAACTAATAATAGCATCAAGGCTGCTTCTTCGGAGGCAGCCTTTTTTTTGAATAACTAAAGGAGCTGCTCTTTCTAGTGAAATTTCCTAGAAAGAGCAGCTCCTTTAGTCGTATTTGTTATTTGGCTCTGGTAACTTCGGTTGGTAGTATGCCTTTCACCTTTTTAAACATGCTACTGAATTTCGATAAGCTGGAGTAACCCAAATCATAACCCACTTCCGATACTGAGTAGTCGCCTGTTTTAAGTCGTCGATAGGCCTCTTCCATACGTTCTTGCGTGTAAAATTGGTAGATTGAGGAACCAATAAGATGTTTGAAATCTTTTTTAAGCTTTGTTGGACTCACGCCAAATTCACTTGACAACTCTTCTATGGTAAAAGCGGTTTCAAGGTTATTAAGAATTTTTAAGCGAATGGTATGAATTAGCTTATAGTCATCAATGTGCAAACCCGATAATTCATCTTCATCAACCTCTTTCTTAAAATGAAGTGCCACATTGGTAAATATCTCAAGTGCACGCGCCGATATAAGTGGTACCTTAGCGTAAGGTAGTTTGTCAAAGGCAAAAATGTCGGAAATTAATTTATCGTTCTCTGGAGAAAGATCCATACGATAGGCAATGCCTCCATCCGAATCAAAAAGTTCGGAATGTACCCTGTCGAGCCCATCGTATATTGGTCCCATCTTTTTGCGATCAAACTTAAAGCCTATCCATTTTACATTGGTATTTGCCTCAAATTCTCCTTCTACTGGAAACAGGCCATTGTACAAGAAGATATTACCACCCGCTTCATCACCCATTTTAGTATCTGACTCTTTATAAGTGTGAGTAAATGAGCCTTCTTTCATAATATTTAGGTGGATGAATTCCGGATCATTATCAGGTGTACGTGTAATAATCATTGGTTTTTTTGAGTTGAACTCAACATAGGTAAATTCAACGCCTTCAATGGAGTAATAACGAAGTGATAATTTTACAGGTCCACTTGTAACTTCCAGGCTATTTTCTTTTTCTGTACCTCCCAGAACATCTTTAATGCCTTTAATGTAGTTTTTTGCAACTCCTTCAGGTATAACGATGTGTATCTTCTCTTGTGATGTGTTCATGATCGGTTTATTGGATATGATGCACTTGCAATTTACTAAATAGATCCATTCTCATAAAACTTCTTATTTATTATCTGACACTTTTTTATTGAAAAAGGGGTGTTTTGGTCTTTATGGAGCATTGTTGTGTCTTCTTGGAATAAGTTGAAGCATTTGAATCAGTGATATTTGTATCAACAAAAACAATAAAGATCAACTAATAAAATAAGGAACGATTCTTTCTTGCATAATGGTTATAGAGAACCGTTCCAAAACAAAAGTCAAACAGTAAAAAACAAAAGTCATGAAAAAGTTAAAAACAGTATTAGCAGTAGGTTTATTTTTAATGGGAATTGGACTCACATCTTGTAGTAGCGATGATAATTATACACCGGTTAACCCCGAACAACCTGAAGTGCCAGTAGCTCCGGGACCTGAAAACCCAGTGGGTCAGCCACCAGTTGTTTCTCCATCATAAGTCTTTAAGGGTTATTACAAAGTCGGATTGGAATAAAAGCAGAGATTGAAACGAGCAATCTTTGTATCAACAAAAACAAT
>JAFMVD010000089.1 GCA_025499625.1 Carboxylicivirga fragile | reverse complement strand
CTTTTAGTTAGTGTAGATGCTCGCAAGAACTTAAGCAGCTAATTAAAAGATACCAGTAACGCAATTATGGCTACGCTGTATACAGCCGGCCGTTGTGCCCCATTTATCGAGGCGCTTAAAATAATTTATAAAACCCAGACTCTATGAATAAAAAGAAGGCAGTTAAAATACTGCAAGGACAAATTAATAAATTGGAAAGATTAGAATTTCCGACTACATCGTGGATTAAAGAGACTCAATCTTATATTGAGCTGTTCTTTAAACCAGAGAGTCAGCCAATTTATGACTCCATATACCAACTAAATGAGAGCAGCGGTGATTGTAAAACTTTCATTGAGTCATGTAAATCTATAATTAAAGACTGTGGTGTATATAAAGACCCTAAGAAAAATTTATTCTCAACATTACCTAATTGGGCTGTGGCATTATTATTCTTAGCTGTTGGTTATGTTGGACACCTTTCAAAATACCTAACCAATTCTGAATTAAATTCGCTGAAGTCTGAAAATCTAGTTCTTAAACAAACGATAGACTCCTTCTCTACCATTAAGCCACCCACAATGATACATAATGAGGCAGATAATAATCCAGCAAACGTTGATTTGTAAAAAAAACATAACGGTTTAAATTCTAAAAGTTAAATAATTAATAATAAAAACGGGGCACATAAAATAATTCATAAAATCTAGACCCTATGAATAAAAATCTTCACATTGACTTATTGGAATATTTGCTAAAAAACAATGGAAATCTGTCTTATGTCAACGTTAGAGACTTCTTCTTTGACAAAGGACTGTTAAAAAAAGTTCATATTGACAAAGATTGTAAGGTTACAAAGAAACAAATGTTCCATTTTGTAAAGGACCTTGAAGAAATTGGTCTTTTTAAGTCAAACAATAACGATTTTAAATACTCTGAAAGTGTCGATAACATTCAGTTATTTGAAGATATCGCTTTGAACCTAAAACTATTACCAAAAGGAATAGATTTTATTAATGATCATCGCAAACGCAAAACAGACAATTTGTTCAAGATTATTACCGTCATCTTATTATTAGGAACACTGACTATTTCTATAATGAATTTTATATGCATCCAAGTATCTTAATGATAACCACTGTCGCAGCAATAGGTATAAAAAAGTACGTTATTGTAAAAAGAACAGCCAACATATGAGAATCGCAAATATCTCTGTCTTTAAACCAATATGTATAAAGGTATTTTGTAAAATCGTCCATTTTGAATTTCATGACTAATTAATTTTAAGTGATTAATAATTAATTTTCAACAAAAAACGGGGCACAACACGCCATAATAGCCCATTGCTCGTGCCTCACAACGACGCCATATGGCCAACGTTAAATGCAATTTTAAAATACACCACAGCAAACAAATAATTGAAAATCACACAGAATCTGAGTACAAGAATTGTAAATTATGCTGTTGGTGATAGAATCTAGTCGATTGCTAATTTTTTGTATATTTGGTAAAAAAACAATTATGAACTACCGACTTTCTGAAATTTTGGATGTTGAACAGGTAAGTGAATTGCTAAAAAGTTACACAGATGCTACCGGATTAGTTTCGGCATTGTTAGACTTGGATGGCAATATTTTATCTCAATCGGGCTGGCAACCCATTTGCACCGAGTTTCACAGAGTGAATCCTGATACGGCTGCGAATTGCAGAACAAGCGATACAACTTTAGCAAACAAATTAGTTGAAGGTGGCGAATTTAATGTATATAAATGTTTAAACGGATTGGTAGATGTAGCTGTTCCATTAAAAGTTAATGAACATCATATTGGTAATTTATTTACGGGGCAATTCCTTATGGAAAAACCGAACATATCTTATTTCGAAAAACAAGCTAAAAAATACAATTTTGATAAGCATAAATACCTGGAATCGCTTCAAGATATCCCAATATTAAAAATTGAAGAAATTAGAAGTAAATTAAATTTTTTGCTTCAAATGACCAGAGTTATCGCTGAACTGGGATTGGCAAAAATTAAGCAGATTGAAGCAATAGATATACTAAAAAGTAGTGAATTAAAATTTAAAAGACTCTCCGAAAATTCTCCTGTAATAATATATCAGTTTAAAAAGAACTTAGACGGTAGTTATAGCTTTCCATATATTAGTGAATCGGTAGAAAATGTATTAAATATTCGAGCCAGTGATGTCATTTCTGATGTGAACATTTTAATGAACCTAATTCACCCGGACGATAGGGATGACAATAACAATGCTATCGAGGAATCAGCAAACAAACTTTTAAAATACACGGATGAATTGCGTTTTATACTACCTTCAGGTATAACAAAATGGATTGAAGCTTCATCTGCTCCAGAAAAGCAAGAAGATGGATCAATATTATGGGATGGATTCTTTCAGGATATTACAGATAGAAAACGAGCAGAGGAAGCCACAAAAGAGAGTGAAGAAAAATTTAAATCATCTTTTTACACAAGTCCGGTAGCTCAGGCTATTCTGACTCAGGATGGAAAAATTATTGAATCAAATAACGCTTTTTCCAATTTAATTGGTTTTAGTAAGGAAAAAATAATTGGAAGCTCAGTTGTTGACTTGGGTTTATTAAGTCTAGCCGAAAGAGAAAAACTTGCTTCTCATGCAAAAAAATCTGGAGGTACTATTCGAAATGCTGAAGTTATATTTACTGCTCAGGACGGTAGCTTTCGCAATGTTTTATACTCCACCGAACAATTTTTATTGAACGGAGTTCCGCATCGTTTATCAATAGGAATTGATATTACTGACCGAAAACAGGCCGAGAAAAATCTCATCGAATCAGAAAAACAATACCGCTCCCTCTTCGAGAACATGAATGCCGGATTTGAACTATTCGAAGTGGTTCTGAACGAGCAAGGCATCCCAGTTGACCTTATAATTCTTGCTGCAAACGAGGGATTCGAAAAAACTACAGGATTGAAATTAAGAGACTCAATTGGCAAGCGTTTAACACAGGTATTACCCGGTATAGAAAACGATGAGGCCGATTGGATAGGCACTTTCTCAAAGGTTGCTCTTTCCGGAGAATCTGTTCAGTTTGAACAAGGCTCTGAACTGCTGGGTTATTTTTATTCTGTGTCTGCTTTCCAGGCCGGACAGAAACAATGCGCGGTGACTTTTGTGGATATCACCGATCGCAAGAACCACGAAAAAGCACTTAAGGATGAGAAAGACAGGATAAGAACAATCCTCGATTTGGTTGGAGACCCAATATTTGTGAAAGACAACCAACATAGGATTACAATGGCTAACCAAGCGTTCTATGGAATGTTTGCTACCGATGAGAAAAGCACTTTAGGTAAAACATTGGCTGAATCGGTTCCTGAAAAAGAGAAAAAACAGTTTTTATTTGTTGACAGGAATGTTCTCGATACCGGAATTCAAGATTTACGAGAAGAAGAATTAACAATAAAAAACAAAACAAAAACCATTGTTACAAAGAAAATTCGCTTCACCGATGATTCCGGAAACAATTTTTTGGTAGGTTCAATTCACGATATCACCGACCGTAAACTTGCAGAAAAAGCTTTAGTTCAGAGTGAAGAAAAATTTAAGACATCATTTCACACAAATCCTACTGCTCAGGCTATTCTTTCACAGGATGGTAAATTTGTAGAATCGAATGAGGCGTTCACCAGATTAATTGGATACAGCAAAGAAGAGATTATTGGAAACTCAGCCATTGATTTGGGCTTATTGAGTATCGATGAACAAACAAAACTCAGAGCATATGCAGAAGCATCGGGAGGAACCATTCGAAATGCAGAAGTTATTTTTACCGTGAAGGATGGGAGTTTACATTATATTTTATATTCCGTGGAGCAAATTGTTCTGAACGGAATCCCACATCGTTTGTCAATGGGAATTGACATTACTGAACGTAAAAAGCTTGAGATAGAGCGTCAGAAGTTTTTCATGCTTGCCGAGAGCAGCAGTGAATTTATCGGAATGTGCGACCTGGAATTGAATCCACTTTATGTAAACCCCGCAGGTAGAATGATGGTTGGACTTCCAGACATGGAATCCGCCTGCCGTGTTAAGGTACAGGATTACTATTTCCCTGAGGATCAACAATTCATTGCCCATGATTTTTTTCCACGCGTTCTAAGTGAAGGCCACGGAGATGTGGAAATCCGACTACGCCATTTCCAGACTGGGGAGGCGATTTGGGTGTATCACTACCTATTTAGAATACAGGACGACACGGGTAAACCTATAGGCTGGGCCACCGTAAGCCGCGACATAACCGAACGCAAACAGGCAGAAGAGCATAACAGGGAAAGTGCGGAACGGGCAAAATTGCAACGTAACCTCATCGCAAAACTATCTTTTGAGGATGTAATTGCAAATAAATCTATAGATGAAGCATTGGAAATATTAACGACACAACTTGCTAACGTTTTGAAAGTGGAAAGAACGAGTGTCTGGCTTCTTTCAGAGGATGAAAAATTATTAAAACGCAGGATGCTTTTTGATACTGCCTTTGGCATTGATGCTCAGGTAGAAACCCTGAAAACAGCTGATTTCCCCTCCTATTTTAAAGCACTTTATAAAGACAGTCAAATTGATGCAGATGATGCTCAAAACGACCCACGTACAAAGGGATTAAATGAAAATTACTTTATTCCGCTCCGGATAAGTTCCATGCTTGACTCCGCTATTCAACAGGATGGGCGAGTAATTGGCGTATTATCTGCCGAGCATCGAGGGCCTGTTCGTCAATGGCATGCCGATGAAGAATCTTTTGTAAGCGCCCTTACAAATCTTTTAGCGCAATTATTTGCCAATGCTAAGCGCAAAAAGGCAGAAGAGGAATTAATTCGGGCGTCCCGTATTATGAGTAATTCCCAGGAAATTGCTCACCTTGGAAGTTTTGAATATGTTGCTGCCACTCAAACCACCATCTGGTCAGAAGAAGAATACCGTATTTATGGGCTTGACCCCAAAGGACCATCTCCGGAGTACAATGAAATGCTAGAAAAATATATTCATCCCGATGATGCAAAATTACTTAATGATACCTTTATTTCGGCCATGCAAAGCTTGGGGACTTATGAACTTGAACACCGGATTGTAAGACCAGACGGTAGTGTTCGATGGGTGCATGATAAAGCACATCCCTATTTTGATGAAAAAGGAAATCTTCTTCGGTACGTTGGCGCAACACTTGACATTACCGAAAGAAAACTCCTTCAGGAAGAGCTGGAAATTATGAACGCTGAGCTTGAAAGGAAAGTAGAACAACGTACGGCCCAGTTAAAGGCAGCAAATAAAGAACTTGAAACTTTTACTTACTCCGTTTCGCACGACCTGAAAGCCCCGCTGCGCGGAATCGACGGATACAGCAGATTGTTGCTGAACGAGTATGGTAACAAATTGAATGAGGAAGCCACTCATTTTATTAATACCATTCGCAGTTCCACGGTGCAAATGCATCAACTAATCGACGATTTACTCAGTTATTCGCGACTGGAACGCAGCCAGATTAGATACGAAAAAATTGCCCTTAATCCATTTGTTGAGAAATTGTTGAATGGTTATTCTGAAGAGTTTCAAGAAACCGGAGCAGTAATAAATACTAAAATACCTGATATACAGGTTATTGCCGACTCCACTGGCTTGTCCATTGCCTTGCGAAACTATGTTGAAAATGCACTGAAATTCACAACAGAAAAAGCAAACCCGATTATCGAAATTGGGATTGAAGAAAAGCCAGTATCCAGAGTTATCTATGTTAAGGATAACGGTTGTGGTTTTGACATGAAATATCACGATCGTATCTTTGAAATATTTCAGCGCTTGCATCGTGCAGAGGATTTTCAAGGAACCGGAATTGGCCTGGCAATGGTGGCCAAAGCCTTACAGCGGATGGGTGGAAAAGCCTGGGCCGAAAGTGCCCCCGAAAAAGGATCAACTTTTTATATTGAAA
Organism: Carboxylicivirga fragile; assembly: GCA_025499625.1. Classification (GTDB taxonomy): domain Bacteria; phylum Bacteroidota; class Bacteroidia; order Bacteroidales; family Marinilabiliaceae; genus Carboxylicivirga; species Carboxylicivirga fragile. The sequence goes on along the minus strand of JAFMVD010000089.1, from coordinate 3,416 downwards.
TACCAAAAACAAAGTGAATATGACTAAAAAGGAAAACAATCAACCCATCATGCTGGTAGAGGACAATCCGGTAGATTTGGACCTCACCATGCGAGCTTTCAAATCCCAAAAATTGGATAATCCGATTCTTACTGCCCGTGATGGTGAAGAGGCTCTCGCCTTTATTGAAAAATGGGAAAAAGGAGAACCCCGGCCTGCAATCATTCTGCTCGATTTAAAAATGCCAAAAGTAAACGGATTGGAAGTACTGAGAGTGCTCAAATCGCATTCCTCATTTAAAACCATTCCTGTGGTTGTACTTACTACTTCATCGGAATCATCAGATGTAAAGGAAGCCTATCAACTTGGTGCGAATTCCTATATTGTGAAACCTGTCGATTTTGAGAAATTCCTTGAAGTTGCTAAACAAATTGATCTTTACTGGAGAGTGTTAAACAAAACATATAATCATTGATAAAATTAATCGTTATGATGATATTATTGCTTGAAGATACTCAAACCGATGCTAATTTGGTCATTCATATGCTAAAAAAAGCGTATCCGAATGTCATAATTCATCATGCTAAAACTGTTAATGAGGCCAGAGAATTATTGAAAAATGATTTTGACTTGGCATTACTCGACATGCAACTTCCCGATGGTAATGGAATTGAAATATTAAAGGAAATAAGGCAGACCCTTAAAGATATGGCTGTTGCTATGCTCACCGGCTCTGGAGATGAAGAGGTAGCTGTTGCAGCGCTTAAAGCAGGTGCAGATGATTACATGGTAAAAACAACAGACTTTTCTGACCGTTTGGAACAAACAGTTGAATTTGCGATTAAGAATCACCTTGAAAATACTAAAAGAAGTTCAACTGATATCAATTTAATGTACATAGAACACAATCCAACAGACATAGACCTTACACTAAGGCATTTAACCCGGTATGCACCGTTTATTTTACTGGAAAATGCCCGATCAGGTGAAATTGCTCTGGAACTTTTGCCTGAAGAAAAGGATCTGACTATACCCTGTAAATACGATGTTATTGTAATGGATTACCGGTTACCAGGATTGAATGCTCTAGAATTTATAAAAATCATCAGACAGGATAGGAAGTTAGATATCCCAATTATTGTAGTTACTGGTCAAGGAAATGAGGAAGTTGCTGTGCAGGCCTTAAAATTAGGTGCCAATGACTACCTGGTCAAACGTCAAAATTACCTTCAACGTCTGCCATCTTTGATTCTAAGCGCATTTCAGTATGTCGAGTTAGAAAGAAAACAGGCTAAGATTGCTGAAAGCGAAACAAAATACCGCTTACTGGCTGAAAATTCGGGTGACGTTATTTTTACACTTGATTTTGACTTAAATTATACATTTGTTAGTCCGGCCATATATTCATTACGCGGCTTCACTCCAGAAGAAATAATTTATAAAAATATTTCTTCCTCATTAACTCCGCTTTCTTTTAAAAAAGTAGAGGATATTTACACAAGTTTATTACTTGCAATCAAAGAAAAGGAAGCTTCAATTGATCCTATGGAAGTTGAATTAGAAGCTTACTGTAAGGATGGTACAACAATATAAATAAAGGTGAAATTTTCGGTAGCAGTCGATGAAAAAGGTGTTGCAAACGGTATACTGGGTGTTTCGAGGAATGTCTCCAAACGTATGGATATTGAAAAAGAACGCAGAAAACTTTTACGAGCTGTTACACAAAGCCCCAACTCTATAGTTATTAGTGATAAAGAGGGTAATGCTGAATATGTAAACCCAAGATTTGAGTTATTAACCGGCTATAAAAAGGGTGAAGTAATAGGAGAAAACCTGCGTATTTTAAATTCAGGAAAACAATCAAAATCTTTTTATAAAAATCTTTGGGATACAATTATTGCTGGGGAAAATTGGCATGGTGAATTTCGTAATAAAAAGAAAAATGGTGAATTATATTGGGAAAAAGCCAGCATCTCACCGCTACTAAATGACGATAGGGAAATAACTCATTTTGTTGCAGTTAAAGAAGATATAACCGAAAAGAAAAAAATACTGGATGATTTAATTACAGCAAAAGAAAAAGCAGAAGAAAGCAACCGCTTAAAAACAGCTTTTCTAAATAACATGAGCCACGAAATACGTACACCTTTAAATGGGATAACTGGATTTATTGGAATTCTGCAAGATTCCGAAATTGATGAAGAAGAGAAACAAGAATATTTTGATATTATAAACAAAAGCAGCGATAGATTGATAGCCACTGTCACAGATATAATGGATATCTCGAAAATCGAAGCAGGGCTGGTTAAAGTTTCAAAAACCGAGGTGTCGATAAACAAATTTCTTAAAGAACAGTATAACTTTTTCTACCATCAGGCTGAATCAAAAGGACTTGAGCTAAACTATAAACAAAACTTTTCGGATAGTGAAACACGCTTTGTTACCGACAAACCAAAATTGGAAGGGATACTGACCAACCTGATTAGGAACGCGATTAAATATACCGAACAAGGAGAAATTACTTTTGCTTGTTCCCTAAAAAAAGAGAAGGATATTGAATTCCTGGAATTTCATGTAAAAGATACTGGGATAGGAATTCCAGCAAATAGGTTAGATGCTGTTTTTAACCGTTTTGAACAAGCCGACATTGAAGATACAAGAGCTTTTGAAGGCTCGGGACTGGGGCTTGCAATTGCTAAATCGTATGTTGAAATGTTGGGTGGTAAAATCAGTGTAATATCTAAAGAAGGAGAAGGCTCCACGTTCACCTTTAGCATTCCTAACACAAAACAGGTTGATAAACAAAGCGATACAAATGAGATTATAAATAAAGAACCGCAAATAGCATTAAATAATTTATCAGTAATTATTGCCGAGGACGATGAAACCAGTATAATGTTTTTTGATGCTATCTTCAAAAATAAGTTTGATAAAATTACTTACACAAAAAGCGGATTAGAAACGATAGAGAAATTCCGCAAAAACCCCGATACGGATATTATTCTTATGGATATAAAAATGCCTGACTTGAACGGATATGATGCCACCCGTGAGATTCGAAAATTAAATAAGGATGTAATAATCTTAGCCCAAACAGCTTATGGGACAGAAGGCGACAAAGAAAAAGCCCTTGAAGCCGGTTGTGATGATTATATTACAAAACCCATTAAAAAAGAGTTGCTATTTGAAAAAATAAGGATGTGCCTGAATAAAAAAAGCATTTAACATTTTGTATAAGTAATGGCAGGGTAAGTACTAAATATCAAGGTTTGTAGCCCGTTCAAACTACGTAGTGGCTTGACGGGAAATTACCATACAATCTGCCACTACTCATACAATTTACCGTTAATAGCCTATTTTAAGTTCATAATTTTAGAAAGCAGGTTTTCAGAAGAACGCCAAAAACAATTAGCAATATGACTTAGCCATTTTTCCTG
>JAFMVD010000088.1 GCA_025499625.1 Carboxylicivirga fragile | reverse complement strand
ACTTCAATATTTGTTACCCCTAAATCCCCTGAAGGGGACTTAAGCCTCCACTTTAGGGGAGGTTTGGAGGGGTAGAAATAAAGGTTAAGTTTTAAACTATAAGTTGTCTGGATTTTAAATTCTCTTTTGAGACATCCTCATCTTATTTTATTGGAAGGTAAATTTCCGATACCCATTTGTTCGGATCAGGTTCTAATTCCGGATCGGTTAAATAAAATTCAAATGGATCTTGATTCTTTTTAATGCCAATTTTCTTGTTGCGGGCATAGGCATATGCAGCCGACCAAGCATTGCCTATGTGTTTGTAATCGCCCGTAAATGTTACCTTAATGGCTTTTAGTTTTTCAAGCTTACCATTGTATACTTCAGTATTGTTTTCCAACGTTATTGGTTCAGCAATTATTCCGGCAGTATAATCGCAATCTGGTTTTGTGAAATCAAAGTCATGGTATACCGAAAGTGTTTTGTCAAAAGTAATGCTCTTGTCCTGAGAAAGCTTTTTAAGTTTACCAAAGCATTCTTGCATTGACGGGGCTAGATCGTTCATTGGAGCTTGCGTTCGTATACCAATAAATGATTCAGAAGGAGCTTCAACCTTACCGTCAATTTTAATATTCGAAGCAACGGATCCAATTTCAAGCAGATCTTTTATCATTTTTAAACCTCTGTCATAATCCATCCCAATCCATGGTTCCATGTTCTTTGCCATAAATTTGAATAGGAAAGGCATTTTACCTTGCATACCCCAAGTTACTTCACAGCCATCATCCTTATCGGTAAATGACCAATAAACCTTTGATTTCGATTTAAATGGTTTAATGAATCTAATTTCTTGATCAATAGAGGAGTTGTCTTCAATGCCGAGATGTTCAATTTCGCCAGAGCCAACCAGTTCTCCAACCCATGAGTTTATAGCGCCAACATTAACTCCATTATTGGTAATGTTTACTTCTGCCTCCGGTTCCATGCATAGCCATGGTGACCAACTCTTCCAGGAGTTAAAGTCTGCTACTAAGTTAAAAGCTTTGTCTTTAGAAGCCTTAACTGTAATTGATCTTTTTACATGGTACGATCCATCAATACTGGCTAACCAGATAAGTACCCCAAGAATTAAAATTGATACTGCGATTATTACATATAACATAGGTCTTTTTTTAAGGTGTTTGAGAACAATATCTTTAGGTGAATAACAAGATAAGTAAGTCTTTAATTATTTTCAAGTACTTGTAATAATTAAAGTTCAAGTGATTTAGAACCTACTATACGATTGTAGGCATCAACTAGGTATACTTTAATGTTAGTTGGTTTTTCGATATTTAATTCTGGGAAGGCGATTTTTTTGTTATAGGTAATGGTGTTGTAAATTAATTTATTGTCTTTGCTTATTTCAATCAGGTATTTGCAAGGTGCTGTACTTTTGTTGTCAATTGTCCACTTTATTTTTTTACGAGATACTTTAAGTTTTCTCAAGCTTTGGCTCTGTGTTTGATTTTTAGATTTGATTTCAGGAGCAAGGGCTTCATGTTTATAATAGCCTGTTTTTAGTGAATCTTGAAAACCAAGTAAATCACGTTTTAGATGCTTGTAACTAAAGAAAATACTTCCCTTGATATGTGGTAAGTTTTCATTGATGTTCATTTGCATTGGTAGTTGTTTGGGATCTTGCCAATCGGGATTGTCTGAGCCAATTTTGTAAATGCCATGGCCAATGTAAATGGGAGTGTCGTAGCTGTTGGCATTCCACCAATCAGCCAAAATGGTATAATTAGCGACTGGATGTGTTGTTTCCCAGTATAATTGCGGCGCCACGTAGTCGATCCATTTATTTTCCATCCAAAGCAGTATGTCTGCATATAAGGCGTCGTAATTTGTAGCACCTGCTTTAGTGTCAGAGCCTCTTGGGTCATCAGCTTTGTTGCGCCACACACCAAATGGACTTATTCCAAAGTTTACCCATGGTTTTGTCGTTTTAATAGTCTTTGTTAACGACTTTATGGTCTCGTTTACGTTGTGACGCCTCCAGTCTTTGATGTCGGAAAATGAATCGGCACCATATTTATTGTATTCAATCGAGTCTGGAAATGCCTTGCCGCTTATAGGATATGGGTAGAAATAATCATCCATATGAATCCCATCAATGTTGTAATTGGTCACAATTTCCTTGACTACTTTGTTAATGTGAACCGTTGATTCGGGCACGCCTGGATTGAAATATCGTTTTTCGCCATATTCAACAAACCATTCCGGATTGGTGCTTGCAGGATGGTTTTCTGGTAAGTTGTTTTTCAAGTTCATTGATGCACGATAAGGATTTATCCAGGCATGCAGTTCTATACCACGTTTATGAGCTTCTTCAATCCAGAATTTTAATGGATCATATTTTGGAGAAGCGTATTGTTTATTTAAAAACGATGACCAAGGTTCATACGACGATTTGTAAAAGGCATCACTGGCGGGTCTGACTTGTAAAAAGATGGCATTAAAACCAAGTTGCTTCGAATGGTCTAGGATGGAGATTATTTCTTCTTTTTGGATTTTCTTTTTTAATCCAGGTTTTGTAGGCCAATCGATGTTCGCAACAGTTGCTACCCAAACGCCTCGCATTTCGCGAGATGTTAAGCTGGCTTGTGAAAAGGTATTCAAGTAGCAGAATAATAGTAATATATATAGTAGGGAGTGTTTAAAATACTGGGCGAAATAATTTTTAATAGTCATAATGAAATTGCTTGTTTCTTCAAATTTAACACACAAAATTGAATATGTTTAAATTGATGAGACAAATCATTAAACTATCTACAATAAAAATGTTGTTATCTTTATATTATAATTGGTTAAGAAAAATAGGTATAACATGGGGCAGTTTCGTTTTAGAGGCATAGCTAATTCGATACAGAAGAAGGTAATCGTTGGATTCACCATAATCATTTTGATAATGTTTGTGGTTACATTCATGAGTGTTCGAGGAATTCGACAATTAGCGTATGTGGTTGATAATACGGAAGCCGTTAATGAGCTTCAAGATCAGATAAATAACCTGCGTTTAAACGAAAAACGCGCTTACATTACCGGTGATGCCGACCTGATTGGTTCTGTTGATTCGCTTACTAACAACATTAGTTTGCTTCTGCAGAAAATAAATACCTCAGAGATTAATTTGGCTAGTAAGTCGAAATTGGAACCTGTAATGGGGCTACTGACTGAATTTAATAAAGATTTTAAGTTATACGCATCGTTGCATCGCTACCAAAAAACACTTGCCATACAAACGGATTCGTTGTACAATGCTATTGAAGATCATGAGGTGTCGCAGTTTCAAAAGTTAAGTAAATGGGTACGTCCAGGAACAGAGCGTTATAATTCAATAATAGTAGGTTACAATAACGCACATAGTAATTTAATTGCTATTCGTTCGATGCAAACACGTGTGGATAACAGCTTTAGTCGGATTGCAAATCGCGATTCTTTAGAGGTATGGTTCGATAAAACCCTTAAATTATCGTTTGTAATTGAAAATGCTGTTAACAATATTGAAGTACGTAGTTTCATGACACAGTTTCGTTCGCACCTAAGGCATTACGAACAAACAATTATTAGAAGCATAAATGTAAGTGAGAATCGACGTGAGGTTGAGCAACTTTTGACAAAAAGTGGTCGTGAGATGCAAATTATTGCAAAAAGCGCTGCCGAGATACAGTCGTTTCAACTGTCGCGTTGGGGTGAGTTAAGCATGAATTACCTTATCGTAATGGTTGTGGTAGCCATTCTGGGTGGAATTCTTGTTCTGGGCTTTTTCATTTATACCATTACGTCTGATGAACGAAAACGACGCAATATTGAAGGTGCCATCGAAGATAATAGGCGTCTGTTAGACGATATCATTAACAATAGTAAGGCACTGATATATGTTAAAGATTTGGAGGGCAATTATTCATTGGTTAACCAGAATTGGTGCGATGAAGTTGGAATGGCCGAATCTGAAGTGATTGGAAAAAAGGCAAATGAATTCTTTTCGGATGATTCTGTTCAGCAATGGGATGAAGTAGATCAGCAGGTTATTACCAGTGGTCAGGCGGTTCAATTTGAAGAAGGTATCGAATTAAAGAATGGGCGTCGCTATTTTTTATCTAATAAATTTCCAATACGCAATACTCAGGGTGATGTACAAGCCATTTGTGGTATATCAACTGATATTACTGAGTTAAATGAGGCCTTGCGCGATTTAGAGAAGAGTCGAGAGAATTACCGTAATATTGTGACTAACGTGCCGGGTATTGTATACACCGGGCTTATGGACGATAGCCGCACAATGTACTTTTTGAGTAGTGGTTTTACTAAAGTAACAGGGTTTGATACAGGCAATTTTTTAGAAGGAGTTCAATCTTTTACAAATCTTATTGTTGAGAATGATCGCGAAAGGGTATTAGAGACCATAAAGCAAGCTGTTGTTAGGAATCACGCTTATGAGGTAGAGTATCGTATTGAGGATGTAAAGGGTGAGATGCGTTGGCTTCACGAAAAGGGGATGTCGATGAAACAGCCCGATAGTTCAGGTTATTACCTGCAAGGAGTAATGATCGATGTGACAGCTCAAAAGGAAGCAACATCTGAAGTGATGATGCGCGATCGTTTCTTAGAAGGTGTTGCCGAGGCAGTTAAGGAGCTGATTGTTAATCAGGATTCTTCCGAAGCCATTCGTAAGTCGCTAAGGATTGTAGCCCAAAGTGCGATGGTTGATAACTCATTTATTTTCACAAATATTGAAGGACAGGATCCTAAAGCTTCTCATTTATATGAATGGAACAAGGACCAGATAAAACCTATTAACCGCGAGAACTTGCAGAAAGTGAGTTATCAGGATATAGGGTCACGTTGGTATCACACCTTGTCTGATAAGAAAGAGATTACAGGGTTTAGAGAGGACTTCTTGGAAGATGAGCAATTTTTATTCAGGGAGTTAAAGCTCGAAAGTTTGCTCGTGGTTCCTGTTTTTGCAAGAGATGTTTTCTGGGGCTTTATTGGCTTTGGAAATGTTTCTAAAGGGATGCCTTGGATTGAATCGCACCGAGCAATTTTTAGAGCATACACGGTTACTTTAGGTATTGCAATTGCCAAAGAAAAGGATGCTGTTCTGTTGAAAGAAGCTAAAAATGCGGCTGAAGCGGCCACAAGAGCAAAAAGTGATTTCTTAGCTAGGATGAGTCACGAAATTAGAACACCTATGAATGCAATAGTCGGTTGGACACATCTGGCTATTGAGAAAGAAACGAATTTAGGTCAAAGCGATTACCTTCAAAAAATACAGGCTAGTTCAAAGGCTCTTCTTGGAATTATCAACGATATTTTGGATTTCTCCAAAATTGAAGCGGGTAAATTATCACTCGAGAGTATTGATTTTGATCTGGAGCAAGTGTTTGATGATTTGAGCAATATGGTTGCCTACAAGGCGCATGAAAAAGGTTTAGATTTTATTTATGCCATCGATGCAGACGTGCCTCTGAATTTGATTGGTGATCCGCTGCGTATTTCTCAAATTTTAGTAAATCTCGTAAATAACGCAGTTAAGTTTACCAATAAGGGTGAAATTGTTACCAATGTACTTGTATTGCAGGAAGATGATACTGAAGTTGAATTATTGGTTGAAGTTCGGGACACTGGTATTGGAATAAAATCTGATTTATTGGAGTTTCTTTTTGAATCCTTCTCTCAGGCTGATGTATCTACCACACGTAAATATGGTGGAACAGGTCTTGGTTTGGCAATTTGTAAGCGCCTTTCTGGATTAATGGGAGGACGTATATGGGTTGAGAGTGAATACGGCGTTGGAAGTTCATTTTTCTTTACTATAAAATCTAAGAAACAAAAGGTTCAAAAACGTAATTTACTTGTTCCACCAAAGGATTTAGATGGTAATCAGGTGCTTTTAATTAATCGTCATCCAGTTACTTCGCATATTCAAAAAGATATGCTTGAACTTCTGAACTTTAAAGTGACTTTGGTAGCGAGTTGTCAATCGGCCTTGGTGCATGTTCTTGAGGGAAAACAAGATAAGCCATTGGATTTGATAATCGTTGATTGGGAAATTCCTGGCGTTAAAAAAGAAAGAGCGATTGAGGAGATAATTGAACACCGACAAGATAAATTACCTGTTTTAATGTTGATTCCTGCTTTTGAGAAAGAAAAGAAGCTTCAACAGTTTATTGATCAGCATCCGTTCGTTAATACAGTAGTTAAGCCACTCAATTATTCAACTCTTTATGATAGTTGTATGGAGGCTTTAGGTAAAGAGAAATCGAAAGTTGCTTGGCGAAAGAAGGAGCCAGGGGTATACTTGAATGAGTTAAAGAGCTTAAAAGAGGTCGTTATTCTGTTGGTTGAAGATAATGAAGCCAATCAGATGATTGGTGTTGAGTTGCTTGAGTTGGCAGGTGTTTATGTTGAAGTAGCTGCGAATGGAAAGGAAGCCTTATCGGTATTACAAAAGCGGGGTGAAAATTATTTCGATTTAATATTGATGGATATTCAAATGCCAATTATGGATGGCTTTGATGCCACCAAGGCAATTTTGAATATGCCTGTTCATGCCGAGCTGCCTATAGTTGCAATGACAGCAGATGCTTTGGAAGGAACTAAACAAAAATACCTTGAGGCAGGAATGGTTGATATGATTGCCAAACCTATTGATCCGGAGCAGGTTTACATGAAGGTGTTAAACTGGGTGAAAAAGAAACGAGGCCTGAAACAGACCAAGAGACGTCCGGTTGTGGTAGAGCAAAAGCCGATTGAATCGCCAAAGGAAGAAAAATCAAATACTGAATGGCCAGAAATTAAAGGCGTAAATGTGCATGAGGGGGTAAGAAGATTTGCTAATCGTTGGGATTTCTTTAAGCGCTTGTTACAACGTTTCTATTTCGATCATTTAAAATTTGTTGAAGAGTTTAACCAGAAACGTGATACTGATCGTGAAGTGGCAGAGCGAATGTTACATTCTTTCAAAGGTATTTCAGGAACTATTGCTGCGCCTGGTTTATATGACTTGGCAATTAAAGCCGAAGCGGCTTTTAAAAATAACGATGACGGCTTTAATGAAAAGTTTGTGGAATTATGCTCTGAGTTAGAAGCTATTTTGGATGAGTTGAGTAAAAATAAAGCAGTTGATATTGAGTCGGTGGACTCTAATAATTAATCTTTATGAAATACCTATGCTTTTTCATTGTCGCCTTGTTTTTGGTTTCCGGATGTGTCTATGAGGTTCAGAACGCACCAGGGAAACCTCTTATTGCCATTGATTTCAATGGAGATATAACCAACGTTGGTTTATCGCAAGTTGATTTTCGGGGAGATAAAAATGTGAGTTATCATTTCGAGGAGAATGATACAAGCCTTGATTTGTCGGCCAACGCACGTTTTCGAAAGCCATTAATTATTGATAATCACGAAGCATTTTCTTTAAATGATTACGAGGCATTTACTTATTCTATTTGGGTTAAAAAGGCATTAGGTGATCCTGAACCATATACTATCTTGTCGCAGCAGAAAGTGATGAATGATAAGATTGTTGGTTGGGAGCTTGGGGCGGAAGAAAATGGTGCTTGGAGTTGGAACTTAAAGGACACTTTGAATGCATGGGAGTATAAACCGACTGTTGCTCGCCAGCCCGTTAACGATGGGGATTGGCATCACTTGGTTTTTGCATATAATCAATTGAATCAGGAAGCAAGATTATATTATGATGGTAGGAATGTTGCCGTTTATTCATTGGTGGGAATTGAATTAGAGATTGACAAAGTGCCCCTAAACATCGGTTTAAGTAAAACCAGCTCAGATCCAATGTTTGATGTATTTAATGGGCAAATCGATGATTTTGGATTGTGGTCGAGAGGATTATCAGATCAGGAGGTATATCAATTATACCGTACGCGTGGAAAGAGAAAATACAAGAGCAATACACTAGGTGAAAGTATAAAGGTAATGTCGTGGAATATTTGGAATGGCGGCATTCATGAAGGGAAATATGTTGGGATTGAACGAGTAGCCAAGGTTATAGAATCTTCAGGTGCGGATGTTGTTTTATTGCAAGAGGTGGATCATTCTGGGGTAAAAATTGCGGATGCCCTGGGCTATTTTTACTATTCGCGTAGTAATAACCTTGGTGTATTAAGTCGATTCCCTTTTGGTGAGACGAAAAATGTTTTTCGACCTTCAAATTTTGGATGTGTTGAAATAATGCTGAATAATACTGAATCATTTTATGCTTGTCCTGTACTACTAAGTAATCAGCCTAATACCGAGGTTTATATTAAAAGTGGAGAAGCTGTTGTTGATACCATTGTTTCTCGGGAAATGGAGACCCGAGGTAAAGAAGTGAAGTTTATTCTAAGTGAGCTGCGTCAAATGATGAGTGAGAGCTCCAATAAACCCATTTTATTAGGTGGAACTTTCAATAGTGGATCTCATCTTGATTGGACTGCTCGAAACCATGATAACTATTTTGGTTATACCGTACCCTTTCCGGTAACAAAACAGATAGAAGCTGTAGGTTTTATTGATACTTATCGTTTTTTGTATCCCGACGAAGTTGAGCACTTGGGGCAAACCTGGTCGCCAAGATATAAAACGGCACTTCAAAATCGAATCGATTACATCTATGTGAGGGGAAATAAACTTAATCCGACAGCTAGTTATGTTATTGAAGATCACTTGCTAAGTTTTCCTTCTGATCATTCTGCTGTTTTAAGTGAATTTATTTGGAAAAAAAAAGTAAAAAGTAAGTAGGGGTATCTGTAATTTTGCTTGTCCTTAGTATAAATGGTGCCAATGAGCTCAACAGAAAATACGCATATTGATGATAAACAGCTTTTGTTAAAAATAAAGGCTGGCGATGAGCGTGCGTTTGAGTTGTTGTTTAAACACTATTATCCACACCTTGTAATTTTTGCCCAACGCTATTTAAGCGATAGAGCTAATTCGGAAAGTTTGGTGCAAGATGTCTTTTTAAAGATGTGGGAAAAAAGAAGCTCTTTGGATATTCGTTCATTAAAAGGTTATCTGGTGGTAACTGTTCGTAATCAGTGTCATAATGAGTTAAAGCATCAAGCAGTAGTACGTGCTTATGAAAAAGTAGATAATGCTGAAACTGAGGTTTGGCCTGAGTATCGGGAGACACACTATCTGGATCGAATCAATAAAGTAATTAATGAATTGCCAAAACAGCGACAGATAATTTTTAAGATGAGTCGTATGGATGGTTTAAAATACAGAGAGATTGCTGAGCAATTAAATATTTCGCCCAAAACAGTTGAAGCTCAAATGGGGAAAGCTCTAAAGTTTTTACGAGAACACCTTCAGCCAATAAAAAAGCAAATATTGACAATGTTTTTATAAGTGGATAAGGGTTGGAATTACAAATAAAAACCGGACGTTTTTTTAAGACCTTAAGCCGCAATTAAAACTTGGTAATAATTTAATTCATATTCAATGGGAGTTACA
>JAFMVD010000087.1 GCA_025499625.1 Carboxylicivirga fragile | reverse complement strand
ACTGTAATACTTTTTCTGTGTACTCATTTTTCTAAGATATTATTTTGGTCTTAATATCTCTAAAAAATCGTCCGTGTAAATTTAGCAACTCCATAATGGCGTTGCTGGTTTTTGTAGCTCCACTTATGGCATCAAGCTTATGATGAAGTAGGCATGTATCTATTTTCTGGCCATTCCACGATTCAAGTAATTTGGTATCTTCAACATGATGCAGAAATTCGCCCGTTTCATTGTTGCTGAGAAGCAGGGTGCTAATTATGGAGTTGTCATTTTTATTGAATCCGATTAGCAAGGGAACATCACCGGCATAGCCTTGATGATGTGCATCCAATTCATCTGATATAAGTGCATTACCTATTATTTTATTGTTTGAATCAAAAATAATAGTGCTGCCATCAGCCTGCGTTTTATAGGTAGAAGCGCTGGGATGTAATTTCTGAATATCAGTTAATGTGTAAACGGGTTCATCTGAAGAAAATAACCAGTCGAATGAGGCGCCTCCTCGTATGGCCACCGCTAAAAGCAACAAGGCAATTGTCAGATAAGTTAATATACTATTACTTCGCTTCATGTTAGGTATTTGTGCATTTCTGTTTCGTCGTCAAAAGTAGAGCTTAGTTTCGGCTCGCACAATATCAAAACTGTTAAGAGGATGCTAAAAAAAGACATGATATTTTGTAAAAAAGCACAGACCAAAAAATGATCTGTGCTTTTGCCTTTCAGTATTAAGAGTAACTAGTTCTTAACTAAAGTACCAATATTTTCACCTTTTAATACTTTGATTAGGTTACCTTTAGTGTCCATGTCAAAAACAACGATGTTGAGGTCGTTTTCCTTGCACATGGTAGTGGCGGTTAAGTCCATTATTTTAAGCCCTTTGTTGTAGATCTCATCAAAGGTTATCTCATCAAATTTTGTAGCAGAAGGATCTTTTTCAGGATCGGCAGTATAAATCCCATCAACTCTAGTCCCCTTAAGCATTACATCGGCTTCAATTTCGATGCCACGTAAAGATGAACCAGTATCTGTTGTGAAATAAGGATTACCTGTACCACCTGATAGAATTACCACTTCGCCCTGTTCTAGGGCAGCAACTGCTTTGGGTTTGTCGTAGTATTCGCCAACTGGCTCCATACGAATGGCGGTTAATACGCGTGTTTTAACGTCCATAGCAAGTAAAGCGGATTGTAAAGCCAGACCATTAATTACAGTTGCTAACATGCCCATTTGGTCGCCCTTGTAACGGTCAAAACCTTTTGAAGCTCCACTTAAACCACGGAAAATATTTCCACCCCCAATTACAATGCCTACTTGTACGCCTAATTCAACGGCTTCTTTTATCTGCTGGGCATAATCATTTAAGCGTTCAGGGTCAATTCCGTAACCTTGTTCACCCATTAATGATTCACCGCTTAGTTTTAGTAGTACTCTTTTGTATTTCATTTTTAAAGTATCAAGTATAAAGACAAAAGTATCAAGACGAATAATAAGCTGCAAATACTATAGTGTGTTTTATCTGTCAAAATGTTTAAAACAAAAAAAAGGGACTCAAAATTGAGTCCCTTTCATATATATGCTAAAATATATTATTAAGCATTTAAAGTAAAACGCTTGAAATCTACAGCAGCTAATCCTTTATTTGAATTATCAAGGTATTGCTTAATCGACACTTTATTGTCTTTCACAAACGCTTGGTTCATTAAAGTACTTTCTTTGAAGAATTTGTTCAAACGACCCATTGCAATCTTTTCCAACATTGCTTCTGGTTTACCTTCGTTACGAGCCATTTCCTTACCAATCTCCAACTCTTTCTCTTTCACGTCAGCAGGAACGCTGTTTTCGTCAAGAGCAACTGGAGCCATAGCAGCAGCTTGCATCGCAACATCTTTACCAACTTGCTCATCAAAATCAGCTTGGTTGAATCCAACCAATGTAGCTAATTTGTTACCAGGGTGAATGTAAGCAACTACTTTTTCAGCAGATACTTTATCGAAATGAGATAAATCTAATTTCTCACCAATTACACCTGTTTGCTCAGTTACTAAATCTTGAACAGTTTGCCCGTTCATATCTAATGCTTTAACAGCATCAAGATCGGCAGCATCAGCAGCTAAAGCGGCATCAAGAATTGAAGTAGCGAAATCAACGTAACTTTCGTTCTTTGCAACGAAGTCAGTTTCGCAGTTCAACACAATCATAATACCTGTTTTAGCATCAGCAGATACTTTTGCTAATACAACACCTTCAGTTGCTTCTCTGTCGGCACGTTTGTTAGCAATTGCTTGACCTTTTTTACGGATGATTTCAACTGCTTTGTCGAAATCTCCTTCAGCCTCTGTTAAAGCTTTTTTACAATCCATCATACCGGCACCGGTACTCTTTCTTAATTTGCTTACGTCAGCAGCAGTGATAGCCATGATATTTTCTTTTTAAAGATTTTTAAAAAATAGAATTACTCTTTTGTAGTTTCTTCGCTAGATGCTTCTGGCGCTTTAGGAGCCTCTGGAGCTGCCTCTTCTGCCTTTGGAGCTTCTGGTGCTTTTTCAACTACCTTTTCTTCTTTTTTAGCTTTTGCCTTTGCAGGCTCTGCCTTTTTACTACGAGTAGTTCTTTTTTCTTTCGAACCATCGCTATCTTTTTCAGCTTTACGTTCAGTCAAACCTTCTTGCATTGCTTTTACCATTACATCAGTAATAAGCTCAATAGATTTTGTGGCGTCATCATTAGCTGGGATAACAAAATCGATTGGTGCTGGATCTGAGTTAGTATCAACAATACCGAAAACAGGGATGTTCAAGCGAATGGCTTCTTTTACTGCAATGTGCTCTTTCATTACGTCAATAACGAACATAGCTGCAGGAAGACGAGTCAAATCAGCAATACTACCTAATGTTTTGTCAAGTTTTGCACGCTGACGGGTAATTTGAAGTCTTTCTCTTTTTGACAAGTTTTTCCACGAAGGATCAACCATTAATTTGTCAATAGAAGTCATTTTCTTCACTGCTTTACGAATAGTAGGGAAGTTAGTTAACATTCCACCAGGCCAACGCTCTACAACGTAAGGCATGTTTATGCTACCAATTTTATCAGCAATGATTTCTTTAGCTTGTTTCTTCGTTGCTACGAATAACACTTTCCGACCTGATTTTGCAATCTGTTTAAGTGCTTCAGCGGCTTCGTCGATTTTAACAGCTGTTTTGTGTAAATCAAGAATGTGAATTCCGTTACGCTCCATAAAGATGTATGGTGACATAGCTGGGTTCCACTTTCTTTTTAAGTGACCGAAATGTACTCCGGCTTCTAATAATTCCTCGAAATTTACTCTAGGCATTTTAATTCTTTTTTTAAGTTGTTTACGTTCTGTTTAAATCAATCATTAAGTAGTTCTTCTTTTAGAATTATAGATAATAGACTTTTAGATTCTTAGATTGATTTCTCAATTTATGTCTATGTGTCTTTTTTTTCTATTAGTCTAAAGTCTAGAAGGAGTCTCAACGATTTAGATACTAAACATACCAGACAAATATTAACGTTTAGAGAACTGGAATCTCTTACGAGCTTTAGGACGACCTGGCTTCTTACGCTCAACGACTCTAGAGTCACGTGTCATGAAACCTTCCGCTTTTAAAGCAGGTTTGTTTTCTTCGTCGATTTTTACAAGCGCACGTGAAATAGCTAAACGTACTGCTTCTGCTTGACCTTTAATTCCACCACCGTTTAGGTTGATTTTGATGTCGTAATTATCGACAACACCAATTACATTTAAAGGTTGTTTTACAATGTATTGTAATGTAGCAGCAGGGAAATAGTTTGAAAGATCGCGTTTGTTAATAGTGATCTGTCCTTTTCCTTCACTCATATAGATACGAGCAACTGCCTCTTTTCTTCTACCAATGGCATTAATAACTTCCATAGTGCTTATTTAATGGCGTTAATATCAATTACTTTAGGTTGTTGAGCTTCGTGACCGTGCTCAGAACCAGTATATACGTATAGATTTCTGAATTGCTGACGTCCAAGACGATTTTTAGGTAACATACCTTTAATCGCTCTTTCAACAAGTCTTTCAGGTTTCTTCGCGAACAACATCGCTGGAGTAACATCTTTACGTCCACCTGGATAACCACTGTGGTAGAAGAATTTGCGCTGATCCCATTTTTGACCAGTCAGAATAACTTTTTCTGCGTTGATAATAATTACATTATCTCCACAATCTACGTGAGGAGTAAAACTAGGTTTGTACTTTCCTCTTAACAATTTGGCTACTTTCGAAGCCATACGACCTACCACCATGTCAGCTGCATCAACAATAACCCATTCTTTGTTGGCAGTTGCTTTATTAGCAGAAATCGTTTTGTAACTTAACGTATCCATTTAATTTACTTTATTAATTATAACAGTTTGCAAGGCAAAAAAAATCCCCTTCTCCATAATCAGATCCCACCCCAATTATGATGAAACAGATAATTCCAACCTTTCTGATCGGATAATAATCGGCCGCAAAAGTAATCTAATTATTTGAGATATACCAATATTACTTATTAAAAGTGAACTCAAAATGTGAAATGCTATGTAAAAGCGATTATTATTGATTTATATACGAGTACTATCCTTGTTTAAAGATGGTGGTGGTGCAATTTTCTGTGAAAAGCATTAACTTGAAAACTTGTTAAAATACCTTGAGTGATGGAAGATCGTCATAGAGACTTTATGAGAAAGGCGATAGAATTATCGCAGAAGAATGTTGAGGAAGGTGGCGGCCCTTTTGGTGCTGTGGTTGTAAAGCATGGTAATATTATTGGCCAAGGAGTTAATGGGGTTACGCGCTTAAATGATCCGACAGCCCATGCTGAGGTAAATGCCATTCGTGATGCATGTAAAAATGTAAAATCATTTGATTTGGCTGGTTGCCAAATCTATACATCGTGCGAACCATGTCCCATGTGTTTGGGTGCCATATACTGGTCGCGAATTGAACGGATATACTACGCCAATACAAAAAAAGATGCTGCTTCAATTGGTTTCGACGATCAATTCATTTACGATGAGATTGGGAAAGCTTACGAAAGTAGACAGATCCCTTTCATAAAGGTCGAAGATGATAATGCGATTAATGCATTTAATATGTGGAAGGATAATGCGGATAAAATACGTTATTGACCTCTACTTATTTAAATTGCAGAGATCAATAAAGTATTTACTCGTTTTATATTGCATGTACTGAGTATCCAAAGGCAATAATGCTTTATAGTATTTCTCTGTGCCTTTGCGTCTCTGTGTTTGTTTTTTTCAGTACACTATCAAATAATGAACTTAAAAACCTTATCGCTTCTTCTTTGATTTCTTACCTGCTTTCACAGGTTTTTCAATGTAGTATCCTTCACGAGTAAGCAAGTGATCTAAATTGGCAATGCCATAAATAACTACAGCCGTAACCGTTGCCGCATGTTCTTGATATTCGGCAATGCTTTTATTGTACATGTCTCTTTCGGTATGCCATATTTCACCATAGCTGAAATCATATCCTTTAGGGTCTGCTATTTTAAATCCAATAGTTGGAACGCCTTCTACGGCAAACGGACCACTGTCAGTTCCCCATGCTTTTTTAGGTTTTTCACGAGGTGCACGTTCGCTTATCACAAAAGGAAAGTGGGGGTTGATATCATTTATTGAAGCACAGATGGATTCAAAATCAGCTCGCATTTCCTTGGGAACACTAATGCCAACTGGGGCGGTTGGTCCACCATCTCTGTTAATCATGTTCGATAATTTATCCAACTTATCCTTGTTGTCTCTAATCCATGCTTTCGAACCTAATAGTCCAAATTCTTCGGCTGCAAATAGGGCCACTAAAATGGTGCGTTTAGGTTTGGCTCCCGATTGCATGATCATCCTTGCAGCTTCCATGCTAGCTGAAACGCCTGACCCGTTATCTACACCACCACTGGCCACATCAAAAGCATCCAAATGTCCGCCCATCATCACATATTCATCAGGAAATTCTGTGCCAGGAATAATACCAATCACATTGTGATATTTGACAGGTCCCATTTTAAAATAGTTGCGAATGTCAAATTCAAGCTGAAAATACCGTCTTTCTTCTACCATTTGCTTGATGGTACTATACTGATGTTCATCAAGCTTAATGTCGGGAATGGTTGGTAGAGTCTCGAAAGTCATATCATTAATATTCTTTCTATCGTATAAAACACGAATGGGTGTAGGCGACGATTGGATGATACCCAAGATTCCAGCTTCGCGCATCTCTTTATAGAATAGACCTGGCTCTTCGATAAGTGGTAAAAGTTCTTTTTGAACCGAATTTCGATTTTGCCAATTTTCTCTTCTTATCTCATTGTTCTTAATATTAATCTTCTCGTTTTCTTTTTTGATAGAGTCACGTAGCGCTTGCGATTTGTTGGTGTAGTCGATTGGCCAACCTTTATTCTCGCCCGAAACGAGCACCCATGCTCCTTTTAATCGACCTTTCATGCGATCAAATTCGGCTTGCGTATGAGGTTCAATTAATACATGACCTCGTTGCACCCCTTTTGTTCCCGATGTGTATGAGGGTGTTGCAAAATGTAAGTGCATGCCATTATCGGATAACATACGTCCAAACCATGGACCACGATTAAAACCAACAGCTAATTCACCAGCTTCCTGGAGCTCGACTTGCATACCCCATTCTTTGAATTTACTAGCTGCCCAGTTGGCGCTGTTTTCATAAGCATCCGATCCAACCAATCGGCCTCCAAAACGATTGCAAAGGACATCTAAATGTTCCATCGTTTGATTATCAGTTTGGCCTATGCTAATTATTTTTTCTACGACAGGATCGCTTTGCGCATTAGTAGTGGCGAATATGAAAATGCTAAATAGTAATATTAGTATTGTTCTCATGGTTTGAATTATTAAATAGAATTTAAGCAGCGTGCAAATTACTTAAATGCATTAGAATATTGTAATTTTCATAATCATAAATTTATGTTCATGTTCTGTGAAGATATTGTTGAATGCATTCAAGAAAACGGAACATAAATTGGAGATGTAAAAAAAAGCAGAGTATAACCCAATGTAAATTAGAATAGAATTCTTTACCTTTTGTAGTTGGATTTTGTTTAAGATTAGATTAGCTTAAACGTTTAGAAAACAATTGAGAAGTTTTATTTTTTTACTTACTGTAGTAAGAAGTTATTTTGAATAATTTTTAATCAAAAAAATATGAAAAAAGAGTTTTTAATTAGTCTGGTAGTAGGATTTCTTTTAGTGTCATGTTCAACACTTCAAGTTACATCTGATTGGGATTCGTCAGTTGATTTTACGCAATATGAAACCTTTGAATATTATGGTTGGGCAGAAGAAAGTGACCAGCTTATGAATGATTTTGATAAGAAACGAATTGAAACTGCATTTGGGAATGAATTTTCAAAACGTAATTTGGAGTATGTTGAAGGTGGTGGAGATTTAATTGTAACGCTTTTTATTGTTGTCAAGGAAAAAACACAAAAAACTGCTAGCACAACACATATGGGTGGTTATGGAGGTTATTATGGGCGCTACTATGGTTATGGTCCGGGCTGGGGCTGGGGCATGGGACACTCGAGTACTGTGATTGATGAATATGATTATAATGAAGGAACTTTAGTAGTTGATATTTTTGATGCTAAAGAAAAAAAGTTGATTTGGGAAGGTATTGGTAAGAATACAATTGATGAAAATCCCCAAGCTCGGGAACGCAATATTCCCAAGGCTGTTGAAGCAATCATGAAGCAATTTCCAATTAAACCTGTTCAATAGTTAAGGTGAAATTTTCTAAAATAATGCTTTGAAGATTTTAATGTATCTGTGGTAAAAGATTATGATTTGGAAATACTACCAATGGTTTTACCAACGGTGTTGAGGGTGCCTATTTCTTTAGTCGAAATATTGGTATAAGGTTAATGATCGCATTACTTTTGGCCTATATAACCGCTTCATGTTTAGTAAGCCAGATATGGAAATACACGACATCGTTGATATTGATCCTGACGGAGAACCAATCTTTGAACATACCGAAACGGCTAAGTTCGACATGAGTCATTGGTCATTGGGTATTTCGATTAATGCCATTTTATAGGTGATTTGAAAATATTTATTGAGAGGAGGATGTCCAAAAAAGTAAGCTCGCTCATCGAGATGCCCCTTGAGCATGTCGAAAGGAAGTCGAGATGAAATTTTATTAATGCTGATTATCAACTAATAATCACTTCGACATACTTCGGCAAGCTCAGCAAGCACTCAGTGAACGGATGCTTTTAGACACCCTCCTTTTTTGTATGAAATTTGCAAAAAGTAGCTAAATCCTTTTAGGGTTCTTTCCATAAAAAAACCACGAATGTGGTTTAATTTGATTAGCCTCGGATGAAATCTGGGGTTCATTAATAATTTGCATAATGAATCCTAAAGGGATTCAACTTTTGTTTAAAACCAATCTCTCTAAAAGTAGTATTAGGAGATTTTGTCAATATTATATTTTGTGTATTTTTGCATTGTTATGATATCCTAGTAGACATACCCACAGGTCTTCAAGTCTGAAGACAATTGAAAAGTTTTCAATGTAATACTTTGCTAAAGTATTAGGCATTGTTGATACAGCTTTTCTATACTTTAATATCTTTTTAATAAATACTGAATAGATTGCACTTGCTGCAATTGACTATTCTATATGCAAAAAATAAAAAATGAAAATTTTAGATATTCATAACAATACAGTACGTCCAAAATTATATGAAAAGGGCAATGCTATTATGTGGACTGATACACACATCTCAAAGCAACTTCTTGATGTGCATTTAAATGCGGAATTGGATTTAGGTAGCCGTAAAGCAGAAACCATTAACAGTACTGTGAAATGGATTTTAGAGAGTTGTGAAAATAAGCAGCTTAATATCCTGGATTTAGGTTGTGGTCCTGGCCTTTATTCTGAACGCCTGGCAAAGGAAGGCCATAAAGTTACAGGTGTTGATTTTTCTGAGAATTCGATAAACTATGCTAAAGATCAAGCCAGGGAAAAGAAACTTGATATTACATACCTTAAAGAAGACTATTTAAACCTTGATTTAGAAGAAAACTCTTTTGATTTAGTGATTCTTATTTTTACTGATTTTGGCCCCTTGTTGCCAAAAGAAAGAGAACAACTTCTTATTAATGTTAAAAGGTTTTTGAAGCCGAACGGGACCTTTATTTTTGATGTATTGAATGATAAAAACATTGAAAATAAAATCAGTCCTAAAAACTGGGAGACAGCAGATCAGGGGTTTTGGAAAGATGAACCTTATTTGGCGCTTTCTGAGTCGTTTATTTACGAGAGTAATAAGGTTATTCTATATCAACACATTGTGGTTGATACACAGGAGAATATTTCTGTCTATCGGTTTTGGACACATTTCTTTTCTCAAATTGATTTAAGGAAAATACTTAGGGAGCATAATTTTATTGGCTTAAGTTTTCATGAAGATATCCTACCGGCAGGAGACTTGTGGAATGGTGATAACGTGACTTTCTGCAGAGCCATTAATAGGAAATAGCTTTTTTATTGATGACAGGTATAGGAGGCTGTTTCAAAAGAGAATTTAAAATCCAGACAACTTATAGATTAAAACTTAACCTTTATTTTTACCCCTCCAAACCTCTACTAAAGTGGAGGCTTAAGTCCCCTTCAGGGGATTTAGGGGTAACAAATATTGAAGTTAGTTACAAATTATAAGTTTCAAAGATTCTTTTTTGACT
>JAFMVD010000086.1 GCA_025499625.1 Carboxylicivirga fragile | reverse complement strand
AAAAAAAGCGCCCAGAGTGGAAGCCCCCGAACGCCTTTATTTTCATTGTGGAGAATAGCGGAATCGAACCGCTGACCTTTTGACTGCCAGTCAAACGCTCTAGCCAACTGAGCTAATCCCCCAAGAATTATTATATGATTGGATTGGCGAAGTTGCCTGTCCCGTCCCGATAGCTATCGGGAAAATCGGGAAGCTAATCCCCCATCACATGCTTTACAATGGACATTTCCATTAAAGCGATGCAAATATAAACGTTTTTTTAATCCAAACAACACAATTTCACGCAAAGGGAAAGCTGAGAAATATCATTATTATAGTTTTTTAGCACATTCTTACTTGACATAGGCTATAAAAACTATGGAAATTTGAATGGAATTTGATTTTAAAATTCTATTTTTATGCACTCAAAAAATTTGAGTAAGGAGGATGCTCCTTTAATAAGGAATACAAACTATTTATTTATAGCTATCTTTAGGCAACAAAACTTTGATCTATTATGGAAGTAAAAAAGTCGCCGAAGGCAGATCTTGAAAACAAGAAGAATGTCTTTATGCAGATTGGTTTGGTAGTCACGCTTGCAATTGTGTTGATTGCGTTTGAGTGGACGACGACCGATATGGACGTTTCTCAATTTGAGATGGTAGATGATCTTGAAGCAGAGGAGGAGATTATGCCTATTACAAGGCAAGAAGAAGTGAAACCACCCCCACCACCCCCACCGCCAAAAGTGGCTGATGTATTAAACATCGTTGAGGATGACGTGGAGTTGGACGAGGAGTTGGATATTGAGGACACTGAAATGGATGATGATACGGAGGTTGACTTTTCGGATCTAGCCATGGATGAAGAAGAAGCGGATGATGCGCCTGTATTCTTTATAGTGGAAGAGATGCCTGAATTCCCAGGTGGAGAAGCTGAATTGCGTAAATTTATTGCGACTTCGGTAAAGTATCCTGTAATTGCTCAAGAAAATGGTATTCAAGGACGTGTTTATGTATCGTTTGTTGTGAATACTAAAGGTAAGGTAACGGACGTGAAAATTGCACGTGGTGTTGATCCAAACCTAGATAAAGAAGCAATTCGTGTGGTAAATTCAATGCCAGCATGGAAACCAGGAAAACAAAGAGGTAAGGCCGTAAAAGTATCTTATACTGTGCCTATCAACTTTGTATTACAGTAGTAAAAATCGATTTTCGATATAAAAAACCCTCGCTTCGGCGGGGGTTTTTTGTTGCCTATAAATGAGTTATATTTGTGGCTCTAAAAAAATGTGTTAATGATTGAAAATCTATCATCTCAGAAGGAGTTGGAAAAAGTGGTGTTAGTCAGTGTTAAAACACCAAATGTGAGCGATGCACAAGTGG
Source organism: Carboxylicivirga fragile (assembly GCA_025499625.1). Classification (GTDB taxonomy): domain Bacteria; phylum Bacteroidota; class Bacteroidia; order Bacteroidales; family Marinilabiliaceae; genus Carboxylicivirga; species Carboxylicivirga fragile. The sequence continues at coordinate 8,457 of JAFMVD010000086.1, read as the reverse complement.
AAGAGTATCTTGACGAATTAGCTTTTTTGGCTGAGACAGCAGGGGCAGAGCCGGTTGCGCGATTCATTCAGAAGTTGGCTATGCCCGATCCAAAAACTTTTGTTGGTAGTGGAAAGCTCCGCGAGATTGTGGACTATATGAAAGTTCACGAAGTGCAGACCATTATTTTTGATGATGAGTTATCGCCTTCGCAGTTGCGTAATCTTGAACGCGAATTAAAGGTGTTGGTGCTGGATCGTACGAATTTGATTCTGGATATTTTTGCGCGTCGTGCACAAACAGCTCATGCTAAGACACAAGTAGAGTTGGCTCAGTATCAATACTTGTTACCACGATTAACTCGCATGTGGACTCACCTTGAGCGTCAGCGTGGAGGTATCGGTATGCGTGGACCTGGTGAAAAGGAGATTGAAACGGATCGTCGTATTATTCGAGATAAAATTGCCAAGCTAAAGGTTGATCTGAAGAAGATTGACAAACAGATGGCAACGCAGCGTCAGAACCGAGGCAAACTTGTTCGTGTGGCTTTGGTTGGATACACTAATGTGGGCAAGAGTACTTTGATGAATGTGTTAAGTAAGTCAGAAGTTTTCGCTGAGAACAAATTATTCGCTACACTCGATACAACCGTTCGTAAAGTGGTGGTAGATAATGTACCTTTCTTATTAGCTGATACCGTTGGTTTTATTCGTAAGTTACCACATCACCTGGTTGAATCATTTAAGTCTACTTTGGATGAGGTGCGTGAGGCCGATGTCTTATTGCATGTAGTGGATGTTTCGCATCCAGGTTTTGAACAACAAATAGAGGTGGTTACCAAAACCCTCAATGAAATTGATAAGCGTGAGAAACCTACTGTTTTAGTATTTAATAAGGTGGATGCCTACTCGTTTGTACCAAAGGACGAAGATGACTTAAGTCCGAAAACCAAGGCAAATTTCTCACTTGAAGATTTAAAAGATACCTGGATGGGCAAACAAGGTGATTGTATTTTTATTTCTGCCTTGAACAAGGTTAACTTTGTTGAGTTCAAAAAGCTTATTTACGGAACGGTAAAAGAGATTCATGCGCAACGTTTTCCATTTAATGATTACTTGTATAATTCATACAATCAAGAGGGTGAAGTGGAGTAGTTAATATTCATTGTAAATAGCGAAACAAAAACGTAATATCGAGGTAAACAACATGGCAGCATGCTATAATTAACACATAAAATGTTTTTACTCGACAAACTTAAAATACGCTTTCTTAATTTTTTTCGAACGTTTTTTTATCACCTTTTCTTCTGGCTGATATCATTATCGTTTTACGTTTTCCTTTCGGGCAACGAAAGTCTTTATATCAATTATTTTAGCATCTTATTAAAAGATGATGTATATGGCAACGCCGTATTATTAGGTGTTAACCTGGCCATTATTTTCACCTTTTTCGACATGCTGTTCTCCGATAAACTGATGCGCTATTCGCCTATTCGTTTCATGGTTTTACTGCGCTTTTTAATGTATTTGCTGCTGGGCTACTTAATTGTGTTTTTATCTGCCAATAGGGGAGTAAAAGCACAAGAGTTATTAGATTATCAGATCTACTACAAGCGCATGCCTGAAATAACACTGGCTTATTCTCGATTTATTGTGTGGTTTTATGTATCGTGTTTATTAAATAGTTTATTCCGGGGGGTATTTCGTAAAATTGGTGTTACTAACTTTTTTCAATGGATAATTGGCACCATGAATAAACCACGTGTTGAGAAGAGGATATTCATGTTTATTGATATGAAATCGTCGGTGAGTATAGCTGAAAAGCTGGGGCACAAGCGTTTTAGTTTTATTGTACAGGATGTATTTAATGAGTTGGCCATTGTTGAGAATTACCATGGAGCTATTTATCAATATTTAGGTGACGGTGCCATCATTTCTTGGGATCTAAAACGTGGCCTACGAAATAACAATTGTTTGAAGGCCTTCTATGCCTTTCAGAATGCCATACATCGCAAGCGCCTGTTTTACGATATGCGCTATGGTTTGGTGCCTGAATTTAAAGCGGGTTTACACATTGGTGAGATTATGGTACTGCAGGTAGGGCGTTTTAAGCGTGATATTTCTTATAACGGTGATACCCTCAATACAACGGCACGAATTGAATCCATGTGTAATGTTCACAAGCAAAACTTACTTATTTCGGGAGTACTCTACGAATCGCTTAAGAACAAGGAAGAGTTTAAATTCACGGAAATAAAGGACGATACGGTTTTGAAGGGGAAGAAGCAAAAAACGCAGATATATAAGGTTAATCCTCTCCAAAAAAAGAAAAAGAAATAAAAAACTCCCGCTTGTAGCAGGAGTTTAAATTTTATTTAATTACTGCCCCGATAGCCATCAGGGGGAAGCAGAAGTTGTAAGTGTTCACAAAACTTCTGACTAAGGACTTACGGACTGTTTACTTAATTAAACCATCTTTAATCATGTGTTCAGCAATCTGCACAGCATTTAAGGCAGCGCCTTTTTTAATCTGATCCGATACACACCAAAAAGTAAGTCCATTAGGATTGGCCAAATCTTTCCTTATTCTACCAACGAAAACCTCGTCCTTACCAGCTAGAAATAGTGGCATTGGATAGGTTTGTTCTTTTGGTTCATCCATTAAAACAACACCATCTGCCTTAGCAAAAGCTGCCGTAGCTTCTCCCGGACTAACAGGGCGTTCTGTTTCAATCCAGATAGCTTCAGAGTGAGCACGTAAAACAGGAACGCGAACACAAGTTGCACTCACTTTAACATCGCTGTGCATTATTTTTTGCGTCTCGTTATACATCTTCATTTCCTCTTTGGTATAACCGTTATCGGTAAATACATCCACCTGAGGAATAAGATTCAACATTAACTGATAAGCAAAAGCTTGTACGTCCACTTCTTTACCTTCTGCAATTTGTTTGATCTGCGCTTCCAATTCTGCCATACCACTAGCTCCAGCACCACTTGCCGATTGGTAAGTTGACACATGCACTTGTTTGATGTGTGATAATTCTTCAATAGCTTTTAAAGCGACCACCATTTGTATAGTTGTGCAATTAGGATTGGCAATGATGTTGCGAGGTGCATTTTTACAATCATCAGCATTTACCTCAGGCACTACCAATGGCACATCATCTTCCATGCGAAAAGCACTTGAATTATCAATCATGATGGTTCCGTGCTTGGTAATGGTTTCTGCAAATTCTTTAGACGTTCCACCACCGGCCGATGTCATGGCAATATCAATATCTTTAAAATCGTCGTTGTGTTTAAGCTCTTTTACGGTCAATGTTTTACCTTTAAATTGGTAGGTTTTTCCTGCACTACGGGCCGAACCGAACAATACCAATTCATCCATCGGGAAGTCTCTTTCTTCCAATACCTTTAAAAACTCTTGACCAACTGCTCCGCTGGCTCCAACAATCGCGACTTTCATTCTTGTGATTTTTTAATTAAATTTAGTAATGTGTACAGCTGGGTGTTGTTGATGGATGTGCTGTACTTACATATTAATGCAAAAATAGAAATAAATGTAATAAACCCTTATTCCATGTTGCGCTTTTTTACACTTTTATTACTCTGTCCCACTACATTACTGGCACAATTCAACGAATCGTTTACCGATGGTGAAATACTTAACAATCCGAGGTGGTTTGGTGAAATTGATAGTTTTAGCGTAAGCAACGATTTTCGACTTCAATTAAATGGTCAGGGCGCCGGATCAGCCTTCTTATATGTGCCGTGTGAAGTAGTAGAAGAAGCAAGCTGGAGTTTTTCTTTTCTGATGGAGTTTAATCCTTCGTCGAGTAATTATGCACGGGTATATTTGGCAATGGATAATGAAAACCTTGATTTGCTTGAGAATGCCATTTATTTGGATTTGGGAAGTAGTGGCGATCGTATTGATTTAATGGCTGTCGAAAATGGAGAAACCTTTGAATTGGCTCGTAGCTCAGAAGATTTATTGGATGTTTCAAGTAATGAAGTTCAGATGGAGGTAAGACGAAACGCAGATAACTGGACATTACGATATAATAAGGGTAGTACTTGGCAGGAAATAAAAGGACAGGAGTACAAAACAAGCTTTGCATCCATTGCTTTTGGCATTTATTGCCAATACACTAAAACCCGAAAGGATAAATTCTTCTTTGATGATATAGTAGTTATTGGTGAGCCTTTTGTTGACGATGTAGCTCCGGAATTAACACATTTTGATCTGTTAAATGGCGAGACTATTTTATTGAAATTTAACGAGACTTTAGATGTCAATTCGATTCAGAATGAAGATTTTTATTTGAAACAGCTTAAACGTAGTCCTGCTTCATATGAATACGATTCCGATAATCATTCACTTCTCTTACATTATAATCCTGGGCTGAATGATATCAAGCTTGATACATTAACCATTTCCGGCTTTGGCGATTTAGCAGGAAATAACATCTCTCCATCGGAGCGATATTTTGAATATAAACGTGTAAGTATTGAATCAGCCAAATTAATAGATCTGCAGCATTTAGTCTTTAACTTTACGCGGCCTATTCCTTTGTTAAATTGGGAAGCGGCATCTATTCTTCTTAATGACGATGCATTGATTTATGCTGAGATAGCTATTTCAGAGGATGAACAAAACCACGTTCTGGAATTGAAAAATACTTTAGCTGATGGTCAAAGTTATCAATTGCATTTATCCAATTTAAAGGATGATCGGGGAGATACCATTCATGCATTTGAGCATGAAATATTCTTCTACCAAACTAAGCGATACGACCTTGTGTTTAATGAGTTGATGGTTGATCCTTCTCCTGCTTTGGATTTGCCGGAACATGAATATATCGAATTGTACAATCGTTCTGATTTCGATATTGACCTGAAGCATTGTATTCTTGAAGTAAATCAGAAGTCAACTGTTTTGCCGCAAACTATATTAAAGGCTAGAGACTATTGTGTTTTAGTGCCTGAGAATGCCGAAGCCTTATGGCCAACAGAAACCGTTTCTGTAGCTAAATGGCCCACTCTTGGTAACGACGGTTTTAAGCTTGTACTTCGGGATAGCGATAGAATGGTAATTGATGCCTATTTGTGTGACCCTGATAAAGTGAATGGGGAAACTTTTAAACAGGATGGAGGCTGGTCCATTGAACGCGTTGATATTAATAATCTCTCTGGGCATTTTGAAAATTACATGTATAGTCTTGATTTGGCTGGAGGTACACCTGGAAAAGAAAATTCGGTGAAAGCTAAGAATATTGATGAAGATAGACCAATTGTTCAATACCTGGAGTTACTTTCCGATACTGCCTTTTGTGTTGTTTTTAATGAAACAATGCATCTAAATTCTGAAACCTGGTCGTATGAAATAATACCAGACTTAGATGGAGCAAAAGTTGAATTGATTGACAGTGTTTTTTATTCGAGTATTACATTTGATTTAGGCCAGACTCTGAATGACGGTACGTTATATGAGCTTCATTTAAATAGTTTAAGCGATTGGGCAGACAATGATTTAATAATAGAATACCCTCTTAAATTCAGAACAACAGATAGTCTGGAACTTGGAGATGTGCTTATTAATGAAGTCTTATTTAATCCCCATCCTGATGGTGTAGACTTCATTGAATTGGTAAATGTTTCTTCAAAAACTATTAATATTTCAGACTTGTATTTAGCTCAATTATCTGATGAAGGAACAATCAAACAATTGTTTGAGGTATGCGATAAAAACCGCCTACTCTTTCCACATGATTATTTGGTCTTGAGTGAAGATAGTTTGCTTATCCAGGCTCAGTATCAATGTGAAAATCCGAATTTCTTCTTGAATGTAAAAAAGATGCCGTCGATGCCCGATGATGAAGGATCTGTGGTACTTTGTGATAAATACGGAATCATCATTGACCAAATGGCATACGAGGATAAAATGCATTTTGATTTAATAAAAGATAGTGAAGGTGTTTCTCTGGAGCGATTATCCCTTAGTCAATCATCAATGGATATGCAGAACTGGCATTCAGCTGCTTCGGACATAGGTTATGCGACACCATCGTACAATAACTCACAAGCAATTGAAGATAAAACACCAACTAGTATTTTTGAATTCGACAGTGATGTATTTTCACCCAATGGCGATGGCATTGATGACCAATTGGTGCTTCGTTACAAGAGCCAAGAAACAGGAGGAAGCGTAACTATTCGCATTTACGATGCATCGGGCAACGAAATCAGATACCTGATCAATAACCAACTGATGGCATCCGAAGGGTTCTATGTGTGGGATGGCTTGGGCGAAAATGGTCAACAACTAATGCCTGGCATTTATGTCATATGGATTCAATGCCATTATCCCTCAGGAAATACAACAAAAGAAAAAATGGTATGTGTAATAGCTCAAGGAACGCCGTAAACCTATTGGATTTCTGTATACGTGTTCCAGTGTAATTTATTTTCATCCCATTTATCTTTTGGTTGGTCTTCACCTGTAGGGTAGCCAACCGGGATCACATTTAATACTGTAAAGTGCTCAGGAAGTTTTAATACTTTTTTTACCAAAACTTCTCTGTCGCTAATGGGGTGAACACCTGTCCATACAGCACCTAAGCCCATGCTTTCGGCTGCTAGTAATATGTTTTGAGTCGCAGCTGAGCAATCCTGAATCCAATATTCTTTAGCCACACCATCTAATGCGCGTGACATGTCGCCGCAAACAACGATGGCTCCCGTTGCCTGTTTAAGCATTTTTGCGTAGGGAAGAATCTCGGATAACTCATCCAACTTGCTTCTTTCATTTATGGCAACAAATGCCCATGGCTGTTTATTAACAGCCGTAGGTGCAGCCATTCCAGCTCGAACTAGTTCAGTGAGTTGTTGCTGGTTTACCTGTTGAGAAGTGAAATGACGAACGCTTTTTCGGTTATGAATGGTTGCAAGGGTAGGATTGTTATAAAGTTTAGGTTCGAAAGTCGGGTAAGCATCGTCTTTAAATCGCTTGCCAATGTCCCAAGGTTTGCCTAAGCGTTGCCCATAACCATAATAGTATTCCCCACCATATATAATCGGATTGATCATCGACATATCTATTTGATTCTCATCGTCGATATAGGCGAGGTCTACTTTTGTGTCGATTACTTTGCCAATAAATTGCACATGCGATCCCAAATCAATGGTTTCAGTTACTTCACATTCTATCACAATGGGAAATTCCTTGATATAGGGAGCATTTGTAAAATCACCTTTTACAGCGGTGAGGCCTAGTTTTTGAAATTTATCCTCGTCGTAACCCGAAATGTTGCCAGCGTAATCCATGTGTGCTACAAATTGAGCAGAAGGCACATTGATGGTGAAAGCTTTCGTAGCCATTATATTTTCGTAACTAAGTCTCGATGGTCGAATTGAAACGCCTATGCTCATTGGCACTGAATTAACCACACCTGCCCATGCCGCGGTCATAATATTCGGCTTGCCATCCTTACCGTATGAGCCTATTACAACTGCTGGTTTTGGATGAATATGCCCTTTGGGGCCGATTGATTTTTTTTCTGAAGAAATAGAATCACGTTCATAATTGATAGCCCTGTGTACTTTGGGTGGAGTTGGTGTTTCGCTTTTACCAGTACTTAGCTGATATACCAAAACAACAATAATGATAGCTAGGAGAATATTTAGTAATGTGGCTTTATTTTGCATGATCTATTATTTACGAGTTTTTTTAATACTTGGAACCGAGTCGAGCAGACAGCCCGTTGGACAAAGTTGACACCAGGGACGATTGTAAAATAGGGAAAGGATTACAATTAGTATACCTGCCAATAGCATTAGCCACGAGGCCATTTTAAAGGAGAAAGCTAAAAATGGTTCCATATTGGATAGTGGCAGTGCAAAGCCAAGAATAAGGCTTGACCATATGAAGCTTAAGTAGATATTCCTTAAAGTCAGTACCGATATTTTTAGTTTTATATTCCTTGTATTGAAAGGAGAAACCTTAGCGGCTAATAATTGGATGGCACCCATTGGGCATAAGTAATTGCAATAGTATTTTTTATGCCCGGCAATGGACATGGCAAGTGATAGAAGAAGAATGGCTATCAACTCCCAATTACTTTGCCATGGTAAGCCATTACTTAGCCAATTGTGAATGACATCTACCGAAAGCATTTTTTTGAGCCATATGCCCATTACAATAAATACAAGAATTAAATAATACCAGTAAAATTGTTTAAATCGTTTACCCAATACCATGCTTAACGAAAAGAATAGAATCAAAGCCAGTAAAACCAATTGCACAATACGAATTGTCGAAATGGAAGTGTTTTGTTGTTCTGTCTTTAAATAATTGGCAATGGTTTTTTCAAATGTTTGAATAATGGAATTACAAATAAAAACCGGACGTTTTTTTAAGACCTTAAGCCGCAATTAAAACTTGGTAATAATTTAATTCATATTCAATGGGAGTTAC
>JAFMVD010000085.1 GCA_025499625.1 Carboxylicivirga fragile | reverse complement strand
ATCGCGGGAAGCGGCGACAAAGGTAAGAACTTTTATCCGTCCTTTCCAAATGTTTTTTCAGCTTTTTTTGAAGTTTATTTTTGAGTGCTAAAATCATCTCAAACCCTTTTCTTCAATCCGAAAAATCATTCCAAAATGTTAGTCCTTTTCAGCAGCCCTTGCTGCCTCTGTGCTCCTTAATCAACCATGTGTTTCTCTCAAAGCGGGTGCAAAATAACGGATTGTTTTTGACAAGTCCAAATTACTTTGAAAGGTTTTTTGAAGAAAGTTTTTGAAGGTGTTTTTAGGGACTGGATACGTGGGGGTTAGGACTTGAAAATATTTTAAGAGCTCACTATTAACATTACTTATATAAATGGCATCATCTACCAACTTTAAATAAAGCGGAATTTTTAGCACCTTTGCATCAATAACAACGCAATAAACAAAGGATGGCAATCAGATTAGCTTTCATACTACTTATATTATCCCTAACATGTCAAGCACAGACATCATCAGACTCGAAAAAACAAAAAGCGAGTATTACAATTAAGCATTCTGATAAGCTTAAGCAAGATGAAAGTGTTGGTGATAACATTAAACTACTTATAGGTAACGTTGAACTTATTCATGAAAATACAATCATGTATTGCGACAGCGCATATGTATTTGGTGATTCAAGTTATGTGGAAGCCTATAACAATATACACATCATTCAAAACGATTCCATCCATTTATATGGTGACTACCTTAATTACATCGGCTCAATTGGAATGGCAAAAGTACGTGATAATGTTAAAATCGAAAAACAAGACATCACCATTTTAACTGAATTCTTAGATTTTGATAGAGTCAACAACTTTGGATATTACTTTAATGGTGGTGAGGTACTAAGTGGCGACAATAACCTAATAAGTGATCTCGGTTATTATTACCCCGATTTAAGCGAGGTGCATTTTAAAGATTCGGTAGTTGTTACAAACCCCAAATACACCATTTTTTCTGATACTTTAAAATACCATACTGTTACCGAAGTTGCGAGTATTTTGGGTCCAACATTTATTATAAGCGATGACAATATCATTTATAGTGAAGATGGCTACTACGACACAATGCATGATAAAGCAAAGCTGAAACAAAAAAGTTATATCCAAGGTACCGAACAACTTTTAAAAGGTGATACTATCTACTACGACCGTAATAATGGTTTAGGAGAAGCCTTTAATAATTTTGAACTTCACGACACCACAAACCACATTATTATAAAGGGGAACTATGGTTATTATAACGAACTTACCGAATATGCGTTAGCCACAGACAGTGCTCAGTTGCTACAGATTTATCAACGAGATACGATGTTTATGCATGCCGACACCTTACAGGCTATTCCTCTACCCGAGGAAAACAGCAAAATGATGAAGGCATATTACAATGTAAAATTCTTTCGAAAAGACATGCAAGGTCGATGCGATTCGATGATATATGATTTCAGAGATTCGACAAACACCTTTTACAACACACCAATTCTTTGGGCACAGAACAATCAGATGACCGCCCAAACCATAAAACTTTACACTAAAAATCAAACCATGGATAAGGCTGAATTGATCAATTCAGCTTTCATTGTTAGCCCCGAAGACAGCTTGCTGTTTAATCAAATAAAAGGACGCAACATGACTGGCTACATTCGCGACAATGAGCTATATAAAATTGATGTTGATGGAAATGGACAAACAATTTATTACCCAAAGGATAAAAACTTAGTTATAGGCGTTAATAGAGCAGAGAGTAGTAATCTGACCATATCGCTAAATAACAGACAAATATCTGGTATAAAAATGCGAATTGATCCGAATGGTAATTTAAACCCACCTTATATATTACCAACCGAAGATGTTAGGTTGCAAGGGTTTATTTGGCTAGAATCCATACGGCCTAAATCAAAACTCGATATTTTCAAAAAAGTAGATTTGCCGGAATTAAAGGAACTCACCAAAGTTTATGACGATTATAAATTTGGTGACGACGAAGAAGAAGGACAATAAAAAAAGGGGTATACACCCCTTTTTTTAGCTCTCTTTTTTAATACTCATCTTCGTTGAAGAAAAAATCTTCCTTACTTGGATAATCTGGCCAAATATCCTCTATACTTTCAAAAACTTCTCCTTCATCCTCTATTTCTTGAAGATTTTCAATCACTTCAAGTGGCGCACCTGAACGAATCGCAAAATCGATTAATTCATCTTTTGACGCTGGCCAAGGTGCATCTTCTAACTTAGAGGCTAATTCGAGTGTCCAATACATAACAACTCAATTTAACATTAATAATATTGTGTTACTTTCTCTTTTACTTATCTGCGAATATAAAAAAAAAATCCATTCCTCCAACTTCGATTATCGTGGAATTTCATTTTTATGATCATACTTTGACAAATGGCTAAATATTAAAAGTGAATAAGCAAGTTAATTTCTGGTTATTAATACACCTTTATAATGACTTACTCATAAAAGTATAATTCAACAAAAAATTAATTGGATATCGTTATCTTCTCATTCATGGTATCAGATTCAATCAAACCATCACGTAGGCGAATGATTCGATGTGCATGCTGCGCAATCTCCTCCTCATGCGTTACCAATATAATGGTATTGCCAGATTGATGTATCTGATTAAACAAACGCATTATATCAACAGACGTTTTCGAATCAAGATTACCTGTAGGCTCATCAGCAAGAATAATAGAAGGGTTATTAACCAGCGCACGCGCTACAGCAACACGCTGCCTTTGTCCCCCTGACATTTCATTGGGGCGATGCTCCATCCTATCAGTTAAAGCAACTTTCTCCATCACTTCCTTACCCAACTTAATGCGTTCATTCTTTGGCAAACCTGCATAAATAAGAGGCAACATTGCATTCTCCAGAGCAGTATATCGCGGCAATAAATTAAAGGTTTGGAAAACAAAACCAATCTCCTTATTTCTGATTTCCGCCAAACTATCATCGCTCAAACGACTAACATCGGTTCCATTCAAGACATATCGACCGCCAGTTGGTGTATCCAGAGCCCCAATCATGTTCATCAAAGTAGATTTACCCGAACCTGATGGTCCCATAATAGCTACATATTCCCCCCTCTTAATAGAAAGAGAAACACCCTGAAGCGCCTTCACAGTTTCGGTTCCAACATGATAGAATTTCGTTATCTTATCAATTTCAATGACTAGGTTTTGCATTTCTTAAGTTTTAAAAACCAAATATACCTTTTTACGTGGATAAAATAATACTGCTTTGTCAGCAATTAATATTTCACAATAAAATGCTGTTTTTGACATTCCTTGCGAAAAAAAACGATACCAAACTGAAATAAATCCATGGAGACGGTGACAGCAGGATTCTCACATATAATGTTCCAAGCCTCATCCATTCCCTTCGACCAATGTATGTCATCAAATACAAATACACTATCGTTACTAACCTTCAATAAACACATATGAAAATAATCAAGCGTTGCTTGTTTTTGATGATGCCCATCGAAGAAAACAAAATCCAACGTTTTTATTTCTCCAAGTAGATCAGGCAACACATCACAAAACTGCCCAATAATCTGGTTCACGTTATTACAGCCTAGATTTTGCAAACCCTCTTTTGCCTTTTGAGCCATTTCATCACAAGCTTCAATGGAATATACCTTTCGCTTAGTATTACTTAAAGCTAAATAAGCCGTACTCATACCTATTGAGGTACCTAACTCTAAAACAGTATCTGGATTGAAATGGTTAACTAAGCGAAAAAGCAGTTCACCATATTTTTTTGTAACCGATGTTTTACTAACTAATTCAGAAACATTACGTTTCTTCGTTTTGAAGGTAGAGCTACCAGCACCATAATCTGACATCGTAAGCACCTGTTTACTTCGCATTAATTTTCGGCGAAATAAAGCTATCTTTTCATAGGCATAAAACGAATGTTTACAATACACTAATTCGCGCACCAAGTCAAATACAAATGGACTATGTATTCCGTACCCTTTGCGGAAACGTGATTTTAGCAAATACCAGAAATAGCTTTTAATAAGGTAAACATTCATTTTTTGAAATTTTCGGGAAGATAATAATTTTCATCCAGCAATAGTTCAGCATGCAAAAGTGAAAAGATATTATCTTTACGCCAATTTTTATTACAATGGCAAGAGGAAAAGGTAAAAAACAAAATAGTGGTTCGGCAGGACAGAACCGCAAGAACGCTGAAGAATTTCTACTACAGAACAAAAATAAACCTGGTACCTTTGAAACTGCTTCAGGTTTGCAATACGAAATCATCAAAGATTGCCAAGGACCAAAACCGAGCATTGAAAACAAAGTTAAAGTACATCAACGAGCTATGTTATTAGGTGGAAAAATGCTGGATGACACCTATAAGGATGCAACACCGCTAGAATTCAAACTCGACGAAACCATTGAAGGCTACACTGAAGGCCTTCAACTTATGTCTGTTGGAAGCCGTTTCAAGTTCTATATTCCTTCAGAATTAGGATGGGGTAAAAAAGGATCAGGTGGTCGTATCGGCCCATACGCTCTTACCATTTTCGACGTATCACTAATTGAAATCCTTAATGATTAATTCAAGTTTTTTGAAGAAAGATTAAACACTTATGCCAAAGTCTTGTTTAAATCTAAACAGAATGAAGTAAAGTGACGTTGTGAATGGATAACTATATTAAGCAGTTAATAGAATCAATTAATCAATCGAAGAATAAACATGATAGTAAACTGGCACATGACGAGCCAGATTACATTAATGAGTTTGCCGATCAATATATTAATGGTACGCCCGAGAAGATATCAAAGTTAACAGGCATTGAGAAATATCAATTCCCACCAAGTGATAAGCTAAACAAAGAACAAATAACTAATGTAGTTAAAGCCATTGAGCAACTATTGCTAAGCTTTAACCTTGAATTTATATTTCCTGAAGATGTTACTTGCGAAGTTAAATATGATTTTATAGTTAAAAAATGGGACAGTAAACATATACATTGCAAAGATGGAACAGTACAGATTGAAACGTGCAAATTCGACGACGATAACTGTCCTTTTCCAGAACAATGTACCATATGTGAGAATTTCAAAGATGAGAACGACAGTAAGCATGCTTTAGCCAATGGCGAAATTGATTTCGAAAATTTAATGCCTGATTTTAATGAGCAAGATGATGCTAACATTAGATCCGAGGTTGATCGTTTTAAAGAGTTGATGCGTAAAAAAAGCTGCGACAGTTACATAACCGGCATTCATAATTATTGCGATGGAAGGTGTCATCGGTGTGCGTTCACAGATAAATGCAGCTCCTTTTCGTTAAATCAAGAACTAGAACGCTCTAATGATGAAAGTGAAGATGGCGACTCAGACAAGCAGTTAATGGTTATTTTAAAGGCCACATCGGAAATTATAGAAGAGGAACTTACAAAAAGGGGTATTGATGCCGAAGAAAAGCTCATTGAACTTAAACAAGACGATGAAGTTCCATCATCTCCAAAACACACAGTTGAATTACAAAGCGAATCGTATGCCGAAAAGGTTAAGCGCTGGTTAGATTCAAACCAACGCGAACTGGAAAGTAGAATAGTTACCGAAGAAGAAGATGAAATTCAATCCTACTTTGAGAGCATAACCTGGTTTCAATTATTTATTCCAGCAAAAATATCGAGAGCAGCAATGGTGCTTCAATCGGATGAACCGGGTGAATCAGAAATCTATGACAGTAATGGATCTGCTAAAATTGCACTTCTGGCCATGGATGAGTCGATATGGGCCTGGCAAAATTTACTTCAACACTTGACAAAAAAAGAAGATAGCATATTAAATATCCTTAAACACCTTTCAAAATTAAGAAGCGAATCAGAAGCCTTATTTCCAGAGGCAAGGAAATTTATTCGTCCGGGATTTGATGCAAACATTTGAGCATAAAAAAATCTGAGAGAAGCACAAGATTGGAAAATTTAAGAATTACGAATAATTCAAAGTATGCATCTCTCAGATATTAACGAACAGTTAATACTGATCGAAAAATTATCCTCCGTCGAAGATAACCCAGCAACAACGTGCTGTTACTGGTTATTTTATCATCGTAAAGCTATAATTTTATTTGAAAGATTATATACCTCGAATTGAAAAATTGCATGAAACTCTTAATTTTTTCCATCAAATGTCCTTTTTTTATACAAAATCTTCACAAAGCAGTGATGCTCACACTCAAAGCCGTTATGATTTCTGAATAATTTGTAATCTGATTTTTTTAAAAAATCCTAGATATAAGATGATTGTTAACTATAGGTGATTTAACATTTGATCTAAGGCCTGAAAGACTTGGTGTCCTTCATCAAAAACATTTGAGAATCGCTCCTTTGATTGTTTTAAGTAGCGTTTACATTTCTTCTTTTTCCCTTGTCTGAATTCTAATTTAGCGAAATGAAATAAAATATTGCCAACGGCTTCATCATCGTTTTCAAAGGCGACTAATGTAGCATCAAACACCTTCCTTAATAAAGCAATAGCATCTTCCTGCTCAAACAACTCAAGGTACTCTTCTAAAACATCCGGCTTATAAACTTCCTTTTCGAGTATCTCCAGTGCCAGATCATAACTTTCTACTTCCCTATTCAATTTTAAAAAGGTGCGAAGCAGGTATAACTGATTAGGCTTGTAACTGGGAGATAAGCTATTTGCTTGCTCGAAATAAAACAAAGCATCTTCATGTTGTTCGCGCTTCGATAACATGATGCCTGTAATACGAGCTGCATCACCTTTCTTTAACGAATCCTGGAACAACTCATAAGCACGTTTTGCAGGTAATAATCCATCAACAAAGGCGCCGTCAAACAAACAAGCGATGGCTAAATTATAATTACACAAGGCATCATCTTTCAATTGAATCGACTTTTGATACCAATACCTGGCATCGTGGTAGTTTTCAACAATGGTATTGTAGTACCCAAGTACATATAAACTATAACTATCATAAACGCCATTTCGATATGCTTCGGTCAAATAGTACTTGCTCTGCTCAAGTAACCACTCACTTTTCCTACCCCACCTATCGCCAAACAATAAAAAAACTTGTTTATAATACTTGCCTAAACCGAGGTGTAATCTGTAATCGTTTGGGTAGGTATCAATGAGTTTTAACAAAACCGAGTCAACATTAAAACTAAAATCATTACTGGCCTCAGTCGTCTGTCTTATATCTTCCAGCCTCTCTCCTTCGCGTAGATTTGTATACCCAAAGGCTCTGTGGTAATAACTACTTGTATAGTAGTCGAGTGCTAAATCGACCTTTTGTAAAACCAACTCAACATCTGTATTCAAAGGATCAGCTTCCTCCAGACATTTATACAGCGAAAAGTATTGTCTCGAATTCTTTAACTCCTCAATATCACATTTAGACGACTGCGAAGAGGCAACACCTACTATTAGAAGCTTAATAAATAATAGCCAATATTTTACCATTGAAGAAAGATAGGCATAAAATATAAGGCGATGCCATCCTACTATTAAAAACTATGTAAGCACCGAAACATAAATAGGTATAAAAACAGCAACCATAACTGCTATTGTCATTTGTTGGTAATAATTGGTAACAAACAAACTTGTTAAGGTTAACAGATCTTCTTCTTCGTTAACTCCAATTGATCCACCACAAGCTTTTTTCTGACAGAAATAACGAAGACCTTTTTCATCCGACAATGTCCACTTGGTATTCCAGGCATTGGTGTATTGCCAGCTAATGCTCTTATCCCCATATGTTATCTGAGCCTTACTCATCCATGAATTATACCTTATTTGACCTATGGGCTGCATGGTAGAACCATCAACAATCGTTGTCTCCTGATTAAAGAAGCCCTTGGTTCGAAATTGAAATTGCTTCCCATTGATGGTTCCGCGGCTCATTTGTGAAAACGATGAACTCTTCAAATAACCAATCTGCTTTACTCCATCGTAGATTTGGTAATCTTCACTAAATGTTTTCTTTTTCCAGGTAAGGGTTTGCTTCATGATATAGATTTTATGAAATAAAGTTAAGCAAAACACAGTCATCATTAATACAATTCTATTCAAAGTTGTTGTAAAACAAATAAAGAGCTTGCTCATAGAAACAAACTCTTTAACACCTCACTCATGAAAAACATTAGTTTAGAAAAACCCGATGCCTACTTAATTGTACGTGCACCTTTTCAATATCTTTTAGGTTTACACCTCTTAATGGTCGCTCTAGTACTTTAATTCCATACTTCTCCAGAAAGTCTTTAAATCTCTTTGTCATAATGATCTGATTTAATCCAAACCAATGTTTTATCCTTCTTTTTCTTTAATGACTCATGTAGCCGAACAGCCCCTGTGTTGCCATTTGAATTCTCAAAATTTCCTCATCACATAATCCATCAAATGGATTTCCTTCAATTTCAACTGGCATTTCAATTCCATTCTCTTTTACGAAGGCTAACATTTTCTCAGTCATAATTATGGTTTTATATAAATACTGTTAATAAAATCTATGTTGCTTTTTTCAACAACCATTCCAGAAATGGCGAACAATACTTTTTTTAACCTTGCTTAAGTTTCTTAAGGAAATGATTTAATAGTCTACATTTTTCTGCAACTGAAACTCCAGGCTATAAACCTTAGGAATAATTATGCTTCCTTCGCCGCCCAGTAATGATAACTTAATCATTAAACCAAATACTGCTATTTATATAAACTTTAATAAATTTTTATCTCAATATTCCTTTTCAATGGTGAGATGGAACTCGCTATTTTATTACTCTTCTTTATTGATATCTTTCTTGTTGCTCGTTTCATGACTCTTTGTTTTAAGTTTTATTCTAATCTTACACAACAAAGATGTTAGATTTAAAACCTGTTTTTTACCCCTTTAAGTTCAAGTAGGGCTCCTAGGTTCAAGCTGATACGGAACGGTTCTATAAAGCGAGATGGTGGTAGAGAACCGTTCCCTCAAACAAAGGTTAACGGAGTCGCTCGTTATTGCCAGCTTGTAAATATAGAGCGACTCAATACGAAAAAGGTCAATACAAAAAACCGCTACTCAAAAAGAATAGCGGTTATATATTTCGATCTTTAATGCTTACTTGTTCGTTCTTATTACATTTTCCCGAACATTAATTAATCTTCGTTCAGCCTCATGACGTGTTGAGAATATGTCAATATCAATACGATGGGCACTGTTGGACATCTCTTTAAATAACAATGCTAGTACGGTCTCGTACGGCTTATCTACCACGAATACAACATAGACTTGACGATAGATTTTTGTTTTTTCACCTAGCTTACTGACTAAGCATCTTAGCTCTTTTCTGGGATCTATCTTTATTTCTGCACGTGTCGAATCCAACAAAATAAACAAATGATCTTCTGTTTTAATAGTATTCCGAAGGTTATCTATATAATCAATTACTAACTCCAGATTAAAAACACCAGTACATTCGGAAATAATTATTCCTAATTCTTCCTTATAAACAACATCGATCATTTCATCTTTTTATACGCATGGAAATGTTTTAACCCAAGATCATTGACCGTCAGAATAAATAAAGCCGGAATACAGATAAATGTATTCCGGCTTTATTCTGATCAGTTTACTTTTTTACAAACTTGATGGTTTGGCTAATGCCTTCACCACTTACGTTGATAAAGTAAACACCACTAGCTAATTCATTTACATCAAGGCGTGTTGTATTTTCAACACTTTCTATCTGACTTACAATAGCACCGTTGCTGTTAATAACCGAAATAACTACAGTTGTTTCAACAGCACCTAACTCAACATTAATAAAGTCAATGGCTGGATTAGGGTAAAGCTTAATTGAGTTGACAGAAACATCACCTACTGTTGTTGGAATAGGCTCCATTTCAATCATTGGCCCACCATTTGTGGAAGCATCAACGGTAAATTGTCCTGTTACGGTTGTATAACCATCTAAACTCACGGTGTAGTCGTAAGTGCCATAAAGTACATCGCTGAAATCAGCGAAACCGCCAACCGACATAGCACTGTATGAATTGGTTCCATCAGTGAAATCCACTGTTGCACCGTCTAACTCGCCACCTATCATAACGCCTTTTTCTACTACTAAGAATGCAAAGGCTTTATAAGGATCTAAGGTGATCATCTCGCCGCCCATGGTTGAAGCATCAACGGTAAATTGACCTGTTACTGAAATGTAACCTGCCAT
>JAFMVD010000084.1 GCA_025499625.1 Carboxylicivirga fragile | reverse complement strand
GTCGACACTTTCAAGGGCATTCTTAACAAGGATATTTAATTGCCCTATTTTAATGTTATGTATTGATTTATCACTTCGATTAATTCTGTGCCTTTAAAAAAGGGACTGATCTTTTTTTTTTGATCAGTCCCCGATGTTGCAATTAAACACTCATTTTATGCGAAAAGTGCATAAAGTTTTCAATATTATTGTCCTGGTACATAAGGTGTGTAACCTGGGTTTTGTTGATCGCGAATATTTGGGTTTGATTCCATTTCGTTTTCTGGTATTGGATAAACAACTTGTGGTTGAGTGTAATCAATGTAGGCGACATCATTGCTTACATTACCTTCTGCCTCACGGTCAAATGGAATAGCACGCCTAAAATGATCCCAGAACGTATGGCCTTCCATAACAAGTTCTTTTCTACGTTCAATTAGCACATCACTAATTAACTTTTCTTTAGTAGTAAATTCAAAAGTTGAATCAAGACGTACTTCTGTTACTTCATTTAAATATTCCAAGGCCAAGGTATACTCATCTTCCTCAGCATACGCTTCTGCTAAAGTTAAATACACTTCAGGTAAGCGCACCAATGTTACATTATGAACTGCATGTGCTCCATCACCAATGTATTTGCGAATACCAGTTTCATCGCCTAACTCATTATCGCAAATTAAATAGGTTCGCACATCTTTGTATGATCCATCATCATCATTTCTTTCTGCTCTGAGTACTTCTCTCAAATAAATATTTCCACCATAACCTGCATAGCCTATACCACCATCTGCAATTTTACCATCATTAGGATGTCCAGGTATATCAATGGTTGGATTACGGGTTAAATTATTAATGGAATTTGAACTTAAGTTATCAGCCAAAGAATAATCTAGTTCCCAAAGATTCTCGCTATTGTATTTTTTGAAATAAGTAAAGACATATTCCTTATAATCTATCATTGTTCCAGCGCCAATTGCTGCTAAAGCAGAGTTAATAGCATTTGGCCATTCACCTAAATATAAATGAGAACGTGCTTTTAAGGTCTGAGTTGCATCATACGATATACGACCATTTGAAGCTTCAATGCCATTTAATAGAGTAGCGGCAGATTGAAAGTCCTCGATTATTTGAGTAAAACAAGCTGTAGCTTCTGAACGCTTTGGAGGATTTGTTTCAGCTACGGTATGTTCTTCCTTAGATAGTAAAAGAGGAACACCCCATTTATATTTATCATCATATTTTTCGCCACCCGGAATTGAAAAGATCGGTGGGTAAGCGAACAAGCGCATTAGGTCAAAATATGCCAAGCCACGTAGCGCTAACGTTTCTCCTTTTATACGTGCAATCTCTGTTTCATCGCCTTCAATAGTATCGATATATTTCAAAATATTATTACATAGAAATACGGTTTTATATATTTTATCCCAAGCTGCATCGGCATATGCATCATTGGTTGAAGTTTCTCTGTAACCGTTTTCTTCCTGAAACCGATTACCGGTATCTTCTACATAAAAGTCTGGTCCTTTAGAGCCTTCAAATGCATATATAAGTCGACCATAATAATCCTCATGGGTAATTGTATTATACACTCCAGTTAATGCTAATTGTGCACCATCAACATCGGTAAACAATTCATCAACAGGAATTGAAACAAAAGGTTTTTTATCAAGTACGTCTTCACACCCAGCTAAAAGGCTGATTAACAATGTGAATAATATTATTTTTTCTTTCATTTTTTCTTGTTTTAGAAGTTAACTTTTAAACCAAAGGTGTAAGTTGTTGCAGTTGGATATTGATCCGGATTTCTGTATCCATTTAAGGATATTTCTGGATCAAATCCATCCAATTCAGTAGCAACCCATAAATTCTCGGCCTGTGCAAATATACTGGCACTTCTAAGTTTTAGTTTTTCGGTTATTGAAGAAGGAATGGTATACTGAAGTTTAATATTCTTCAATTTCAAATAGTCACCGCTGTATAAATAACGAGATGAATAATACCTGTTCCATGTACCTGAAGAATTAACACGAATCGGATTTTTTCCACTTGTATTATCTGGAGTCCAACGATCTAACTGATCACGTTCGATACCACGGTAATCACGATAGCCATCATTTTTTGTGGCCGTACGTCCTGTCATATCAAAAACCTTATGTCCCATACCATAAGTAAATAAGAAACTAAAATCCAAACCTTTCCATGCAAATGAACTGGATATACCTCCTGTTACTTTTGGCAAGGCTTTACCTAGTATGCGTTTGTCAGCTTCGGCATGTTCATAGGTAATAACATTATTGCCATTTTCATCCGTTTTATACCAGCGTTGCTGCCCTGTTTCAGGATCGGTTCCTGCCCATTCGGCCAAGTACCACGTATAGTAGCTTTCTCCATTTCGTTGAATTTGAGTGCTACCTACTATATCATTATCTAGCCCCGAAAACTCATTCTTTAATGTGGCAATATTCAAGTTCATATCCCAGTTAAAATCTGTATTTCTTACAAGATCAACTGTGAAATCCATTTCAATTCCACTATTATTTAGACTCGCATTGGAGTTTATTAATCGAGAGGTAAAACCTGCAGTGGATGAAATTGGTAAATCTTGTAAAAGATTTTTGGTGGTTCTATTGTAGTACTCTAACGAAAAGTTTAAGCGATTAAAAAGTCTGGAATCAAAACCAATATTGAAAATTTCATTTTCTTCCCAGGTCAATTCAGGATTAGGTATAGCTGGAGGAGTACCTCCAGGTTCTTCCATATAGTCCTGTCCAAAGGAATACAACGAGCGCCAAGCATAGTAATCATCAGGTAAAGTACCATTTATACCGTAACTTGATTTAATCTTAAGATTATCGATAAATGAGATGTTCTCCATAAACGCTTCTTCTGACATACGCCAGGCACCTGATACTGACCAAAAATTACCTTTACGATAATCAGGGGCAAATCTCGACGACTTATCCATCCTGTAGGTTGCAGATGCATAATATCTTCCGTCATATGAGTAATTGATGGCAGAAAGAAAAGAGCTCATACCATACACATCGCCTGAACCAGAAACGCTTTCTGGAGTTGCAGCTGCGCTTAAGTAGTTGGTTTTATTTTTAGGGAAATTAATACCTGTTGCTGCGGTGTATTGATACATAACATCTTCTACTTCAGCTCCAATGTAACCATTGAACGAATGCACATCGTTGAATGTTTTATTAAAATTAAGTAATGTTGTATTACTTATTTTTCTTCTTCGTGCATCTCTTTCATAGAGGCTTCCTTTATCAGATTTTCCATCACCAAAATCTTTATTTCGCCATTCTCTGCGTCGCGCATGCGTATAATCTAGGTTGGTTCTGCTATTAATATTTAACCAATCGGTAAAATTAATTTGTAACCAACCTGATGTCATAATTTTAGTTTGTGGTCGGTCATAAGTGTTTTCTTTTGATACCGCAACAGGATTCTGGTTGTTATTAACGCCCTTTGGGAGCTCTAAGTTATAAGATCCATCTTCGAGATAAACTGGAGCAACGGGTGCAATAGCTAAAGCGGTGTATTGAGGCATAGCATATCCATATGCTCCCGAACGCGGTCCACTTTGGTCGCTGTATGAAATGGCATTGTTTATTCCCCAATGAATTAACGCACCTTTAGGTTTCGACGTAAGATTGGTACGCATTGAATAACGCTCTAATCCACTACCAATTATAATACCCTCTTGATTAAAATATTCAAGCGATGCATAGTATAGCATGTTTTCACTACCACCTTGTGTTGAAATATTAAACTTCTGGAAGGGTGCAGAACGGGTTACTTCATCGTACCAATTTGTATCTGCTAATTTGTCGTAGTCAGGGCCTGGTGCACCGTCTACAAAAAACTCATCATAATAGTCGTCGTTGTTCGGACTCCAAATTTTAAAATGGCTATTAAATTGACTTTGGGCATACTCTTGCCATTGGCGGTAATTGCGACCAGATATTTCGTAATTGTCCTTGTCGGCATAAAGTTTTTGAATTTCTGGAAAGAAATCGTCGTATCCAGTTTTACGTCTTACCTGATAGTGCATTTCGCCTTCGAGCCACAACTCCATGTACTCTTCCTTATTAACTAAGTCGGGGTTGCTAGCGCTGAATATATTAGAAACACCAGCCTGAAAGTCAACAGAATATTGTGGCTTATCTGTTGCTCGGCCTTGTTTAGTTGTAATTACAATTACACCATTCGCGCCACGCGATCCGTATAAGGAGGCAGAAGCTGCATCTTTTAATACGGTCATCGATTTGATATCAGATGGGTTAATTGAGTTAAGTGGGTTTGTAGCATATTGCGAATTACCCGACATGCTTGATATATCCATAATTACACCATCAATTACGTATAATGGCGCATTGGATGCGTTCATAGAACTTATTCCTCGAAGACGAACCGAGTTCATTACACCAGGCTGTCCTGTTCCAGTCACAATGGTACCAGGTGAGTTACCTCGTAAAACATCTTGGAAAGATGCTACTGGGCGATCTTCAATTTTTTTAGTGCTCACAACAGAAGCTGAACCAGTATAGGCTTCTTTAGTAATGGTACCGTAACCTGTTACAATTACTTCATCAATGCCAAAAGCCTCTTCAACAAGTGTTACATTAATTAATGTTTGACCACTTACTAATACTTCTTGATCATCAAAACCAATGAATGAGAAAACTAAGATAATTTCTTTGTCCTCTAGTTCAATAGAGTATAATCCATCAAAATCGGTAATGACACCATGTTGTGGATTACTTTTTTCATATACATTAACACCAGGTAATGGTTGTCCCTTATTGTCTGTCACTTTACCTGTAAGCGTTACCTTAAGTTCTTGTTGCGTTTTAATAACAGTTGGTTCTGACTTGGGTGTAAGAATAATTACCTTATCAACAATTTTGTAAGCAATCGAAGTGCCTTCAAGGCATTCGTCGAGAATCTCATAAATTTTAGATTCTCTAAATGAAGCATCGTTAATATCAACGCCTTCTACTTCGTCGAGCGAATACACGAAATCAAATTCACTGTGCTTTTTGATTTCAGTCATTAAGTCCTGCATCTTACTGTCTTTGAACTCTACAGTAAATGAGGCTTTTTGTGAGTAAACATTAGCTGATAATTGAAGGGTAGCAATTACCAGAAACAAAACGGTTAATCTCATAATTCGAAATAGTCTTTGCAGTTCTTCCCCTAGTGGAAAAACTTGGCTTAGCCTTAGTTTTTTCATAGATTTGTATTGATTTATTAAACATTGTGTTCTTTGCCGAACACTTTGGCTTATATCACAGGAAATGTTCGCAGCATTTCCTGTTTTATTTTTATTGTTTACTTACTACTACAGTTTTGTTGTTAATATTAAATGTGATATCTGTTGTTAATTCCATTTTCTTAAAAATATCTGTGCAATTATCGTAGCGTTGTAGGCGAGCACTGAAACGGTAATTTTTTAAATCCTGATGTTCGTAAAATACATCAATATCGTACCATCTTTCCATCTGGCGCATTATCGATTCGAGAGTTTGCTCTTCAAATATAAATTTGCCTAAGTGCCAGGCAGTATATTTATCTGTATCCACCTCTCGAACCGACATTTTCTGATTTGTTCGTTGGTATGAAGCCTGATGACCTGGAGTTAGAATGGTTTTGCTCGAATTTGACTGGAGCGAATTGAGTTCTACGGAGCCTTCTACCAATGTTGTTTCAATTTGTTGCTCATTGGAATAGGCCATAATGTTAAATTGAGTGCCGAGTACCTTAATTTCTACTTTATCTGCTTCTACAATAAATGGACGGTTTACATCTTTCGCCACTTCGAAATAAGCCTCACCTTTAACCATAACTTTTCGGTTTTTATCACCAAATTTTACCGGATACTGAATTTCCGACATGGCGTTTAGCCATATTTTAGTTCCATCCGATAAGGTTAGTTGATACTCTCCGCCAACAGGTGTTCTTACCTTGTTAATTATTGTCGCTTCATCTGAATTGATATTGGTTTCATTAATTTGGTATCGCAAACCGGTTGAATCATTCAATACAAGCCTTCCATCTGCCTCCTTTATTTTAGCTGTGTGATCTTTCTCTAAATCAATTACCCTTCCATCTGAAAGGAAAAGCTGTGCCTTTGTCTCACCAGCTTGTAATGTATAGGTCTCAGTTTGCAGTTCTTTATTCACCTCATTTGTTCCGTATACTAACCATAGTGCGATTATGATTGGTGATAAAATTGCCGCTGCATAGCGCAGAAATTCTAATCGCTTGTTCCTCTTATGAGCACGTTTAAAATTAAGTTGCCATTCAATTTTTGCACGTGCTGCTACTGTATCAATGTGCTTGTATTTTTCAATGTTTACAAAAGTCAAATCATTTTTAAATACTTCCTTATAATCAGTGCTTATTTGTTCTTGTTGCATAAGCTCATCAAGCTGTTTTTGCTCTGAATCATCTAATTGTTTAGTTGTTTTTTTGGCAAGCAATTCAGCTAGCTCGATATACTTCTTTGTATGGCGGATGCGTTTCATGTAGTAAAAAACACTTGAGTTTAAAAAGTGGGTGAAAAAAATGTAATTATTTTCGATTTTTTGTTAAAAAACATTTAACACGCTGATTAAGAGGTGTGAAAATTAGATGTTCATGCCGCTTTTAAATCATCATCAGGTGATGAATGATATCAAATACCGATTGAAGTTTGGTTCGAAGCAATTTGTAGGCCTGGATCTTTTGCGATTTAATGGTATTAACCGATAGATTCAGGTTATTGGCAATTTCTTCATTAACCATTCCTTTTAAACTAAGCTGAATAACCTTTCTGTATTTGGCAGGAAGCTCGTTTATCGATTGTGTTATAATGCGATTGGTTTCTTCTTTTAGTACTTGTTTTAGGAAGTAGGATTCTGATTCAACCGTCTTTATTTGTTCAGCTTCGTATTGTTGTTTAATTTTTTCGTGTCGAACAAGGTTTAAGCAACTGTTACGTGTGGCTTGAAATAGAAATGCTTTAATGGCTGTTAACGAATCAAAATTATCAAATTTGTCCCAGAACCTAAGAAATACCTCCTGAACTAAATCTTCGGAATCTGCCGAAACCACCAGAAATTGCTGTGCAAATACACAAAGGCCAGGATACATTTGCTTAAATAAAGCATTGTAACTCAATTGCTCCTTGTTTTGCAAGGTGATTATCTTATCCGAAATGGGTGACATTCAAAAGTGTTTTGAACCTCTAAAAGTAGTATTTTTTATCAATTAAGTAAGAGTTGTATTAAATGTGTTAAACAAAGCCAACTAAAATCGATATTGTAGTTGGCATTTGATCTCATCCATTTTATTGCCATTGATCATTTGGTGCCCCGAACCGATAAAAGCTTTGTTCTTGTAGTTGCTATGCGCCCATCTTAACCATAGGTTTAGATTTTTTGCAGGTTTAATTTGTGCGTTAAGTATTATTCTGGTGCCCTTATCCATATAGGCAGGAATATTGAAGGCATACAAAACATCGGGTTCGTAAGCGTATATTCTACTGTTGTAATCCTCAATGTCAAATAAGGTATAGCGAATTGAAAATCGAAAATATCGATTCATATCGTATTGCAAATCCTGAAAGAATAACCAGCCTTCACTTTTTTTATTTTGATGGAAATGAGCATATTCTACCTGAGTTTGGTAACTCCATTGCTCGTTAGGTGTGAATGAATAAAAAAGACGAAGGTTTTGCTTTTGATAATCTTCTATTTTATAATTGCTTAGTTCTGTCTTTGAATTGATTTCCTTTTTAGTGCTTTTGTACCTGAGATAAATTGAGTTCTGATAATTGATGCGATAGTTGGCCTGAGCAAACCATTCAAAGCCAACAGATGGGCTGTAAACATTGTAACGTAACCAATCGTAAGAAAATAGATCGGCAAAAGCTTTGATTTGTAGTTTGTAACTTGGTTTAAATTGAATAGAAGAGTAAATACCTGATTCGCCAGCTGGATTTGACGATTCGGCGAAAGGGTTTGATAAAATATTAGTGTACCCTTTACTGAATTTACGATAGGCCAAAGTGGCAATTACATCTGATCCGGCACGAAAAGTAGCACCTTGATACATGCCCCAATTAGTATTGTGATGCCAATTTAATTCTCCAAAAAGTGTTAGCTTTTTCAAAAACACTGAATGAGCTAACCAAAAGCTTGATAATTCATCGCCTTTAAAGCGATAAATATC
The DNA here is from genome assembly GCA_025499625.1 of Carboxylicivirga fragile. Lineage (GTDB taxonomy): Bacteria > Bacteroidota > Bacteroidia > Bacteroidales > Marinilabiliaceae > Carboxylicivirga > Carboxylicivirga fragile. The sequence goes on along the minus strand of JAFMVD010000084.1, from coordinate 2,098 downwards.
CTTGATGTGATTTTTTTCTTGAATTGGCGTGTTTATCTGCCAATTGTAATACCCCGCATCTAAATTAAATAAGTGATGTTTGTAATTTAAGTTTGCCCCTAAAATAGTTTCATTTATTGAATGCCTATTTTCAATTTCACTTCTGGTGCGATGATAGCCGGTCTCCTGGATTGAGGTAACCATCTCATCGAAATGATCCGTTGCTAGATTAATGCTTGCATCGATTTTTTTGTGCGAAATAAAAGGAGATAATTTAAATTTTCTCAGTTTTAAATCGAGTGCAATGCCTCGTAAATATGAACTTTCGTTTACCGATGTGTATTTACTAATGCCTTTTGCCCGTCGTCTTAATTGAGCCGTCTCTGTCGATTTTGAAAAGGCCATGTCGGTCCACATACCAAGACCTTGACCAAAGGAAATTCGATAGTCGCCTACGATAACTTTCTCAATGTACTTTATGGGATTATTTATTTGAAGGTAGGCTGATGAGAAATCTGTAAGAGGGGGCCAATTGGGGAAAGCCTTCTCTCCAGGATCTTTCTCCAAGGTAAAACCTGCTTCTATCTGTCCGTTTATATTTATGCGAGCTTTGGTCATCCAACGTTCCTTGCTACCAGCGTATGCAGCGTCTGTTGAATCATTGGCTGCATAATAGCCCATTGGTGTTTGTATTAAGCTTTGGTATCGAGCTAACACCTGGCCGTTGGTGTATTTACGTTTTTCATTGGTAGGTGCATACACGCTTACAAAAGGCTGCATATATACTATGCTCAAACTATCAAGATCCTCAACAGCCTGCAATTCGTAAATTGACAATAAAGGGCCATTGTTGTAATGATAGAATAGTATGTTTTCAATTTGAAAATCACTAAGAAAGAATAACTGCTCCAATTCTTCTTTACTGGTTTTATTTAGATTGATGGGATTTTGAGCTAAGTCTATTAATTCGTTTATCATTTCCTCATAATCCATATCCATCAAGTTTTGCTCTGCCTTGGCTTCAATCATGTCACTAATCAGTTTGCGAAGCTCGCGTGTATCCTGAGATTTGGCATGCGCTATGCAACAGCATAGCATCAGAATTAAAAGTGCATGCTTCATTTTAATTTGATTTTTTGTGAAAAGCATATGAAATACCAATCCCTGATGTCATACCTAATTGTTGATGGTACGAAAACCCGGCATCAAATTGTAATTGCTGGAGAATAAAACCAGCACCAAATGTAAATAAGCTTGGTTTACCATTTATTCCGAAACGTACGAACAAGCGTTCTCGCATGGCAAATTGGCCTGCTACTTTGTAGTTGGTTGGATGATCTAGTTTTTTTTCAATTTCACCGAGAATCTTTATAGCGGAACCAGCGCTCCACTCCAAACCCGCATTGAAATAACTAGGTAGCGCAAAACTATGTGATGAATAACTGATTTTACCTTGTTCCGGATTCTGAATGTAAATGCCAATTTGTAATGCATTTGTGGCCTTTATTAACATTCCCAACGATGAATAGAAGGCATCGCTAGTATTGGATCTGATTATTTGATGACTTATGTAGTTAAGTTGGAAAAAAGCAGAATAGTTCTTTCCAAATGCGCGACTGTAAGATAAACCGTATTTTGAAAGTTGGCTTTTATGATAGCCGTTTTGATTAATTAAAGCAGAAAAACTTCCCAATTGACTTGGGTAAACGGCAACAATTGCCCGGGAACTTAATTCTTTTATACTATGCGGCATTTGATACGCGGCCGCTATGGTTATGTGTTTCAGGTAGGCTGTATTTGAAGCATTGCTTAATGTGCTCCAAACCGTATGGTCCATGGTTTTAGTTTTAGCCATGGAATGACTGATTGGGCCAGTATAATTTAAATCTTGCGCAATAACAATATCTAAATAGGATAATAATAGTATACCAATTAATGCGTATCGTCTTTTCATAATACTGGAAAACTAAGCAGTATTATAAATTTATTAAGTCGCTACATAAAAGTCAATTCTTAAATTAAATTTTTACACTATTAACCGACTAAAGTCGGGATTCATAAAATTCTCTTCTACAGCGCCCATTTATTGGGCGTTTGGTTTTTTATTTCAAATTAGACC
>JAFMVD010000083.1 GCA_025499625.1 Carboxylicivirga fragile | reverse complement strand
TGAAAATACCAAAATGGTGATTTTCTAAATCGGGGTTAACCTTCATGGATCCATTAGTTCATCATAAAAAAATGATTCCTAATGAATAATTCAGGTTTAATCATTACAGATAGAAATACGCAGACAAAATCACACTACACTTTTATTTTCTGCTGCAAACAACGAAAGGCTGAGAAAATAAATTCTCAGCCTTCCGCTTTGCTTAATATCTATATTTCCTTAATTAACTTCCTTAACGATCTTTTGAGTTTGCCTAGCATCTCCAACTCTTGCCTCTATAATATAGACACCGGCCATCTCTGGTAAAACAAAACTTGTTTTCAAACCTTCAAAAGGAATGGTTTTTATCAATATGCCATTCATGCTATAAATGTTAATTCGACCATCAGATTCTGACTCATTAAGTAATTCATCCGAAATATGCACATAGCCATTTATAAGATCACCCCATATCCGAATTCCTGAATCATTTGGGGCTTGATGCTCATCAATATCCGTTGCTATAGAAGCGTCTGTAAAGTGAATTACAAACCTTTCTTCATTTTGAGCTATAGTCGGATTAAACTCATACTGACCTTCTTCTCTAAGGTTAACAAAGATCTTAAGCAGCTTATCCTCTAAGAAAATAGGGATATCAGCATCGAAATCTCCTAAGTTAGTAGCTTTTAGAATTAAACTACCAGTCCAATCTGAATCCACCTTGTAGCCAAGTGAAACTTTTTCTATAACGTCCGCTTCTGGTAAAAGATTAACAGCAACTCGCTTACCCTGTTTCAACGAATACAAATAAGCGACATCCTTGTTATTATCAATCTTTTTCTCGGAATCAACTATACTAAAGATATGACTGCCATTAGGGCGAAGCACCATTGCCAATTCATCTTCAAATAATCCATTATCCAACTTCATTCTAAAAACATCAGATAAAGTTGCTGAAGATTTTAATTTCGCTACTGAATGGACTCTAGCCTCTTTATTAATACCAAAGTTGCCATTCTTATTAGCTTTAACCCAAAATGATTGCATTGGAGCAATTACCTTACTTCCTCCGTTTACTGACTCTCCAGTTGTAAGATTGTAGGTAGCTACATCGCGTACACTTGAGTGAGTAGTACGTGTGTATATCGTTTCCGCTACATCATCAAAATTCCATGCACCCACAATAGTTACATCAATAAATGATGGATAAGGGTTCGCAACTAATTCCCAGCCTGTCTGTATCGAGTGTGAATAGTTTGAATATCTAAAACGCCCCTCTAATGTAATAAGTTCAGAATTTATAAAACCGGTTGAAAATCCCCTTAATGGCTCCGTATCAAAAGAAAAACTATCATTAGCTATCTTTGACCAGCCTCCTTCGTACTGATATAAGAAACCACGCGAATCATCTGAAGCATAAAAATCACCTCCTGTAGCCCCATTCAATGGTAAACCAATATACCAATATCGCCCTGGATCAAAAGTAAATTCGACACGTTCATTTCCAACTCCAGAAATCGTTCCATTATTTATGAAAGATGACATATTATCTGAGTTGTTATTTTGCACAGTCAATAATCCATTATTAATTAAATTACCATCAATGGTAAATTGACTGCCTGGAGACATTGTTATTACTGTACTTGGATCAAGCGTTAGATCTTTAACAAATGCATTACCAAGAATTATCGGCTGATTAGCAGTTACCCCAATTTCAACATCAGAACTAATATTAGGCACTGATCCCTGACTCCAGTTTGCCGGACGGAACCAATCAGTTTCGAAACCAGTATCACCACCCAACCAATCAAAAATAGAACTTGGAGTGATCGATCCCCATGTAAATATATTACCTTCGGTTAACTCATTAAATGTTGATAAACTAGTACTAGTGATAGTTCCATTTGTTGCACCTCCATCCACAATATCATCACCAACATCCTGCCATTCATCTGTTACCAAGTCCTTCCACTCAACAATTCTTAGATTGTTACGCTCATTAGCATCTACCGACACACCACTTGTATTGTCCCAGCGAATTGTCACATTACTTTCAGCTGTTGCTGGACCTAGAATTCTCCAATACTCACCTCTACTAACATAATTAATAGGTGCCTGATAGATGTCCGGATCATACCCACCGGTTGATGGATTTGCTGCTACGTATTCAGCCTCCCAAATACCTGTAGTTCCAGATTGAATACTGGAAAGGCCAACTTTACCAAGACGCGCATTATTTCCAATTGGAAATTCAAAAGTATCATTGTTTGGTATTCTCTTTCTTAAAGGCCCATCAACATATGAACCTACTCCACCACCTGTCACCCCTGAAGAAGCAGGGTTTGTTATAGTTAATATGTTAGTTGTAGTCGTATTTATTAACCCATTAGTAAGAATAAGTTTATTTGTTACTTCAACCGGATTACCAATGGTTAACCCTGCCACATTATTAATTTCTAAATTATTAAACCCATTTGTTGAAGTAAAATCTCCAAGCAAATTTTGGGGAGCTGTTCCATTAAAAGTAAATGTTGCATCATCAATTCCAGCAGTAAAACCTCCTGTGGTTAATGTCATATCCTTTTCAACGTAATACGACTTATTATATAAGTTTACCAAGACTAGATCAGCATCAGCCCCTGATATTTCAACATTTCCATGAATATTAAGGTTACTATTGGGCAACTGCCTTTCACCTGTACCCGTAAATATTACGTTATTCACTTCGATGAAATTACTTAATACTGAATAATCTAATGTGCCATCAAAATCGAAGGTTCCTCCACTTGCTGTCACGAAATCATTATAAGATGCTGAAGGCATCGCACCATCCGATATGTGCAGAACACCAGTTCCGTATATATCTCCTAGTCGATGTCCATAAGAACTACCTAGGCTTAGTCGGCCTGTACTGTTAATTGTAGTTGTATACGCAGTAACAAAATTAGTTGACATGCTTACATTATGATTCAACTCCACACGCGCTCCCTGCGGACCTCCTGCTGGAGCAATAGGTGACCATATGGCATCTGCCCAGTTACCATCTGAAATAGTCGTATAAACAGGAACCTCATCAGGAATTGCCCCTTTTTTAGTTGCTGTTTGCGGCTCAACTCCTGCAGTATAATCACCCGATATCCCTATATCATTTGTCCCAGCAAATGTAAATGTTAGTTTATCAGTAGTCTCATCATAGGTATCCTGACCATGTTTTGTCCACTCAAAAGAACCATCATTTAAGAGGCGAGCCGTAATGTAATCAGACTGCTCATAAGTCGGGCTATTGGTTAATGCCAATTCATCTTTACCATAAAAATTAACCGTGGCATCAAAATCAGTAATCTGGTCGCTTCGTAATATCCAATAAAATTGCAAAGCATTTTCCTCATCCACAATTTCAATATCCGGCGCTTCGCTATCATCAATTATTGTTGGATGAACCTCATGAGATGCTTTTACAGTAATACTACCATTGCTTGATGTGATGCTGTTAATTGTAAAATCAACTGGTGTATAAATGCCATTTGATCCCATCGGAAATACCAGATCCTGTGTCCCAGGACCTGAGAACGAGTTAAATAATTGCTTAACTCCAGCGTCAACATATGATTTGGTAGTCTGAATCATATTAGATGCACCAAAGGAATTAATATCGCTAATTGTGGCATTTTGTCCCATTGTTAAGAGATTACCACCAATATCAAACACTCCTGACTCTAATTCAAGTTCACTATTAATAAATACATTCGATCCATCTAACACTTTAACTCCTGCAATATTATTTACACGAAGCTTACCAACTGAACCAGTTCCTGACATATTTTGTAAAGAACTTCCATTCATAATAATACCTGAGCCTGAACCACCATAAATGTGATTACCATCATTGATAAAATTACCCTTTAATGCTATCGTATTGTCATTATCCGATAATGAACCATTTAAGGTAAATACCCCGTCAACGGTAATATTTCCATTTATTTCTAACTCACTTTCTCCTGATTTCACAAGGTCATTAAAAGTAACATCTGACGACCCAGTAATACTTTGATCTATGGAACCAATAAAAATTGTAGTATTTGCGCCAGGCGTAAAACTACCATCATTAATTAAATTACCTCCAATGGTTAGGTCCAGTCCATCACAATCAAAACTCGCTCCCGAATCAATATCAAGGTTATTATTAATGGTTAAATCCTCGATCCACACTTTAACGGCTGGACTATTTGAACTAGAATTGTCAATGTGAACATTAGGAAGAGCAATTGATGAATGCAAGCCTATTTCTTGTGACGCAGGCGTGGAAGCATTACCTAGCTGTATAGTCATAGAACTTCCTACAGAGCTAACATCAGGTTGCAAATACAATGCAGCCCGAACAGGTGAACTTTGTTGTCGAACAATTTCAAGTGTACCGGCGGTGAAAGTAAACTCACTTCCAACGTTATGAACTTCCAAAACACCACGACCTCCCTCAGAAGCCGTCGATTCTCCAATAATAACATTTCCGCCACTTTGACGGTATTTAAGTATTCCTTCATCAGCCGCTAAAGCACCTCTCACCTGACCTCCAACAGTAAGTGAACCTGTGGTACCAATCTCTAGTACTGCATTACCCGAGGCAGAATATTCAATATTATTATCTCCACCCGACATATCCAAAGAGCCATTGTTCACATCCAATGTACCGTCCAGAATTATATTGGAATTACCATTGGCCGTTAATGCTCCTTGTAAAATTTGAAGACCGGCTGAGCTTGGGATATAATAATCATCATCTCCTGAGGTAAGAGCGAAAGCAACGGAAGCATCGTTTATGATAAATGTTCCATTATTAAGTTCTAGAGCTTTTGATACGCCTACACCTGAGGTTGGCCCATTTAGGGTAAAGTTACCATCAAATTGTGCAGTTGCTGTTTGACTCGTACCTTTATCAACTATAATTCGATAAAAGTCAGGCACATCTCCATCAACATAAGTATAAGTCATACTCTCATCCCCGATAAGAGATAAAAGAACGCGGTCTTCGTTTGAAGCTGTCCAAAGTTTTAAACCATCTATTCCGCCGCCATTTGAAGCTTGGTAAATATTTCCATAAACATTAAGACTATGTTCAAGTCCACCTGTTGTTGGTGAATCAATAGCTATCAAACTGGCATCATTATCCATAACTATATCTCCGCCAACATCAACTGTCCGAGCAGTTCCATTATTAGCAAAAAGCAATTGAGCTCCACCTCCGGATGGAGATCCTTCTGATGGATCAGATTGAAAGAACACAAGATTCTCTCCAATATTTAAATCTCCAGTTGCACCATTATGAAGAAGAATATTTGCATCCCCCAGAATTTCAAAGTTACCATTTGTCGTAATATCCTTTTCTATGGTAATATCATAGTCATTACCACCCCAACCATCATTTGCTAATACTAGATTCGGAACTACGTCTGGAATATTATTTATAGTACGAGGATTACTAAAGTTTTCATACACTATATATGAAGAATCATTTGCGGCAAAATCACCGATATCCATCAATGAAAAGTCCGGATCTCCAATCCTGTTCCAAAACATTCCTTCTCCTTTAACCAGATCTGCTGTTAACTCACCACTCCAGTTATTAATACACAGAGTAGGTCTAAACTGGAACCCTGAACGATATACCCTTTCTGTAGGATTCCCACTGACGTCTTTCATTTGATTAAATACCAATTCAGCTACTTGCTCTTGTGTATTATCTATCCAAACCCCATGAGGCTGACCTTGAAGCGAAGGTTTATTAGTATCTGTCCATGGCACCCAACCTATAACAGCGATATCGCCTGCCTCAGGATATTCATCTCCACCATTGGGAGTTGCAGGCTGACGTGAATCATGCCAATCTTTTTCATCAATAGTTCCGTCGCCATTGGCATCGACTAAGATATCATTTCGAGTCCATGTAGCTTGATCTGTCCATCGCGGCTCTCTTGCTGCTGTCCCTGTTGAATTACCATGATCCCTTGTGTAAAAAATAGATACTGAACCAGTAAAACGATTTTCCCTACCTGCTGTGTAATTTGCTATATCCAAAGGAAATCTACCTCCGGATCCATCATCATATGTTATTTCATTTGTGCTATCATCTACCTTACTAACATCATCAATATACAAGCGAGAATAAGGATCTACAGATAATACCTTCCCAGGAACAAACAGGTTCTCCTGGGCTGGCACATCAGCCTCATCGTAAGTAAAAACAAACTTAACATCAGGACTTGTTGTAAAGCCAGCATTAGTAAGTTTCCAATAATATGACAGCATATTCCCACCATTTGCAATATTTGTTGTTTGCAACTCGGCATCAACCGGAGTTATTGTCAAATATCCGCCACCAGTAGGCACATTTGCCACATTTACATTTACCGGAGTATACTTACCCAAAACACCTATTGGGAAGGCTAGATTTGAATTGTCAGCTGTTCCTTCAGGTATTAAAACTGATAACCCACCATCAGAAGCATTGCCAGCTCCAAAAATCATTTCAGTATTAGCATTACCATCTGAAACACGATAGGGATTAGTACTACCTCCACGATGTATATAATCCACTTTTAGATTATGTGATCCAATATTTACTCTACCATGATAATAACTGATACGCTTAATAATCACATCACTCGTAAGCGACACGATCTCTGTATTAGGAGCAGGATTCATTTTAATATTTCCAAGAATAGCTCCATCTTCGGTGTTTATTTCAATATTGGCATCCTTAAACATAATTAAGGCATCAATATGTGTCACACCATCTTCATACACTCCGCATTGAGCACCAGAGCTCACATTTAATGGCCCATATAACCTTATAGCATGCTCTCCTTGATCAAAAAGACCAGATTCCACTGACATATTATTGAAAACTCTAAATAATCGGGCATGCCAATCTGTCCCAACATTGGAAGCTTCCTTATTTGTATCTCCAGTTAAGGTTAGTTTTTTTGCTTCCGGTTTATTAACAACTACATTATATAAATACAATTCATATGCATCATCCACATTGTGCCCAATGTAAAATTCACCATCTCCCGTTCCGTTAAAGGTCAAAGTATTATGCGCACTTGCATTATCTCTAAACCACAGTCCATAATTATTTGTACCATTCTCTGTTTGCTTTTGAGCATCCTCTGCAATTGAGAAATTACGCCCAACGCTTATATCTTCACCATTATGGTATAAAAAGGCATCTGTTTCAATACTTAAGTCATTAAGTACTACCAATGGTTGTGCACTTACATTTTCAGACCCTCCTACATTGGAAGCACTTGATAAAACATGATTATTTGTGTTACCAGCGCTATTGGTTAATCGAAGATTATAGAACGGAGCCTTTGATGTGATATTGAAATCACTTCCTGTACTTACATTACATATTACCGTTCCGCCTGTTACATTAATATTCTGTGGGTCAGAATTTACAAATATACCACCGAGCCCACCGGACTGTTGAATATTCAATGTTCCACCACTCATATTAAATACGTTACCGGGATAGGTCATACTAAAGCGATAGTAACTACTACTCATTGAACCACTTATTAAGTTCATAGTGCCACCACTTTGAACATAGCCTCCAACATTTGTTGAACCTAGTACCGAGGTACGTATTACATTAGTATTTACAATACCACCTTCAACTTTAATCAAACCATTTTTGCGAGTCGTTATTCCGCTTGACACTTTGGACTCAAACAATCCACCAGAGATCTGAAATGTACCATAAGGAACTGTAGCTGAACCACTGTTATTTAATACAGTTGCACCATCAATCCACAACCTTGCTCTTTCTGGTATATCATAATTACCATTGCTACTTAAGGTTAGAATACTAATGTTTGCACCTAATTTAACAGTCCCGGCTACTAAACCAAGAGCATTATCATTCGTTGAGCGATAAGGTAGGTCTCCTGTATGGTTTTGATTAGCATAACCAAATAAATTAAAATAACTGGCATCATCGGCATCTATCGACGCAATATAAGTCTGGTCAATCCCTTTATCTATTTCAATCCTGTAAAAATTACTTATGCCATTCAATTGGATAGCCTGATCGGAAGATGTACTAAGAAGATTAAAGTCAACTATACCATCCGTAGCTTCACTCCCAACCGTTTGAGATGTTCGATTGGTAAAACGCACTGAGCCATTGTTGGTAAAATCACCATAGAGATTTAATTGATGACGTGCATCTGCCGTTCCGGTAGTAATTGATCCATTGCTTTGCACCCAAAGATTACCATCTACATCTATATTAAGTGCATTTGTTGCAGAAGCATTATTAATATTTAATATACCTCTTTTAATATATAAGTTACCGTTGACAGAAATATCATTTAAAAGGGTCAGAACATCAGTTGAGGTAGATAATTCTATTTCCAGATTAAAAAACTCACGTGCAGTTAAGAAATCAAAACCAGTACCTTTATAAACAACTGTTCCCTCATCCATTCCTGCACTAACAAAACGCGTTGCATCACCTGCCGGAAATTCATCTGTTTCCAAAAGTATACGGCCAATACCATTGATTTTATCCCAGCTATGACCTATAGTGGACTGGAGATTCAATGTACCTCTTACCTCAAGTATAGCGTTTGATTTATTATTCGTACTTATACTAACCGTAACACCATTTTTAATAACCACTTTATCAATGGCTGAAGTTGGTGAGGTAGTAGGCGTTAAACCATTAGGCACGTGGCTATTTTCTTGTGTAGACCAGGTGTCTGAATTATCCCAATCATCATTAAGCCATGCATAATACGTTACCCCCTCAACACCTTCAAGTGGAGCTGAAGAGAGATCTGTAGATCCTAAGGTATAATAACCATCATTCCAAATTCCATCATCAACTGTAAAAGTTATTTTTGTTGAACCATTCAAACTAGCTACTGATGATACAACCGTATATGTTCCACCTTCGCTTGCTTTATAAAGCAATACATAGTCAGTTGTTGAAGAGAAGTATTTCCCATTCTCAAAACCATCAAGGTTAAATGTTAGTTGCGGGTCAAAGCTTCCAATTCGTTGCACATACCAGCTACGTCCCCAAGCCCCATCCGCATTTGTCAGGCCTGTTTGAATATTCGTTAAGTTATTTACAACTCCGTTATGAGCAGCATATACATAATTTCCTGAAGACAAATTATCACTTTGCAATTCAAGTCCAGATGTTGAATACGTGATAGAAGCTCCATCACTTTCAACACCAGTACCTCCAAAGTCATTTATATGAGCTCCTGCATTGGCATTATTAAATCCATCATTTGCAATTGGAAAATCTGTATCTAATGCTGCGTATTTAAGATTAAGATAGTTATTAACAATGGCTACTTCTGCAATGCTTAGTTTTTTATCATAGACAATAACTTCAGCTATATCACCAGTAAATGCCTGAGCCGCATCATAACCTCCATCTACGGCGTCTTGTTCTCCACCAATAGCGAAGCATCCAAGTTGCTCAACTAATGTTGTACTGACAGAATTTGCGGAAGGTACATCGTTATCTTTATAAACATTTGCATAACCACTTGTATTATCCCAAGTGTGGCTTAAAACATGCCAATTACCTGTATCAAAAACCTTAGAACTAGCTACATTAGATCCGCTTATGTAACTACGAAGTGCTGCAGCATCAAAGAGCAGAAACTCATTATTATCACTACTCACAGCATAAGAAACATAGGCCTCACCTGAATCCGATGTTTTAGCAACTACAAAAATAGAACTCTCATCTTGAGGCATATCAAAATTCAATCTTCTAATTCTATTGTTGGATTTACTAAATTCTGCAATAGCCTTGCCATTTAGTGCAGCTGATCGAAAAATAGGAGTAAAACTCGGATCCGTTTGCGTAAGATCATTCCCATTACCAGACATATCACTCCATGTAGCAATATCATCCCCATTCGATAAACTTAATGATTCTGCATCTAGCCACAAAATAACTTTAGGTTGCCCATTGCTACCATCAGTATTACCAATTCCCGCAGGTCCGCTTTGCGCCAACAACCCCAGCACTGAGACACTAATAAATAAGCAAAGTGTAAAAACTCTTTGCCATAAAAATTTTCTTAACATCTGATTTACGTATATATCCTTCATAAAACTTTTTTTCCTATTCTAAACTTAGAGCTTCTGATTCTAAAAGCAATAATGCCTTAAGTAATAACGATTATCTTTTCATTATTGATTTAACGGTCACTATTTTTTCACTTCAATTTACTCTATATCACAACAAGGCTCATCAAGCCTTATTTGGATTACGCTTATAGCTCTCTTTTGGTTACTTTTCTTTATGAACCAACAATCTTGTATGACTAACGGCTCATAATAATTAGCAAAGGTATATTTTTTATTAAAAAACACTATTAACCGACTAAAGTCGGGATTCATAAAATTCTCTTCTACAGCGCCCATTTATTGGGCGTTTGGTTTTTTATTTCAAATTAGACCCC
>JAFMVD010000082.1 GCA_025499625.1 Carboxylicivirga fragile | reverse complement strand
AAGTCCCCTTCAGGGGATTTAGGGGTAGTAAAAAAGGATATTTGATTACAAATTAAAAGTAACCTAATTGTGATTTTTACTTTTTGGACACCCTCGTTTTTATACCAACAATATTTTGTCGGAACTATTTCCCCTCTCCACTTAATAATGTTCGGATGGTGTAAAGTAGTATTTTCAAGTCGAGCCAGAGAGAGAGATTTTCCATATAAATGATATCGAACTCCAATCGTTGAATCATTTGCTGTACATTTTCAGCATAACCAAATTTTACCATGCCTAGCGACGTTATTCCTGGGCGTATGTGCAATATTTGACTAAAATGGGGTGCTTCTTTTGAAATTTCGTTAATGTAATGTGATCGTTCAGGTCGAGGTCCAACTATCGCCATATTGCCAAGTATAACATTGATGAATTGAGGTAATTCATCTATACGCCATCGACGTAATGTTTTACCGAAAGGTGTGATCCTATCATCGTGGCTCGAAGAAAGAGATGGGCCATTCTTTTCGGCATCTTGATACATGGTTCTGAATTTCAAAATTTTAAACGCTTTGCCATTCTTTCCTATCCTTTCTTGCTTGTAGAATATTGGACCATGAGATTCTTTTTTTATTCTAAAAATTATATAAGGTATTAATGGAAGGACTGATACGATACCTATTAACGCAATGCAAATATCAGAACATCTCTTTACGAAACTTTGCCAAACAGGTAAGGTTTTATTTGAGATGGTGATGTAAGGTTGTGCTGAAGGATTATCTAATGTTACAAACCCTTTTAGTATTGCGCTTAGGTCAGGAATTAATCTAACAGTTATGTTTCTCATTTTAGCTACAGAAAGAAATTTTAAGATCAGTTTATTTTCGTCATTTGAGAGAGCAATGATTATTTCGTCAGGTTTGGTTTTCTCCAGATAGGTATCTATTTCTTCATAATTGGACAGGTGTGGTTGTTCTTTGTCTAAGCCATTTATTTTAGTGTTATCAATGCATAGAATTTGCTTGATTTTGTGTCCGCTTGCTTTGCTTAATTGAACAATCTCATCATGCGAGTTCTTTAAATTATTGCTTGTGCCAATTAAGATAGTATCAAATGTCCAATAACCTTTTTTTATAAGAGTTCTTAATGTTATAATTATAACTGTATGCGGTATTGTTAGACCTACTATGTTGATGGCCACTAATTTGATGAAGGTTGTCCAGACGTTTTGAAAAGAGAAGAGGGTCAAGAAACCAAAAAATTGAATAAACAGTATGGCGTAAGTTAGAAGTACTGCGGTGCTAATAATGGATAAATGTTTGATAAATGATAAGTTAGCATTCTGACGATAGGTTCCATTTAAATACAGAATAAAAAATAGCAGGCCACTTAAAAGTAATATTGCTGTGGGTGTTTTAATAGAGTCTTGAATGAACCGGGCTAACTGAGTTGAGAAAATAGGCAAATCATTTTTTAGCACACTGACAGAATACACGGTAAAAATAATGACCATGAAAATATCAATGCACAAAAAAAGAATATGAATCGATTTTTTGCTCAGTTTACTAAACTCCCCCATACATTGTGATAACGATTAATGTAACTATATATTATAAGGTATTTAAAAAAAAGTAAATTTGCCATCTTATGGAGCAATTTGATTCTTTTCGACATAAGGGCATGCGTAAGCGATTGGTTAATGAGCTTGCGAGTAAGGGGATTAATGACGTAAATGTTTTAAATGCCATTGGCAATATTCCGCGTCATTTGTTTCTTGAAAGCAGTTTTGTTTCATTCGCTTATCAGGATAAAGCTTTTCCTATTGCAGCTGGCCAAACAATTTCTCAGCCGTACACGGTAGCCTATCAGTCGCAGTTATTAGAGATTAAATCGGATGATAAAGTATTAGAGGTGGGAACGGGATCTGGCTATCAGGCTGCCGTTTTAATAGAGATGGGTGTAAAGTTGTTTTCCATTGAAAGGCAGAAGGAATTGTATCAGCGATCAACAAAGTTGCTGAGTAATCTTGGGTATAAAGGCAGGTTTTATTTGGGCGATGGATATAAGGGATTACCAACGTATGCGCCATTTGATAAAATTATAATAACCGCTGGGGCACCCTTTGTACCTGAAGACTTGTTAATTCAATTAAAAATTGGCGGTATAATGGTTATTCCTTTGGGTGATAAAGAACAAGTTATGACCAGAATTAAACGAATCTCGCAGAATGATTTTGAACAGGAACAACTAGGTGCTTGTTCTTTTGTTCCTATGTTAAAGGGAGTTGTTAATAATTAAATTATAAGCATGATAAAAGTTGATGTATTACCAATCAATCAGTGGCAAGAAAATACTTATATCTTGTCGGATGAAAGTAAAGAATGTGTTGTAATTGATCCTGGGTGTTTATCTGCTGAGGAAAATAAGCATGTTTCGGATTTTATAGCGGCAAATGAATTAAAGCCTGTTCGTTTATTGCAAACACATTGTCATCTCGACCATGTATTTGGTACGCGATATATTCACGAAACATATAATTTAAAGCTAGAGGCGCACCAAGGCGATGAATTCTTTCTAGAGCAGATGCAAAGTTATGCCATGCAGTTTGGTGTGCAAATGGAAGAAAATCCACCAGCTATTGATATATACCTAAATGAAGGTGATACCATTAAGTTTGGTAATTCTGAGCTAAAAGTGATACATGTTCCAGGACACTCGCCAGGAGGAGTAGTGTTTTATTCCGAAGCCGATAAAATTGCGATAGTTGGCGATGCCTTATTTCGTCAAAGTATTGGTCGTACTGATTTGCCAGGTGGTGATCATGAGGCCTTAATCACCAACCTAAAAGAGAAAATATTGTGTTTGGATGACGACGTTGTGGTATATCCTGGGCACGGACCATCAAGTACGGTTGGTTTTGAGCGAATGAATAATCCGTTTTTAACTTAATAAATAGCAGGAGTTTGTGAGGTAAGAAAAAAATAGATAAACAAGCAAAAATCATTGAAATTGATTATTTTTCTTCTTCAATTTGACATCAGAAAAGAAACAATAGTTAACTGATATAAAACTTAAACAATATGGCAACTGATAAGTTTGTCTCACGTCACATTGGTCCTCGCGATCATGAGATCAATACTATGCTTGATCGAATTGGAGTATCGTCTCTTGATGAGCTCATCGAACAAACCGTTCCATCATCTATTCGCCTTAAACAGCCTTTGGCGGTAAGCAGTGGATTAACAGAACGTCAGTATTTCAGAAAGATTCATGATATTGCTGCAGAAAATAAGGTGTTTAATACCTACATCGGAATGGGTTATTACGATGTAATTACACCTGCAGTTATACTTCGTAATGTGCTTGAAAATCCAGTATGGTATACCTCATATACGCCATATCAAGCTGAAATTTCTCAAGGACGTTTGGAAGCGTTATTGAATTTCCAAACGGTGGTTGCTGAAATGACTGGTATGGAGTTGGCTAACTCATCGTTGTTAGATGAGGCAACGGCTGCTGCGGAAGCAATGATTATGTTGTTCAATTCACGTAGTCGTGCGCAATCTAAAGCAGGTGTAAATACTTTCTTTGCAGACGAAAATATGTGGCCTCAAACAAAAGAGGTGCTGATTACAAGAGCTAAACCATTAGGTGTTAATCTGGTATTTGGCGATATCAATTCTTTCGATTGTGATGACAATACTTTTGGATTAATGGTGCAATATCCTAATTCAAATGGTGAGATTGAAGATTACAAAGTTTTAACTGAGAAAGCTCATGCCAATAATTGTCGTGTTGCCGTGGCAACTGATTTATTAAGTTTAGCCTTGTTAACACCTCCGGGAGAATGGGGTGCTGATGTAGTATTCGGAACAACTCAACGTTTTGGGGTGCCGATGGGATATGGTGGTCCTCACGCTGCATTTTTTGCCACTAAGGAAGATTTAAAAAGATCTTTACCTGGTCGTATCATTGGTATAACCAAAGATGTGAACGGCAAACGTGCTTTACGTATGGCTTTGCAAACACGTGAGCAACACATTAAACGTGAGCGTGCAACTTCTAATATTTGTACGGCTCAGGCCTTATTGGCAACAATGGCTGGTTTCTATGCTGTATACCATGGTAAAGATGGTATCACTCGAATTTCTGAGCGTATACACTCAATAGCTTGTCAGTTAACTGAAGAGATTGAGAAGTTAGGATATAAGCAATTAAATAAAGATTACTTCGATACCATTCGTTTCTCAATTCCTGAAAAGGTGAAGTTGGAAGATATTGAGCGTTTAAGCCTTGAGCTTGAAATGAACTTCCGCTATTTTGAAAATGGGGATGTTGGTTTGAGTATTGATGAAACAACCAACTTGGATGATATCAATTGGATAGTTGAAGTATTTGCTAAGGCAGCTGGTAAAGGTGTGCCAACAATCTGTACAATTGGTGATGCTTGCATTATTCCGGAAGCATTTAAGCGTACAAGTGATTTCTTAGTACAGGATATATTTAAGAAATTCCATTCTGAGGCTGAGATGGTTCGTTATATCAAGAAACTAGAACGTCGTGATATTTCACTAACACACTCTATGATTTCGTTGGGTTCATGTACCATGAAATTGAATGCAGCTACTGAGATGTTACCTTTGAGTTGGATCGAATTTAACGGACTGCATCCTTTTATTCCTACCGATCAGGCTAAAGGCTACCATCTAATGATGGATGAATTACGCGAAGATTTGTCGGAGATAACAGGTTTTGCTGATGTTAGTTTACAGCCTAACTCTGGTGCCGCTGGTGAATATGCTGGGTTATTGGTGATTCAGGAATATCATAAGAGTCGTGGTGAAGAGCAACGTAATGTAGCCATTATACCTTCGTCGGCTCACGGAACCAACCCTGCAAGTGCTGTTATGGCCGGAATGAAAGTAGTGGTTGTTAAGTGTGACGAAAAAGGAAATATTGATGTAGCTGATTTACGTGAGAAATCAGAAAAGCATAAAGATACTTTATCATGTTTGATGGTGACTTACCCATCAACGCATGGTGTGTTTGAAGAGTCTATCATCGAAGTTTGCCAGATAATTCACGATAATGGAGGTCAGGTATACATGGATGGTGCTAATATGAATGCGCAGGTTGGTTTAACTAGCCCAGGTTTCATAGGTGCCGATGTTTGTCACTTGAATCTACATAAAACATTCGCTATCCCTCACGGAGGTGGTGGACCTGGTGTTGGCCCAATTGGTGTTGCTAAGCACTTGGTTGAATTCTTGCCAGCGCATCCGGTTGTTGACAATAATCGTAAAGGGATTACTGCAGTTGCCGCAGCTCCTTGGGGAAGTGCAAGTGTATTGCCAATTACTTATGGTTATATCAAAATGTTGGGTGGAGAAGGTTTAACTAAATCTACCAAAATGGCGATTTTGAACGCTAACTATATGGCAACAGCCTTGAAGGATGACTATGGTATTCTTTATACTGGTACCAATGGTCGTGTGGCTCACGAAATGATTTTGGAGTGTCGTCACTTTAAAGCTGATTCGGGTATTTCGGAGACCGATATAGCTAAACGTTTGATGGATTATGGTTTCCATGCACCAACCTTATCATTCCCGGTATATGGCACCTTGATGGTTGAACCAACCGAGAGTGAGTCGTTACAAGAATTGGATCGCTTTATTGAAGCCATGAAGGGAATTTATGCTGAGATAAAAGAAGTAGAAAGTGGTGCCGCTGATAAGGAGGATAATGTATTGAAGAATGCACCTCACCCAGCTTATAAGGTTGTTTCTGATGATTGGAATCATGCTTATGGTCGTGAAAAGGCTGCTTATCCATTGACTTGGATTCGTGAAAATAAATTTTGGATTGATGTAGCGCGTGTGGATGATGCCTACGGAGATCGAAATCTAGTTTGTAGCTGCGAGCCTATTGAAAGTTATATGGAAGACTAGTCTTTTAAATACATATATTATTAAATCCCGCCTTAGAGCGGGATTTTTTATATGTCACAACTGCGTTATCTAATTTGAAACTACCTGAAAGTGCCAATGTATATAGAGTGGCCTCAGCCGGTGAACCATAAAACAAGGTTAATTGGACGGTTAAAAATCGTTTTTGTTTGAGCGTAGCGAGTTTAAACGATTTCAGTACAATTACCATAGTTTTATGAGTGAAGTGGGTGTCGCCTTGACCCGATAGCTATCGGGTTTCTTTGCTTCGTTTCTTGTATTAAGACAAGAAATGAAGTCGGGTTTGGGCGAAGCGCCAATAATTAAGTTAAATTTTTTGATGCTGGTTTTCTTATTGTTAAAAACTATAAGCTTCTGCAGGAAACTTTTATAAGATATCAGCGTATGAAATAGCGATAAGTCTAGGTTTTTATTGAGATAAATAATAGCTAATAAAAAAATATATAAGTATGAAGAAAGTTTACACCTTGATGTTTTTGTTCGCTTTAGTAGCAACAAGTTATGCCCAGAGTTTAACTCAGGTATTCAGTGCCAATGAAACGTATTCTGGTGTTAAAACCATCAATGTAATAGCTGATTTTTGCAAGGTATTGGTTGAGAAGGGTTCAACTATTGTTTTGGATACTGAGCTAATGGCAAACAAAGATTTAGAAGGTTACGAGGTAAATGTTAGTCAGGAAGCAGATGTGTTAAATATAGTGGTTATGAAACCAAAGTCAGGTTGGACCTCACATTCTGGTTTTGTTAATTTAACGGTGCCAGATGGGATTAATTTAAGCATTAATTCAGGTTCGGGTTATATTACCGTCAAAGGATTAACTGCTAATAATGTGGAGGCTGAGGCTAAATCAGGCAATATAAATGTGTCAAATGTTAAAGGGGATTATAATCTTCGTACAACATCAGCATCCATCACTGTTGAAAATATTGAAGGTAAACTGGTGACAAAGAGTAAAGGTGGTAGTCAGGTTGCTCGACAGATCAATGGATCGGCAAGTTTGGTAACGTATAGTGGAGCCATTTTAGCTGAGCAAATTAATGGAGCACTAGCCACAGAAACCACTGATGGTACTCAAACTTTGAAGGATGTGGAAGGTGATGTGAAGATGAAGACTAAATCGGGTGCTTTAAAGTTATCTGATGCCAAAGGAACTTTCTATTCATTATCAAATGCAGGAACCCTTAATTTGTTTAATGTTGAAGGTGTTTTTGATTTGAATTCAACCAAGGGAGCAGTCGTTGGTAACCGTGTTAAGATGACGGCATCATCAACATTTAAAACAACCGAAGGAAAGATTAAATTGAAGTTAGATCATGATAAATCGGAATTAAGCTTTTTGTGCGAATCTGAAAAAGGCATGATCGTTGTTTATGGAAAAGCTAAAAAGAAGAAGAATAAGTTTGGTAAAGGCCCTATTGTTGTTACAACATATACCACAACAGGAGCACAGTCCTTTTATTAAAATATAAATAGTGATAAAACAATGGCCCTTGCATTTGATGTAAGGGCCATTGTTGTTTTGTGATATGAAGTGCCTTTATTTTGAGCAAGCATCTTCTATAATGGAAGTGAAGTCCTCGCTAATGTTTCGGTTCGCCGCTTTAATCTGCTGCGGTATAAAGCTGGTTGTTGTCATGCCAGGCGTTGTGTTTACCTCAAGCATAAATATTTTTTTATCCGAAATAATGTAGTCAATTCGAACAATGCCTTTGCATCCAAGTATGTCATAAATAAGCGATGAGATGGATTGGATGCGATCACGCACTTTGATTTCGATACGAGCAGGTGTAATTTCTTCAACCTTGCTGGCGGTGTATTTTGCCTCAAAATCGAAAAATTCATTTTTGCTTACCACCTCTGTTAATGGAAGGATAACTTGTTCTTTTTGAGTTTTGAAAAGTCCGCAGGTAACCTCTATCCCGCCTACAAATTGTTCAATGATTACCTCATTACTTTCAGAGAAAGCTTTTTCAATGGCTGCGTCAATATCTTCAGCATTTGAAACTTTGCTAATGCCAAAACTTGATCCACCGGCATTGGGCTTCACAAAACATGGCAGTCCCAGTGATTTAATGATATCAGTACCGTTATAGGCATTTCCTTTTCGTAACAATACTGAGTCGGCAACAGCAACGCCAAAACCCTTTAGGTAAGTATTGCAGGCAAATTTATTGAAGCTGATGGCAGCGGCTTCAACACTACAGGTGGTGTGCGGTATGTCCAGCATATCGAAATAACCTTGCAATAGGCCATTTTCGCCAGGTGTTCCGTGTATGGTGATGTAGGCGCAATCAATTGTTATTTTTTCCTCATCGATAATAAATGAAAAATCATTTTTATCAATTGGGTATTCTGTATTATCGATAATGGCACACCATTTTTCTTTGGTGATAAGGATTGGATATCTGTTGTATCGGTTTTCGTCAATAAACGACATGACACCATCTTTGCTTTTTTCAGAGATAATTATTTCTGAAGAATAGCCGCCATATATGATACCAATGTTTTTTTTCATAATTGCTAATTATAAATCGCGACCTGAAATGTAGCCCCTCCATTTTTCAATGGCTTCACTCATATCTTGAGGTAGTTCAGTGTCAAACGATATGTATTCGTTGCTCTCAGGATGCACAAAACCTAGTGTTTTGGCATGTAGTGCTTGTCGCGGTAATATCTTAAAACAGTTCTGTACGAATTGCTTGTATTTGGTGAATGTTGTACCCTTTAAAATCATATGTCCACCATAGCGCTCATCGTTAAACAGTGGATGACCAATGTGTTTCATGTGGGCTCGTATTTGGTGTGTACGTCCTGTTTCCAGACGACATTCAACCAAAGTAACATATCCGAGGCGTTCTAAAACTGTATAATGTGTTACGGCTGGTTTACCTCTATCACCTTCTGGAAAAACAGCCATCTGTTTGCGATCTTGCAAACTTCTACCAATATTGCCTTCAATGGTTCCTTCATCTTCCTTCATTTGTCCCCAAACAATGGCTCGATAGGTGCGTGTTGATGTTTTCTTAAAAAACTGATTGGCTAAAAAGTTCTTAGCCTGCTCGGTCTTCGCAATAACCAAAAGACCAGATGTATCTTTGTCAATGCGATGAACCAATCCAGGACGCGGATCCTCAGAGTTGAAAAGTGGCAGATCTTTCAGATGATAAGCCAAAGCGTTAACCATGGTGCCGGTATAATTCCCATACCCTGGGTGAACAACCATGCCTGGTTTTTTATTTAAAACAATGAGAGAGTCATCTTCATGAATAATATCCAAAGGGATGTCTTCTGCAATTATTTTTAATTCACGTGGCGGAAAAGACATTACAATCGTAATTACCTCATTGGCTTTAATCTTGTAATTGGCTTTAACTATTTTGTCGTTAACACGAATGTTACCTGCTGTTGCCGCTTCTTGAATTTTATTTCGAGAGGAATTTTCGATGCGATTAACCAAAAATTTATCAATGCGCAAAGGATTTTGTCCAGGATCTGTTACAAAACGATGATGCTCATAAAGCTCATTGTTCTCGTCTAATTCATCAATCTCCTCATTTGTATGTTCAGTCATCCTTTTCTTTCTTAGAATTCTTCAATGTTTTCGTCTATCACTTCATCTGTTGGCTCAATCTGTTCTACATCAATCTGTAAAGAATCGGTGAGTGTTAGCAAACTGTCAGGTAATATTCGAGCTGAATCAGTACTCAACCATATATCAATGGATGAACCTAAGGGGAGGCGAGATCCCGGTTCTGGTTTCGGACGCTGTTTCCAGATAAATGCAAATAAAGAATCATCTGATGTAACAACACATGTGTCGAAAATGGTAGCTCCAACATTTAGCGATTGTGAAACCAAGAAATGACGTGCTTCATCGATGGATTGTCCTGTTAGATCAGGGATGTTAGTTTTTTCGTGACTTAGCCCTTTACCTATTAATAAGTCAATGACTGAACCTTTAAGAACAGATGTCCCCACATCAATCGCTTTTCCTTGATAATGCTGACCAAGTACTTCGTTGGTAAATTCGCTTGGTATATAAATTAGCTTGCCTGTTTTTAAGCCGTATGATTCTAGTATTACCTTAGCGTTACGAAGCGAGTAATTAATGAGGTTTGGTACTTGTACTTGTTCGGGCGAGATGGCATTAATGGTAACGTGTATCGTTCTATTTTCCTTTACCATGCTACCAGCATCAGGCAATTGTTCAACAACAGCACCCGGCATAAAGTCTTTAATGTGAACCGAATCGATTATGTTGTATCGTAGATCTTTTTCTTTAATGAGTTCACTAAATTGTTCTTCGTTTAAACCTTTAAGGTTTGGAACAGCAAACGATTCGCCATGGTGGGTGTATATGCTGATTGTTATGAATGTAGCAATCAACAAAAGGGCAATTGCGCCCACTGCCATGGCTATGTTTTTAAGAAAAACTTTACTTATTAAGAATTTTAGAAAAGACATGCTTCTGATTTCAATTAATATTCGGTTCGTCTATTTTTATTTGCCCCATCAAAAATAATATAAAAAAGGGTAATACCGATTTGTTAATGATATTAGCGTTTAATTTGCTTTGCATTTGACGCTATTATTAATTTATCGGCATTCGGCTGTGTATTAATATTAAGTGTAAGGTGGCATAATACCGATTACAAACCAAAACGATTGATAAAAAAATCAATCTGTGCTTTTGTATCGGCATTAACCATTGTAATTAGCAAAATGATTTATCAATCATTTTGGA
>JAFMVD010000081.1 GCA_025499625.1 Carboxylicivirga fragile | reverse complement strand
GTGTACTTTGTGGTAAAATTAACCACTAAGTAGCGCAAAGGACAACACGAAGGAACACGAAGTAGGAAAATATTTCTTTGTGATTCTTTGTGAAAGAAACTTTGTGATCTTTGTGGTAGAAATTAACCACCAAGTAGCGCAAAGGACAACACGAAGGAACACAATGTAGAAAAATATTCTTTAAGGACTATGTGAAAAAAACTTTACGTTCCTTTGTGGTAAATAATAAATATGTCAAAAATAATCTTTATAACAGGCGGACAACGTTCAGGTAAAAGTTCATATGCACAAAAATTAGCATTAGAGCTAAGTGACAATCCTATATATTTAGCTACTTCACGCATATGGGATGATGTGCATCATAAACGTATTAAACGCCATCAGGACGATCGTGGCTCGCAATGGGAAAATATTGAGGAAGAGAAGTACCTCTCAAAACATGCCTTAAACGGCCGAGTTGTGCTAATAGATTGTATTACATTATGGCTCACCAACTTCTTTTTTGATAATAACAGTAATGTTGACTTATCATTAGAGGAAGCAAAGGTAGAATTCGAAAAACTACTACAATTTGATGCGACTTTTATAATTGTAAGCAACGAAATAGGCCTAGGTGGTACTTCTGATAATGAAATCCAACGAAAATTTACCGATCTACAGGGCTGGATGAATCAGCACATTGCCTCTAAAGCAAATGAAGTTACTTTAATGGTTTCGGGACAACCATTGAAGGTTAAGTAACAAGATGGTATAAAAAACAGAAGGGGCGCTCCTCAGCACCCCTTCCTCACACAACTAAACCTTTAATCTACGTCCCACCACAGCTTAAAAGTTAGTAAGTTCAATATTATTTATACACCTGGATATACTCCAGAATTTGCTTCTGTTTTTACAAAAATATTCTCAACCTTAGGTGTATTACCATTAGAATCAATTTCAGATTGTGGATACACAAAACGCTGAGGTAATTCACTCTGACCAGTCTTTAATGGAATATTTAAATAATTACCTGTTCTTCTGATATCATCAAAAGCACCAATCTGACCATACATCGACATGTATTTCTCAGTTAAAATTTCCGTCAATAAAGCCGCGTCATCAGCAAAATCACCAGCAACATAAGCAGGATAATCGGACTCTTCACCATAACGGTCTCTCCAATATGTACGTACATTATTTAAAGCAGTTAATGCCGCACCAGCGTCAGAATTTGCAATCAATTCTGTTTCCGCAATAATTAACTGCATCTCATAATAAGTGACAACTGGGAATGGAGAGCCAGCATCAAAAATACCACCAGTCCATGCATAAGGGTATAAGCTACCATCAGCAGTCCACCAGTCAATGTAATAATGATCCATACGTGGGTCATTACGCGATGTCAAAACACTAGGTAAGTAAGCATCACTGGCATCCATGTAACCGTCACGGTTCCAAGCACAAAAGTCAAAATAAATATTCTGAGCTCCACTAATATTATTTGGATACGAATCACCTGGATGGTAAGCCATCCAGTCACCAGAAGCCGAAGCTATACCCATTTTAGCATAAGCATTAGCATTGGCATAATCCCCTACGATTAAATAAAATTTAGCCTTTAAAGAATAAGCAACTTCCTTCCACATCAATGCATCTCTATATGCAGGATCAATAGCTTCATAAACCTTACCTAAATTAGGATTTTCTTTTGATAGTTCATAAGTTAAATCTCCAACTTTTGTTATAGCTACATCAAGCAAATCTTGTAAAGCAATATAAACATCTAATTGCTTATCAAATTTTGGTTGTGGATACATTTCCTTATTCCCCGCTTCAGTAAATGGAATATCGCCCCATACAGAAGCTGCTGTACCAGCCAAACTTGCTTCAACAATCATTGCAACTCCTTCAAGTTCCACTTCTTTAATAGCAATAGCTTTATCACGAATCAATCGACACTGACCAATACCGTCGGCATAAGTTGTACCCCAAATATTATCAAAATCACCAGCGGTCACATTGTAACTATTAAACGAAATATACTGACGATCCGCTCCAGTAAATTGATTTGTAAAAATATTTGCCATTCGTGCTAACTCACCCTCAACTACGAGAGTATTTGCAAGCATCGGTCCATTTATCATTAAATCGGGCGAAGAATCCGCAAAGTTATTCGGATCCACTTCTTCTAGTTCAACTTTGTTGCAAGCGTTTAGCATCAACAGAGCCGTAATGAACAATATATAATACTTTTTCATATTTTAACTCTTTAGAAACCAATATTAATTTTTACCATATACGATTGTGTACTTGGATTGGTAAAATAATCCAAACCACGACCATTAGACACTCCAGTAAGGTTTGTCTCAGGATCAACTCCAAACTCATCAGCAAAATCAGACCATAAAGCCAAGTTACGTCCAATTAAACTTACATTTACATTTTGTAATTTTAATGGAGAAATAATGCTCTTAGGTAAACTATAAGTCATTGATATCTCGCGTAAACGAATGTAAGAAGCATCATGAATAAAGTCTTCGGATACAGATCCAAATCCACCACCTAAACCAGTGTACCATGCCTGATCAAGAAGTACATCGCCTCCGCCAAAATTATGAACATTACCACGCACAGTTGAACCTGCAGCAATAGTCTCGCCCCAATAGTTTTGCATATCAGCTCCTAAAGTAACTTCATTAGCCGTACGAGGAGAAATACCAAAGTGACGTAATACTGCTTCAGAACCAGCCCACATATCACCACCTTGCGATGTTTCAAATAATACATTTAAGGATAAACCTTTAAAAGATAAAGTAGTACCTAAACCAGCTCTAAAATCAGGGTTTGGATCACCAATTACACCTTCTTCTAAAGCTTGCTGAGGGAAACCATTTTCATCCAAGTCTAATTTACCATCAGCAGTACGTGCCCATTTTCCTCCCCAAAGAGTTCCAAGTGCATGCCCTTCTACCGCTCTGGATGAAGTTCCTGTAAATCCATTCAAGAAAATTGATTTTACCCCTTTAAGATCATCTACCATATTTTTGTTCTTTGAGAAATTAAATAGAACATCCCATTTAAAATCACCATTACGAACAAGCGTACCCGTAAGATCTAGTTCTATACCTTTATTTGATAAGGTTGCTGCATTCTCAAATCTACTTGTATATCCGGTAGAAGCAGGTACATCAACTGCAAAAATAGCACCTACGGTTTCGTTTTGGTAATAAGTAAAACTAAGGTTTAAATAGTCATTTAAGAACCTCATATCCGTACCTATTTCAAATTCTGTTTTCTTTTCAGGTTCAATATTTGGGTTTCCTTCAACAGTTGAACGCTGTAAACCACCACTATATTGAGATGCATCCAAAGTTGCTCCCCAACCAGATCCCACTGAACCAGGAACATAATCAGTACGCGAAACATATAATGGAGGCTCAACACCCACAGTACCAATCGAAGCTCTTAATTTACCAAAAGTAAGAATGGAATTTGATTCCATAGCTTTACTAAATTGCCAAGCTCCTGAAATAGATGGATACACAATCGCATCCTTAAAGGCATTAGATTTCTCAGTTCTAACCGTTGCATCCAAAATTAATTGATCCCACAACTCCAAGTTAGCCACTAAATAACCAGCAAATGTTCTTTGTTCTTCTTCAAATTTCGAAGGTGTTTTTAAATTATCCGATGCATTATCAAAATCATAAATCTGATCTAATGTATTGATAAAGTTTGACATTGAACCACCCAAATAATTATAATTACGAGTATTGTATTGGGTTCCTAATATCCATGAGAAATTTGTCTCTCCTAAATTATGAACCGTTCTGACAAATGCTTCTAAAGTACTTTCTCTTTCAATTAAATACTCTTCTTCAAAATAACCAGATGAGAAATCTGCGGCTGAATTAACAGGGAAGAAAGTATGACGCTTATCATTAGATAAATCAAGTCCATATCTTGCTGTTAACTTTGAAGAGGTATTTAAACCTTCTAGAAGATCAATCTGTACTTCAGGATTCAACATCAAACGCTGAACGGTAGATGTATTAACTTGCTCATTAATTGTCCACCCCGGGTTATTATAAGTAGGAGGACGATCACCTAAATAACGACGATACGAGCGATGTGCATTATAACTAGGTTTGCCATCTGCGCCATAATAAGTACCCTTATAATGGGTATTGTCAAAGTCAGGCGAAGTACGTAAATAACCTAAATATAAACCATTTAAGTTGGATCCCTGCTGAACACGATCACTAGTAATACCAGAATAAAAGGTATTTAACTTAAAACGCACATTATCAGTAGGGTTTGAAGTATAATTAATTCTTAAGGTAGTTCTTTTATAATCCGAGTTACCATTAATTACACCCTGCTGATCCCAGTTAGATAAACTAATGAAAGAAGAACTTCTGTCATTGTTTAAAGTTACACTACCACCAATTTCACTAGTAAATCCTGTTCGGAATACTTGATCTCTATTAGCGTCATTATAAACGTTAGTAGAACGCTTTTCCGTTATAGGGTAATATTTTGCTCCACCAACAGATTCAAAGTAGCCACCACTAGTATCAACTAAATCATCACCACCAGCACGTTCACTAATTTTGTCACCCCAGCTTTCACCACGGTTAGCTTCAAAACTACCATATCTACCTTGACCATAAATACCTTGTTTCTTAAACTCTGTACTTACTTTATCCCAAGAGAAATTTGCAAAAACATTCACATTAATCTTTTTTGCACTTCCACTTTTTCCAGCTTTTGTTGTAATTACTATTACACCATTGGCAGCACGAGTACCCCAAACTGCAGCAGCCGCTGCTCCTTTAAGTACATCAACTGATTCAATATCATTAGGGTTTAAGTCATTCATACGTGATTGCTGAACAACACCATCGATATCTCCACCACGAGATGAATTAATCATAGGCACACCATCCACAACAACTAAAGGCTGAATACTACCTGTAATCGAGTTTTGTCCACGAATTTGAATGTAAGCACCAGCACCTGGGTCACCTGTATTTTTCACAATAGATAAACCAGATGTTTTACCAGCCAAACCTTGAATAACTCCAGATTCACCAGTATTTGCAAGGGCATCAGACTTAATCGTCGATGTGGCACTTGCCATCTTATCCTTACTTACTTCAAGTCCTAAGGCTGTAACAACAACCTCACCAACACCAATGGCTTCTGAAACCATCGATACATTAATTACGGACTCTCCACCAATTGCAATATCCTCCGTTGTCATTCCAACAAAAGAAAACAATAAATTAGTGGCATCTTCAGGAACACTTAATGAGTAAGTACCATCGACACGTGTAATGGTACCAATTGTTGTTCCTTTAACTACAACAGATACACCAGGTATGGGTTCTCCGTCTTCACTACCAGTTATAGTACCAGTAATGGTCTTCGTTTGTGCTAACAATGCATTCATCCCCACAAAGACAAACAGGGACAAGATTAATGCTAATCTGCGCATAAAACTAAAGGTTTAAATTAATAATAGTGATAAAGAATAATTAAACTAACATGCATCTTTACTCATAGACATACCTCTGACGAAAGGTAATACCAAAAGAATAACATGTTTAAAAAAGGTATATGGTTCAGTTTTGAACCAACAAGGTCAAGTGAGTAGAATTACTCCTTGATTCATTTTTTGGCGATTTCTTTTTTTCATTGATTAAAGGTTTAAATTAATAATGGCGATAAAGGTGTGTGTTTTGTTGTTGTAATTTCTTAACAAATGTCAAATTTAATTTGGCGATTAACATGTGCAAAAATAACAAAATATCAATTTATAACAATAAGCTAATTAAAAACGATGATCTATAAATAATCTATCTAAATTACAATGACCCTCGTTATTTTGTATCTTTATACATATACAAATATATAAAATTACCGTAGCCAACCAAAAAAAGTATCATTTTTTGTTAATTTTTATTAAAACTCCATCACTAACTATAATACCAGTTTGATAATTGTGTGCATGAATAATCATTTTATACGTTTGTAAAAAACAAAAATATGAGTAGCTTGATATGTCTTTGTAAAGGCATTAGGGAGAATCAGATTAAAGAAGCCATTACCATCAGTAATGCATTTAGTTTGGAGTTGGTTCAATTATACCAATTGTATTCCAAAATGATTGATAAATCATTTTGCTAATTACAATGGTTAATGCCGATACAAAAGCACAGATTGATTTTCCCCGATAATTATCGGGGTCGTTTTAGTTTGTAAGCGGTATTGCATACCGGAGCAGCCTCTAATTGTGGTCGATGCATTCCATTAATCGATGAAATCATTGAGAAAAGTATAGAGCTAAAAAAAGCAGCCTCAAATAATGAGGCTGCTTAAATATATCAAGTTGTTAATCTTTTTTATAACAAGAAAGATAATAAAATACCCGCTGCTACAGCAGAACCAATTACACCAGATACATTAGGTGCCATTGCATGCATTAACAAGTGGTTATTTGGATCATTCTTTAAACCTTCGTGCTGAACTACACGTGCTGAATCGGGAACAGCCGATACACCAGCGGCACCAATCAAAGGATTAATTTTCTTATCTCCTTTTAAGAAAACATTCATTAAACGAGCAAATAACAATCCACCAGCAGTTGCAACCATAAACGATACAGCCCCTAAGCCGAATATCTTAAGTGAGTCTGTTGTTAAAAAGTAATCAGCTTGCGTTGAAGCACCAACTGTAATACCTAATAAGATCGTTACAATATTAATCATTGAATTACGAGCGGTATCAGCCAAGCGTTCAGTTACGCCAGATTCTTTTAATAAATTACCAAAGAATAACATACCTAATAAAGGTAAGGCCGATGGCGAAATGAACGTCGTTAATAAAAGTCCAATAATAGGGAACATTATTTTCTCAGTCTTTGAAACTGCACGTGGAGGTTTCATCTTAATCAAACGTTCTCTCTTAGGAATGATCAAACGCATAATTGGCGGTTGAATCACCGGCACCAAAGCCATGTATGAATAAGCTGCAATCGCAATTGCTCCCATCAGAGTTGGGGCCAATTTTGATGACAAGAAAATCGCTGTAGGTCCATCTGCTCCACCAATGATGCCAATAGCACCAGCTTCTTGAGGCGTAAAACCTAAGGCCGAAGCTCCAAAGAAGGTAGCAAAAATACCAACCTGAGCAGCAGCTCCTAATATCATTAACTTTGGATTTGATATCAACGATGAGAAATCAGTCATTGCTCCAATACCCAGGAAGATTAATGGTGGGTAAACCCCTTGTTGAACACCAAAATATAGATAATTAAGTACTGAACCTTCTTCATAAAGGCCAATTTGATAACCTTCTGCAAACGGG
The DNA here is from genome assembly GCA_025499625.1 of Carboxylicivirga fragile. Taxonomy (GTDB): domain Bacteria; phylum Bacteroidota; class Bacteroidia; order Bacteroidales; family Marinilabiliaceae; genus Carboxylicivirga; species Carboxylicivirga fragile. The sequence goes on along the minus strand of JAFMVD010000081.1, from coordinate 3,777 downwards.
ATATTACCTAAAATTACACCAGTCCCAATCGGAACTAATAATAAAGGTTCATAATCGTACTTAATAGCTAAGAAGATAAAAAACAAACCAACAGCAATCATTATTAGATTACTAGGTGATTGCATCAAGTTATAAAAGCCTGTAAACTTCCAAAAAGTATCCAAACCATTATTAGCGTTATTAAGAAATTGGTCTACAACTCCGGCTTCAGCGGCGTGTGCCTCAAATCCCCCTCCAATAAACTGAAGACTTAAAAGAACAGAGAAAACACCAAATAGAGTGATAATTCGTTTCATAAAATAATTTTATTTAGGAATCGCTTTAGTTTTCAACGATTAGAAAACCAAAACTCTATTTATTCCATTTCAATTAAAAGATCATTTTGAAGAACGGAGTCACCAACTGCAACTTTAATTGAAGTGATAGTTCCTTCTTTTTCCGCCAGAACATTATTCTCCATTTTCATGGCTTCCATTATAAGTAAATTATCACCCTTCTTAATAGCATCACCTTCTTTTACTAATATTTTAAAGATACTGCCTGGAAGTGGAGCGTTCACCTTAATAACACCACTTGCACCGGATTGCTTAGTGATAAATCCTTCACCCGGCTTACGCTGCACTTCTTTACGAACTAATCGAGGTGTTTTAGCCTTCTTTACATCCTGATGTATTTCAACATCATATTGTGTTCCGTTCACTTCCAACTGAGCTATATTTTCCTCAATATCTTTAAGGTGAACATCGTATTTATTACCTCTTATGGTAAAACTAAATTTCTTCATGTCTGTTATCTAGGGAAATTAACATTATTAAAACCATACACTTTTGAACTCCACGGAGAATAACGACGTTTCACTTCTTTTATAGTGATTACATTACTCTCCTCATCATGTAATTCATTGAAATACATTGATAGAGCCATAGCAATTGCAGCATTTGTTTCTCCTGAGATGATTAAATCCTCATTCTTAATTGTACCTTTCTCAACACCACGTTTCTTTCTTAAAATACGTTTAGTATCCCAATTAAGAATTTTTGGAATGGTATTAAAAACGGCTATTAAAAAAACCAAAGCTACGAATACAATGAACCATCCCAAGATAGTAATGGTCCATGTCATTGAATCAACAATTAATAAATTCATATCCTTTAGTTTTACAATGGAATGTTTGAATGTTTCTTAGGAGGATTTGATACCTTCTTTGTCTGCAAATTCTGGAATGCACGAATAACACGGAAACGGGTGTTACGTGGTTCAATTACATCATCGATATAACCATAAGACGCCGCTTGATACGGATTAGCAAATGCTTCTTCATATTCAGCTATCTTTTTCTCAGCGTATTCAGCTTTTGCTTCGTCAGTATCTAACTTAGAGATAGCACGACCTTCAAGTACTTCAATTGCTCCCTTAGCACCCATAACAGCAATCTCTGCCATTGGCCAAGCATAATTAAAGTCACCACGTAATTGTTTACATGACATTACATCGTGAGCACCGCCATAGGATTTTCTGATAGTTACAGTTACCTTAGGTACAGTGGCTTCACCATAAGCGAACATTAATTTAGCACCATGCGTAATGATACCAGCATACTCCTGACCTGAACCAGGTAAGAAACCAGGAACGTCAACCAAAGTAAGAATTGGAATATTAAACGCATCACACATACGTACAAAACGAGCCGCTTTACGGGATGCATCACAATCAAGAACACCAGCTAAGAAATTTGGCTGATTAGCCACAACACCAACCGATTGTCCATCTAAGCGACAAAAACCAGTAATAATATTTTTAGCGTAATTGCGGTGTACTTCAAGAAATTCACCTTCATCAGCAACTGAGAAGATTACTTCCTTCATGTCGTAAGGTAAATTCGGATTATCAGGAACAATTGTATTTAATTGATCATCCAAACGATCAATAGGATCGTTACATTCTATAGCAGGCGCTTCTTCCATATTGTTTTGAGGCAAATATGAAATAAGCTTACGAATCAATAACAAACCTTCCTCTTCGTTTTCAACTTTGAAATGAGAAACACCAGATTTTGAAGCATGTACATCAGCACCACCTAAATCAGCTACTGAAATATCTTCACCTGTAACTGTTTTCACTACTTTAGGTCCAGTAACAAACATGTATGACGTATCTTCCGTCATCATAACAAAGTCGGTTAATGCAGGTGAATATACAGCACCACCCGCACATGGGCCAAAAATAGCCGAAATCTGAGGTACAACACCTGAAGCCAAGATATTACGTTCAAATATTTCAGCATAACCAGCCAAAGATGTCACACCTTCTTGTATACGAGCACCACCTGAATCGTTGATTCCGATAACGGGAGCACCAACTTTCATAGCCATGTCCATTACCTTGCATATTTTTTGAGCCATTGTTTCAGACAATGAACCTCCAAAAACAGTAAAATCTTGTGCATAAACATAAACTACACGACCATCAATAGTACCATGACCTGTTATAACACCATCTCCAAGAAACTTGTTCTTTTCCATACCAAAGTTGGTACAACGGTGCGTCACAAACATATCCAATTCCTCGAAAGAACCTTCGTCCAATAACATCTCGATTCTTTCACGAGCTGTCATTTTTCCTTGAGCATGTTGTTTTTCAATACGCTTTTCACCTCCGCCAAGCTTAGCCTCATTGCGAAGATCAATTAATTTTTTTACTTTATCCTGAGTTGACATATATTAAGTATAATTAGTCAGAAATCTTATTAGTTATTAGGATCTTCACACAATTCTGTCAAAACACCGAAAGTTGATTTTGGATGTAAGAATCCAATCTTCAAACCTTCAGCTCCATTGCGAGGAGTCTTATCAATAACACGAACACCTTTTTCTTCAGCAAATGATAACTTTTCGGCTAAGTTTTCAACTGCAAATGCCATGTGGTGTATGCCTTCACCTTTTTTCTCAAGAAACTTACCAATTGGTCCTTCTGAATCGGTTGACTCTAATAATTCAATTTTTGTCTGACCAACTTTAAAAAACGCAGTTTTTACTTTTTGATCTGCAACTTCTTCAATTGCATAACATTCCAATCCAAAAACATTTTCGTAAAAAGGAATAGCTTCTTTTAAATCTTTAACAGCAATACCAATGTGCTCAATATGCGTAGGCTTCATATTTAGTAATTTATTGTTTAATGTAAATAGATGCCGCAAAAGTAGAAACTATACAGACTATTTCCACATAATTTCATTCAAAAAAAGATTGTTATACAACATATAATTAGAATTTATTAACGTTAGCTTTCAATAGCTTAACATTACTTTCTAAAGGAACAATACATTGGTAAACAATTGTGTGTTTGAAACATACACAATTTTAAAGAAAGACTAATTGAATTTGACGTCAACTTTCAATCCATAACTAAATATGAGAAAATTTAGTTGCCAGATAGTGATTTAGCTTACAAAATGAAAGCCTAAGGATTAATTTTATTTCGAAATAACAATCCTCATGATAAGTATCATTTTCAAATCAGAACTTATGACACATTATAATTGCAAAATTGATAATTAAATAATTTTTAACAAAAAAAAACGATCTTGCCTCCAACAATGGTATGCTTTAAAAAAAGCCATACTCACAATACTTCAAGAAGAAACCCTTTTAAACGCAAAAAAGCCTTCAGAGTTATCTGAAGGCTTTTCTTAAAAAAAGGCGGTGACCTACTCTCCCACTTCTACGCAGTACCATCGGCGCTATCAGGCTTAACTTCTCTGTTCGGAATGGGAAGAGG
>JAFMVD010000080.1 GCA_025499625.1 Carboxylicivirga fragile | reverse complement strand
AGTTCTTCGAATATTTGCCGTAGCATATAGAGAAGAGCCATTTGTGAAATTATCTTGCTAAAAACTTGTTTTTATCTTAGAATGCTCGATGACCGAAATTAGCTTTTGGACATCCGTAAAATTTCACAAAAAAAAGCCTGTCTTTGGGAGACAGGCGAGAAACATTCTAAGAAAAAAATTCTAACCTAAACCTCACACACATCCGAATGTTTCTATTATTTGGGGACCAGGAGAGCCGTTTGTATTAGACTGAGCAACAAAAATAAGGTCAGAATAAAGTCTTGTCAATAGATAAAGGACAAAAAAATCCGATTTATTTAAAAAAAGTGGGAGCCATGCGGCTTGAGCAATTAATTATTTCCAGAAAATTAAAATACCTTTATTCACATTTCTTTATTTGATTTTTTAGAGGTAATTACTACGATCCCGCACTATTCGTTTATGATTCCACCTTGCTTTTATTATTTTTGCAAAAAAAGTACCAAAGTGATATATCCAGAAAGTTTTGAAGAGAAGATAAAGTTTACCAAAATCCGTGAACTCATCAAGAATAATTGCATGAGCTCCTTGGGGAAGGAAATGGTTGACGAAATGAAGTATGAAACAGACTTTGATACCATGAGCCTCTTTCTTCTTCAAACCTTCGAATTCAAAAAAATCTGTCTGGAGGAAGAAAACTTTCCACTTAATTACTTTATTGATGTTCGTGCGGCTCTTCTACGAATAAGAACAGAAGGACGTTTTATGGAAGAGTCGGAATTATTCGACCTAAAGCGATCGTTAAATACCATAAATGATATTTGCCGCTTCTTCAATAAAAAAGATGCAGAGGATTATCCTAAGCTAAAAGAATTGGTTGCAGAAGTAGCCGTCTTCCCTTTCCTTCAGGATAAGATCGAACAAATTCTTAATAAGTTTGGAAATCTAAAAGACAATGCCTCGCCCGAATTAGGACGAATAAGAAAAGAAATATTCAATAAGCAAAACAGTATTTCGCGTCGCTTAAGTTCCATACTTAAGAAAGCTAAAAAAGATGGCTTTGTCGAATCCGATGTATCTGTTTCTATTCGCGATGGAAGAGCTGTTATTCCAATACCTGCGGCTCACAAACGCAAGATTAATGGTATTGTACAAGATGAATCGGCCACTGGAAAAACCTCTTTTATCGAACCTGCCGAAGTTGTGGAAATCAATAACGAAGTTCGAGAACTTGAATATGCTGAACGCCGTGAAGTGGTGCGCATATTAATTGAAGTAGCGGATATTATTCGCCCCTACATTGAAGAGTTACTGTTGACTTATCGATTCATGGGCAATATTGACTTTATTCGTGCCAAAGCCCGATTTGGCATTACAATAGATGCAACTCTTCCTGAGTACTCAGCCAAGCAGGCAATGAACTGGAAGGAAAGTGTACATCCATTATTATTTCTCCAGCACAAGGAGGTCAATAAGGAAGTTGTGCCACTTGATCTGGAGCTGAGCGGACCTAAACAACGTTTATTATTGATATCCGGACCAAATGCTGGTGGTAAATCAGTCTGTCTTCAAACAGTTGGATTAGTTCAATACATGTTTCAATGCGGCTGCTTAGTTCCCATGCTCGAAGCTTCAAAGATGGGTTTCTTCAAAGATATCTTTATCGATATTGGCGATGAACAATCTATCGAAAATGACTTGAGTACCTACAGCTCTCACCTTTTCAATATGAAACACTTTTTGCGTTATAGCAAGAAGGATACGCTTATACTAATTGATGAATTTGGAACAGGTACAGAACCAATGCTGGGTGGTGCCATTGCCGAAAGTGTGTTAGAGCAACTGAATCAACAAGAGGTGTATGGTGTGATTACAACGCACTATACCAACCTGAAACATTTAGCATCGCAAACCGAAGGTATCGAGAACGGAGCTATGCTCTTTGACACTGGTCGTATACAGCCCTTATATAAATTACAAATAGCTCAGCCCGGTTCATCCTTTGCCTTTGAGATTGCTCGCAAAATTGGCTTACCCGAAAATATTCTCAGCAGTGCCAAGGAAAAAATTGGTCAGGAACATGTTGATTACGATAAGAACCTCCGTGAAATAGTACGCGATAAACGCTACTGGGAGAAAAAGCGTAATACCATTCGCATCAACGAAAAGCGTTTAGCCGAAACTTTAGAAAAATATCAACTTGAGCTTCAAGGTATAAAGAAAGAACGTAAGGAAGTTATTGAGAAAGCTAAAATTGAAGCCAACTCATTACTTTCGAATGCCAATAAAGAGATAGAAAATACTATCCGAACCATCAAAGAAACACAAGCAGAGAAAGAAAAAACAAAGCAAGCTCGTCAGAAATTGGATGTTTATAAAGAGAAAGCCACTTCTAATGATGAAAACGACGAAGCCATTGAGCGTAAGATCCGACAAATAAAAGAGCGAGAGAAACGCAAGTCGGAAAAGCCGGCTAAAAAAGAAGTAAGTAAGAAACAAGTTAAACCAAAGCTTAAAGCGCCAGTTGTCATTGAAAAAGGCGACATGGTAAAACTATCCGGACAATCGCAACCAGGGGAAGTATTATCAACCAATGGTAAAGACGCAACGGTGGCTTTTGGACACATTCAAACCAAGGTTAAGGTTAATCGCTTAGAAAAAATGCAACAACAAGGAAGCGCTAAAAATAAATCCAATCAAAGTTTTCAAAGCATTTCCAATGTCAACGAAAAAATTAGGGATCGCAAATTAACCTTTAAACCAGAAATTGATTTGCGTGGCCAGAGAGCTGAAGAAGCCATTCAAAAGGTTATTAATTTTCTTGACGAGGCAATTATGTGTGAAGTTTCCGAAGTACGCCTTCTTCACGGTAAGGGCAACGGTATTCTGCGCATCATGATACGTGAACAGTTGGCAACCATACCTTTTGTTGAGTCATTTAGAGATGCACATTTACAGGACGGAGGAACAGGCATCACCATTGTTGAATTGGGTTAGAAATACTTATCGAAGATTAGCTATCATTTTGCAGTAAGCTGCTTTTTTCATTACTTGGTACAACTAAAAACCATCAACAATGAAGAAACAGTTTATTCTTTGGATATTCTTTTGTGCATTTTGCCTGAGTGGATACTCCCAAACCAATGAAGCCATTGAGCTCATTAATTCAAAAGATGCAAATTTACAGCATCGCTTAGATCGCCTCGAAAAAATGGTAGATGACCTCATGTGGCACGAACGGGTTGGCGATATTGCCCACGTTGACAAGGTGTATATGTATGGACCACCACTGTGGAAAGAAAAAAATCCAACTGCTCTTGGTGCCGGAAACCCTGTTAAATTTTGGTCCTATTTGTTCTTCCCCAAAAACATTGACACCTCAAAGAAATATCCTTTAATGGTATTACCACATGGTGGTGTACATGCCGATTTCACCACCTATTACACACATATTGTTCGCGAATTAGTAAGCCAGGGTTATGTGGTGGTAGCCGCTGAATATAGGGGAAGTACTGGTTATGGCAAAGGTCATTTTGAAAAGATTGATTATGGCGGACTGGAAGTAGAAGATGTTTTTGCAAGTAAAAACTACATGCTTGAGAACTACGATTTTCTGGATGCTAATCGAGTTGGGATAATGGGATGGAGCCATGGTGGTTTGATCACCTTATTCAATATCTTTGATCATCCCAATGATTATGCTGTTGCCTATGCAGGCGTACCAGTCAGTGACCTGGTTTCTCGCATGGGTTATTACGAGGATGATTACCGAGCTTTATACGAGGCCGACTATCACATTGGCAAATCAGCTCACGAAAATGTAGAGGAATATAGGCGTCGTTCTCCTGCCTGGAATACTGCAAGATTTCAGAACACTCCCCTACTGATCCACACCAACACTAACGACAATGATGTGCATGTACTTGAGGTGGAACATCTGATTAAATCATTAAAAGCAGACAATAAGAAATTTGATTACGAAATCTATCAGGATGTTCCGGGAGGTCATTCTTTTGATCGAATGGATACGAAAAAAGCTAAAGAAATTAGGGTGAAAATATATAAACACATGGCTAAGTTTTTAAAGCCCTCGAAGCCAATTGAAACAATACAAGACATCCAAAAAGCAGGTTATAAATTTTAATATCCCAAAAGATAAAAGAAGTATAATATTTCAAAAAACTCCTAAAATCATGTTTCGCTAGGCGAATAATTTATTATCTTAACGAAACATGATTAATCATTTAATCCTACTCTAACCCGTATTTAAAAATCTCATTGTAATTTTTCACCAAAACGAATTATCATGAGCAATAACAAACCAAGAGTAATTAAAGATTACAAGAAGCTTGATGTTCACATACAGGAACAAATAAAGCTAAGCTTTCCTTATGGTTTCAGTGATAGCCTTATCACATTCTCGTACAAGGATGGTCAAATAATTAGCGCACTTCCCTTCGAAACTGATGACAGATATTACCTTGTAAAAATGAGTGTAGTTGAGGCAGAACAACTCATTAAAGAAGATGTTGACTATAACGAAGATGGAAATCTTAAGAGTAATGTAAAAGAGGATTATGCTCAAAAACACGCCGACGTTGACTATTTAAAAGAAGCCATTGCCGAGGAAGAAGCGGATGAAGAGAAAATTCACCAAAGAGAAGAAGCAGAGGCCGAAGAGGAAGGTGAGTAAACACCTTCCTGGTTTTCTAAAAATTATCGTAAATACTTTTTATTGAAGTGCGTATCGCAAAATAAAAATGCTGTGTATCTTGAACACGTTCATCATTACTAAGTTTTCTAACTCGTGCTCCAGCTGTTACATTAAACATGTTACGCGGATTAATCAGGAAACTAACATTAAGATCTGCATTGTACACTTTCGTATTTAAGCCTTGTCCTATGTAGTGTCCATAATCTCTTACAACATCATTCTCATCCAATGGCCGCTGTGTATTGGGCATAAATACATCCTTACCCCAACTAATACCATCGCCATAGTCATCGCCATATTCGGTGGCCATTAATTCAGCCTTGAATAGCCATCTGCGATAGCGGTATTTTAATATTCCCAGCCCTTCTTTAAAATTAGCTCCTAATGTGTGAGCCAAAGGTTGTTGATAATGGCCATAGGCATATATGGAGGTATAATGCGAATACGTATACGGACGTACTTGATTATATTCTAATTGAACATCCAAGTTATTAATTCCGAATAAATTAAAAGTACGCGCACCTAACTGAAACCCCTGTTTATTAGCCCACCACTGCGTTTGACCAAATACCTCATCGGCCTTAAATTCCCCAAGTACAAATTGTCCATAAAAGGTCAACCATTTGGCAGCAATGTATTTCGCATTAAAACCCATGGTCACGTTATCGGGCGAACCGATGGCATACTCAACAGGGCGCATAAAAGCAACCGGATTTAAATAATGCATATCAAAGCCCCGATGACCTGTGGTGTCATCTTCGGCATAAACTACACTGGCAAATAATCCAATACTCGCTCGTTTTCCAATGTTAAAATCCAAATATTGAAATACGCCATATTTACCGGGATATCGATAGTCATCACCATCTTTTTCCTTATCATAGTGCAACATCTTATTATAAATGACCTGATAACGCACCTTCCAAAAATCAGCACTTAGTTTTACGTATGGATAACTAAAAGCCACATCAGATAATAATAATGAGCGATGCCCATCTCCGATAAAATGCTTGCCATTACCCAATTGAAAGCTAAAGTACTTGGCGAAATCAAAAGCTATATATCCTGTAGCTTGTGCATAATCATGACCATTGGTACTGTAATTCTTTCGTTGCCCCTGACCTGGCATCACATTTAATGTGTTAGCAAACTCATCAATATAATTGGGCACCACAGCTTGGTTCTCGACAAAATCAGTATAAAAATGAAGGTGCTTACCAATATTTCCTTTGATGTATAAACCTCGCGTATTGGTATAGGTTGTTATGCCTTCAATATTTTCCTTTCCTCCTTCAAAATTAAAAAGCGGATTAACAACAATGTTAATGTCATCCTTATCTAATTTCAAAAGGTCGTCATGAAAAATGCGCTTCCAAAAATTCAAATGACCAGAGGGCACTCTTAATCCATCATACAACAAAGAGTCAACATTGGTCAATTCATTCAACTCATCCATTCGATATTGACGAAAAGAACTATGAATATCAGCTCCAGGTTGATAGACAACTCTATCAAACGGAGAATATGCATAATCCTCATAATGGCTCTGCAACTGCGCATCTGAGAATTGAAGAAATATACTAAATAAAAATAGGGATGTTAATCTTCGCAATATCATGATAATTGGTTTAAGCTTTACGAATATAGGAATTTCCGTAAAAGCAAACTATACGGGCGGTGTGTTGGAATGTTTCGATAGAGTTAAGAACAAAAAAAATCCACTCTTAAAAGTGGAAAAAGGGTGAAAAGCCATTGTATCTCTCGTTATCCATATTGACAATGCTTTGCCAGGATCCTCGTACCCTTATTATAGCGAGGCACAGCAGCTTTTCAATCCCAAGCTTCACTCGTATGCGTAATCGTCATCCCAGGACAAGAGTAATGTACAACATGATTAATGCCATGTCAAGTTTTATCGCAACAAATACAGAAAAAAGGCATAAAAACATGTATTTTTAGCAATCTGCATTAAGCATCCATATATATTCATTAAATTTATTTGTTGCATGCGTATACCGTTCAACATAGATAAGATTATTAAAACCAAAAATAGATGAAGTTAAGCCTTAAAATACTTGCTTACCTGCTTTTAACGATTTTCACAATACTACTTGCCCTTATCTTAATTGCTGAGTTTGCTGAGAATACTATTACAAAAAAAACACTTCAGCATGTCAACAAAAGCTTAAATGCTGATATTAATATTGGTAATGTCAATTTTTCATTGATTAATGCTTTTCCTTTGGCAAGTATCGAATTGGAAGATGTTAGCATAAAGCAGGCTTATAAGGACAGTGCTAATGACTTGAGCGAGGAAATAATCACCTTGAATAAGGCGAGCCTTTCAATACAAGTTCTGCCACTTTTAGACGACATCATAAATATTGAAGAAATAAAACTTAAAGGTGGCTGTTTACTTTATGCAATCAACAAGGATAGTGTTACAAATATCGATTTTCTTATCAGTGAACCTGAAACAACAGAAACTGACACAACACCTTCCTCAATTAATTTAAGCCTCAAAAGCCTGGAGCTAGACAACATTACATGTATCTATAAAGACGAAAGCTCAAAAACTAAAGCTCAATTTCATTTAAATCATGCCCAAGCCGATGCTAAGCTTAATAAGGATATTACAAGTGCCAATTTAATTGGTAAAGCAAGTATCAGTAATTGTCAGTTCCCAAACACGCCAATTCACCTGCTTGAAGTAGCAAAAATTGACTTTGACATTAACTACCTCAACAAGCTGCTTAAGCTAGGTTTCTTAAGAATTAATACAGATGACAGTCAATTTGCCATCAAAGGAAAAATAAAACTCGACGATCACTTTGAAAGTGAACTTTATATTTATGACACCGAATTAAATCTGGCTCAACTTCAAAAGTATATTCCAGAAGATATTAAAGAAGAAAATAGCATAAAGTCCATTGGCGGACGAGTTACTCTTGGTGCCGACATAAAAGGAGCCTTGCTAGACTCTATTCTTCCCAACATAGATCTCAAGGTAAACATCTCAGATGCTTCGGTTAAAACAAAAGACTATCCAGAAATATCGAAGTTAGAACTTGCCCTAAACTACAGCAACGGCAAAGACTGTAATATGGCAACATCTGTTGTGGACATACAACAGTTTAAATTTGAAACACATGAAAGCAAAGTTCAACTAGTAGCTACTGTAGAAAATTTTGATCTACCTAAGTTTAAATTAAACAGCCAGCTTGAATTAAACCTAGGTGAATTTAAAACATATGTTCCGGATAGTTTGGTAAAGGATTTATCAGGTATGCTTACTGCATCGGTTCGAACAAGTGGCCGAATGCCTCAAACATTTTCAATGGACTATGTGGATAGACTATTAAAAACAACAATGCTTGATCTTCAACTCAAGCAAGTCAACATTGCTATGGATTCCATCAACCAAGTGTCTAATTTGAATGGCACTCTATCCTATTCTGATCAGAACTTTGATATAAAAAACCTCTCATGTTTTCTTCCGAGCTATGATCTTAAAATTCATCCATCTGCCATAGAAGGACGCTTCGAAGGTAAGTTAAGCGAACTCAATTCGATGGCATTAAAAGTTGATACCGTTTCGTTCAATGCTAACTCAAGCCACATTAATGGCATGGCTTATTACCAAAATGGAACAACACCTAGTTATGATATAAATAGCACTATTGACATTAATTTAAATGACTGGAAGAGTTTTGTTCCCGACTCTCTGGTTTCGAAATTCACAGGAAATATTCTTGCTGACATCAATTCAAAAGGGTCTTTTAATCCCGACTCAATCGTAGACGATGCCATGGAACTTTTATTTACCCATAGTAAGCTCGATGTAGAAACCAAGCAATTAAGTGTGGCCACTTGGGATGAGAAGTATAATATTGAAGATTTCAATGGTCGATTCTTTCTTGCTGATGATTCTATTTCGCTTGAAGATATAACAGGTAGTTTTAACCACATCGATTTCTCAGCCGACTCTTCGAGTTGTACAAATATTTATAAAGGATACATTTTAAATCAAGCCGAAAAAATTAATGCCTATGGTTTTATTCAATTAGGAACCATAGACTACGCAAAATTATCAGAGCTAATACCTGCTGACACAGCAACAACACAAGCTGATAATAACGAACCAGAATTGGCTAATTATACCTTTGAAGCCAAAGGAAAATTTGGTGTAGATAAAGTAATTTACGAAAAAGCAGTTCTTGAGAATATTGGCGGATTATTCAGCATCAATGACAGCTTGTATATAATTGATAAACTAAGAGTTGATGGCTTTAGCGGATCAACAAAAACATCAATTCGGTATGAATTACATTCTGATAATAAAACCAAAATTAGTTTCAAAAATGAAACAGACAACCTAGACATCTACCAGCTTCTTAATGATTTCGACGATTTCAAAGCTTATGGCAATAACTATATCACACATGAACAATTAAAGGGAACACTCAGTATCAAAAGAATTGACGGAAGCATGGTATTTATTGGTGACTCTATAGATATGAGCTCTATAATGATAGGCGCAGATACAATTACCTTGAAAGATGGTAGGCTAAAGGGACATGAGATGGCGATAGAGATGGCTAAACTTTATGACATGGAAGAATTAGAAGACATCCAATTCCAAACCATTAATACGAAATTATTTATTTACAGAAACTTCATGTATTTCCCTGCAACCAATATTGTTAATAATGCGATGGATGTGAATGTATACGGTAAACAAGAGTTTGGTGAGGATTGTCAACATCATGTTCGATTATATACCAGTCAGCTAATGAATAAAGGGAAGAATGAACGAATCGAAAAGAAACAACAACGAAAAGAAGAAAAAGAAGATGGTAAAACAAAGGGTATGATGGTTTTATATGCTATGTACCAAATAAAAGATGGTGAAACAAAAATAAAACCTGAATCGAAGGAATCTTCAGACAGAAGACAAATACGTGCTCAGCTTTTTGTTCAAGAAGGTGGATTAAAAGGAGTATTCCATCCTAAATCAATTAACTACAAAACTGGTGTAGAATAATCTATTTCTTCCATGAAAAAGAAAAGAATACTATTAATAATAGTTTTTTGCCTAATCGCAATTGCAGCAACTATTGTTCTATTTAATTTCAACTCAAAAAGCAAAAATAATATCGAGTTTCCAATATCACACAATGAGGCAGACATCATTGTTGGAGAAAACTCTTCAAGTAATACAATATTCGTATTCTTTAATTACAACTGTAAATATTGTCAACGTTTTTTAAACGATTTCAAGCTCTTTTCTAACGACTCAACTTTAAAAGATTTAGACGTAAAAATTATATTAAAGCCCCTCGCAATGAGCCAATCTCAAAGCGAATATCATGCACTACAAACACTGATTGGGCTTTACCTTTATGGTAATCCAAGTAAGGTGCACGATCTTTTTCTTCACAACTACAATATTATTTATAGAAAAGAGTTTTTTGGATTAACGGATGTATTCATCAATGACAACCCAAGTTTTGCAGAATTCTTATTAAACAATGAAGATTACATATATCTAAAAACTAATTTACTTCAATTTAACATGAATAAATTAGACGTCACCCCAACTTTTATTATTAATAATCGTAAATTTAAGGGGTACAAAAACAAAAAATCCTTTTTGAAAAGATTAATAAAAGAACTCAATAAAAACACTTCTTATTATGAGCAAAAAACAAATCATTAAACCGTTATTGGTCATACTTGTAGCTACTATAGGCCTATACAGCTGTGAAGATGATCCTGAAGAATACTGTGAAGAGTATCCAATATGTGATTTGAGTCCAACCTACTGCTGCGACGACGATGGCAATTGTACGTATTCATACGATGGGAATAGTTATTCTTCTTTAGAAGATCTAACATCAGCTATCTGCCCAGCAAGCATAACAGGACCTGAATTGGAAGCATTACAGATTGAATTAGATAAACTCTCAATTCGATTAATTAGTGAAGCTCGCTCGGCAGCTATTTGCAAATAACATTACTAGAGCCGACTCCACAGAGTTGGCTCATTTCTATTTTGGACAGAAAAAACACCAACTTTTCTTTTTCTGTTTTTTTAGTGCCGCTTCGAGTGATGCGCCACGCAGATTCATAGCAACAATTACTCCATCTGCATCAATCAAGAAATTAGCTGGTATCCCTTTTACGCCATACATCTTTGAAGCCTCATTTCGCCATCCTTTTAAATCACTTACATGATAAGGCCATGATAAAGCATCTTCTTCAATGGCCTTCTCCCACGATCCCTTTTTCATATCAAGAGAAACGGAATAGATCGTAAAGCCTTCACCATTCTTAAATTTCAGGTCTTTGTATTTATTGTATGCAGTAACAAGGTGTGGATTCTCTTTTCGACATGGGGCACACCACGATGCCCAGAAATCAATCAACACCAACTTACCTTTCAAGGAAGAAAGAGCTATTGTTTCACCTTGTGGTGATACTTGAATGATATCAGGAGCCTTCTCTCCCACCTTATAGTTTTGTGCCATAGACGGGTTGACAACAGCAATAAAAAGTAATAAGTAAATATATTTGATCATAGTTTTCAGTTCCATTATTTGAAACGAATATAAGAGTTTTTAAACTCAGACAATAACAATAATTCAATTGTTGTACAGCGTACCAAAGCATTGGGTTTCGTTTTAGCCGAATCTCTTATTAAAAATTCGCATATTTGAAGCAGAAATCATTTCAATCAACAGATTAATATCTTGCCAGTAGAATTCACTCCAGTCGCACATTTAAAATACTATTAATCAACTTTTAAACCAGCAATGACTTACAAATCTCTTGCTAATCACTTGCTTTCAAAAACCCAAGCTCAGCAACAGACAATACCTTACTACCTGCAGCACCTTCCATCAGCTTAATTTTAATAAACCTAGTTTTTACTTCTTTATTAAAATACGCTGTGCGCTGCGTTGGATCATTAATAAGGTTACCAAATTCTACCACCATTAACTCACTCCAATCATAGCCATTATTACTTATCACTAGTGACCGACTAATTTTTTAAAATGAGGGTACTCCCTAAAGGTTTCCCCTCAAAGTTGTAAATTGATTTTGCGAAACATTTTACAAC
>JAFMVD010000007.1 GCA_025499625.1 Carboxylicivirga fragile | reverse complement strand
TACTGTAATACTTTTTCTGTGTACTCATTTTTCTAAGATATTATTTTGGTCTTAATATCTCTAAAAAATCGTCCGTGTAAATTTAGCAACTCCAAATAGCATAAATGAGTTCAGTAGCCTCAATACGTGTACCTGTCCACTTGGCTTTAGACAGTGTTGTATTAGAACTATTTATAGGACCTCTTCCTTCTAATTTGTCAATTTCTAACTTAAGAAAATCAATCTGCATATTATAGCCGATAAACCGGGCATACAAATAATCTTTACTGGTTGCAAAATCATTATCAATTAAGGAATAGATGTGATAATTATAATCTGTTAGGTTTAGGTGACATCTAAGAATGTTAGGCTCATCATATTTGCTGATGTTCTTTTCGTATGTGTGATAGCAAATATCATATTTCTCGAAGTATTTTATAGAATATAAATTAAAGAATCCATTTTATGGGTCTGCTTTAAATTATTAAGAAAGTTGTTATGGGATTTGTTTACTTTAGATGTTGTTCGATGGGTAATTGTGCCAGAATATCAATGTGTTAAGTTTGTTTTAAATGAGATATTGTATTGAGAAATTATCCCAATTTACAACTACAATATTCAAAATATTAACTCAAATTTGGCTTGAATTAGTTAATTGCAATCTTAACTAAAATCCATCATATATGAAATTATTCTTTCTTGGCACATTTTATTTTATCGTCATCGGTTTGTATGCGCAAGTTGACTTTAATCGAGCACCACTTGACTTTGATACCTTCAATACTAATATTAATTACGGTAAGATTGATACAATCACTTATCAGTCAAAAACAGTGGGATCAAATCGGAGAGCTTTAGTTTATACACCTCCCGGGTTCTCAATGGAAGAAAACTATCCTGTTCTCTATTTATTACACGGTATTGGAGGCGATGAAAAAGAGTGGTTTAATCAAGGAGCTCCTCAGGTTATTTTAGATAATTTGTATGCTCAAAACAAAGTTGAGCCTATGATTGTGGTGTTACCAAACGGGCGAGCTATGAAAGACGACAGACCAATTGGTAATATTTTTGATAGTATTAAAGTGGCAGCTTTCTCTACCTTTGAGAAAGATCTGTTAAACGATCTTATTCCGTATATTGAAAACAACTATCCTGTTCTCACAGATCGTGAACACAGGGCCATAGCAGGCCTTTCAATGGGTGGTGGACAATCGTTGAACATTGGACTGTGTAACCTTAATCAGTTTGCCTGGGTTGGCGGTTTTTCATCAGCTCCTAATACTAAAGCACCTGAGATATTGGTGCCCAATCCTGAAGAGACAAAAAAGCAAATGAAATTATTATGGATCTCTTGTGGTGATAAAGACAATCTTATTGGTTTCAGTAAGCGAATTCATGATTATCTTCAAAGCAGGCATGTTCCTCATGTTTATGAAGTTTTACCGGATGGTTATCATGATTTTAAAGTCTGGAAAGATAATTTTTATCATTTTTCGCAATTGTTGTTTAAGACTAATAACCATTTAGTTAGTGAAGGCAGTTTAATAGAGGAGGTCAGAGCCGAAACAAATATTCGTTCATCTCAATATCCAAAAATATTGTCTAATGGTCGTGTCATCTTTAAATTAAAAGCTCCGGATGCAAAAAAAATACAACTTGATTTAGGCAAAAAGTATGAGATGCTTAAAGATGAGAATGGTATTTGGAGTATTACTACTGATTCGTTGAGCGAAGGGTTTCATTATTATTCACTTATTGTTGATGGTGTTGCAGTAGCAGATCCGGCTAGTGAAACTTTCTATGGAATGGGGCGCATGGCCAGCGGAATTGAAGTTCCGTTCAAAGGCGATGATTATTACCAGGTAAAAGATGTTCCTCATGGTGAAATCAGAGTAAAAAGGTATTTCTCGCATATCACTAAATCATGGCGAAACTTTTATATGTATACTCCTCCCGGATATGACCAAAATGCTGGTAAGAAGTATCCTGTATTATACCTGCTTCATGGAGGTGGTGAGGACCAACGAGGATGGGCTATGCAGGGTAAAGTGGATCTGATATTGGATAATCTTATTGCCGAAGGTAAAGCAACACCAATGATGGTGGTAATGATTGATGGGAATATGCCATTATCGGGGTTGGGAGAAGGTACTCTTCAATTATTTGAAGCTGAATTGAAAGAAGTAGTTATTCCTTTTGTTGAAAACACTTACAGGGTGCTTACCAGTCCTCAGTCACGTGCTTTGGCAGGATTGTCGATGGGAGGTTTACAAACACTTTATGCCGGTCTGCATAATTCAGATCTGTTCAACTATCTTGGTGTCTTCAGTTCTGGTTGGATTCATCCAATGCAAGATGATATAGCTGGAAAAGAATATGATTTTATGAAACAAAACGCTGATTTGCTTAATAAGAATCTGAAAATGTTTTGGTTGTCGATGGGAGGAAAAGAAGATATTGCCTGGAAGAACTGCCAACGAATGTTAGAAAAGTTTGATGAAATGAAAATTGAATATACTTATGATGAATATCAGGGCGGCCATACATGGCCTGTATGGCGGAATAATTTGTATCATTTTTCACAATATCTATTTAAATAATGATTAAGATGAAAGTAAGAATCTCTTACCTGTTAGTAATAATTGGCCTACTAATATTTGAAAACAATATAGCTCAAAATCCAATCATTCACTCAGATGTGCCTGATATGTCTATGATCAGAAGAGGGGACACCTATTATATGAGCAGTACTACAATGCATATGAGTCCGGGGGTGCCCATTATGAAATCGAAAGATCTGGTTAATTGGGAAATCATCAATTATTGTTATGATGAACTGGATGATACTGATGAATTAAATTTAGAGAATGGGAAGAGTGCTTATGGAAAAGGATCATGGGCAAGTTGTATTCGTTTTCATAAAGGAAAGTATTATGTATCTACTTTCTCTGGAACAACTGGAAAAACCTATATTTATTCAACAAAAGATATCGAAAAAGGCCCATGGAAAAAAAAGGCATTTCAACCAATGTTGCATGATCATTCCTTGTTTTTTGATGATGATGGAAAAGCATATATGATTTATGGCGGAGGTAATATTAAACTAGTTGAGTTAACCAACGAACTTGATGGAATTAAACCGGAAACAGAACAGGTAATTATTGAAAATGCAGGTGCTCCTGCTGGAAAAGAGATAATGTTGCCTGCAGAAGGTTCGCAGCTATTTAAGATAAATGGTAAGTATTACCTTTTTAATATAACTTGGCCACGAAATGGCATGCGCACTGTAATTATGCATAGATCTGATAAGATAACAGGTCCGTACGAGAGTCGTGTTGCATTGCAGGATAAAGGAGTAGCACAAGGAGGATTGATTGATACAAAGGATGGAAAATGGTTTTCATATTTGTTTCGCGATTATGGATCCGTAGGACGGATCCCATATATTGTTCCTGTTGAATGGAAAGAAGGTTGGCCGGTGCTGGGTGTTGATGGGAAAGTACCCGATCAGCTTAATCTACCAAAAAGTGAAGGTTTAATACCTGGAATAGGTAATTCTGATGATTTTGAGAGAGGAAAGAAAGATGCTGATTTGCCTTTAGTTTGGCAATGGAATCATAATCCTGACAATTCGTTATGGTCAGTCAGAGAACGAGATGGTTATCTTCGTTTGAAAACCGGAGAGGTTGTGGATGATTTTGAATTGGCAAAAAATACGCTTACTCAAAGAACGATAGGGCCCACTTGCTCTGGATCAACATTGCTAGATATCGCTAATATGAAAGAAGGTGATTTCGCAGGTTTAGCCTTACTACAGCAAAAATATGGTTTGGTAGGTGTGAAATATAAAGATGGGAAGAAAAAAATTGTGATGATCAGTGCACAGAATAATACTCCTGTTGAAGTTGAAGAAATTCCACTAAATCAAGAAAAGGTTTATCTAAAAGCAGATTGTGATTTCAGAAATAGAAAAGATAGAGCATATTTCTACTATAGCTTAGATGGTGAAAAGTGGAATCTAATCGGATCAGAACTGAAGATGCAATATACCTTATCGCATTTTATGGGATACCGGTTTGGATTATTTAACTATGCTACTCAATCAGCGGGAGGTTATGTCGATTTTGATTATTTCCAAATCTCAGAGAATATTTCAGAGGCTAAGAAAATGTATGTTTTTCTTAGTTTTGGACAATCAAATATGGAAGGAAACGCACGTTTTGAGCCGCAGGATACGGTAAATATTAATAGTCGTTTCCAGATGATGGCTACTGTTGATTGTCCGGATTTAAATCGTAAAAAAGGAGAGTGGTACACAGCGGTACCTCCATTGTGTCGTTGTTATACAGGACTTACTCCTGTTGACTATTTTGGGCGTACACTTGTGGATAATTTACCTGAAAATATAAGCGTTGGTGTTATCAATGTGGCTGTTGGTGGATGCAAGATAGAATTGTTCGACAAAGATAATTACCAAGCATACGTTGACAATGCGCCAGATTGGCTGCAAAATATGGTTAAAGAGTACGATGGCAACCCTTATGCCCGTTTGGTAGATATGGCAAAACTTGCACAGAAAGACGGTGTTATTAAAGGAATATTACTGCATCAGGGCGAATCAAACACTGGAGATACCCTTTGGACAAAGAAAGTAAAGTTGGTTTATGATCAGCTAATGGTAGATTTAGATCTGAATTCTGCCGAAGTGCCATTAATAGCAGGAGAAGTTGTATCAGCTGAAGAAGGTGGTAAATGTGCCAGTATGAACCCGATTATAGCAACGCTTCCTGATGAGATTGCCAATGCTCATGTGGTATCGTCAGTTGGTTGTCCGGCAGTTGCTGATAAGCTGCATTTTTCTGCTGAGGGTTATAGAATTTTAGGTAGGCGTTATGCTGATGTTATGATTTCTCTTTTGCAGAAATCTGAATAATATTCAAATTGAATGAATTTCTTTTTAGATAGTAAATATTAATAAATGATGAAGAATATTTTGGTACTATGTTGGGTGTTTCTTTCAGTGGTCAGCCTTTTTGCAAACGAACAAATTGTTAAAGGACCAGATGGTAAACTGGTTGTTTCCATTGAAATGAAAGAAGGTCAGCCTTTTTATAGTGTCAGCTATAATCACAAGGTGTATCTCAAAGCATCTCCACTCGGACTTAAAACCACCTGGGGAGATTACACAAGCGGATTAGTAATGATGGATGAAGTGATTATCAACGAGCTTAGCGAGAGTTATGAGCTGCCTAATATAAAATTCAGTAAAGTGGATTATATAGCCAATGAGGCTGTTTTGTCTTTTACCCGGGATAGTAAGTTGGTGTATGATGTTATTTTTAGAGTGAGTAATAATGATGTTGCATTTAAATATAAACTGTATCCGTCTGGTGATCACTTAAGTTGCATTGTCGAGAATGAAGTTACTGGTTTTGTTTTACCGGAAGGAACCACTACCTTCTTATGTCCACAGAGTAAGGCAATGACTGGTTATGCCCGAACTGCACCCAGCTACGAAACATCTTATAAAACAGATGAGTTAATGGGGCAAAATGGTTTGGGAAACGGATACTCATTTCCATGCTTATTTAAAGTGAATGATGGTTGGGTATTAATATCTGAAACAGGTGTAGATAGCAAGTATTGTGCCAGTCGATTGATTGGACATAAAGAAGGGTTATACACGATAGGATTTCCGCAGCCGGAAGAGAACAATGGAAACGGTACCGCTTCTCCTGGAGTTTATTTACCCGGAGAAACCCCGTGGCGAACGGTTACAGTTGGTGAGTCATTGAAACCCATTGTTGAAACAACCGTGCCATTTGACGTTGTTAAACCCAAATATGAAGCATCTGGAAAATATAAATTTACCAAAGGATCGTGGAGTTGGATCATGAAGATGGATAGTCATACCACCTTTCAGGTTCAGAAAGAATACATTGATTTTAGTGCAGCAATGGGTTATGAAACTATTCTGGTTGACGCTTTGTGGGACACACAGATAGGGAAAGATAAAATAGCAGAACTGGCTGCTTATGGGAAATCAAAAAATGTGGGTTTGTATCTTTGGTACAATTCTAATGGATATTGGAACGATGCACCTCAAGGTCCTCGTGGGTTAATGGATAATTCCAGAATTAGAAGAGAAGAGATGGCCTGGATGCAAGGTGTTGGTATAAAAGGAATAAAGGTTGATTTTTTTGGGGGCGATAAGCAGATAACAATGCAGTTGTATGAAGAAATTCTGGCTGATGCGAATGATTATGGTTTACAGGTTATTTTTCATGGATGCACCCTCCCAAGAGGATGGGAGAGGATGTATCCTAATTTTGCCTCCAGCGAAGCCGTTTTAGCTAGTGAGAATCTTCATTTTTCGCAAGGAAGTTGCGATGCCGAAGCGTTTAATGCCTGTTTACATCCTTTTATCCGAAATGCAGTTGGTAGCATGGATTTTGGCGGTAGTGCACTGAATCAGTTCTATAATGCGAATAATTCTCCAAACAAAGGTTCAAAGAGAATCACCTCAGACGTATTTGCATTGGCAACGGCTGTGTTGTTTCAAAGTGGAGTCCAGCATTTTGCTTTGGCACCTAATAATCTTCAGGATGCACCCCAATGGGCTATTGATTTTATGAAAGAAGTGCCCTCAACATGGGATGAGATACGTTTTGTTGATGGATACCCGGGTAAGTACGTTTTATTAGCACGTAGGAGTGGGTCAAAATGGTACATCGCTGGCGTTAATGCCCAGTCCGATTCTCTAAAAATAAAAGTAGATTTAACAATGTTGCAAGATAATTCAAAAGGTAAGATTTATTTAGATGATAAGATTCTAAAGGGAACGTATTTAGATTTTAAACTAAATAGAAAGAAACAACTGAGTGTTAACATACCTTGTAATGGAGGATTTCTGTTAGTTGGAGAATAGATTTTATGAGATAATTTAGATATGAAATATGGATGAATGGCTAAAGTTTTAAAGTTATTGGATGTTTATTCATTTTTTTTGTTCGTTATTGCCATGTGGTAAAAATATGCTAAAGAAATTTTGTTAAAAGGTTATAATTAGTTTTCTATTGATAACCTTATTTTTATTATATTAGTGGTGTTTGATTTTAGAAGTCAAATATCTAATATTAGAAACTAGAATTGATATTATGAGGTATTATTGTCAATCAGGTTTAATCTATTCAAGTAATATTTTCGATAACAGAACCAGGAACTCTTTACTATTTAAGGAAGGTGTCTCAGCGTGATGATGAAATTTGGTTGAAATACAATCTAAATATGAAAAAATCTATTTTTACACTTTTAGTATTCTTACAATTTTTTACAATTAATCAAAATATTCATGCTTGGGTTGGAATGCCAACACCACGTCTTCATGTTGAGGGGCGATACCTCAAAGATCCTCATGGTAATATTGTTAATTTACATGGTTTTGCCCAAACTTATAGCCCATGGTTTAACGAACGAGGTAAATACTGGAGCAACTACGATGTAGATGGGTGTCTTACATATAATAAACGAATTATTGACGGGGTTTTGGATGCTGGATGGAAAGTTAATTTCTTACGTTTGCATATGGATCCATATTGGAGTAATCAACCTGGTTGTACACCCGACGGGCATGAGCTTCCAAATTGTTTTGATGAGGCTCGTTTTAGAAAATATCTCGACGAAGTTTTCATCCCAATGGCTGAATATGCCATTTCTAAGGGGTTATATATCATCATGCGACCTCCGGGTGTGTGTCCTGAAGTAATTGGCATTGAGGATGATCATAATTATGCAGAGTATTTAATGATGGTTTGGGATATCGTTTCGAGTCATCCTAAAATTAATAAGCTTGATGAAATTATGTTTGAGCTGGCAAATGAACCCGTAAAAATAAAACTGGCGGACGGATCAATAGGCAATAACACACAGGCTCATTTCGATGTACTTAAAGAAATATTTCAGCCTATTGTGAATAAAATTCGAGAGAATGGATTTCACAATGTATTGTGGATTCCCGGATCTGCATATCAGGCTCAATATAAGGGATATGCCATTAATCCGATTGAAGGCAAAAATATCGGTTATGCTGTCCATATTTATCCCGGATGGTTCGGCAGTGCCAATGGATACCAAGAGTTTCAAAGCGAATGGGATAAGAACGTTAAACCAGTAACCGATTTTGCACCAATTGTTATTACAGAAATGGATTGGGCCGATGAAAAGTATAATTCATCTTGGGGAAAAGGATATACGGGTACTGCTGGTGGTGATGGATTTGGAGCTAATTTTAAAAAGATTACCGATGAGTCTGGTAATGTTAGTTGGCTGTTGTTTACAGATGCCAATTTACTGGCTGATTTTGATGGAGTGCCTCCGGCAGAAGGCGAAGATTATACGTTTCTTAATGATCCGGAAGCTTGTCCATGGCCAGTTTATCATTGGTATCAGGATTATGCAGAAATGGAATATCCAAGGCCAGATTTTGAATATAAGTCATCAGCGGATAACGGTGATGGAACTTATTCCAATCCATTGATTTTTGCTGACTTTCCCGATCCGGATGTAATTCGGGTGGATGATGTTTATTATATGGTATCTACAACTATGCATGTATTTCCTGGAGCTACCATATTGAAATCTTACGACCTTGTAAATTGGGAATATTGCAGTAATCCTTTGAATAAAATAGAATCTACTGATTGCTATAACCTTGATGGATGCGAGAATTATGGTCATGGTCAGTGGGCATCAAGTCTAAAATATAATAATGGTCAGTTTTATTTACTATTTACAACATTGGATGAAGGTAGTTATCTGCTTACGGCAGAGTCAGCAGAAGGGCCTTGGACAAAGAGAAAGTTATCAGGGTCTTATTATGATCCTGGACTATTTTTTGATGAAAATGGCAAAGTGTATGTGGTATATGGAATAAATACACTGAATATAGCAGAGCTGGATGAAAATTTTGAGACCATTGCCGGGACAGCTAAAGAAGTGTTCACTTATACGATAAAAGAGGGGCTGGAGGGCAGTCATTTATACAAAATTAACGGCAAATACTATATTTATGCTACATATGGTGGATGGCCGGCTTATCAAGTCGCTTTGCGATCAGATGATATTTATGGACCGTACGAAGAGAAACTGCTTTTGGATGATAATAATATCCATCAAGGAGCTTTAATTGAAACACAAACGGGTGAGTGGTGGACAATCTTGTTTTATGACAGGGGTGCATTCGGAAGAATGCCTAACCTTCAACCTGTGACCTGGGTTGATGGTTGGCCTGAAATTGGTATAGAAGGAAAAGGCGTTACTACATATACAAAACCCAATGTGGGGAGAGAGTATCCTGAGACCATTCTACCTACCAATGATAATTTTAGAAATTATAAATTAGGAATGCAATGGGGATGGAATCATAACCCTGATGACTCAAAATGGTCTTTGACTGAAAATCCTGATTATTTACGATTGAAAACCGTTAGTGTGGTGGATGATTTGACTTCTGCCAAAAATTCTCTTACACAACGTATTTTTAGTTATCATCACGCTCCAATTCCATCGTATGGAACCATTAAAGTGAATATTGATAATATGCAGGAAGGTGATGTGGCCGGTTTAGCTATTTTTCAGGATCCGTATGCTTATATTGGCGTCAAAGTTAAAAACGGTCAAAAAATATTGGTACACCATAATAATGGAACAGAAACTATTGGCGAAGCTATAAATGTAAGTGATGTTTATTTAAGAGTAATTGCCAACTATTCTTCCAGTAAAGCAAGTTTCTATTATAGTGTTGATAACGAAGCCTATACTCAGTTTGGTAGTGATTTAGATATGCAGTACAATATGTCAATGTTTACAGGCAATAAATTTTGTTTGTTCAATTATGCAACAGAAGCTATCGGCGGATACGTGGATATTGATTGGTTTACAACCGAAGAATTGTTTACCGAAGATGCCTTTTTTGATGATTCTTTTGTAGGTTATTCAGAAGATGAGTTAACCCTGTCGGACCTAATCGTTGATAATGGCGATATTGATCTGCTAACCGGAGCTATTTCATCATTTTCAGTAACAGCCTTATATCAGAGTGGCCGAATAGAAGACGTTACATTGTCAGCTATTTATGAAAACTCCAATCCGAATACTGTAGAAATTGTTAATGGAAAAATAATCGCTTATGCTAATGGAGAAGCTGTTATTACAGTAAGCTATGAAGGCGAATTGGGAGATCGATTGTCAAACCAGTTCACTGTTAGCTCAAGTACTTTTCCTTTAACTGAAAGTTTATTTAATCCTTCGATATGGGAGACGGGTACTTTTAATGAAATAACACAAACATTAGTTACCGGTCAATATGGTTTTGGTGGTTGGGAATACAGTGCCGGGGTTGACCTTTCGGATTATAAATATCTGGTGGTTAAACTGGCGAGTTCTGGAGCTTGTGGTGCTTCTTTCCGATTGTTTGATACAAATAACTATTGGAGTTCCCCAGCTACATACGAATTAGCTGGCAGTACAATGCAAGTTGTAGATATTGCTAATATGAGTAATGCTAATGGCGTTAAGGTTGATCCTTCTCACCTTTATATTATTGGTTTTTGGTCTTATGGAAGCTGTTCTATTAAAATAGAGGAGATTTACCTGACAAATAATGATGATTTTAGCAATGTGGGTGTAAATGAGGGGATTATAAATGGTTATAACCCGTTTGAAATAGTTGATGTATATAACTTAATAGGAGTTAAGGTGAAATCTGATGTGATTAGAAAAGAAGCATTACACGGACTTCCTTTAGGAGCCTATATTGTAGGTGGTATAAAAGTAATGAAAACTTATTAATATTATCAAAAAACAATTGAAGCTAATCGCGTATGGTCTTATTAATAAGGCGTTAGGCTATTTATGGCGAAGGTGATATACGAGAAAGAGCCGGGTGGTGTACGAAGAAAATAATGCTAAACTGCAATTCATTGGTTTAATTGGAATTGTTCAATGGACACCAAGAAGTTCATTTTATTCATTATTTTTATGGATAAAAGGCATTATTAGTCATATTGAATTACTATTATATCTTATTGGTCTAAGTTATACCCATTAAAGATGCAAATTGCAATGTTGTATATTTAATTGATAATTATTGAATTAATTCAAATCAAATGATAAAGTTGTCTGTCAGGAATGAAATATTGAATAAAAAAGTATTTGCTTTTTTAGTTCTATTTTTATTAGGGTATACTTCTTTTGCAAATATTTTATCAAGTATTGATTTTATTAATTTAAATGAAGAGTACAATATCTCAATCAGAGAAACCAATGAGGTATGTTCAGATGATAATGGATTTATCTGGATCTCTTCTAAAATGGGTATTTTAAGATATACTCAGGATGATATTCGCTTGTATTCTTTGCCCTACGAAACGGGGGATGTAATTTCCATCCAATTAGATTATTGCGACGGTAAACTATATGCATACAGTAATAACGGGCAAATTTTCAGATACAATGCCGTTAAAGATAGTTTTGAGATCGTTGTTAATATATCAAGGATTCTCAAAAATCCATACATCATTGTTTATAAGGCCCTTCTTGATCAGAATCAAAAAATATGGATAGCCTCATCAATCGGGTTGTTTTCCTTCGATGATAAGCGTGGTTTAAAAAGCTTAATTTCGGACGTAAAAATTGATTATTTGGTTTGGAAAGATAGTCATACGCTTATTTATTTTCAGGAAGGCAAAGTATTAAGTTTAGATGTTGAGAATATTGAAAGCAGTTTATACTGTGAATTTCCGGATGGTATTACCCCAAGTGTATCAAGCGTGTATTACGATGAAACCACAAAGGATTTATGGATAGGTACATTTGGTAACGGACTATTTAGATCTCCTTCAGGACACACTACTAATGAATTGGAGGTGATGGAAGATGTTCCTAATCAGCCCATTCTGGCCATTGAAGTGGTGTCTGATTCGATGCTGTTGATTGGTGTTGATGGACAGGGAATATGGAATTTAAACAAGAAGGATGCATCAATTAAAAATATTTACAAAGAAGATTCCGACAACCCTAATTCTTTAAAAGGAAATGGCGTATATGATATTTATTGTGCACCCAATAATAGGGTTTGGGTATGTACTTATAGCGGGGGAGTATCATTTTTCGATTTGGGAAGTTCCGAAATAAAGCAACTTTCCCATGTTATTAATGATGAAAAATCCCTGGTTAATAATGATGTGAATTCTGTTCTTGAAGATTCGAATGGTAATCTGTGGTTTGCTACGAATAATGGAATAAGCAAATATATCCCAGGTAAAAACAAATGGCAAACGTTTTATCACAATAAAGAAGAGCATGCCCAGGTCTTTCTATCCCTTTGTGAAGATAATTTAGGGAGAATCTGGGCCGGATCCTATTCATCGGGAGTATATGTGATAGATGCAATAACTGGTAAAGAACATGCACATTACTGCGAAAATACAAACGGTAATGATTTTGTGTCAGATTTTGTTTTTGAGATTATCAGTGATTCAATTGGAGATATTTGGATTGGTGGAGTAATGGGAGATTTGATTTGCTATAAAAGTTCAGAAAAAAGATTTATCTCATTTAATGATTATACCGTTTACGACCTTTGTGAATTTGATGATGATAATTTATTGATAGGAACAACATACGGCTTATTATTATTTAATAAGCAATCGGGCAATTCTGTGGTACTAGTAGATGGATATATCGTTTATGATATTTATTTAAACAAAGAACAGATATGGATAGCCACAAGCGGGGAAGGTGTAATATTGTATGATCTTTTTTCGAAGGAAGTAAAGAAATTTAATACGGATAATGGTTTGCCGTCCAATTTTATAACCAGCATAACGTTTAATGATGGCTATTATTGGATCGGTACCGAAGTAGGTCTTTGTCGTATTGAGAAAGATGAGCATTTTGTTCAAACATTCAGGTCAATCCTGCATCTTAATAACGTTTCGTTTAATCAAAACTCCCACTTTAAACTTGAAAATGGTAATTTACTTTACGGCACAAATAAAGGGGTTATATTATTTAATCCATCACAACTTAAGCCTGTTGAGGATGAAGGTAGAATCTTTTTTCAGGAATTGAATGTTTCAGGAAGATCAATCAGGAAAATTAAGAAATTGGCACCTGATCAACCAATAGATAGCCTGGAGTATTTGAGATTGCCTTATTTTAATAATACCATTAGTCTTGAAATGTTATCGGTTGGAAGTTCTTCTTCAGGAGTTAAATATTCATGGATGCTCGAAGGGTTGGATAATGATTGGAGTATACCGGGGAACAACAATGTTCTATCTTATTCAAATATTCCAAGTGGTGAATATACACTTAGAATCAGAATGTATGACAATTCAATATCCGAAATTATCAGCCAAAGAAAGATGGTCATTAGTATTATTCCGCCCTATTGGGAAAGATGGTGGTTTAAATTATCAATCATCCTGTTTGTGATAGGCTTAGGAGCAGTTTCCTTTTTGTACTATATTGATCGGTTAAAGAAAAAGCATTCAGAGGAAAAAATTCGGTTTTTCGCCAATACAGCCCATGATATCAGAACTACTCTTACTTTAATAAGTGGTCCTATTTCCGAATTATCAGAAGAAGCAGGTTTAAATAGTAAAAATCAAAATTACCTTAAGCTCGTAAAGGAACAAACACGCAGGTTATCCGATGTTGTGACCCGTTTAATGGATTTCCAAAAGGTTGATGTAGGTAAAGAAAAGCTTATTTTGTCAAAGGTTGATATTGTCGACTTTATTGAATCTAGAGTCATGATGTTTGAGGCATCAGCTAAAAGAAGAAACCTTAGTATTAAGTATTTTTCAAATTCAAAAGGGTGTGAAGTTTACATTGACCAAATTGTTGTTGAAAAGATAATTGATAATCTTTTATCCAATGCGATTAAATACTCATTTGAAAAAACTCAAATTGATGTTTCACTTAATTGTACATCAACTAAATGGACACTTGAAGTGAAGGATAAAGGAATAGGTATTAGTAAAAAGGCACAAAAACAATTATTTAAAGAATATTATCGAGGGGAAAATGCTATAAATTCTAAAATTGTTGGATCAGGTATTGGCCTATTAATGGTAAAGAATTATGTAATGCTGCACGGTGGCAAGATTTCATGTGAAAGCGAGCCTAACGAAGGCTCTGTGTTTTTTGTTAGTGTACCTATGAAAGATCAGATATCTAAACAAGTAACACAAGTAGTTGAACGAAGTAATGATCCGGATCTGTTGTTGGTCAGTGATGTTAAATTAGAGGTGCAAAAATCAAAAGAAGATAATGTACATCAAATGAAAGTTGTTATTGTGGAGGACAACGATTACTTAAGGCAGTTTTTGGAGTCAGTATTAAGTGAGCAATTTATTGTTTATTGTGCTGAAGATGGAGAGACCGGTTGGGAAATGATCTTGAAATATTCCCCAGATTTGGTAGTGTCTGATATTATGATGCCGGGTATTGATGGTTTCGAGTTGTGTAAAAGAATGAAATCAAATTATGAAACTTCACACATAGCAGTTATTTTACTTACAGCTTTAGACGGACAAGAACAAGTACTAATAGGGCTAGGTTTAGGAGCAGATGATTATTTAACCAAACCTTTTGATGTACAGATTCTAAAGCAAAGAATTGATTCAATAATTCATAATAGAGAGTTAATAAGAGATAAGGCGTTAAAAATAATTAAGTTGGATGATTCCAAGGAATCGTTGTTTAAGAATGAATTGAATGATAAGTTCTTAAGAAAAATGGTTGAAACTGTTAGGGATAATATTGGTAATTCAAACTTTTCAAAAGATGAGTTTGCTGCGAATATGAATGTTAGTCCATCCTTGTTGTACAAGAAAATCAAGTCTTTAACCAATCAGTCTCCAACTGATTTTATTAAAACAATTCGTTTAGATCATTCTTTAGAGCTAATTAAAACACAAAAATATACCATAACTGAGGTCAGCGAAATTTGCGGATTTTCAAGTGTGGGTTACTTTAGTACAGTGTTCAGAAAGCACTATGGAAAATCACCAACACACGTAATTTAGTTTTACAAGCACTTAGATATTAAAAGTCGATCAAATTCTATTTTGTTCGACTTTTATTGTTAAAAAATGTTGTGAAATAGTTACTTGTGTTGTTAAAATTAGATGATTTTTAACTCTATCTTTTTTGAATGTCTATTAGTTAGGATTTGTAAGGTGCAGAAAAACAGGCCTTTGAAGCAGGTTCCTCATAGTATCTATAATTAAAAATCATATATCCATTATTACAAGTCTTAACTATTGTCAAAATCTATATTTGTTCATGGAAAGGAAAATTCATTAATGGGTTTGCATCTCCTTTAACGTGAAAATTAGATCTGTTATCAAATAGTATTATGAGAAAGAATCTTGCTTATCGTGTTTTAACAGTTGGTTTGAGTGCTACTGTTTTTTTTACTTCATGTAAATTATTTACGAAAGAAAAGATTCCCCATTTTACTGCAAACACTAAGGTTGCGCACTTTGATTATTTTAAATATAAAGGAAACGATCGTTTTTTCAATGAAAACAAGCTGCCTGGAAACGATTATTATTATAATCCCATATTGCCTGGTTGGTATTCCGATCCGAGTATTTGCACAAATGGATCAGATTTTTTTATGGTTATGTCAACCTTTTCATATTTTCCTGGTGTTCCAATATTCCATAGTCCAGATTTAGTAAACTGGAATCAAATTGGTCATGTACTTGACAGGCCAGAACAATTACCCTTGAGTGAACAAAAAACGAGTGAAGGTATTTTCGCACCAGCCATCAGTTATAATCCATATAATCAGATGTGGTATATGATAACAACCAATATTAAGAAGGGTAATTTTTTTGTGAAAACAAAAGATCCCTTTGGCTCTTGGTCTGATCCGATTTGGTTACCGGATGTTCATGGTATTGATCCCTCTTTCTTTTTTGATGATGACGGAACTGCTTACATTGTAAATAATGATGAGCCGGATGGAGGATCAACCTATGAAGGTCATCGGTCAATTAGAATTATTCGTTTTGATATAGAAAAAGAAGAAACCTATGGTCCAAGCGTAATGCTTGTAAATGGAGGTGTAAATCTTAATGAGAAACCCATTTGGATTGAAGGTCCTCATATCTATAAAATTAATAGAAAATACTATTTAATGTGCGCTGAAGGTGGAACTTCAACAAATCATCGTGAAGTTATTTTTAGCTCCGAATCTCCTATGGGTGACTTTATTCCTTGGAACAGAAACCCTATTCTAACGCAATTGCATCTGGAATCAGATAGACCCAATCCGGTTACATGTGCTGGTCATGCTGACTTAGTTAGGAAGGATAATGGACAATGGTGGGCTGTTTTTCTAGCCTGTCGCCCCATTAATAATGAATTCGAAAACCTTGGGCGTGAAACATTTTTATTACCGGTCAGATGGAGTGAAGAAGGTTTTCCGTATATAACCAAAGATGATGAGGTTATTCCCCGAATCGTTCAAATGGAAGGAGTTGTTAGGACAAATGTCACTTTCGGGAATTTTGAAAAGGTAGATTATTTTGACGAATCAAAACTGGGAATGAAATGGATGACTATACGAGGTCCCGCTAAAGAATTGTATTCATTAACTGAAAATCCGGGTTTTTTAACGCTAAAGTTAGTTGATGTGGCTTCCAATGAATTGAAGGAACCTGCTTTTGTTTGTCGACGCTTGCAACATCATGAATTCGAATGTTCTACACGATTGTATTTTCAGCCACAATCAGAAAATGAAGCAGCTGGAATATTGATTTATAAAGATGAAGATCATCAATATCAATTTGTAGTAACAAAGCTGAAAGATCAAAAGTATCTGCAGTTAAGGAAAGTTTCTGTTGATGGAATTTTTGTGTTGGGATCTAGAGATTTGAAAAAGGAAGATCAACACATTGATTTGAAAGTGATCTCAGATGGTACTCATTATAGTTTTGAATTTGACATAGGTGATTCAAAGTGGCAGACATTAATATCGGATATTGATGCAAATTACTTATCAAACTCCCAATCATTTGGGTTTACAGGTACCACTATTGGATTATATGCTACGAATAAATAGAATATAAATAGTTAGTGACCATCTTCTTAAGGTGGAAGAGAAGTTAGTTAAGTAAATTATAAACCAAAAAAAAAGAATCTATGATTAAGAAATGTATGAATGAAATTCTTCAATCTTGCAGAGTTTTCATTCTTATTCTCGAGAAAAAAAGTGATGGTATGTTCAATGTTACTTAAGTGAAATGTTTGATTCTGAATGAATTAAAAAAAACTCTTAAATCATAAAAATTTGAGAATAAAATGAAAAATCCAATTAAATTATTATGCAAGAAGCAAACCTTTTTTGAGAGATTAAGGTTGACGATGCTACGAAAAACGATGCTTCTTTTAGCTTTTGTTTTTTCCGTTTCAGTGTTTGCTCAAAACACAAGGCAAATTAGTGGAACAGTATTAGACAGTGATGGACTGCCTGTTGTTGGTGTTACAGTTATTGTAGAAGGTTCCAGTGGCATTGGAAACATCACTAATGTTGATGGTGTGTTTTTCTTAGATATACCAACTGGTGAGCAAACTTTGGTTATTTCTTTCATTGGAATGGAAACCCAGAAAATAAAAGTTATTGATGAGACTTCGATTAGAGTAACATTGGAGGAGTCAACAACTACACTGGGTGAAACGATTGTGGTAGGTTATGGACAACAAAAGAAAGAAAGTGTGGTTGGTGCAATAACACAAACCTCAGGAGCTGTTTTAGAACGGGCTGCTGGTATAACAAATGTAGGATCAGCCTTAACCGGAAATTTACCTGGTGTTACAACTATTGCTAGTTCTGGTATGCCAGGTGAGGAAGACCCGCAAATCATTATTCGATCTGCCAGTTCATGGAATAACAGCGAGCCACTTGTATTGGTTGATGGGATCCAACGTCCTTTGAATACAGTGGATGTTGCATCAGTTGAATCAATCTCTGTTTTAAAAGATGCTTCTGCAACAGCTGTTTACGGTGTTCAGGGTGCAAATGGTGTTATTTTGGTTACGACTAAAAGAGGTAAGGTAGGAAGTGCTAAGATTGCTGTATCAGTCAATTCAACGTTAAAGAGTCCATCGAAACTACCAAATAAAATGGATTCTTACGATGCCTTAAGAGCAAGAAATGAGGCTGTAGAATATGAGCTTGGAATTAGTCCTGATTCGTGGAAATATATTAGGCCACAGTCTTTTATTGATATGTATCGTAACCAGACAACACAAGCGCAAAAGGAAAGGTATCCAAATGTAGATTGGCAGGATGCTATCTTTAAGGATTATGCGATGGCATATAATGCAAATCTAAATGTATCAGGGGGTACCAAATTTGTGAAGTATTTCGCATCTGCTGATTTTACGCATGAGGGTGATTTATTTAAAATATACGAAAATGGTCGCGGATATGAAGGTGGATATGGATTTAATAGATTGAATGTTAGGAGTAATCTTGATTTTCAACTAACTAAATCAACTGTTTTTAAAATGAATTTAGCCGGATCTACAGGATATAAGAAGACACCTTGGGATCAAACAGCTTCTAATGATTGGGCAGTTCAACAACAATGGGCTGGTGTATATAATATAGCCCCCGATGTGTTCTTGCCTCAGTATGAAGATGGTTCATGGGGGATGTATCCTGATGTATCCAATGTCAGTAACTCAGCCATGATAATAGGAATATCCGGTGCAATGTTAACAACAACTACCAGAATTAATACTGATTTTGTGCTTGAGCAAAAATTAGACTTTATCACTAAAGGACTTGGATTCCGAGGAACTGTTTCATGGGATAATAACTTTGTTGAATACAGACGAGGGATTGAAGATTTATATAATTCACCACAGGAGAAATATATTGACCCTGTAACTGGTGCTGTGACATATGAACAGGCATTCAATTCTAATAATGGATTTGATTTTGCTCAATCTGTGATGTGGAAGACAGAAGGCGGAGAAGTGCGTAATGATCAAACATTAAGAAACCTTGATTATCAATTACAAATTGACTGGAATAGAACCTTTGGTAAGCATAATATTACTGCAATGGGATTATTTAGCCGTAAAGAGCGAGCTATTGGAAGTATGATCCCTATATATCGTGAAGATTGGGCTTTTAGATCGACATATAGTCTTGCTTCAAAATATTTTCTTGAATACAATGGAGCTTATAACGGTTCTGAGAAGTTTAGCAAAGAATATCGATTTGGTTTCTTTAATTCTGGTGCAGCAGGTTGGATGATTTCAGAAGAATCATTTATGAAAGGATTATCCTTTTTGGATATGCTTAAATTAAGAGTATCCTACGGTGAGATTGGTGATGATTATGGTGATCGGTTCTTGTTTATGACCCAATGGGCTTATGGAGGTAGCACTCCAATGGGGTTGGATCGGAGCGATAGTCCTTATACATGGTATCGTGAGGCTACCATAGGAAACCCTGATGTAAGATGGGAAACCGTTAAGAAATTAAATGCAGGTGTTGACTTCGCATTTTTTGGTGGTTTGGTAGCTGGTAATTTTGAATATTTCCAGGATAAAAGGGTAGATATTCTGATTAATGGTTCGGATAGAGCTATGCCAGAGTATTTTGGTGGTAAGGCTCCAACAGCAAATCTAGGAGAAGTTCATACTCAGGGTTATGAGGTTGAATTAAGATTAAATAAGGTTCTAAGCAATGGATTGCGTTTATGGGCTGATTTAAATATGACTCATGCTGAGAACGAAGTTATTAAACGAGATGATCCAGCATTGTTGGAAGATTATCGTAAACAAGAGGGTTATAGTATTGGTCAGTCAAGGACCTATGTAGATGCTGGTTTCCTTAATAGCTATGATCAACTGTACGGTAGTCCAAATTATGATGCTACCAATAGTGAAAGGCTTCCTGGTGATTATTATATTCTGGATTTTAATGGAGATGGTATAATAGATGCAAAGGATCAAGTGCCTTATGGTTACTCAAATGTGCCACAAAATACCTATAATGCTACTTTTGGATTCGAATGGAAAGGATTTAGTGCTTTCGCACAATTGTACGGAGTAAATAATGTTTCACGTTTGGTACCTTTAGCTAGTTTTCCATCAACCTTAAATACAGTTTATGAATCTGGATCATGGTGGTCAAAAGATAATCAGAATGCT
The DNA here is from genome assembly GCA_025499625.1 of Carboxylicivirga fragile. GTDB lineage: Bacteria > Bacteroidota > Bacteroidia > Bacteroidales > Marinilabiliaceae > Carboxylicivirga > Carboxylicivirga fragile. Next base: position 121,985 of record JAFMVD010000007.1, on the reverse strand, counting down.
GATATTAGTGTACCGCGTTACTTATCTACTCCAAACTCAGCGTATAATCAAGGGACTCAGTTTTTATATGATGGTTCATACATACGACTTAAAAATGTGGAGTTGGCTTATACATTAAAACCAGCTAGGTTAGAACGTATAGGTTTATCTAGTATGAAAATTTACATTAACGGTAATAACCTTTGGGTAAAATCAAAAATGCCTGACGATAGAGAATCTAATTTTGCGGGTTCTGGAGGATCAGGTGCATACCCAACAATGAAGCGTTATGTTTTAGGCGTGAGATTTACACTTTAACATTTTGAACTATGAAAAATATATATAAAATACTTCTATACAGCCTGGTTATTTTTTCGATCGGATTAGGTAGCTGTGAAGATTATTTAGATAGGGATCCGGAATCAATAGTTTCAGAAGAAATAGCCTTTAAGAATTACATTAATTTTCAGGGGTATATTGATGAGATTTATAATTGTATACCGGATAAACAAAAGTACTATTGGGTTACATCTTACAATTGGGGAGATGATGAGATCTTTAATGTTGCGTCTAATTTTGTGATGGGACATCAAATGGATATTGGTAATTTCTGGGCATGGCAAAACAACGATCAAAGTTGGTTAGATGCTGGAAGAGCGGATCCAACCTCAGGTGATAAGTTTAATCACAGATTATGGTCTCATGCCTGGTATTGTATTCGTAAAGCCAATATGGGATTAGAAAACCTGGATAGATTGGTGACAGCAACAGCTGAAGAAAAAAGGCTGATTGAGGGTCAATTGTATTTTTTCCGTGGATGGTGGCATTTTGAGTTGATGCAATGGTTCGGTGGATTACAATATATTGATAGAGTGTTATCTCCAACAGAAGCTTTTAATCTACCTCGTTTAAGTTATCAGGAATGCGCTGATAAAGCAGGGGCTGATTTTAGAAAAGCAGCTGATTTGTTACCAATCGACTGGGATAATACAGCAACGGGTAATAATACAAGTGGAAAGAACCAATTGCGAGTTAATAAAATAGCAGCCTTAGGATATCTTGGGAAAAATTACCTGTGGGCGGGTAGTCCTTTAATGAAAAATGGAGCCCAAGTTGGAGGAGCAATGACCTATGATTATGATCAAGCTTACTGTCAACAAGCAGCAGATGCTTTTGGTGAGTTGTTAAACTTGGTAGAAGGTGGAGAAACCCAGTATAAACTTGCCAGTTTCGAATATGATGATATATACAATCATGTTAAATCGGGTACTGAGAAATCTTATTCTGAAATTTTCTATACCAGAGGTCAAAGTTTTTTACAGCCAGGAGCTGATGAAGCAATATTCCGAGGACGAACATATGATGAAAATGGGTCGGCATGGAACTTCTTGAAAACATGGGGACCAAAAGTTAATGGGTTGGTTGAACATGATAATGTTATACATCATCCAACGGCGAACTATGTTAAGTTTTATGGAATGGCGAATGGTTTACCCATAGATGATCCAAATTCTGGATTTGATCCGAATTATCCATATAAGGATAGAGATCCACGTTTCTATCATGATATTATAGTTGATGGATTTAAATATGTAAATTCTGCCATGCTTGCGGATGATGAGCATTTGAGGTATACTGGGTTAGCATCAGGTGGAACTATGAGAGATCCACAGAATGGAAGCCGTACTGGTTATTTTACACAAAAATTTGCTCCTCATGAATGTAATAAGTATGATAAGGCCTATGATTGGGGAGATGGAATTCAGACTTACCTTCCATATATGAGGTTAAGTGATATTTATTTAATGTATGCCGAAGCTTGCGCAGCTATTGGGGGTGCCCAAACTACATCAGCTACCTATGCAAAAACGGCGGAGGAAGCTATTAACACAGTACGCGAAAGAGTAGGTGCTGGCTTTGTAGATGCAAGTTATGTTGCAGATAATAATAAATTCATTGACGAAATCAGAAGAGAAAGAGCTGTTGAATTATCTTTCGAAGGATTTAGGTTTAATGATTTGCAAAGATGGTTATTGTTAACAGAGTATCCATACAATGTCAAAACATCTAATGAATTTGACCGTGTTGAATCTTTAGATTGGTTTAAAGAAAACGATTGTAAAGATGCCAGAGTAGCTAATTTTAGAGAGGAAATTATTTTAACACGCAATTTTAGTAAGAAACATTATTGGTTACCTCTAAAAGTTTCTGATGTCTCACTTTATCCTGAATTCAATCAGAATCCAGGTTGGTAATACAATCTAACTAAAATATACTTGTAACAATAAATGAATAAGCAATGAAATACATACAATTAAGATTCATTTGCCTGGCATTATTTATTATGGTTCCATTATTTCTTATTGAGGCCCAAAATAATGAAGGAAATGAAACTGATACGCTAAAATTGATAAAGGACCCACTGGTGCAGGTTGCTTATAAAAAGGTCGCGAAAAGTGAACTTTTAGGGGGTGTTTCAGTAGTTGATTTAGCCGAAATAACAAAAATGAATTATACAACATATAGCCTTGATAATATGCAAGGTTATATAGGTGGATATACAGGTAATTCCCTTTGGGGAATGGGTGATTATTTGGTTTTAGTAGATGGTATTCCAAGAGATGCTAATAATGTTTTACCTACTGAAATAGACCAAATTACCTTTTTAAAAGGGGCCTCGGCAATTGCCATTTATGGTAGTAGAGCAGCAAAGGGTGTTATCTATATCTCAACCAAAAGAGGTGCTGATAGTGAACTTGACATTAAAGTAAGGGTTAATACTGGATGGCATGTTGCGAAAAGCTTTCCTAAGTATTTAAGTTCTGCTGAATATATGACACTAAATAATGAGGCTTCATTAAATGATGGGAAAGATGTAGTTTATAGTGAAGAAGATATCTATAATTTTAGTACAGGTAACAATCCTTATCGTTATCCAAATGTCGATTTTTATTCATCCGATTATTTAAAAAAATCATATAATCGCACAGATGTAATTACAGAAATTACCGGTGGTAATGAAAGGGCTAAATTCTACTCGAATATTGGTTATTATACTACAGGTGATATGATTAACTTTGGAGAAGCAGAGGATAATAATACGAATAGATTAAATATACGAGGTAATGTAGATGTTAATATAAATAATAATGTTAGTGCCTACATAAATGCAAATGCCACATTCTATAATGCACGAACTGCAAATTCAAGTGGAGGTAGTTATTGGGAAAATGCTGCAAGTATGAGACCCAATCGTATTTCACCTCTGATTCCAATTAGCTTTTTAGATCCGAATGACCAGCAATCGTGGAATTATATTAACAGCAGTAGTAATATAATTGATGATAAATATTTTTTAGCCGGAACACAAAGTGAACCAACTAATATTTTTGCAGACTATTATGCAGGAGGATACAATAAATGGACAAGTCGACAATTTCAGTTTGACACAGGTATAGATTTTGACCTGCAAAGAGTATTACAGGGGTTATCATTTCATACACAATTTGCAGTTGATTACTCCACAACATATAGTACATCATTTAACAATTCATATGCTGTTTTTAATCCGGTTTGGAGAGATTACAATGGAGTTGAGTATGTTCATTTACCATCAAGGATTGGGAATGATGAGAAATCGGGTAATCAAAATATTGCTAATAGTAGCAGTAGACAAACGACTCTATTTTCTGGAAGATTAAATTATGAAACCTCTGTCAATGATTCTCATAATATTAGCACTATGCTTATTGCATCTGGGTGGCAGCAAAAACAATCAGCTGAATACCACGCCATAAGTAATGCAAACTTAGGTTGGCAATTCGATTATAATTATAAAAGTAAGTATTATGCTAGTTTAAGTGCAACGGCTACTCATTCTGCAAGGTTAGCAGAAGGTAACCGAACTGCCATTTCTCCTTCTGCCACTTTAGCATGGAGAATAAGCAAAGAGAACTTCTTATCAGGTTCAAGTGTTATTGATGACCTTAAGTTAAGTGCCTCAGCCAGTATTTTGAATACCGATATAGATATTGAAGATTACTATATGTATAGCGGAAAATACGAAAATGCAGATGGAGCATATTGGGGATGGTCAGATGGTCGTCCTGAAAGATCTACTAATGTTAAAAATGTACCTTATGAAGATCTGGATTTTATCAAACGCCAAGAATTATCGGCCTCCATATATGCTTCATTGTGGAATAGAAAAGTTGAAATTAATACGTCTGTATTTACCAATAAAATGGATGGAGGAATTATTATACCATCTACTATTTACCCAAGTTACTTCTCAACCTACTATCCAGAATCTACTTTTCGTCCCTACCAAAATTTTAATAACGATGAAAGAAAAGGTTTTGATTTTAGTGTTAACTTTAATAAGCACGTTGGTGAATTTGATTTAAGCCTTGGATTAAATGGTATTTACTATACAACTAATGCAGCAAAACGAGATGAAGCGAATGAATGGGATTATCAAAATCGCCAAGGACAGCCACTAGATGCTATTTGGGGATTAGAAAGTGATGGATTCTTTAATAGTCAGGAAGAAATTAATAATTCACCTGAACATAAGTTTGGTGGAACACTTCGTCCTGGCGACATTAAGTATGTAGATCAAAATGGTGATGATATTATCGATGATCAGGATAATGTTTATCTGGGTAGAGGAGGATGGTCTGGTGCCCCATTTACAGCTGGTGTAAATTTAGTAGCTAAATGGAAGAATCTCACCTTTTTCGCATTAGGTACAGGAAGTTTTGGAGCCTATGCTATGAAAAATAGTTCTTATTTTTGGGTGTCAGGTAATGGAAAATACTCAGAAATTGTGCGCGATAGATGGACAGAGGCTACCAAAGAAACAGCCACTTATCCAAGGTTAACTACTGAGTCAGGCGATAATAATTTTAGAAATTCAGACTTTTGGTTATATAAAACAGACCGTTTTAATTTGGCTAAAGTGCAGGTTACTTATGATATACCGAAGAGTGTTTTGCAAAATGTAGTTTTCCAGGATATTTCAATGTATGTAAGTGGATCGAATCTATTAACCATATCAAAAGAACGTGAAATTCTGGAGATGAACGTGGGAAGTGCTCCCCAAACGCGTTTCTATAACTTTGGTATAAAAGCCGTTTTTTAAGGTCAGTTAATCAAAAAGAAAAGTTATGAAAAATATATTTAGATTTTTGGTTCTTCTATTTGTAATAACATCGTGTGATGATGTGTTTGAGCCCGCATTGGAAAACATACGTGATTTGGATGATATCTATGATGAACCTAATTTTGCGCAAGGTCTGCTGGCTAATGCGTATATTCTACTTCCGTATTCATCCAATCCAACAAGCGAAGTTGCAACAGATAATGCAGTAATAAACGATATCGATAATAATTATCTGTCGATGGCAACCGGATCGTGGAGTTCTGATAATAATCCAACGTCCCAATGGGATACTAGGCAAAATGCAATTCAATACATTAATTTGTTTTTGGCCAATACTGATTCAGTATTATATAGTAAAGATGAGGCTATCAATACAATGTTCAATGACAGACTCAGAGGAGAAAGCTATGCATTGAGAGCCTTACATACGTATTATCTTTTAATGGCTCATGGTGGTTGGTCGGAAGATGGACGACTATTGGGAATAACGATTCGAACAGAACCGGAAACGATAGAGTCAGATTTTAATTTGCCCCGTAATACATTTCAGGAATGTCTTGATCAGGTTTTTGATGATATTGATCAAGCATTAGAACTTTTGCCGTTAGATTATGGAGATATTAGTGATGCGGAAATTCCTCAGAAATATAAGGACTTGGGTGTTACCAATGCAGGAGATTATAACAGGGCGAATGGAGATCATATTAAAGGTAGAATTAGTGGTCGTATTGTTGAAGCAGCCAGAGCTCAAGTTGCACTGTTGGCTGCCAGCCCTGCTTATTCTTCTGGTAATGATGTGAATTACGAAGAAGCTGCACAATTTGCAGCCCAGGTATTAAATCGCATTAATGGAATAGCCGGAATAGATATGAATGGTGGAACCTGGTATGCAAATGCTTCTGAGATTGATAACCTGGGAGCTGGAGTTGTACCTGCAGAAATTGTTTGGCGAAGCCCAATAGAAACAAGCAATACTCTTGAGACTGATAATTTTCCGCCTTCCATTTATGGGAATGGAAGGATCAATCCAACACAAAATTTGGTTGATGCCTTCCCAATGAGTAATGGATATCCCATTTCTCACAATAGTTATGATCCTAAGTTTCCATATCAAAACCGAGATCCCCGATTGGAGCAGTATGTAGTGGTTAATGAGAGTGTACAAGGGCCTAATGATTCGCAAATTATTACAGGTACATATGGTGATAATAGCGATGGTATTAATAAAGATAACGGATGGTCAACAAGAACTGGGTATTACCTGAGAAAGTTGCTAAGAAAGGATTGTAATCCTGATCCAACTTATAATACCCAACAAAAACACTATACAGCCCGAATTAGGTACACCGAATTATTTCTTATTTATGCAGAGGCGGCTAATGAAGCATGGGGACCAAGCGGAACAGGTGGAAATGCTTATTCAGCATATGATGTAATTAAAGCTATCCGACAAAGAGCAGGTATAGATGAAGAAGATCTTTACCTTGAATCAATAAAAGGTGATAAAGACCAAATGAGGGAGCTTATTAGAAACGAGAGGCGCTTAGAGTTATGTTTCGAAAACCATCGTTTTTGGGATTTAAGAAGATGGAAGGTCTCTGATTTAAATGAAACTGCACTCGGAATGCAAATAGGAGATGTTGATGGAACCAAGGTTTATACTCCTGTTGAGGTAGAAATAAGAAACTATAAACCACACATGTATTATGGACCTATTCCATACAGAGAATTACAAAAATGGAGTGCATTAGTTCAAAATGCGGGTTGGTAATTTAATTGAAAAAGTGAAAGCTATGATTAAGATGAAACAATATAAAGGAATTTGGGGACTGAGTATTTTATTATTTGGCTTCTTGATTACATCTTGTGAGAATAAAGAAGCCATTTTTCCTGACTTTGAGTATACGACGGTGTATTTTGCTAATCAATATCCTATTAGGACTATTGTTTTGGGTGATGACATCTTTGATAATACATTGGATAATGAGCATAAATGCAAGATTTATGCAACCATGGGAGGTGTTTATAAAAATGATAAAAACATAGAAATTGATGTAAAAGTAAGCAATGAACTATGTGATAATTTATACTATTCCAATGGTGATGAAGTGTTACCAATGCCATCAGAATATTATTCATTGGCTTCTGATAAGATTTTATTAAAGAAGCAAATGCAAGGTGGTGTAGAGGTGCAATTGACGGATGCTTTCTTCGCAGATGAAAATGCCCTCAAAAACACTTATGTAATACCTTTGGTAATGACGAATGTAGTAAATGCTGATTCAATTCTTTCAGGTGTCGCTTTGGGTGACTCACCCATTAGGTCTAATGGAGCGGATTGGGATATTGTGCCAAAAGATTATGTAATGTATTGTGTCAAGTATATTAATGAGTGGGATGCAATTTACTTAAGAAGAGGAACAGACGAAATAGAAACTGGTAATGAGGTTGAGACAGTAATTCGTAGAGAAGAGATTGTTGAAAATGATGAGTTAGCTACTTGCTCTACTGTTTCTTTAAATTCTATTGAAATGCCAATCACTATTCAGAATGCGAATAGTGAAAATGTTACTTGTACTCTACTATTAACTTTTAATCAGGATGATAATTGCACAATTTCATCAGCTGGTAGTGATTTTTCTGTTGCCGGTTCAGGTAAATTTGTGATTAATGGAGAGAAGAATAGTTGGGGTGACAAAGATCGTAATGCTTTGTATCTTGATTATACAATCGACATGGAAGGTAAAAAATATTCAACCAAAGATACGCTTGTTGTTAGAGACAGGGGTGTTAAACCTGAATATTTTACTCCCGAATATATAGTATTGTAGTATTTAAATCCATAAAATAATGAAGTATTTAAATAAAATAGGATTAGGAGTCATTGCCATTTTGGCAATGAATTCCTGTGCCGATGATAGTTTACTTGACTTTGATGTCAAGAAACCTGAGAGTATTCAAATGTATGAATACCTGAAAGACTATGATGTATTAAAGACATATGTAGATCGCACTGAAAACCCTGATTTCATATTGGGAGCAGGAGTCTCACTTAACGATTACATTCAAAAAGATTATAGAAATAGTTTTATTTCTTCCAATTTTGATGAAATGACTGCTGGTTATGCAATGAAACATGGCGCCATCGTAAAAGATAATGGTAGCATGTCTTTCGTCGGAGTCCAAAACTTTGTTGAAACTGCAAAGGAAGACGGAATCACTATTTATGGGCATACATTATGTTGGCATGCTAACCAAAATGCGACTTATCTGAATAGCATAATTGCTGATCGTGAAATTGAAGCTGATCCTGAGGATGCCAACAATGCATTAAAAATTACAACTCCAGAGGCAAACGCCAATATCTGGGATTGGCAGTTAGAATACACAATGCCTACTCCATTAACTGAGGGAGAGGAATATACATTAACAATGCGTGCAAAAGCTTCAAGTGCATATACAGTAGGGTTTTGGCGAACAGATGGAGCAACAACCGATTATGGGCCGGATATTGCTTTGGGTGAAACTTGGGGAGATGTTACCGTAACATTTACACCAAGTATGAATGCTACCAGATTACAATTTTGTTTCGGAACATTTGGAGGTGATTTATTTTTTGATGATATGGTTCTTACCGCAAGTGGTTCTGAAGATAATTTAATTGAAAATGGAAACTTCGATGCAGATGATCTTAGTCAGTGGGGAAAACCGAGTTGGCATGCTTACACATATTTGATTGAAGCTATTGCAGCAGGACCTGGTACCTATTGGACAAACTTGGTAAACAATAGTGATGTCGAAAATGATGATGTTTCCAGTTTCTTTGCCACAGAAGCAAATGATGGTCCAAATCCCGCTACAATTGGTGAGGCAGGAACAGGAGCAGATGGTGTGGGGAGAGCAATTGTTGTTAAATCGGGAGATGCGCCTAGCAATCCATGGGATACTCAGTTCTTTGTCAAAGGACCCCAGCAATTGGAAGAAGGTCAAGCCTATCGGTTTAGCATGAAGGTTAAAGCGGATAAAGCTGCAAGCACCGAATCTCAAGCGCATAATGAACCGGGAGGCTATTTACATTGGTCAATGGTTGGTAGTCCAAACGTTACAACCGAATGGCAGGAATATTCTAATTCTGGTGTAATTTCAGCAGCTCAGGCAGGTATGAACACCATTGCTTTTAATCTTTCAGTTTTTGCGGAAGCCAATACGTATTATTTCGATGATATTGTATGGGAAATTGAGGAATCGGGAAATTCAATACCTCTGACACCTGAAGAAAAAAGAGATACTATTTCATATGCTTTAGAAGCATGGATGTCTGGTATGTTAGAAGTATCAAAAGACTATGTAAAAGCATGGGATGTGGTAAACGAGCCAATGGATGATGGCAATCCTTATGAACTAAAATCAGGCGTAAATAAAGCTCCTGAAGATTTTGCAAGTGATGAATTTTACTGGCAGGATTATTTAGGTAAAGATTATGCTGTGATGGCCTTTAATATGGCTCGTCAATACGGTAATGAAAATGATATTCATTTTATTAATGATTATAATTTAGAGTATAATTTAGATAAATGTAAAGGTTTAATTGCATATGTTGAGTACATTGAGGCTCAAGGTGCCAGAGTTGATGGAATCGGAACGCAAATGCATATTAATGTTGATTCTGATAAAGATAAGATTGCTCAAATGTTTGAACTTTTAGCGGCAACTGGTAAGCTAATAAAAGTGTCGGAGTTGGATATTGGCCTTGGCAACCGGAAAAAAACATCAGAAGCAACAGAAGAAGATTATCAAGCACAGGCTGAAATGTATGCATATGTAGTGAATAAGTACAAGGAATTGATTCCTGTAACGCAACAGTATGGAATAACAGTTTGGAGTCCTACTGATAGTCCCTCAGAATCTTCTTGGAGAGGTGGAGAACCTATTGGATTATGGACTTTAGATTATTCACGCAAACACTCATATGCAGGCTTTGCAGATGCATTGTCAGGTGAATAAATAGGTGCTAAATTATAAAATAAAAGGAGGTTTTTGTCGAATGAAGCCTCCTTTTTTGTCTTATTAAAGTGTATTCTATTAGGCACATACGATTCCTTTGAAGTACGCATATATCTTATATTTGAAACAATATACTCAAAATTAAAAGGCCTTTTATTTAAGTCAATTTATATTTGATTGGAAATGAAAAAATAAAACTGATTTGTCTTGTAAAGACAATCACATTCAAATTTTATTGTCAATGCATCAACATCTAACACATTTTTGTCTTGATTCTGAATTGGAATTCTAAAATAAGTAAAAAGAGATCTATTATACCATACACTTAATTAACATTAATAGAATACTAAAGTATATGAATTTGGAAAAAATATTTTTTAAGTTGGTTTTTACCATTATGTTGTTAAGCTTATCATGGGAATGCAATTTAAGTTTTGCGCAAAATATTAACACTGACGTCTCATTTAAACAGGTTGATGAAAGTTTTGCTTTGGTTTCGGATGCTAATAAGGTGACGCCTATTGTCATAGATAATTCTGACTATCAGGGCGTTTTAGTTGTTGGTGGTTGGTTTGTCAATGATCTGAAAATGGTTTCAGGCCAGGTGGCAAAAATTTATCAATCGGAATTACCTCAGGCTAAGCAAGTGGTTTTAGTCGGAACCATCGGTAAAAACAAGTGGATTGATCAGTTAATAAAAGACGGTAAAATTGATGTTTCGGATTTTAAAGGTCAGTGGGAAAGAAGTCTTACTCAGGTTGTTGAAAATCCTTTTCCTGGCATAGAACAAGCATTGGTGTTGGCCGGTAGTGATAAAAGAGGTACAATTTATGCTATGCTTAACTTATCCCGAGCTATTGGCGTTTCACCATGGTATTGGTGGGCCGATGTGCCGGTTGATAAACACGAAGCGGTTTATGTGAAAGCCGGCCGTTATGTAACGGAAAGTCCGAAAGTAAAATATAGAGGAATCTTTCTGAATGATGAAGAACCAGCCTTAGGTGGTTGGGTTCGTGCAACCTTTGGTGGATTTAATTCAAAGTTTTACAGTCATGTTTTTGAGTTAACATTGCGTTTACGAGGAAACTTCTTGTGGCCGGCCATGTGGGGGAAAGCATTTTTCGATGACGATCCTGAAAATGGTGCTCTGGCCGATAAGCTTGGAATTGTTATGAGCACCTCACATCACGAGCCAATGGGTCGTGCACAAGAGGAATGGCATCGTTATGGTTCCGGTCTCTGGAATTACAACAAAAACAAAGAAGTTCTTTCTGATTTCTGGAAAGAAGGAATGGAACGTAATAAAGACTGGGAAACTATTGTAACAGTTGGTATGCGTGGCGATGGTGATGAGGCCATGGAGGAGGGCACTAACATTTCGTTGTTAGAAAAAATTGTGAAAGATCAGCGCAAAACCATAAGCAAAGTAACCGGTAAAAAAGCGGAAGAAACGCCTCAGGTGTGGGCCTTATATAAAGAAGTGCAGGATTATTATGATAAAGGAATGCGCGTGCCTGATGATGTAACCTTGTTGTTTTGTGATGATAACTGGGGTAATGTTCGAAAATTACCAGATGTAAATGCTCCGGTTCATGAAGGGGGCTATGGTATGTATTATCATGTCGATTATGTCGGAGGTCCGAGAAGTTACAGATGGATTAATGTGAGCCAGATTCAACGGATTTGGGAGCAAATGAACCTGACCTATAGTCATGGTGTTGATCGCATTTGGGTGTTAAATGTGGGCGACTTAAAACCAATGGAGTTTCCGATTACCTTTTTTCTGGATATGGCTTGGGATCCGACAGCTTTTAATTCACAAAATTTATATGAGTATACTGTTGACTGGTGTGCCGAACAGTTTGGTGAAAAATATGCCAAAGATGCAGCCCGTATTCTAAATTTGTATACTAAATACAACCACCGGGTTACACCTGAGTTACTCGATCATAGAACATTCAGTCTCGAAAACTATAATGAGTTCGAACGAGTACGTAATGATTATCGCGATTTAACACTGGATGCATTACGAATTTATAACTTCATTCCAAACGAATATAAAGATGCTTTCGACCAGTTGATACTTTTCCCCACAAATGCCAGTTGCAACCTTTACGAAATGTATTATGCTGTGGCGAAAAACCGTCAGCTGGCGGCTGAAAACGATCCGGAAGCAAATTACTGGGCTGATGTTGTGAAAGAATGCTTTGATCGAGATTCGCTGTTGACCGTTCATTATAATGAGCAAATCGCTGACGGCAAATGGATTCACCAAATGGATCAGATACGGATTGGCTATAAAACATGGGCCGAACCACGCAGAAATACAATGCCTGATGTGATAAGGGTTGAAGAGCCGGTAATTCCAAATTCTGAACTTGCCTTTTGTGAATCTGATGGTTATGTCTCTATCGAAGCTGTTAATTATCAAATAGCTAAAGGAACTGGTGAAATCAATTGGCAGGTAATACCCGATTTGGGTAAAACCGAATCAGGCGTTACTACCTTCCCTCAAAATATATATCCTGCCGCAACCGATTCGGTTTATCTGGAATATAGCGTTGATTTTAAATCGACCGGTAAATTCAATATACATGTATTGATGTCTCCAACTTTGAACTTTAACTCCAATAAGGGTTTACGTTATGCTGTTTCTTTTGACGGAGGCGAAGAACAGGTTGTTAATTTCAATGGTCATTATAAAGGTGAGCTAGGGAAATGGCAAGCTGAAAGGATTATTAAAACAACAATACAACATCGAATTGACCAGATTGGCATGCACCGAATTCGAGTTCGTGTACTCGAACCGGGAATTGTTTTTCAGAAAATACTCATTGATACAGGCGGATTAAAACCTAGCTATTTGGGTGCCCCTCAGAGCAAACTATCAAAAATATAAGAAATGAATCGATACAAAATTACATCTCGATTACTTATTATTTTCGTTCTTGGAATATTATCTTTCAGTTCACAGGCTGAGGTTAAACTTCCTCGTCTTGTGAGTAATGGCATGATTCTTCAGCGTGACGAATCTTTAAAGATATGGGGATGGGCCGATCCCTCTGAAAAAGTGAAAATAGAGTTTTTAGATAAAACCTATAAAACCAAAGCTGATAAAGCCGGAAATTGGACACTGGAGCTTGCCCCAACGGAGGCTGGCGGTCCTTATACTATGAAAATTAACGATATCGAATTGATCGATATTCTAGTTGGTGATGTATGGTTATCATCCGGGCAATCGAATATGGAATTACCTGTTCGTAGGGTAATGGATTTGTATGCCGATGAAATCAAGCAAGTAAATAATACCAATATCCGATTGTTTCGTTCTTCAACTAGGAAAGATGAAAAAAAGGCACAATCTGATTATCCCGATGGAGAATGGCTGTCTGCAACACCAAAAAATATTGGTGAGTTTTCGGCTGTTTCATGGTTCTATGCCAACAATCTGCATGAAAAATATCAGGTACCAATAGGTATTATCAGTACCGCCATTGGAGGTTCACCTGCTGAATCGTGGTTAAGTAAAGCTAAGGTTGAGAAATACCTTGATGACTGGACTGCAAAGAAGGCACATAGTGATTTTATTCGGGCAAAGATAAAAGAAGAAGAGCCTGAAAAACTAGCATACAATTGGGGTTATGAGGTGAATGAAAATGACCCTGGTGCCGGTAAATGGTCAAAAGATGATGTTGATATTTCGGATTGGAAGCAAATATCATTACCAGGATATTGGTCAGACAAAGGTGTTCAGTTGAGGAATGGATCGATTTGGTTTTGCAAGGAATTTGAGGTGGCCGATTCGTTGGCTGCAAAAGAAGCTATTCTGCGTCTAGGGTGCATTATTGACAGTGACTCATCTTTCATAAACGGTGTTTTTGTTGGAAACATAACTTACCGATATCCTCCACGTATTTACTCAGTGCCCAAAGGAGTACTTAAAACTGGGAAGAACAAGTTGATGGTGCGGGTATTTAGTCATGGAGGTCGTGGTGGTTTCGTCGAAGAAAAACCCTACGAGTTGAGAGTAGATGCACAAGTAATCGATTTAACAGGTGAATGGAAATATCATATAGGGGCTGCTCTTAATCCGCCCCAATTACCTGGTGGTCCCGGTTTTATGCCCGGAGGCTTGTATAACAGTTTGATTAATCCGGCTCTAAATTACAAGTTAAAAGGGGTAATTTGGTTTCAAGGTGAATCAAACACTGGTCGCGGAAAGGAATACGAGCAACTGTTTAAAAATATGATTCAGGATTGGCGGACAAATTTTTCTCAGCCCGAATTACCATTCTTGTATGCTCAGTTGGCTAATTTGGGTGTTCCCCAAAAGGAAACAGTAAATAGTGGCTGGGCTGAAGTTCGTGATGCACAGCGTCGCACATTAGAACTGTTAAATACAGGTATGGCGGTTACCTTCGATATTGGAGAGTGGAACGACATTCACCCTTTAAATAAAAAGGAAGTAGCACGACGTTTGTTTCTCGAGGCTCAGCGTATTGCTTATAACGACAGTTCGATTGTTAGTTCCGGGCCTTTGTACGAGTCGATGAAAACCGAAGATGGTAGTATCATCCTCACATTTAAATCAGTCGGGCAGGGCCTATATGCCAACAGCCTCTTAGAAGGATTTCAGATTGCTGGAGAGGATGGTCGCTTCGTATGGGCTAATGCAGTGGTAATGAGCTATAATACTGTAAAGGTGTGGAGTTCAGGAATTACCGTTCCTAAAATAGTACGATACGCCTGGGAGGATAATCCGGCAAATGCAAATCTGAAAAATAAAGAGGGGCTTCCAGCTTCCCCTTTTACAACCGAAAACATAAATTAATAAACTAAATAATGAAAACAATTTCTCATAAGCTCTCTGTTGTCGAAAAAATCGGGTATAGTCTTGGTGATCTGGCAGCCAATCTGGTTTTTCAAACCTTGATTACCTATTTAGCTTATTTCTATACCGATATTTATGGACTTGAAAACAACGATGCCTCTGTAATTATGCTCGTTGTAGGTCTCGTTGCAGCCTTTTTGTTTAACCCGATCATCGGTGCATTAGCTGACCGAACAAATTCTAGATGGGGAAAGTTTCGACCATGGATTTTATATACATCGGTTCCGATGGGAGTAGTGGCATTATTAGCCTTTACAACACCCGACTTCTCATACCAGGGTAAACTGTTTTATGCTGCAGCAACCTATACTTTATTATTGTTGTTGTATGCGGGGAGCAATTTACCCTATTCAGCTTTGAGTGGTGTAATTACAGGTGATATGGGTGAGCGTAACAGTATCTCTTCTTATCGTTTTGTGGCGGTGATGTTTGCTCAGTTTTTCGTGCAGGTTTTTATGTTGCCAATTATCGAATATGCAGGTGGTGGCGATAAAGCAGCAGGAATGGAGGTAGTAATGACCTGGTTGGCTATTACTGGAACTATTATGTTGATTATTACCTTTTTTACAACCAAAGAACGAATTGTTCCCAAACCCGAACAAAATTCAACTCTAAAAGAAGATATCTCGGATCTTGTAAAAAATAGACCTTGGATCATTATGCTCACGGTGACCATTCTTATTTTTATCACCCTGGCAATGAAGGGAGGAGCGTATGTTTATTATTTTAACAACTACGTTGATGCAATTGCGTTAGAAAAATTCATTCAACCCATTCTGAAGGTTTTATCTGCTATCGGACTCAACTTCTTTGGCTCTGATCCAACTTCTGCAGGTTTCGGACTATTTAATGCTGGTGGTATCATCTTTATGATTGTGGGTATTTCTTTTTCTAAAAAACTGGCCGACAAATATGGTAAACGGGATGTGTATATAAGTGGATTGTTTGTTTCAACCTTGTTCATTCTTGCTTTTTATGTTTTTCCCGCACAAAGTGTGGTACTAATGTTTACATCTCAGATTTTTCACGGTTTCTTTTACGGTATTACCATTCCAATTCTTTGGGCAATGATTGCCGATGTTGCAGATTATTCCGAATGGAGAAATAACCGCCGAGCTACAGCTATTATATTTTCTGCCATGATGGTTGGTTTAAAAGCCGGATTGGCAATTGGTGGAGCATTGGTTGCCTGGATTCTTGGTTTGTATGGATATGTGCATAAAGAATTGTTGGATGCTGGTAGGGAAATTATTCAGCCCGAATCGGTTAGTGTTGGAGCAAAGATGCTGGTTAGTGTTTTTCCATCAATTCCTTTCTTAGTGGCTACCGGATTGCTTTTCTTTTATGTAATTAATAAAAAAATGGAAGTGCAGCTCGAAAAAGATTTGATGGCAAGGCGAAATGAAGAATAAAAACAATAAAATAACAGTAATTCAATAAAATACAGACAAAATGAAAAAAGTGAAATATAAACCCTTATTACTTGTTCTTGCAGCGTTGCAATTGATTGCATGTAACGGACCACAGCAAGCAAATAAGGAAACGCTGAAAGATGCTTTTGCTGGTAAATTCTATATTGGTACAGCTCTTAATGAATGGCAAATTACGGGTCGTGATACCGCTTCCTTAAATGTGGCAAAAGAACATTTTAATGCCATCGTTGCCGAGAATTGTATGAAAAGTGGAGAAATACAGCCGGAAGAAGGGGTTTTTGATTTTTCACTGGCCGATAAATTTGTTGATTTTGGTGAGCAACACAACATGTTCATCACCGGTCATTGCTTGATATGGCATTCGCAGGCTCCTAGATGGTTTTTTACCGATAGCTTGGGAAACGATGTTACACGTGAGGTTTTAATTGGCCGTATGAAAACTCATATTGAAACAGTAGTGGGGCGTTATAAAGGTAGAATTAAAGGCTGGGATGTAGTAAATGAGGCAATTATTGAAGATGGGTCCTTTCGTAAAAGTAAGTTCTACCAGATTGTTGGTGAAGACTTTATTAAATTGGCTTTTCAGTTTGCCCACGAAGCCGATCCTGATGCTGAGCTGTATTATAACGACTATAACGAATGGTACCCGGGAAGGCGTGATGCAATAGTGGAAATGATTCGAAAATTTAAGGCCAATGGTATTCGCATTGACGGAATAGGTATGCAGGGACATATTGGTATGGAAGGTCCATCTATCGAAGAATACGAGGAAGCCATAACAGCTTATGCCAATGAGGGCATGAAAGTAATGGTAACTGAGTTGGATATGTCCATTTTACCCAAGCCAAGATTTGGTGATATTGGCGCAGATATATCCACAAATTTCGAATATCGCAAGGAAATTAACCCATATGAAGATGGAAATGTTCCGCAGGAGAAACAAGATGAATGGGATTCACGAATGCTTGACTTTTTCAACCTGTTTTTAAAACATTCAGATGACATAACAAGGGTTACGCTTTGGGGTGTCAATGATAAAACATCTTGGAAAAATAACTTTCCGGTTAGGGGACGGACAGATTATCCTTTGTTATTTGACCGGGAAAATCAACCCAAATCTGTAGTTGAAAAATTGATTGATTTGGCTAAGCAGACGAAGTAAGTATAAGAAAAACAATAAAAATATTCAGAATGAAAGAACCAAGATACCTTGTGCCTCATTTATACACTGCCGATCCGGCTGTACACGTGTTTAATGGCAAGTTATATATCTATCCTTCACACGATGTTGAGTCGGGCATACCCGAAAACGATAATGGTGATCACTTTGATATGCGCGATTATCATATCTTTTCAATGGATGATATTGAAGGAGATGTTACAGACCATGGTGTCGGTCTCGATGTGAAAGATATTCCGTGGTCAGGACGTCAGTTGTGGGATTGTGATGCAGCTTATAAAAACGGAAGGTATTATCTATATTTTCCGTTAAAGGATCAAACCGACATTTTCCGCATTGGAGTGGCAGTTAGTGATAAACCTGAAGGTCCTTTTATTCCCCAAGAAGCACCAATGAAAGGAAGTTATTCAATTGACCCTTGTATATTTGAAGATGAAGATGGTGTGCATTACATGTATTTTGGTGGTTTGTGGGGTGGGCAATTGCAGCGATACAGAAACAATAAAGCCATTGAATGCGGGCATGAGCCTAATGACGATGAACCGGCATTGCCATCGAGAGTTGTAAAGTTGAGTGATGATATGCTCGAGTTTGGCGAAGAACCTAAAGAAGTGATTATTTTGGATAAAAAAGGTGATGTAATTTCTGCAGGTGACCACGATCGCCGTTTTTTTGAGGCATCGTGGATGCACAAGTACCAAGGTAAGTACTATTTCTCCTACTCAACCGGAGATACTCACAAACTGTGCTATGCCATTGGTGATAATCCGTATGGACCATTTACTTATCAAGGGGTTATTTTAACGCCAGTAGTTGGTTGGACCACACATCATTGTGTTGTTGAGTTTAAAGATAAATGGTACTTGTTTTATCACGATTGTGTTCCATCTGATGGCAAAACCTGGTTACGAAGCTTAAAAGTCATTGAACTGCATTACGACAAAGATGGTCAGATTGAAACTATCAATGGAATGATCTAGTCTTATCTATGCAATAAATTAATAAAGGAGTAAAGCAGAAACCTTCTAATCTAAGTGACTTTTATTGGTCGTGGATTAGAAGGTTTTTTTATATCATAAGGTTTAATTGGCATCGTAGCTTTATTATACTCTTTCTGATATATATTTTCCTTAATGATTCTTTAGCAATAATTGTACATGGTCAATGTTTTAAAGCGAACTTCAAACGAAATATCCGAAATTATAGATGGAATATCTAAGATTTAAATAGTAACCCTTTTCTATCAGTTAGTTTTACTCCAAATGAGGTTTGTGTATTTTGTAGGATAGATATTCAATACTTCAACTAATAGCATCGGCCAATATGGCTTTATGAATAATAATTTGTATTAAAAAAAATATTGTAGACAATGAAGAATACCCGGCAGACAATATGGACACTAATTGCATTACTAATGACTTTAAAAGTATATGCGAAACAACCGGTTAAGAAAGATAAAGTGACGAATGCCCCAGTCTTTTCAGCCTTTACTTATGAGGGTACAGACGAAGTGTATAGTAACACCCCCTTAAATGGGAATGAGTTTTATAATCCAATCCTGCAAGGTTGTTACCCCGACCCTGCCATAGCTAAAAAAGGTGAGGATTATTTTATGGTTTGTTCATCGTTTGCCATGTTTCCTGGTGTTCCTATTTTTCATTCTAAAGATTTGGTTAACTGGACAGACCTTGGTGGAGTGTTAAACCGTGAATCACAACTAGATGTATCCGACTGTGGTATTAGTGCCGGAATATATGCCCCTGGTATTACCTATAACAAATACAATGATACTTTTTACATGATAACCACCGGGTTTACCGGTGGTTTGGGTAACTTTATTGTAAAGACCAAGGATCCTTTGAAAAAGAATTGGAGTGATCCTATCAAATTAAAATTTGACGGTATTGACCCATCGATCTTCTTTGATGACGACGGTAAGGCTTATGTTGTGCACAATGATGCTCCTGACCAGGGTAAAGAATTATATGTTGGTCATCGTGTCATAAAAATTTGGGAGTACGATATTGAAAATGATCAAATAATTGAAGGAACTGATAAGATTATTGTAGATGGAGGTGTTGATTTAGCTAAAAAACCAATTTGGATCGAAGCACCGCATATGTATAAAAAAGATGGAAAATATTATTTGATGTGTGCCGAAGGTGGAACTGGAGGTTGGCATAGCGAAGTGATTTTCAAAGCAGATAATCCCAAAGGTCCCTATATTCCAGCTCCTAGTAATCCTATTCTTACACAAAGGTATTTTAATAAAATCCGAGATAACAAAGTGGATTGGGCTGGACATGCAGATATTATTGAAGGTCCTGATAGAAAACACTACGGTGTATTTTTAGCAATACGCCCTAACGAAAAGCAGCGTGTAAATACTGGTCGTGAAACCTTTATCTTACCCGTTGACTGGTCGGGTGAATGGCCTGTTTTTGAAAACGGTTTAGTGCCATTAGAGCCTAAATTACCCCTGCCAGAAGGTGTTGAAAATAAAACCGGAGTTAATGGATTTTTTCCAAACGGAAACTTTACATATGAAGAGGATTTTTCTGGAGAAAATTTAGACTACAGATGGATTGGTTTAAGAGGCCCTCGTGAAAAGTTTATTGAAAAAGTAGCAAACGGAATCAGGATTAAACCATTTGATACCAACATAAAGGAAGTGAAACCGACTTCAACATTGTTTTATCGTCAAATGCACAGTAGCTTTTCATATTCCGCTACAATGAGTTATAAACCAACAAGTGAAAATGATTTGGCAGGTATTGTTTGTTTGCAAAACGAAAACTCCAATTATGTTTTTGGTGTAACTAAAAAAGGAAAAGATTACTATTTGCTTTTACAAAGAAATTTCAAAAATCGATTTCAAAAAGAATTAAGTTCTGAGATTATATCTTCAACAAAAATAGACATTTTAAAACCTATTGATTTGCAAGTGTCTGCTGAGGGTGATAATTATAATTTCTCTTATTCAATAAACGGGAATGATTTTATTAACGTAGGTGGAGTTGTATCGGGAGATATTCTTTCAACTGATGTAGCAGGTGGCTTTACTGGATGTTTGTTGGGCTTATATGCAACGTCAGCTAATGATGCCATTGTTGATTAGTTTAAAAAAACAGAGACTTTTAAATAATACTCAATGAATAATATTAGGCAAATTTTAATGGTGACTATGGCTTTAACTGTTTTTACAGTTAAAGCCCAGTTTCCATATCAAAATTCAAACCTGAGCTCAGAAGAAAGGGCAAAAGATTTAATTTCAAGACTAACACTTGACCAAAAGGCCGCCCTAATGTGCGACCAGTCTGATCCGATACCTGAATTGGGTGTTAAACGATTTAACTGGTGGAGCGAGGCTCTGCATGGCTATGCAAATAATGATAGTGTTACTGTCTTTCCTGAGCCTATCGGAATGGCAGCATCATTCAACGATGAATTATTATATCGTATATATGATGCAGTTTCGGATGAAGCACGAGCGAAATATCATCAATGGATACAGGCTGGTAATGAAAATAAACGCTTCTTGAGTCTTTCAGTTTGGACGCCTAATGTTAATATTTTTAGAGACCCTCGATGGGGGCGAGGACAGGAAACATATGGTGAAGACCCATACCTTACTTCGCGTATGGGTGTTGCTGTGGTAAAAGGATTGCAAGGACCTGAAGATGCGAAATATCGCAAATTGTTGGCTTGTGCAAAACATTATGCTGTCCATTCAGGTCCCGAATGGAGCAGGCATGAGCTGAATTTGAATAATGTAAATCCTCGTGAGTTATACGAAACATATCTGCCCGCTTTTAAAGCGTTAGTTCAAGAGGCTGATGTCAGGCAGGTTATGTGCGCCTATCAGCGTTTAGATGATGAACCTTGCTGCGGAAATACACGTTTACTGCAGCGTATTCTTCGCGATGAGTGGGGCTTTGATTATTTGGTCGTCTCCGATTGTGGGGCAGTGACCGATTTTTTCACCACTCATAATGTATCTTCCGATGCGGTTCACGCAGCTTCTAAAGCGGTACTTTCGGGTACCGACGTTGAATGCGTATGGGAGAATTACCCATTTAAGAACCTTCCCGAAGCTGTTGAGCGAGATTTAATAAAAGAGGAAGATATTGACAAAAGTCTGATGCGTGTTTTGGTTGGCCGTTTTGATCTTGGTGATTTTGATAATGATTCGATTGTACCTTGGGCGCAAATTCCTGCATCAGTTCTTAACAATGAGATACATCGTCAGCTTGCCCTTGACATGGCTAGGCAAAGCATGACTCTTCTACAGAATAAAAACAATGTGTTACCTCTGTCGAAAAAGAGTAAAAAAATTGCTGTTATTGGTCCTAATGCCAACGACGAACCTATGTTGTGGGGGAATTATAATGGGACACCAGTGCGTACTATTTCAATTCTTGAAGGAATACAAACTAAAATAACAACAAACAAAATTTTGTATGATAAGGCTTGTGATCTGGTTGAAGACAAGGTAACCGTTAGTTACTTTAGTCAGTGTTCGGTTGATGGTAACCCAGGTTTTAAAGCAACTTACTGGAATAATCCAAATCGAGAAGGAGATATTGTAACAACTCAACAAATTGTAAACCCTATAAAAATGACCACGGCAGGTCAACACGAATTTGCATCAGGGGTAAAACTCGAAGGTTTTTCGGCTGTATACGAAACTGAGTTTATTCCAAAGATTAGTGAAGAAATTGTTTTTAAGGGCGGAGCAACCGGTTATTTTGAATTATTGGTTAATGGTGAAACCATTAAAAAGTATAACAATTGGAGAACACTGTCATCACGAATGCCTTTTAGGGTTGAGGCCGGACAGAAATATAAAATTCAAATTCTCTATAATCAGTCAAATAACTGGCAGGCTAATATTGAATTTGACTTTGGTAAAGAAATAGATGTTGATTATACAAACCTGATCAATAAGTTAAAAGGAGTTGATGATGTAATTTTTGTTGGAGGATTATCCGGTAACCTTGAAGGAGAAGAAATGCCGGTTAATTATCCGGGTTTTAAAGGTGGAGACCGAACAAATATCGAACTACCATCGGTACAGCGTAATTGCTTGAAGGCTTTGAAAGAAGCAGGCAAAAAAGTGATTTTCGTGAATTGCTCAGGATCGGCTATTGCATTGGCTCCTGAAACAGAGAGTTGCGATGCCATTTTACAGGCCTGGTATCCAGGCGAATCGGGTGGTCTGGCGGTTGCTGACGTGTTGTTTGGCGATTATAACCCTTCAGGAAAGTTACCTGTAACTTTCTATGAAAACTCTGAAAAGCTTGGTGATTTCGAGGATTATTCAATGAAAGGAAAAACCTATCGTTATACAACTGAAGCTCTGTTTCCGTTTGGGTTTGGTTTAAGTTATACACAGTTCAATATTGGAGAGGCTAAAGTTGACAAAAGTACTATCCATGCCAATGAGTCTGTGCAACTAACTATTCCTGTAACCAATGCGGGAAAACGCAATGGTACCGAAATAGTGCAGGTTTATATCCGCAAAGTTGATGATTTGGAAGGACCGATTAAAAATCTGAGAGCTTTTAAACGGGTTGAAGTATCAAAGGGTAAAACTGTCAAAACTACCATTGAAATACCCTCATCATCGTTTGAGTTCTACGATTGGTCACAGCGAAGAATGACTGTTACCGAAGGAGAATTTGAAATCCTATATGGAACTAGTTCAAAAGATGCGGATCTAAAAAAACTTAGAATTTCCATTTTATAAGGAATCAATTTTTTTAAAAGTAGCGTAATGAGACTTTCAAATACCCTGATTATTATTCTGCTTCTTGGAGTTGTTAATAGTTTTGCCAGGACTACAATTAACTCTCCCAATAAAAAACTTCAACTTCAATTAATAAACCATCAGAAAAGTGATTATAGTAATTGGTATTTAAAAGTAGAGTATCTTGTTGGTGAGCATTATAAAGAAATAATTCCACGTATTGATTTGGGCTTGGAAAGAGAAGATCAGGTATTTTCAAAAGAATTAAAACTGGTTAAGACGAGTAAAACCCATGCTATACATGAAGGCTATGCTTCCAGACATGGTAAACGATCTAATCGAACGAATGATGGGAATGAAGTTATCCTTAATTTTATCACTCCACAAAAAACAAAACTGAATCTGTTTTTACGAACTTATAACGATGGAATTGCTTTCCGATATGAATTTCCGGATAAGCAAGGTAGTTATATCATAAATGATGAACTAACAGCTTATTCTGTTTCGGATAGCACAAAACGATGGTTAGAGAAGTTTAATCCTGCAAACGAAGGTCTTTATTCTTGCATGCTGGATGGAAGCGTGCAACAGGATTGGTGCTATCCGGCACTGTTTCAGAGTCCCGACAGTCTTTGCTGGTTTCTGATTCATGAAGCAGACCTTGATCGAAACTACTGCGGAACCAAATTGACAAATTTTAAAGATGGAAATGTTTATAAACTCACTTTTCCTGATGAATGGAATGGCAGAGGTACAGGCCACATACTTCCATCAATAACATTACCCTGGAAATCACCCTGGAGAAGTATTATTGTTGGTAGTTTGGCCGATATTGTTGAATCAACCTTGATTGATGACCTTTCATCTCCTTCAGTATTAACGGATGCAAGCTGGATTAAACCGGGATTATCATCCTGGAATTATTGGTCGAATAATCATGGTACAAGAGACTATCAGGTTGTGTGTAAATTTGCTGATTTGGCTGCCGATATGGGATGGCCCTATACACTGCTCGATTGGGAGTGGGATGCCATGGGCAATGGAGGTAATCTAAATGATGCACTGAGCTATATTCATTCATTGGGTTTAAAACCGTTGATTTGGTATAACTCTGGTGGCGATCATACATGGGTTGGTGCAACGCCTAAAGACAGGATGCTCACACACGAAAACCGAATGGCTGAGTTTAGGAAACTTAAAGAGATGGGTATTGCAGGTGTAAAAGTTGACTTTTTTGAAAGTGAAAAACAGAATATGATTAACTATTACCTGGATATACTGGAAGATGCAGCCCGTTTTGAAATAATGGTCTATTTTCATGGATGTCTAGTGCCGCGTGGCTGGCAGCGTACTTACCCTCACCTGATGACTTATGAGGGAGTTCGCGGTGCCGAATGGTACAATAACGGGCCGGAGTTTACAACAACAGCACCAGAGCACAATACTACTTTGCCATTTACCCGCAATGTAGTTGGTTCAATGGATTATACTCCTGTAACCTTTACCAACTCTCAATATACGCACATCACTTCTTATGCTCACGAATTAGCACTTAGTGTGGTGTTTGAGTCCGGCATTCAACATATGGCTGATCGTCCTGAAGGGTATAATCGATTACCCTATTTTGTTAAAAATTTCCTTAGAACTGTACCTTGTAGTTGGAATGATATAAAGTTGCTGGACGGTTATCCGGGGCAATTTGCTGTTGTGGCTCGCCAAAAAGGTAATGCCTGGTATGTTGGTGGTATCAATTCTGATTCGAAGGAAAAAAAACAAACTGTCAAATTCGATTTTTTGCCTATTAGTGGTAAATACAAACTAACATTGATTGCTGATGGAGAGCACGATCAAACTTTTTCAATGAAACACATGGTAATTGATAGTAATTCAGTACTTAATGTAAGCATGCTTCGAAGAGGAGGTTTTGCTGCCAAGATTATACCCTTAAATTAATAAATAAAGCTATGAAGTACCTCAAGTTATATTTTTAATTGTAGTTTTCATCAAGTTACGATTGATTGAACGTGTAATTCAGAGCGACAGTTTTAACTGGGTGCTCTGAATTATTTGATTGGAATTCATTGGCTTCAAAAAATATTATGTATGAAAAGGATCTTACTCAATATCTTAGCCACTATACTATTGATTGGTTGCAATAGTTCAAACATTGATAACGATTTAAAACTATGGTACGATAAGCCCGCTATTCACTTCGAAGAGGCTTTAGTTATAGGTAATGGCAAAACAGGTGCAACTGTATTTGGTGGGGTTCATACTGATAAGATTCATCTTAACGATGCCACTTTGTGGAGTGGAGAACCCGTGGATAGATATATGAATCCCAGAGCTTTTAAAAATATTCCCGCTATCAGAAAAGCATTAGAAAACGAAGACTATAAATTAGCCGAACAACTGAATAAAAAAATCCAAGGTAAATTCTCCCAATCGTATGCTCCACTTGGTACCATGTATCTCGAATTTAGTAACCAAAAAAACCTTGAAGATTATTATCGGGAATTAGATATTAGCAATGCTGTTGCAAAAGTTAATTATAAGAGTGATGGGGTAACATATCATCGCGAATATATGGTGTCCAATCCTGATAAGGTGATGGTAATAAAGCTATCCGCTGATAAGAAAAATGCACTAAATTTTAATCTGAAATTTGATAGCCAGTTAAAATTTAAAAGTGTGGCTAATGAAATTACATTAGAAGTGTCTGGATATGCTCCATATTATACTGTACCAAACTATTGGGGTAGTGACAATCCGGTTCGCTTTGAAGAGAGTCGAGGTACAAGATTTTCAGCTCATTTTAGCGTTTTAAATGATGGAGGAGAGATTATTGTAGCGGATAGTTGTTTGCGGGTGAGTGATGCCAATGAAGTGACCTTGTATATCTGTACGGCTACTAGTTTTAATGGTTTTGATAAAAATCCAGCCAGCCAGGGATTGGATAACCAGACTATTGCTGAACAATTAATGGATCAGGCGACAAAGAAAAATTATAAAGCCATAAAATCAGATCACATAAAGGATTATCAATCGTTTTTTAACAGGGTTAAACTGGAGCTAGGCGATTGTAATAGCCCTGAGTTGCCTACAGATCAACGTTTAATCAAATATACAGAGGGAGCAGAAGATAAGGGCTTGGAAATTTTATATTTTCAGTATGGCCGGTACTTGCTGATTTCCAGTTCTCGAACCGATCAGGTTCCGGCTAACTTGCAAGGAATTTGGAATCCTTACCTTCGTCCTCCTTGGAGCAGTAATTATACCATGAATATCAACGTGGAAGAAAATTACTGGTTAGCTGAGTCCGCAAATCTTTCAGAAATGCATCAGCCATTTTTAAATTTTATTGGTAATCTGGCTGAAACAGGTAAAGTTACGGCTAAAACATTTTACGGGGTTGATAAGGGCTGGACAGCTTGCCATAACTCCGATATTTGGGCAATGAGTAATCCAGTTGGAGACTTTGGTTACGGAGATCCCATGTGGGCTTGCTGGAATATGAGTGGAACTTGGGTAGTAACTCACCTTTGGGATCATTATTTATATACGGGTGATAAAACATTTCTTAGTAATTATGCCTATCCGCTAATGAAGGGAGCAGCCGAATTTTGTCTTAATTGGTTAGTTGAAGATAAAAATGGATACCTTATTACTTCACCATCAACATCTCCTGAGAATACTTATATTACCCCTGATGGTTTCAAAGGTGCAACACTTTATGGGGCTACTAGTGACTTGGCTATGATACGCGAATGTTTTGGACAAACCATCAAGGCTTCTCAAATACTTAATATTGATGCTTCCTTGAGAGATAGTATGAGTAGAGCCCTAAGCAAATTATACCCTTATCAGATTGGAAAAAAGGGCAATCTTCAGGAGTGGTATCACGATTGGCAAGATGCTGAACCTCAACATCGTCACCAGACACACTTATTTGGATTGCATCCCGGAAATCATATTACTCCGTTAACTAAACCGGATTTAGCTGAAGCTTGCCGAACATCACTTGAAATAAAAGGTGACGAAACTACCGGGTGGTCAAAAGGCTGGCGAATTAACCTTTGGGCCAGACTTTGGGATGGTAACAGAGCCTATAAGCTTTATCGTGAATTGCTGACCTATGTGCCTCCCCATGGTGCCGAAAACGTGAATTATGGTGGCGGCGGTGGCACTTATCCCAATTTATTAGATGCTCATCCACCTTTTCAGATAGATGGTAATTTTGGTGGTGCTGCTGGTGTAATTGAAATGTTATTACAATCAAATGAAGAACAGATACTTTTATTACCAGCTTTACCCGATGTATGGTCTGACGGTCAGGTATCCGGAATTTGTGCCAGAGGTGGTTTTGAAATTTCAATGAAGTGGAGGAATGGTAAACTGATAGAAGTAGAAGTTCTTTCAAAAATTGGTAATAGATGCTCTTTAAAGTACAATGAAAAAACGATTGGATTTGATACCAAAGTTGGCGATAAGTATAGTTTTAAGTATAATTGAAATATGCTAAATTCAGAATTTTATAAGAATATACTAATTCATACCTATTCTAGTTTTACTGATCAGTATTTCTTGTACTCCACAATCCTATATAAAGACGGCAAATAGAATTCGAACAACTATTGATACTTACTATAGGTTTTTGCATCCTCTAGTTCAATGTATTCGTCCACAAGTATATGTTGATGTCGGCTTTCTGGAAGCTCTCGTTTGTTAAGACGTTTGAACTTGACAGATTTTTTTAAGCGAACAACAAAATAACTATTGCCTTTATGCCACCTGTAGAGGTTTTCAAAATCAACATATGCTCTATCGGCAACCACCACGACACTTTCAGCTGAGAGTATTATTTCCTTTGGCAGCTTTTGCATCGTTGAGTTTACGATCGGAGAGGTTAATGTATACAGGAAGGCAGCCATCAAAATCTAGTAAAGTATGAAGCTTTATTGCCCCTTTTTTCTTCCTGTATTTTGCCCAATCAAACAGGTTCAGACACAATGATATTGTTGTGGAATCCAATAGCAATATTTTTGATTTGATACGAAATCGCGCTTGCCTAAACTGAGTTATTCCTGATAGCTTGTGCAATAACTCAAAATAATAATCCTGAAACAACTGCTATTCACGGTTTTTATTTTGGTATGACAAAGAAGATTTTGATGGAGAGATTCTTAAACCAAGATGGTTTAAGTTACCTGAAGCAGATTTTAAGCCAGTAGTTACATCATTTAAGGAAGTCAGTTTGGAAAACTGGCAAAAAAGCATGGTTATCAAATGCGTCCAACTATCAATGCCCTTGTTATGTTTGTTCGTTTGGTGCGTTTCTGTTAGGTATAAAAAGAATTCCTGCTTAAAGTTTGAATAATTTGAGCAAACAAGGTTAAATTTGTTCATAGCCAATTAGTATTTTTATGATTAGGCACTATAAAAATATTCGCTCTGGGAAACTGGAGCCTAATAGGCTTTATTTAGGACAGATCTGGTTGGGGAGCAAAAGAAGTTGGAAGAATCCATTGCACCATTGATTGCAGTACCAAAAAAATGCAGCATAGGAAAGTGGACTTTACTTTAGAGATATGGAAAACATAACGAGTTTATATTTATGAAAACCAATTAATGCAGATATATTTTTAAAAAAAATATTGAGAATTAAAAGAAAAATAAATATTAAATTGTGAAATGAAGGATTTTTTTATAAACAGTAGTGATAATAATTCTCAAGATTTTCGTAAATTATCAATAATAACGAAAATAAGTCAAAGTATTATTAATGCCATCGATTATGAGGAGGTTTTGCAGATAATCAGTAATGGGATGTCAGAATTGTTGGAAATAGAAAAAGCTGCCATTTATATTTTGGAAGATGAAACAAAATTATATCTAATGGCTGCAACTCCAACTATTGATCCCAAATTGCCTGATATTTTTAGAAGAGCCAATCTCTTGGATCATCCTCATATTGAAACTGCAATATCAACGAAAAAACCTTTATTTATTTCCGATACTCAAGCTGAAATATTTTCAAAAACAGAGCAAGATATTATTAATCTGAGTAAAGCTCGGTCCTTATTATATCTGCCATTTATTAAGGGGGAAAAAACTTTAGGTGTTTTAATTCTAACTGCATGTGAAGAATCAAAAAACTACTCTGAAAAACAAATCGAGTTTGGTCAAACTGTTGCTAACCAATTGTCGGTTGCAATTCAGAACTCTCAGCTTCATAATAATTTAGTAAAACAGAATGAAAATTTAGAACAATTAGTTGCAGATCGAACTTGTGAATTGGAAGCTAGAAATGAAGAATTAAGAACCGTAAATGAGGAATTGAATTTTAAGAATGAATTGATTTCAGAAAAAAATAAATTAGTACAGGAACAAAAAGAAGAAATAGAAAATACATTGAATTACTTGAAAGCTACACAAAAACAATTAATTCAATCTGAAAAATTGGCTTCGTTAGGTGTTTTAACTGCAGGTATTGCACATGAAATTAATAATCCACTCAACTATATTATGGGCGGATATATAGGCCTAATTAACGAGCTTAAAACATCTGATATTGAAAAGGATGAAAGAATCTCTATATTCCTCCAAGGAATTAAAACTGGCGTTGAACGTGCAGCTGATATTGTTAAAGAATTAAATCAGTTAAGCAGAAGCAATAACAGTTATGAAGACGAATGTGATATTCATTCAATTTTAGATAATTGTCTCAGTGTGCTTAATAGTCAATTTAAAGATAAGATACGGATAGTTAGAAATTACAATGACGATGTATTAATTACAAAAGGTAATACAAATAAACTTCATCAGGTATTTATAAATATTATTTCAAATGCAATTGATTCTATAGAACAAAAAGGCGATATTAAAATCGAAACTTATGTGGTAGATGACAATCTTATAATTGTTATAACCGATACCGGCTGTGGTATTTCGAATGATAACTTAGGAAGAGTTGTCGACCCATTTTTTACTACAAAGGATCCTGGTAAAGGCACTGGGCTGGGTTTGGCAATTACAAATTCAATAATCGAACAACACAATGGTGAATTGCAAATCACATCTGAATTAAATAAAGGAAGTAAAGTTTTAATAAAAGTACCCAAAAGTATAAGAAATGAACAATGACATAAAAATAATGTATGTTGATGATGAAGAATTAAACCTTCAATTATTCAAATTAAATTTCAATAGAAAATATGAAGTAATTATTGCTGAAAGTGGAAGTGCAGCCCTAGAAATTTTGGAAAAACATTCAGATATTTTAATTATAATAAGTGATATGAAAATGCCAATAATGACTGGTATAGAATTTATTAAAAAAGCAAAAGTAAAATATCCACATGTTAAATATTATATTTTAACAGGATATGATATTACAGATGAAATTCAACAGGCACTAGAGTCCAATCTAATATTGAAATATTTCAGAAAACCATTTAATTTTAATGAAATAGATAACGCGATAATGTCTTCTATAAAGAAATAAACAACCGCTAGCCGCTTACTACTTCGAATATGATTAATCACATGGTGCTGAAAAAGTCTATGCTGGCTAAAAGAGTGATTGTATTCGCTTTTTGAACCGAATCCGTCGATACAGTCTATACTTATAGAAATTGATTAAATTCGAAATTCTTTATCTGAATTATAGTTCGGTAAAAAGAACTCAATAAACATCATTATACTGATTAAATAGGCGGGTTAAAAGGAATTTAATAAATAAGTTATATATTAATAGACACTTTTTATTTTATTCTGTTATTATTGCTGTCCAAATCTGTATTAAAACGGCATTGGGTAATGTTCCTAGAAGGACTTGATTTTCAACAACTAATTTATATCTTTAAAATTGCTCAATCTCCCATCTGGCTTTATATAAATCTGATATCGTGTTTGCTGTCCAAGTAAACTGGTTGGTGATTAGTTGTATGTTTTGTTGGTTGATTTGATGTCGGCTTTCTGGAAGATCCTGTTCGACAAGATGTTTTAACTTGACAGATTTCTTTAAGCGAACAACAAAATAACTATTGCCTTTATGCCACCTGTAGAGGTTTTCAAAATCAACATATGCTCTATCGGCGACCACCACGACACTTTCAGCTGAGAGTATTATTTCCTTTGGCAGCTATTGCATCGTTGAGTTTACGATGGGAGAGGTTAATGTATTAAGAAGGCTAAATATGAAATTGAATTCTTATTTACAGTCAAGTCTTTATCAATAAAAGCTCATCTGGCTTATACTTTTCTTTAAAGTGTATTTTCAAAAACATCTATCTGTTGTACACATTGCTCTTATATCTAAAATCTTAATAACTATATCCAATATTAAAACTGAGTAATAGGGGAAAAGTATACTTTAGAATTAACATTTTCTAATTAAAATTAACAAATAATTACTTAATGATTAAAACCAAAATTTTATGAAAAAAAGAAATCTCATTTTGCTTCTTTTTTTGTTTGTAGGCTTTGCTATGTTTGCCCAAAAAAAGGTGAGCGGTAAGGTTTACGACAATGAGAACGAGCCCATTCCCGGGGTAACAGTTCTTGAAAAAGGAACCAACAACGGTCTGATAACCGATTTGGATGGTAATTACTTAATAACAGTTACTGACGACAATGCCATATTGGTGTTCTCGTTTATAGGAATGAAGTCACAAGAAATTACAGTTGGCACACAAACTACTATAAATGTGAACATGGTACCTGACATCGCTGACTTGGACGAAGTGGTGGTGATTGGTTACGGTGTACAAAAGAAGAAACTGGTGACCGGTGCCAACCTCTCACTTGGATCAGATGATTTACAGCGACAGAATTCGACTCAGGCATTAGATGCTATTCAGACGATGTCTCCAGGGGTGAACATTACCCAGGCATCGGGCATGCCAGGTGAAGGTTTTAAAGTGAATATTCGTGGTTTGGGTACTATTGGTGATTCAAATCCGCTTTATGTGATTGATGGTGTTGCTGGTGGCGATATCAATACCCTCAACCCTTCGGATATCGAATCGATCGATGTGTTGAAGGATGCGGCTTCTGCTGCTATTTACGGATCCAGGGCTGCCAACGGTGTTATTTTGGTAACCACCAAGAGTGGTAAAAAAGGACGTACATTGGTGACATATGATGGGTTTTATGGCGTTCAGAATGTTTATAAAATGCCTGATTTGTTGAATGCTCAGCAGTTTATGGATATTTACAACGAGGAGCGTGTGGTTTCAGGAAAAGATCCCCTTGATTTCGCTTCCATCATTCCCGGTTTATACCAGGATGTTCAAAATGGATGGCAAGGAACCGACTATATGAAAGAAATCGAGAACAAGAATGCTCCCATTCAAAACCATTCTATTAACATTACCGGTGGATCTGAAAACTCAGTATTCGCAATGGGATTTTCTTATTCGTCAGAAGAAGGTACTTTGGGAAAACCCGTTCAGCCAACAAGCGACAGGTATACCTTGCGTTTGAACAGCGACCATGTTTTATATAAGAAAGGTGGATTGGACATCATTAAAATGGGTCAAACTTTAAACTACAGCTATCGCGAAAGAAGTGGTATTGCCATAGGAGGCATGTATTCCAACGACATCCGCAACATGATGACAGGAAACCCTTTGGTGCCTGCATACAATGCTGAAGGCGAGTATTGGGCACAAGCAGATAATGATGCTTCAGGCCTTTCTGCACTATCGTCGCGTGTATATAACCCAAAGGCTTTGATGGATTTAAATCGTGGACAAAATGAGACCATGAATTACAACCTAAATAGCAATGCCTATCTACAAATTCAACCAATTAAAGGGTTGATTTGGAAAACTAACTTTGGATACAGAATGCATGCCGATGCTTACCGAAGCTACCAACCTGAATATTTTTTGGCTGGGGATGCATTTATGACCCCCGGTCGGATTATACAAAATGCAGGCAGCGGATACCGTTGGACTCTTGAAAACACATTGAATTATAAGTTTAAAGTGAATCAACATAATTTTGATGTGTTGGTTGGACAATCTGCTGAAAAATGGGGATATGGCACCAATATGTCTGTCACCAATGCCAATCCAACTTTTATTGGTTATAAATACGCTTATCTTGACAATACCGATGGGTTAACATCAGGTATAACGAGTATTGAGGGGGCACCTAATGATCCTGGAGTTCTTGCTTCCTACTTTGGAAGGGTCAACTACAACTTTAACGAAAAGTATCTGCTTACTTTGGTGATGCGTGCTGACGGATCTTCTAATTTTCCAAGTGGCAATCGTTGGGGATATTTCCCATCAGTTTCGGGCGGTTGGGTTATAACCGAAGAAAGTTTTATGAAAGACAATGGAGTTGTTGATTTCTTGAAGTTAAGAGCCAGTTGGGGACAAAACGGTAATCAAAATGTTGATTCTTACCAGTACTTGAGCCTTATTGGTTTTGATGCTGAAAACAATTACAGATTCGGAAACGATCGATCTAAAATGCAACTGGGTGGTTATCCTTCTGTACTCCCAAATCCTGCTATCACTTGGGAAACTTCTGAGCAATTGGATATTGGTTTGGATGTCCATTTCCTAAGCTCAAGACTTCAGGGTTCGTTCGATTATTATGTCAAGACCACAAAGGATTGGTTGGTTCGTCCTAACATTTCAGATGTTATGGGTCCTGTTGCTGCTTTTGCCAATGCTGGCGATATCGAAAACAAAGGATTTGAATTGGCATTGCGCTGGAATGACAATGTGGGCGAATTCACTTATGGTGCCCAATTTAATATCTCTAAAAATACAAATACAGTTACTAAATTTGGTGACAATACTGGTTTTCTGGCAAGTGACCCAAATGTTATTTCACAAGGTACCGACCCGGTTTGGCGAGTTGAAAATGGTATGCCTGCAGGCTATTTCTACGGATACAAAACAGAAGGGATTTTCCAGAATGAACAACAAATTGCGGACTGGACTCATGGCTTTCTACAGTCAAACCCTCAGCCAGGGGATGTTATTTTCTCTGACGTCAATGGTGACGGTGAGGTGACTGCAGAAGATAAAACCATGATTGGTAATCCTCATCCGGATGTTAGAATTGGTTTTAGCCTTAACCTAGCATATAAAGGATTCGATTTCTCATTAAGTGGTAATGGTGCATTTGGTCATCAAATACTGAAGTCGTATCGTTCTTTTGGCGACAACGAGTTCCATAACTATACCACCGACATTTTGGGTCGTTGGACCGGTGAAGGAACTTCTAACAAGATTCCTCGCATGACTCCAGGTAATGGAACCAACCGGTTAAATATATCAGAGCTATACATTGAAGATGGTGACTTTGTTAAAATTCAGAATATAACCCTTGGTTATGACTTTAAAAAGCTGTTACCTAAATTGCCATTGTCGCAAGCTCGTATGTTCGTGGCAGGACGTAACTTATTTACTTTTACCGACTATTCTGGCTTAGATCCTGAGGTAGGTTATGGTGATGAACAAGGTTTTGTGCAAGGTATTGATCTAGGTTTTTATCCTGCTCCAAAAACTTATATGGTAGGATTTAATTTGAAATTCTAATAAACTTATTTTAGATGATTATGAAAAAAATAGCATATTTAATCATTGCTGCTACGATTTTGGGTAGCTGCTCAGAGGATTTTCTGAATGTGGAGCCACTTACTCAAAAAACTTCAGATAACTTTCCGCAGACTGCAGATGATGCCAAACAAATGATGGCAGGCATTTATACTACCATGAATAACGAACAGCGTAATGTAGATCAAAGTTACTTGTTTGTTTGTGAAGTGGCCAGTGACGAAAAGTTGGGCGGCGGTGGCGTTAACGACATTAAGGCTCAATCATACGAGGCCATGATGTATTCCGATCCTGAAATGTTGTCTCATACATGGGAAGTTACTTACGAAGGAATTCACCGCGCAAATTTTGCCCTTGAAAATATGGATCTTCTAAGTGACATTGTTGTGAGTCCCGAACTGAAAAATCAATACAAGGGAGAAGCCCTTTTCTTAAGAGCTTTCTTTTTCTACCGTTTGGCGACTCTATTTGGAAATGTGCCGCTAAAAATAACCACGGAAGAAGCTAATTTGCCCGCTGCGAGTACTGAAGAGATTTATGGGCAAATAACTTTAGACTTAAAAACAGCCATTGAAATATTGCCCCAAGTGCCTTATTCTTCAACAGAGGAAGGTCGTGTAACTGTTTGGGCAGCTCAAGCCTTAATGGCTCGTGTGTGGCTTTTTTATACTGGTTTTTACCAAGAGACTTCACTCCCTGGTGTTACCAAGGCTGAAGTTACGTCTTGGTTGGGAGAATGCATAAGTGCCAGCGGACATTATTTGGTTGACGATTATCACGAACTTTGGCCTTATACAAATTCTTTGACAATAAATGATTATCCTTACATGACTGATTATATGGAGCAAACAGGCAAAGAGCTTCTGTATGCTGCTGATAATGGTGCTGTAAACCCTGAGACAGTATTTGCGCTTAAGTTTTCGAACTTTGCCAATTGGGATATACGACGAGGTTATAGTAATACGTTTCAATTGTTCTTTGCATTGCGAGGATTACAATCGCTAGGTAATACATTTCCTTTTGCAGGAGGTTGGGGACAAGGTAACTCTATCCCTAAAGGTATTGTTGATCAGTGGATGATTGATGAGCCAGACGATATCCGTCTTTGGGCTTCTGTAATTGATATTGAATCTGAGCTTCCTAATTATGCAAAAGGTCAATGGGATTTTGTGATGGAAAGTAATTATTGGGGTAAGAAATATAACGGTGTCACCGCAAAAGCTCCTGACGGCTCAATTAAGAATGATTACAGCGTCATCATGTACGGTAATCAAGACAATAATCAGTTATCGCATGGTGATGATTTGGTTTTCATCCGTTTTGCCGATGTATTACTGATGATGTCTGAGTTAACCGAAGACGCGTCATACATGAATGAAGTACGTGGTCGTGTTGACCTTGATCCGGTAGCATATTCGTTGGAAAATATTCAAAAGGAGCGTCATCATGAGCTTGCTTTTGAAGGATTACGTTGGAACGATATGCGTCGTTGGGGTGCAGACTACACCAAAACTGCACTTGAGACTCAGATGGGAACACCAGTTTATAACTTTGGAAATCCTGATGTATTTAACGGGCTTAATAGCAAAGGTTATAGCGCTCGTTATGATGAAACCAAAGGTTTCTTCCCTATTCCACAGAGACAAATCGATCTTTCAAATGGGATGTTGGAACAAGTTCCCGGATTCGGTAATGATGCACTTTATCCTGGATTTAGTAATTAATCTACCCTAAAAGTATCCTGTTATTCAGGATAAAAACCGGAAGAAAACTTGATCCTTTCTTCCGGTTTTTCTTTTGTCCTGATTCTAATTCAGAATATCAGAGTTGCATTTTTTTTGTTCTACTAAGCTGGGTTCGATTTAAATATTAAAACTCAGAATGTAATAGAAAGATGATTTGCAATCTCAAATTTTGAAGCTTGCAGAATTATTAATGAAGATTCTCATTAGTAATTTGGCTTACATTCAATTAAATATGATCTAATTTAAATATTATTTCCACTAATCATATTTAGTTCGAAATCTAAAATCAAATATCTAAAATTAAAAAACTCAATGTGTCAAAATCTTTAAGTTTGCTTAATGCTAATAGCTTGAAGTGTACAATACCCAAGGACTGTTAGTTTTTTTAAAACTTTTCTGAAACATTTGTAAGCAATCACCAGAATAGCTCAATAGGGTTTTAACCATTATAAATCATGAGAAAAGAATTGGTCAGTTAGCGGAAGAAAGGATCATCTATTCATTCAAATATACTTTAATAAACAAATCGATAAGTAAGAAGAAAAACGCAAAAAACAATGAATATCTTAAAACGATTACTGTTTCTGCTAATGCTTACTATGGTTTTAAGCCAGACAAGTGGCCAGGAAATTATTGAACTATACGACAATGAAAAAGAAGATCTTGAGGTTGTCGAAAACCAGAGTTTGGATATTGAGTCATCGGATGGACTGATAAGAAAAGTCATATATCCGAGTATAGAAATGTATTTACCTGAAGGAAATAATACACTTTGGCCTGCTATTATTATTTGTCCAGGTGGAGGGTACAGTGTTATAGTTTATCAAGGAGAAGGAATTACTACTGCCAAAAAGCTAGCTGCAAACGGAGTTGTCGCATTTGTCCTTAAGTACCGATTGCCCGATCCCTCTTCAGATGATAGCACTATCATACCTCTCCAGGATGCGCAGAAAGCAATGAAAATAGTTAGGGAAAACGCTTCAAAATGGAATATAGACCCTGAGAAAATTGGGATTATGGGTTTTTCTGCCGGTGGACACCTGGCTTCCACATTGGCCACGCATTATGATCCAGTAATTGACAATGTGGAACAAACAAATCTTCGCCCCGACTTTCAAATATTAGTTTATCCTGTTATTAGTATGAGCGATAGTCTCACTCACATGGGATCCAGAACCCAGCTACTTGGAGAAAACCCAGGTTTTGATAAAATTATTCAATATTCATCGGAATTGCAGGTAACTAAAGATACTCCTCAAGCCTATATAACTCATGCTGCTGATGATGTGGTTGTTGATGTTGACAATAGCATATCCTATTTCGAACAATTGAGATACCATCAGGTACCCGTTGAAATGCATATCTATCCCAAAGGGAATCATGGCTTTGTTTTTCAGCACGATTCCTGGATTGATCCCCTGTTTCAATGGATGAAGGATTCAGAAATTCTCTAATTCATACTACTATTAAACCGTTTTTTATGGACCTAAAAAGCAAGTGTAAGACTATGAAGTTGCAATTCAAAAAAATAGTTCCCTTTTTAATATTTATCTTTTCTATAATGCATATTCCCCTTTCTGCACAGAACCACTCATCCGGAATTTACCGAAATCTATTTCTTGAAGCCGGTTACAGTCAGGAAGATATTAATAAGAAGGTAGAAAAAACATATTTCGATCTGTTTGAAGGACCTGATCGCATATATTTCGAAGTTGGTGATTCATTGGGCTATGTTTCTGATATAAAAAATAAGGATGTACGCACCGAAGGTGTTTCATATGGTATGATGGTTGCCGTTCAGTTGGATAAAAAAGATGTTTTTGATCGCATTTGGCGTTGGTCAAAAAAGTATCTACAACATCAGGATGGTCCGGGAAAAGGCTATTTTGCATGGAGCTTTGATCCTGAAAAAATGAAGATTAATTCTCCCGGAAGTGCTTCCGACGGAGAGTTATATTTTGTCACAACTCTGTTGCTTGCATCTAACCGTTGGGGTAATGACACCGGCATCGACTATTATGCAGAAGCCAGACACATACTCGATGCCATGTGGGAAAAAGACGGGGCTGAATATGTGCAACCTTTTATAAATCTTGAATACAAGCAAATTTCTTTTGTTCCGGGAGGACATGGATACAATTGGACCGACCCCTCTTACCATGTCCCTGCGTTTTATGAAATATGGGCTGACTATGCCAATGACGGTCACGAACAATTTTATCGTGATTGCGCCGATACTTCGAGGGTTTTTCTGCACCGTGCATGTCACCCTGTTACCGGTCTTAATTCTGACTATACTGAGTTCAGTGGTGAACCTCATCCTACTCCCTGGATGAAGCCCGGATTTCGGTATGATTCATGGAGAGTTCCAATGAATATAGCAATGGATTATTTATGGTACGGAAAAGACAAAGAATGGCAGGAAAGTTATGCCGAGCGTTTTCAGAACTTCCTGAGATCAAAAGGAATGGATTCCTTTAAAGATCAGTATGATTTAGATGGCTCAGAGCCTGAATGGATCCTTCCGGCAGGTGATTATGAGCCCACATTAAGACATTCGCTAGGACTAATATCTACAGCGGCAACTGCTTCATTAATCAATATCAACAGCAACCAAAACAGTATGGATTTTGTCCATAAAATCTGGAATGAGAAATTGGAACCGTATGATGATGGATATTTTGATCCTTATTATGATGGGCTACTATACTTGTTCAGTCTTATGCATCTGAGTGGAAAATATCAGATTATCCTTCCTGATCAGAATTAAAAGCCTATCAAAGGTGCGCAATATTCTAACCGAGAATTAATGATAGCTA
This sequence comes from Carboxylicivirga fragile, assembly GCA_025499625.1. Classification (GTDB taxonomy): domain Bacteria; phylum Bacteroidota; class Bacteroidia; order Bacteroidales; family Marinilabiliaceae; genus Carboxylicivirga; species Carboxylicivirga fragile. The sequence goes on along the minus strand of JAFMVD010000007.1, from coordinate 82,439 downwards.
AGTTTTATGAAATCGACTCCAATTATACCTGTTTTGCGTATCCAGGAGGCCAAGAATGGCCGAGCTGGTGCAATTACTTATCATTTCCTATTAATTATTTACCCTTCAAATAACTAAATCTATAATAATGGTTTTTAAAAAATTAACAAATCCGTATAGATCCCTGTTAGGCTTACTTTTCATAGTTAGTACCTCTTCTTTTGCACAAAAACTAACGCTCAACGAAAAAGAGTATTTCGAGACAAATGGTCTAAACGTCCTGGTTTTTAACAACCAATACAATGGTTTCTTTTTTGATGAAAAAACAGCTGGTATAGAGCTCATCCATCATGGAGTCAGAACTTCAACAGGAGGGGCGGTAAGGCTGCAAAATACTCCCGAACAATGGGATTTAATCCCAACCCTTATCGAAAAAAGTGTTGACAAAGCCAATAAAAGTATTGAGTTTACGCTCCGATATGAAGATTATGATTTTGATTCAAAGATCACAGTATCTCCTGAAGGAAATGGTTTTCAAATTGTGGTCTCACTAGACCAGACCGTTCCTGAATCATTGAAAGGCAAGGCTGGATTTAACCTGGAATTTCTACCTTCTGCTTACTTCGAAAAAAGCTACCTGGTTGATGGCAGACCATCCTGTTTTCCCCTTTACCCTTCAGGAAATACTACCATTCAATCATCAAAAAATAAAATACCTCAGTTTGGAGCTCACAATACCTTTGATGATCGCGGAATTGATGAATACATTATACCCAAACCACTTGCGCAAGGGAAGACCTTGGTATTGGCTCCGGAAGATCCTGAAAGATATGTGAAAATTGAATCGGAATCGGAAATAATGCTTTTCGACGGTCGCAATCTGGCACAAAATGGTTGGTTCATTACCCGAAGTATTTTACCCTCGAACCAAACCGGAGACGTTCTGAAATGGCATGTTGAACCCAATTCCATTGAAAACTGGGTGCGTAAACCCAATATTGGTTTCTCGCAAGTAGGCTATCATCCTGATCAAAAAAAAGTTGCCGTCATAGAACTCGACCAGAATGACAAGCCCCTGAGTGAAGCTTCTATTTATGAAGTAACTGCTTCAGGAAAGAAAGAAAAACAGTTGATTGTTAACACGCAAGAATGGGGAAATTATCTGCGCTACAAATATCTAAAGCTAGACTTCAGTTCTATCACAAAACCAGGAGTGTACTGTATTCAATATGGTGATCAAACCACCAATACCTTCTCGATTGACGCCAATGCTTTCGAAAATGTCTGGCATCCTACCTTAGACGTCTTCCTTCCTGTGCAGATGGATCATATGAAAGTAAATGAAGCCTATCGCACCTGGCATGGAGAGCCATTTAAGGATGACGCATTGCAGGCGCCTGTTAATATCGATTTTTTTGATGGTTACAGGATGGATTCGGTAACAGATACCAAGTACAAACCACTGGAGCGCATACCTGGATTGGCCATTGGTGGCTGGTTTGATGCCGGTGATTATGATATCCAAACAGGCACTCACTGCCGTACCATTCAAAGCTTGGTTGATTCATGGGAATACTTCAAAGTTAACAGAGACCAGACTTTTATTGATCAGGAAACCGGATACGTTGACATCCATCGCCCCGATGGGAAACCGGATATTCTTCAACAAATTGAACACGGTACATTAAATCTGGTAGCACAAATTGAGAATATTGGACATCCTATCCGCGGTATTATTGTTCCAAGGTTGCATCAATACCATCATTTGGGAGATGCTTCAACTGAAACGGATAATTTGCCATACAATCCCAATCTGAAACCATACGAAAGCGATGGAGTTAGCTCTGGTACCTTGGATGATCGATGGGCTTTCACCAATCGGAATTATAGTCTCGACTTTTCAACAGTTGCTGCCTTATCTGCTGCCAGTAGAGCATTAAAAGAGTACAACAGTGAACTGGCAGATAAATGCCTGAGCCTGGCAAAAACTCTTTATACCGAAGCCAGGGAGATTAAGAATACAGCCAAAACCGACAGATATTCTCGATGGGGACGTTTTAATGAAATACCGGCAACATTTCAGTTGTATATTTCTTCTGGAGAGCAGACTTATGCAGAACGCTATGAAGAATTAATATGGCCAGCTTTGGATGAATCATCCGAACGGACACTCTCTATGGCTCTTCGTGCACTTCCTCACATGGGCGAAGAGTTTAAGGAAAAACTTAAAAAATACGTAGTTAAGCACAAAACTGAAATAGAAGAATTAGAAGCTGAGAATCCTTACGAAGTGCCTATTTCAACCAGAGGATGGGCCGGGAATGCCGGTGTTATAGAGTGGGCAAGTACCAACTATATGGCTTATAAAGCATATCCGGAAATCATCGACAAGGAAGATGTGTACAAGGGGTTAAATTACTTGTTTGGATGTCACCCAGATTCTAACATCTCTTTTGTTTCGGCAGTGGGAACTCGTTCGAAGAAAGTTGCCTATGGAAGCAACAGGGCCGATTTTAGTTTTATCGCCGGAGGAATAGTTCCCGGTGTGCTGATATTGAATCCGGATTTTCCAGAGAACAAGGAGGATTGGCCTTTTTTCTGGGGAGAGAATGAGTACATTATTGATATTGGTGCATCCTATATATATCTTGCTAATGCAGTCAATGAACTTTTAATAAATGAATAGAGATCACTCTTATTTCATCAAAACTAAAAACCAAGTATAAAATGAATTACAAAATCAAATCGCTTTTAGCAATATTTCTGATTGTTGGTAGCTACTGTGTTGCCCAATCGAATGATAAAATAGTTGAAGATTTTGAATCGTCGTCGGTAAACCAACCAGGCAATGTATATCCTATGGTCAATTCCGAGGGACGTGTACGCACACAAGTTTTTGCTCCCGATGCCAAATATGTAAAACTCGACATTGGTGGTGTTAAATACGACATGGTTAAGGATTCAGAAGGAATGTGGACCGGGGAATCGGCTCCGCAGGATGTCGGTTTCCATTACTATCAACTGAATATTGATGGAGCATCGGTTCCCGATCCGGGAACATTGCTGTATTTTGGCGCTTGTCGCTGGGGTAGTGGTATCGAAATTCCTTCAGATGACCAGGATATTTTTGCTGTAAAAGATGTTCCTCATGGTCATGTTCATGAAATTCTTTTCCCATCAGAAAGTACTCAGACATGCCGTACGGCATTTGTTTACACACCACCCGGGTATGAAAATGAAACTTCAAAAAGTTATCCTGTTTTGTATCTTCAACACGGTTACTGCGAAAACGAAACATCCTGGCCCAAGCAGGGAAAAGCCAATTTAATCATAGACAATCTAATTGCCAAAGGAAAAGTCAATCCTTTCATCATAGTTATGACATATGGCATGACTAATGATATTGAATTCGGTAAATTGCGTGAATTCGATATCATTCCTTTTCAAACTGTTTTGGTTGATGAATTAGTTTCTTATGTTGATGAGAATTATCGAACGCTTTCCAATCAGGAAAACCGTGCCATGGCCGGACTTTCCATGGGATCGATGGAGACAAAAGCCATTACAACCAACAGGCCTGATGTGTTTTCGCACATTGGTCTTTTTAGCGGTGCTCTTTATGCTCCTGAGGAAGTTAAAAACCAAAGTAATGTGAAACTGATTTTTCAAAGTTGCGGAAGCAAGGAGCGTCCTGAAGCAGTACAAAAATCCACCGAAGAATTGAAAGAAGCTGGTATTAATGCCGTTTGGTATTTGTCCGAAGGTACAGCCCATGAATTTCACACATGGAGAAGAAGCTTATATGAATTTGCTCAATTACTGTTTAAGTAATCATCTATAGTGTCATTTTTGATCAACTTCATTGGTGCAATCCCGATGAAGTTGACTAAATTAATGAGTAAACTGGCATCGATTAGGCCAAAAGCTTTGTCGATCACCGGTATCATTTTAACGAACTGACTTTTCATTCTTTTGGGGATAATTCCCAAAAGACAACAATAGTTAAATTTAAGAAATTGATTGCTAATTTTAACAGTAGTCCATCATAAACCCACTTAACAATGAAAAATTTAAAAACCTTATTGCTTCTGCTTTTTGTTTTGGGGATGATCTCATGCCATAGTAAGCTTCAACCTGGCCAGCTAAAAGTTGAGGGCGGCATCATTCAGGGAACAGTTATGGAAAACCTTACTATTTATAAAGGTATCCCATTTGCCGCGGCTCCTGTAGGAGGTTTGCGCTGGAAAGCTCCACAACCTGTTAAAGCATGGGAAGGAGTTAAACAAACCACTGAGTATGCTCCAGCCCCAATGCAGGGAGGTAATCCTCCTTCAGGTAAAAGCGAAGATTGCTTGTATCTGAATGTCTGGACACCGGCAAAGTCAGCAGATGAAAAACTACCTGTAATGGTTTGGATTTACGGTGGGGGCTTTAGTTTTGGCTCTACATCAGAACCTGTATCTGATGGACAAGCCTTGGCTGACAAAGGAGTTGTTTTAGTAAGTATTGCTTATCGTGTGGGGCAACTTGGATTTCTGGCTCATCCTGAATTAAGTACCGAAAGTTCGGAAGGCGTATCAGGAAACTATGGTTTGCTGGATCAGATATCAGCATTGAAATGGATTCAAGAAAATATTGCTGCTTTTGGGGGTGATCCGGACAGGGTGACCATTTTCGGTGAATCAGCTGGGGGAATATCAGTAAGTATGTTGTGTGCATCGCCATTGGCGAAAGGGCTTTTTCATGGTGCTATATCTCAGAGTGGAGGATCATTTGGTCCATCACGTCCGACTACTTATCCAGGAGAAAATATGAAAACCTTAAAACAAGCTGAATCTGATGGCATTGAATATGTGAAACAACAAGGAGGTACATCAATTGCCGATTTACGCAAGATAGAAGCTGAAAAATTTATTCCAGCCGGGTGGACCATGCCTGGAGGATGGCCAATTGTAGATGGTGTTGTTATTCCAGATGATCAATACAAGTTATATGAAAAAGGCCAATACAATGATGTACCTGTCCTGATCGGTTATAATTCCGACGAAGGCGCCAGTTTTATGTGGGAGAAGAATCCTGAGAATGTTAGAAATAGTGTGAATCAACGTTTCGGTAAGTATGCTGATGCTTTGTTGGAAGCTTATCCGCTTGCCGAAAATAGTGTACCAAAAACAGCCCGTGACCTTATGCGCGATGCAGCCTTTGGCTGGCAAACTTGGATTTGGGCAAGGCTTCAATCTAAAACAGGCAAGTCAAATGTATACTATTACTATTTCGATCAACATCCTGAATTTCCAGAAGATTCACCAATGTATAGATATGGCTCACCGCATGGACAGGATGTGGCATTTGTTTTTCAACATTTAGATCTGAATAACTCTTCGGAATCGGATATTGATATCTCTGAGGCGATGGGTACTTATTGGACAAATTTTGCAAAATATGGTAATCCCAATGGAGAAGGTATTCCTGAGTGGCCAGCCTTTAGTGATGATAAGCCAGAAGTAATGTATTTGCAGCAAAAGCCTCATGTAGGTCCCGTACCAAGTGAAGAATCATTAAAAGTGCTTGATGAGTATTTTAAATGGAGAAGAACAGATGAAGGAGCTGAATGGGCTAAGTGATAAATAGTTGTTGCTTAGGTAGAGAAGCGTTGTAAACTATTGATAGATAAATGGAAACGATGAAATTAATAGTTTGAAAAACTTTTTAATTCATCTGCCCATGAGATAGAAAAACGACGTATTAGTTACCTGGTCTTCGATTTGTATTGGAAGATAGAATCCATAAAATAATATCAATCCATAAATTACAATGATGCATAGAAAAGTAATATTATCAATTATAACTGTGTTTTTATCGGGGATGTCGATTTATTCGCAAAACCCCATTGTTCAAACCTATTTTACTGCCGATCCGGCACCCATGGTTTATAATGATACAGTCTATGTTTATACCTCGCATGATGAGGATAGTACAATGGCTAATTTCTTTACCATGTACGATTGGCGTTGTTACTCAACAGCCGATATGGTTAACTGGACGGATCATGGCGCAGTTGCCTCATTAAAATCCTTTAAATGGCTTGAAAAGGATAATGGAGCATGGGCACCTCAATGTATTGAACGAAATGGCAAATTTTACCTGTACGTACCGATTCACGGAACCGGTGTTTGTGTTTTGGTTTCCAATTCGCCCTATGGGCCTTTTTCCGACCCTTTGGGTAAAAAACTGGTTGATAGTGATCATTTATGGCAAGATATTGACCCCACTGTTTTTGTCGATGACGATGGGCAGGCATATTTGTATTGGGGTAACCCTAGTGTATGGTATGTGAAATTGAACGAAGATATGATTTCGTACGACAAAAGCATTGGAGACAATGGGATTGTGTCTGTAGAAATGACAAAAGAATCTTTTGGTGAGATTGTTAGACCAGATGGCAAAATTAGCACCAAATATGTTGAAGGTCCCTGGTTTTATAAACGCAACAATCTATATTACCTGCTTTATGCTGTCAATGGAATCCCTGAAAGCATTGGGTATTCAACATCGCATTCGCCAACAGGGCCGTGGCATTACAGAGGTTTAATTATGGATAGACATCCTAAACTTGCGTTTACCAATCATTCAGGAGTTATTGATTTTAAAGGCAGCTCCTATTTCTTTTATCATAACGAAGCACTACCAAACGGTGGTGGTTTCAGGCGCTCTACCTGTGTGGAACAATTTGCATATAATGAAGACGGTTCTATTCCCTCAATAGTACCTACGGTTGAAGGTATTAAAACAGGTGTAGCTTACTTAAACCCATTTAAACGAAATGAGGCTGAAACAATAGCCTGGTCCGAAGGTGTAAAGACTAAAGTGGATTGTAAAAATGGGGTATATGTCTCACAAATCAATAATGGTGATTATATAAAAGTTAGAAGTGTAGATTTTGCCAAAGGTGCGATAAAAATGGAGGCAACAGCTGCTTCAATAACCGGGGGTAAAATTGAAATTAGGTTGGATGCTAAAGATGGTCAGTTAATGGGTGTTTGTGAAATTAAAAATACAGGCAGTGTAGATAGCTGGAAAACATTCACTACCAAGGTTGATAAAGTAGAAGGAATACACGATTTGTATTTCGTTTTTAAAGGCAAAGAGGGTGAACTTTTCAATTTCGATGCCTGGCAGTTTAGTGAATAATTAGGTAATTACGAAAGAAACGGGTAGTAAGCGGGATTTGGCCAGGCTCGCTTGCTAGTTTCATTTTTTCCGATAGGCATTTGGTCATTGGAGGAATTTTAAAAATGAAATATCTCAATGTTTAATCAATTAGCTTTTATAGTTTATGAAATATAGTTTTTGGAGTTTACTTACATTGGTATTTATTTCTTTTGAAGTATTGGTAGTACAGGCACAGGATTTTAGGGTTATTGAAGATTTTAAGCCGTCTTCTGTAAATCAACCCGGCAAGCAGTACCCGCAGGTTAATTCTGAAGGCCGTGTAAGGGTGCAGGTTTCAGCACCTGATGCAAAGATGGTTCAGCTTGATATTGGTGGTAAAAAGTATAATTTGGTAAAAGATAGAGAAGGCATTTGGACGGGAGAATCAGCTCCTCAAGACCAAGGCTTTCATTATTACCAGTTAAATATCGATGGAGCCTCGGTTCCGGATCCTAGCACAAAATACTATTATGGTGCCGGTCGTTGGGGAAGTGCTATTGAAATCCCGGCTGTAGACAGGGAATTTTATGCTTTAAAAGATGTGCCACATGGCTTGGTTAGTCAGGTTCAGTATTACTCTGAAATAACCGAGGCATGGCGAAGATGTTTTGTTTACACTCCTCCAGGTTATGAAAAGGATACGGAAAATTGTTATCCGGTATTGTATCTTCAGCACGGTAGTTTTGAAGATGAAACAGGCTGGTCGGCGCAAGGAAAAGCTAACCTAATACTGGATAACCTGATTGCCGGTCACAAAGTGAAGGAGATGATTATTGTAATGGATAACGGCTATGCTTTTAGACCTCAAGACTATGAAACTGCCGGTAAAAGGCCTCAAATGGTTTTTGAAGAAGTGCTTGTTAATGAGGTAATACCAATGATTGATGGCCGTTTTCGCACTATTGCTGATAGAAAAGCCCGTGCAATTGCCGGGTTGTCAATGGGAGCAAATCAAACTGTGCGGATTATTATGAATCATCTGGATAAGTTTGCGTATTACGGAGGGTTTAGCGGTACTGCAAACTATCCAAATTCCAACGAAATAGACCCGGAAAAATTTCTGGATGGTAAGTTTAATGATGCTGATGCATTAAATAAGCAATTAAAAGTGTTATGGCTGGGCATAGGTGCTACCGAGCCTGCACCTTTTCCGGCTTCTGTTGGGGCATTTTGTAAGATGTTAGACAAGCAAAAAATCAAATATATATACTACGAGTCTGAAGGAACAGCTCATGAATGGTTAACCTGGCGTAGGTGTTTATATCAATATGCTCAACATTTGTTTCTGGAGGATTAAACCTCTGCAGCAACTTTAAAAATAAACTGAGTAAATATTTTCCGGATGATAGTATTATCCCTATTGTTAGCTTTGAATAGAAAGAAAATGAAATTATAAAAATATTGGAGTGAAAGCTTTAAGCTTTATTCTGCGTGTGTTGATATTCAAGTAGAAACTTTGTTTTTATTGTTCCTGCTAATGATAAACAGTATAATAAAAGAATCCCGTTTTATGGGGTTTATTTAGCTTAAATATCTAACTTTTACATCTATGTATTCAATGTTTGATAAAATTAAATCATAACTAAAATGAAAACAACTGCTTTATTTATTTGCCTGATACTTACAGGGAATCTTCTCGCGCAAAACAAGTTGATTTTAAAAACAGATTCAACGGGCATTAAGATCAATAAAGAAATTTACGGACATTTTTCTGAACATCTGGGAACTTGTATTTATGAAGGAATTTATGTCGGTGAGAATTCCGACATACCAAATATCAATGGTTATAGAACCGATGTGGTAGAGGCTCTTAAAGCATTAAAGATTCCTGTTTTAAGATGGCCAGGCGGCTGTTTTGCAGACACCTATCATTGGAAAGATGGAATTGGCCCTAAGGAAGATCGTCCGTCAATTGTTAATGTTTTTTGGGGTGGTGTAACCGAAGATAACAGCTTTGGAACACATGAATTCCTTGATTTTTGTGAATTAATAGGTACTGAACCCTATTTAAGCATAAATGTTGGTTCAGGAACTGTTGAGGAAGCAATAGATTGGGTTGAATATGTTACTTCCTCTAATGAAAGTCCGATGACAGAATTACGTAAAAAGAACGGAAGAGAAGACCCATGGGATGTTAAGTTTTGGGGTATCGGCAATGAAAACTGGGGATGCGGAGGTGACTTGAGAGCCGAGTATTATGCTGATATGTTTAGAAACTTTTCATCTTATATCAGAGGAAATGGTTTTCAAAAAGTCATTTGCGGTCCAAGTGCAGACGATTTGGCATGGACAGAGAATATTCTTGAAGTAATAAAGGATAAACTTAATCTGGCACAAGGTCTGTCAATGCATTATTACACCTTACCAACATCAAATTGGGAAGGGTCAAAAGGTTCTTCCATTGATTTTGATGAAGATATGTGGTTTGCAACCATACGAAATACAATGTATGTGGAAGATTACATTAAGTCTCATTTGGCGATTATGGACAAGTATGACCCTGCTGGTGATATCAAACTAATTGTTGACGAGTGGGGAACATGGTACGATAAACTAGAAGGTACGAAAGAAGGTTTTTTACAACAGCAAAATACTTTACGCGATGCATTGGTAGCGGGTATCAATCTGAATATCTTTAATAATCATGCGGACAGAATCAGTATGGCCAATATTGCCCAGATCGTTAATGTATTGCAATCTGTAATCATGACAAGAGGTGCTCAAATGGTAAAAACACCAACTTATTATGTTTTTCAAATGTATAATGTTCATCAAGATGCTGAACTAATTCCAATTGAATTGAAGTCAGAGAATTATGATTACAATGGGGAGCATATCCCTGCAATCACAGCATCAGCTTCGCATAAAAATGGAATGACCAATATAACCATTACCAATTCAAATCCTAATCAAGCGTTACCAGTTGATTTGCTGCTTGGCAAGCCTTATAAAAACGTTAGAGGGAAGATAATAAATGCGAAAGCCATAACCGATTATAATGATTTCGGTAAAGATGAAAAAGTTGTAATGACAGATTATTCAATAGGCAAAGTAAAAAATGGAGAATTGCATGTTACTATGCCTGCACATTCTGTAGTGTTAATTCAATTAGAAGATTAATTGTAATTCATGTTGTTTATATAATTGATTAGTGAGCAAATAGTATGTATGTTAATTCTTAAGTTACTGAGGAATCTTCTTGGCTAATTCAGTTATATTTGATGGCCATTTAGTTCTTTGGTAATTGAAGTACGACTTATTTAATTGCAAATAATATAGGCTGATAAATTTATTTATGTCATATGAATAAGCTTTAAAAGGCTCCATGCAAGACTCTCTCAAATAAAACGGCATTTTTTATAGTATCTCAGTCAATCAAGTTTTGGAATTCAATCCAAGAGGTAATCACAATTAAAACTATGAATATCTTTTATTTTGAGATATCCTTATTATGGTACACCGAATAGTTATATTGTCATTAACTCTTTATCAGTAAACTCTGGTTTGTTATTATTAATGAACTGTGCATAGTAATATTTTGATTAATACAAGTAATTAAAGACTAAGATGTCTATTCTAGTGTGATTTTTATTCTTGAGAATCATCCCTAAAAGTAGCTTCGGAAATAATTATAAGCGAAGATAAATAAGATGATATATAAGCTAAATGTGTTAGTTGTTATAGTTTTAAGTCTCGTTTTATAATTTGTATTTAATTCTTGATTGCCATGTTAACAGAGTCATGGAATAAGTGATTATGAATGATGTTTACTTCAATATGGTATTTAAGTATAAATTAATAGATAGAATGAAATATTCAATTTTTTTAGTTGTTGCCATGATTTTGCAGTCATGTAGCCAATCAACAAGCAAAGTGCAACTAATTGATGAAACAGCCTTTTCGACTTCCATAGTTGGTAAGGAAGTTAAACTGTATACTCTTAAGAACAAAAACGGCATGATAACTCAAATTACCAATTTGGGAGGTCGTATTGTAAACCTATGGGTGCCTGATAAAAATGGCAATTTTGCTGACGTAAGCGTAGGCTTCAATACGGCTGATGAATACCTCAATAACCCGGAAACCTTTTATGGTGCCTTGATTGGCAGGTATGGCAATCGCATTGCCAATGGTCGGTTTGTTATTGAGAAAGATACGTTTCAGTTGAGTGTTAACGATGGTGAGAACTCATTGCATGGCGGTCCAACCGGTTTTTTCGACCAGGTGTGGGAGGCCGTTCAAGTTGGCGATAATAAACTGGAGTTAAACTATACCTCTGTTGATGGCGAAGAAGGTTATCCTGGTAATCTGGATGTTAAAGTCCTGTATGAACTAACAGAGAATAATGAGCTTAAAATTGAATATTTTGCTTCAACAGATAAGCCCACCCATGTTAACTTAACCAATCATACCTATTTCAATCTGGCGGGCGAAGCCTCAGGCACGATTAATAATCATTTGCTAATGATAAATGCTGATGCTTACACGCCTGTTGATGGAGGTTTGATTCCCACAGGTGAAATGGCATCGGTTGAAGGCACACCATTTGATTTTAGAGAAGCTACAACAATCGGGGCCCGTGTGAATGAAGATAACGAACAGCTGAAAAGAGGCGGAGGCTATGATCATAACTGGGTGCTTAATGCTTCAGCCGAAAAGTCATCCTTGGCAGCTACCTTAAAAGACCCTGTTTCAGGACGGGTGATGGATGTTTATACCAATGAACCCGGTATTCAGTTTTATGGTGGTAATTTTATGGACGGCAAGTATAAGGGGAAATACGGTAAAACCTTAAAGTACCGTGAGGCTCTGTGTTTGGAAACACAACATTTTCCGGATTCACCTAATAAGCCGCAATTTCCTAATACTCTTTTAAATCCTGGGGATGCGTATTATTCTTTATGTATTTATAAATTTAGAGCGGAATAAATGTATATTAAAAAAGAAGATTGGATAAGGGAGTTCATTAAAAGAGTCTTTTAATTAATGAAGGGGTAAAAAGAATTTTTTATTTTCTTTTTACTTCTTTTTTTATTACAACTTAAGATCATAAACGGTATTGGTTTTAATACGTGTAACAAAAATAATTTCTGTTGCAATTCGCTTAAACATCAGGGTATAGTCAAAATCCCCCACCCCCTATCTTCTGCAATAATTGTGTTTTTTCGTCAAAACAAAAATACTGGATTTTTTGGGCTATTTTCAAAGTCTCAACTCTCGGATGAGAGTAATTTAATCTATAACAATCTGAGATAAAATATAATATAAATAATTATCATGTTTGAAATTAAAGATAAAGTAGCCGTAGTAACAGGTGGCGGAGGTGTTTTAGGAGGCAGTATTGCCAATAGTCTGATTGAAGCGGGCGTAAAGGTAGCTATCCTCGACATTCGTGAAGAAAACGTAAATAATCGCGTTAAAGAGTTAACCGCTAAAGGCGGTGATGCCATTGGTATTGTGTCAAGTGTGTTAGATACTGAGGATTTAAAAAAGACAAGCCAGAAAATCATTGATAAATGGGGACGCGTTGACATCCTTGTAAATGCAGCAGGTGGCAACTTGCCTGGTGCAACGCTTACTGAAGAGCAAACGGTATTTGATATGAAAATCGAAGATTTTAATAAAGTCAACGATTTGAATATGAACGGTACCGTATACCCATCGTTGGTATTTGGTGAAATAATGGCCAAACAAGGCGAAGGAAGTATTATTACCATTTCATCAATGGCAACCTATTCTGCTATCACCCGTGTTCTAGGCTATTCAACCGCTAAAACAGCCATCAATATCTTTACCCAATGGATGGCCATGGAAATGGCTACCAAATTTGGTGAAAAAGTCCGCGTAAACGCCATTGCTCCGGGTTTCTTTATCGGTGACCAAAACCGAAAAGTATTAATCAATGAAGATGGTTCCTACACAGAACGTAGTAAAAAAGTATTGGCAAGGACTCCAATGAAACGATTTGGTGATATTAAGGAATTAAACGGTGCAGTTCAATTTCTTTGCTCAGATGCTGCTTCTTTTATCACAGGTGTTATTTTACCAGTTGATGGTGGTTTTAGCTCATTTAGCGGCGTATAATAGCTTAATTAAACAATATGGCATTAGAAAAAACATGGCGCTGGTTTGGCGAGAAAGATAACATTACTCTTGATATGCTCAGACAAATGGGTGTTGAAGGAGTGATAACGGCCTTGCACCACATACCCAATGGTGAAGTGTGGTCGGTGGAAGAGATTATGAAAGTAAAGAATGCCATAGAGGAACATGGCATGCGATGGAGTGTGGTAGAAAGCCTACCGGTTAGTGAAGGCATTAAAATTTGTGCCGATGATCGTGAACGCTTAATTAAGAACTACCAACAATCGGTACGTAACCTTGGGGCATGTGGTGTTGACACCATTTGTTACAACTTTATGCCTGTGCTCGACTGGGCCCGAACAGATCTGCACTATAAGCTGGAAAATGGTGGTGAATCGATGTATTTCGATTTTCCAACCTTTGTTGCATTTGATGTGTACATTTTAAAACGACCAAATGCAGTAGAAGACTATCCGGCTGAAATTGTTGAAAAAGCGAAAGTTGTTTTTAACTCAATGAGCGAGGAAGAAGCTGAAAAACTGGCTCACAATATTATTGTGGTAACACAAGGCTTTATTGATGGTGTTATAAACGGTAGCATTCCTGATTATAAAGCTCTGTTCCTTGAGTTTATTGACCGTTATAACGGTTACGACAAGGCAAAAATACGCGAAAACCTGAAAGCATTCCTCGATGATGTTATTCCTGTTGCTGAAGAAGCTGGTGTTCGATTAGCCATTCATCCGGATGACCCTCCATTTCCAGTATTGGGATTACCACGTATTATTGGGCAGCTGGAGGATTATGAATGGTTGTTAAAAGCCAATTCATCTCCAAATAACGGGATTACGTTCTGTGCTGGTTCTTTATCGGCCCGAAAGGAAAATGATTTATTGGATATTATTAATAAAACAGCCGAACGAATACACTTTGTACACCTACGTAACACACACCTTCTTGAGGATGGCAGCTTCTATGAATCGGGGCATTTATTCGGAAGTCAGAATATGGTTAAATTGGTAAAAGCTCTTCTTAAAGAGCAGAAAAGAAGACAAACGGAAGGCCGCAAAGATTTTAATATGCCTGTACGCCCCGATCATGGCATAAAAATGCTGAGTGACTACAATAATAATTACAATCCTGGCTATCCATTAATAGGTCGACTTAAAGGGCTGGCAGAATTAGATGGTCTCATGCATGGATTAGAAAACAATATTTAAAAATTACACTATCTTTTCATTCAAAATAGATAAAAAGAAAAGACACAGCAGCAATTACTGTTCAGGTAATAGTATGAACTGCGCCCATTATTGGAGTTAAAATTGCAGCTCCAATAACTGATGTCGCAATAATTCTGGAAGCCACTTTTGTATGCGGTCCTAATTATTCAAGAGCTAAACTGTAAATTACAGGCCACATCATTGAATGGAAAAGTACAGTTACTAAGAATAACCAAAATCAGCGATTAATATATTGCTATCAGTATGGTTCATACTTAATTATGTGATTGATTATAATGTAAAGATGGGTTTGCCATTTGTATCAAATTTTACTTGCAAAACTCTGGCATGACGATTAGGATCATATAGCGGATCTGCTATAATTTCATTCAGTGGTCTGGTATCGTTTTGTGGAACAACGGTGGGGTCACCAACCGCTTTTTCATAGTCTCTGGCATGATAGATGCACAATGGTGTTTTGTCATCTTCGGCGACAGTAAAGCAGTTGTGGCCCGGGCCATAAATGTGTTTTTCATAACTGGTTCCCAAAACAGGATATCTTGATTTTTTCCATGAATTCCGATCTAATAAATCAGAATTTTCATTTGCTTCCATCAGACCAATGCAATAACAAGCTCCAGTGGCACTTGCCGAAAATGTAATAAATATTTTACCCTTGTTTTTGATAACTGCCGGTCCTTCGTTGACCCAGAAATCAACTCGTTCCCAATCGTAATCAGGAGTTGTCAGCATGAACTGCACGGTTTTTAGCTTAATGGGCGATTCCATCTCAGCTAAGTATAAATTAGAAGCAGCAAACTGGCCACCTGTTTTCTCAGCCCAGCAAAAGTATCGCTTACCCTTGTTTTCGAAGATGGTAGCATCCAACGAGAAATCGATGAATGATTTCTCATCGCCATCAGCAGCCTGCATCATACCTAATTCAATCCATTCGTCATTGAGTGGATCCTGACCTTTGCATTCCAAAACATATGGTCGTAATGCCCAAATATCTTCTTCCTCGCTGGCAGCAAAGTACACATACCATTTACCATCCAGATAATGAATTTCCGGAGCCCAGATATGACGACTCATGGGGCCTGTTTCGTGCTTAAACCACACATCAAATGTTTCAGCATTCTTCAACTCATCTAACATCTTTGCTTTTCGAAGCTCTATGCGATCATATGTTGGAACTGAACCAGTAAAATAATAATAACCATCAGTATGCTTGTACACAAATGGATCAGCTCTCTGCTCAACCAACGGTTTATTTGTTTCTGTTGCCATCTTAAATATGAATTTTTGCTTTTATAGTTTCGTAATACTTATCGGTAATTTTATAGCGATAAATCAGCATGCCATTAATAATATGGAAGGTTCCAGGGATCAAGGTCAGCATTAATGCCAATCCAAGTAGGGTCGTTTCTGACTGTATGGTGTCTGGTATATAACCAAAAGCATCAAGTAATAATCCAACCACTGCTCCAGCAATACCCATTCCTGCTTTTTGAGCGAATGAAATACCGCCAAATGCCAGTCCTGAAACGCGAACCCCTGTTTGTGCCTGTCCGTGATCGACAGCTTCGGCAATGGCCGTCCAGAATACCGGTGCATGTAAATCAACAATAAATGAAAGGATAAAGTACATTACATAAGCAATCAACATGCTTTCGGGTTGAGGCTTCACAATTAAAAACATCAATACGCTTATCACCCCAACTATGAATTGCGATATCCAAAAGAGTTTTACTTTGCAAAACCGTTTTGTAATAAGTGTAGAAGCTGGCATGGCCAATATGGCTGCAGCTACACCTGTGCCCATAAAAGTAGACTGAACTACTTCATCACCACCCAGGTAATATTTGGCATAGAAAATGGCAACTGACGCCCGAATAACATAACCTACCGTACCTGACAAACAAGAGCCTAATAGCAACACCCATTGACTGTTATTAAATAAGTATTTTACTTGCTCGAGATAAGGTGTTTTTTCAACCACATGCTCCACCCGCTCATTAGTAGTGAAAAAGCTAAATAAGAACAAAAGGGTACCGCTTAAAGCCATAATACCCATTGCTATTTGATAGCCCCGAGCCATATCCCCTGCTCCAAATTGCTTGGCCATTATTGGAACTAATATTGATACTCCGAAAGCAGCTACTTTTGCAAAGAAAAGACGATATCCGCTGGCTGATAAACGCTCTTTAGGATCGTTAGTTAAAACACCAATAAACGAAATGTAAGGAATGGTAACAGAAGTAAACATTAAAGTCACAAAAATATAGGTAAGATAGGCGTAAATGAGTTTACCGGCGTAGTCAAATTCTGGTGTTGTAAACGTGAGAAAAACGGAAATGCCAAATGGAATCGATAAATACAAAAAATAGGGGCGGAAGCGACCGAATTTCTTAGATTTATATTTGTCTGTAATAATGCCCATTAGTGGGTCGCTAACTGCATCTATTAGTCTTACCAGTAAAAACATAAGGGCAACATCTTTAGGCTTGAGCCCAAAGATATCAGTGTAGAAATAGGTTATTATAAGAAACATAGATGAGATGACTACATTGACTGCCGCATCTCCAGACCCGTAACCAATTTTTTCGAGTATACTTAGTTTTTGTTGTTTCATATTTCTTTATTGAGCAATATGTTAAGTTGTTTTAACAGCTTGCAAATTATACACTAATATTAATTTACCGGTTCAACTCCCTCGGTGGTCATTACCACTCTTTTTAAAGTGCCGTCAGTATTATAATACAAATAATCAATGCAAACTGATCTTCTAAAACTAGCCCCGTCAAATGGCAGACCACCATTGTGGTAGATAAAGTAATCTTTCCCTTTAAACTCCAGAATAGCCTGATGATTGGTATTGCTGTTTCCGGCCAGTTCATTTAGAATATTTTTAAATACCCATGGGCCTTTAATGCTTTTGCTCATCGCATAAGCAGTTTTTTCAGGAAAGCCGTAGGCGTAACTCAAGTAATACCAATCGCCTTTTTTGTGTACCCAGGGCGCTTCGGTGAATTTAGGAAGCTCAATTTTATGAATTGAGCCTTCAAGTTCTGTCATATTGTTTTTTAACCTGGCATAGTAGCAGTTGGTGTTTCCCCAAAAGATATAGGATTGCCCATCGTCATCAGTAAAAATAGCAGGATCAATATCATCCCAATCCATATCTCTCATTTGGCCATTTCCGGCATTAATCTGGAATGGAGCTTCCGTCATGTTATTGGTGATTAAAGCCTTGCCTAAAGCATCTTTCCATGGTCCAAGCGGATGATCGGCCACAGCAACACCAATGGCTTTACCATGAATGGTGGCATGAGTAAGCGTTACGAACCAATAAAATTTGTTGTTCTTTTCAATCACATGAGCGGCCCATGCATCGCCTTTTGCCCATTTAAATGTACCTACCGGAAGTGCACTTCTTTCGATCCAGTTCACCATGTCGGTTGATGAGTAGATTAACCACTCATTCATCAGGTAGTAATGTTGGCCTGCAGGGCATTCGTCGTGTCCGGCATAAAGATATACCGTGTCGTTGTAGGCAATTGCTGCCGGATCTGCAGTGTATTTTTCTGTAATTATTGGGTTACCTACTTTAGTATTTAAAGTTGTGCTTAAAGATTTTTTTGTATCGTGCTTTGCGTTTTTATGATCGCATGCAAAAATACTCAGACAAATGATGGCCGATATAATGATACGAGAAACCTTGTTCGTTTCTTTTTTTAATTTACTTACCATGGTGCTATTGTTAGTATTTTATAATCCTTTTTAAGGTTGGCAATATGGCCGAATTAGTTGTGGTTTGAGAGGATTATTAAGGATAATAGGTTAACAATTGGATATCTCAGAAAAATTAATCCAATGGTTGTGTCATCTTTTTTTACTGGTAAATAACAAATCCTTCGTTATGTTTTAGGGATATATCAATGGTTGAATTATCGCTAAGTGATATTGTGCTTAAGTTAAGTAGCTTATCTTTATGGTTATCAGTAATTAGATTGATGTTGTTACTTCCAATGAAAGATAAGTCTAATTGAATATCTTTCACTTCTTTATCTGCATTAATACCACCAATGTACCATTTGTCTCCTGCTCGCCGTGCCATCACCACGTATTGTCCCGGAAATCCTTCAATCAACTTGGTCTCATCCCAGGTAGTCGGACAATCCGCCAGAAAATCTATAGCAAAATCAGGTACCTTGCTCATTCCTTCAGGTGTTTCGGCTAAATGTTGAATGCCCGACTGGAAAAGGATGGGGAGTGCCAATTCAAAGGCAGGCGATGTTCTTCTTTCAATATTAGGAACCCCGGTTAAATTAACAGGCGTATAATCCATTGGATCGAACAGATTGCGGGTAAAAGGTTGCATGGTGCAATGAACGGCTTGTTTATCGGCTTCTTCCTGACGAAACGTTACATTCTCGAAACCTCTGACGGCTTCCACGGTCATTAAGTTAGGGTAAGTTCGGTGCCATCCGCGGGGAAGTGTAGCTCCGTGGAAGTTAACCATCAAACCATGTTTGGCAGCGTCCTGAAGGATATCATGGTAATAGGCGATAACCGATTGCCCATCACCGCCAAAGAAATCAACTTTAATTCCTTTTACACCCATTTCTTTTAATAAGGCAAATTCTTTTTCTCTTTGTGTTGAGGTTAAAAGAAGGCTTTTGGGGCTGTATGTGGTCGTATTCCAGTCTCCACTTGAGTTGTACCAAAGCAGTATGCCTATGTTTTTATAATTAGCATAGTTGACCAGTTTCTGTATTTTGTCATAACCAATTTTCCTGTCCCAATCTGCATCGATCAGGCAATATTCCCAATTCATATCAGCAGCAAAGTCAATATAGTTTTTCTGTACGTCATAAATAATGTTGTCATCCTTCAGGATGATCCAGCTCCATGAAGCAGTTCCTGGTTTAACAAATGAGGCATCTATATCGATGGCAGGTTCTGCTAAATCGGTTCCAAGAGTTGATTCTGTAACTGTTTTTAAGGAGCCGATGCTAAGAAGACGCCAAGGGGATTTTAGTGGGGCGCTAGAATTGGGTAATAGTTCTCCTCCTGGCATAATCTCTACGGGGTTAGGAAATGAAACCTGATAAGTAGAGGTTGTTGAATCTTGTACCACAAGTCGGGTGGCACAATAATCTCTTCCTAAACTAGCTTCGGTAATAGCAATCCAGTTATTGTTGTTTTGAAATAATGCGGGGTAAACCCATCCAGACTTTGTTGGAGAAGTAGTTCCTGCCTTTATATTGATATTGTAAAATTCTTCGTAGGATGGATTTGTTTCGCACCAGCCGCTTTTAGCTTTGGCAACAGGTTGTAAAAATCCATTGGTGTTATCAGGGAAGTGATAAGTGGTTTTTTCTTCTATAATTTTCACCCTTTGATCACTTTCGCCTTTGAACAGGTATCTGAATGCCACGCCGTCGTTCGACACCCTGAATGTAATATACATTGGGACGCCGTCTGCATTTATAGTTTCTACAGTTGCTTCATTATATGTGTAATTGATATTTTTCTGTTTACCGTTGTTCAGTTGGTAATCTTCAGATTTTAGATTGATCGGAGAAAGCGTTTTAAACTTCAGATTATTGTAAAAATCACCATCGCTGCGGAGCATTCCAAGTTCTGAAGATAATAATATATCCTTATTGTGATAGGAAATGCTATAGCACAACTTGTTTGTTTCTCCTGTAAATATAGTTACATCAATATTGTTATCAGGGCTTTTTATCGAATTGTGTTTGTCAATACAACTCGTTGCTGAAATAAGAACTATAAGAAGCAACAGTGTTGCAAGTTTAAATGTATTCATTCTGGTATATTTATATTGGTAGAATATTATTATTGAATTGATGTCTATTTATTTCAATAAACGTACACCATATATCCCGCCTGCGACGGAACCTGTTTCAGCAACGAATTTCAGTTCGATTTTACCCGAACTAATTTTGTCTTTTAATGGATGCAAAGGGTAATCGATAGTATAAAAACCGTTTTCGCCGCTTTTTAATTCAACCTTAGTTAGTAGATGGCCATTTAATTCAATCCGAAACTTTCGGCCAACATCTCCCGAAAAGTATTTAATTCGCAGAGTATTGGCTTCTGCTTTTTTATCATTGAGCTCATAGCTAAACCAAGCTGTTGCATCGCGCCAAAATTTGTCCTGATTGATTCCTGAATTGGTATGCTCGCCCTTAAAAAAGTGATCAGACTCCGGTTGTTGTTCTCCGGGAGCTACCTTGTCGATTGTTTGTTTCTCAAGAGCCAATACAGTGGCTTCTTTCTTTTTTAGGTCTTTTATGCGCCCGTTAAATTCAGCTTCTGTATAAATTGGCCAATATAACATATATCGGGCATCATGTATTTCATAGAATGGTTGTAATTCCAGCTGTTGGCCGTTTGCTGTGTTCATTACGAAGTGTAATGGCTGACTTTTTACAGGATGGATTTTATCTATAAAGTTCAAGTTATCGGTAATAATAGCAGGTGCTTGTTCCAGTGGACGCATATCCCCTTTTGCAATATGTCCCATACGGCTGTCATCGGCGAACAATCCGTCTAAGTCGGTAGTATCTGTTTTCGCCGCTAACACAATTGGTCCGTGTGAAACTGAAGCATAATTTGAATTATCCGGTAAATACTCAATGCTTGTTTGCATAGGCATCTTCACAGCAACAAGATCGCCTCTTCGCCAATGGTCATTTTTAACGAGTATGTAACCATTAATGGTTTCTACTTCAGCAGCTTTGTTATTAACTGTGACAGTAGGTGATTTATCACCTAACCACGTTGGCATACGTATGTTAAGTTCAAAGGGTTTTTCAGCTTTTTGTATAGTGAAGTTTATCTCTTCGGAATATGGGAATTGTGTTTGTTGAATCAGCTCGACGCCCTGTTCTTTCCAAGTTACTTGTGAAGGAATAAAAAGGTTCACATAAAGGTTATTGGCTTTATGTGTATAAATCATTTCGCCATACTTACTATGGTTTTCCAGGCCAGAGCCTACACAGCACCAAAATGATGTATGAACCTGTGAATAGACTCTGTAATGCTGGGGGCGCATTGGTGTGAAATAAACAAAGCCACCTGTATAAGGGTGTTGAGTTGAAAGAATATGATTGTATAATGCCCGTTCGTAATAGTCGAGATACTTATGGTCAGTTTCGCTCAGAAACAACATTTTACTTAAGTGAAGCATGTTGTAGGTGTTACAGGTTTCTGGCCCCTGCTCCGATTCAATCATAGGCTTGTAGTCGTCCGGCGAATGAAAGTGCTCTCTCACGCTGTTGCCACCAATGGAAATAGTCATCTTATTCACCACTAAATCCCAAAAGTACTTTGAAGCCGCATTCCAGATTGTATCATCCGCAACATCAGCGTAGCGCTTAAATCCTATAACCTTAGGAATTTGGGTGTTAGCATGCATGCCAACCAAGTTGATGTTTTTGTCAATCAGGGGATTGAGAATGGTGTAATCAGAAAATCTGGCTGCAAAAGCCAAGTATTCATCATCTCCTGAAAGTTCCGCAACATCAACAAAAACCTCATTCATTCCTCCATGTTCGCTAATTAATATCTGTTGTAATTGCTCATCACTAAGATGCGCCGTTATGCTCATAAACCAATCGGAGAGTTTGATAAGCATATTTAAAGCATCAGGGTTATGAGCATAAATATGGGCATCTCTTAAGGCTGCAAATATTTTGTGGATATTGTAAAGAGGCACCCAACCTTTGTTTAACGAAAAACTTCCAGCTTCGATATTGCCTTCAGAAATCTCGCACCAGATCCTCTTACCGTCTGGTACTCCACTCAGGTATCCATCACCATTGGCGTCCTGGCACTGCTTTAATTGAATTATAAAATAGTGAATCTTATTTAAAAGCTCTATATCACCAGTTGAGGCGTACATCATCGAGAGGGCAGACAGGTAATGGCCACCAATATGGCCATCTAAACCGGTATTTTCCCAGTTCGTATAATTGTCCTTTGAGGGGGAAAGTCCGGCTTCTTTATAATATGGAGCTAATAATCGGTCAGCATCTAATTCTAATAAATACCTGAGGTCAAGCTGTTGGGCATTATAAAAAGGAGAAGGATGTAGCACTACATCGTCTAAAGAAAATGTTTGCATCGCATCCTGTTTTTTGATACAACTGAGACAAACTTGAATTAGAAATACTAGTAATAAATATTTTTTCATGAGTTAATATTTTCTTTTTTTTGATGTGTTACCCACAGAAATTTATCCACTCAACACCTATCTACATGATGTAGATTGTACCTTGTTAAGATTAAACTTTAGTGTTTATACCTTGAAAATTGAATTGTTATTCTATTAGCAAGTGCTTGTTTTACTTTTGTGTTGCCCTACTATATAACTGTTATTTATCAAGTTCAAATTTGAAAACTATTTCTTATTTGCAGGAGCACAAATTCATTCTTTAGGAGGATAAAATGATACACATTGTTATCATTTGTGCACCTTTCAAAAGCTAGATTTGTTTATTATTACAAGTGATGAGAGGTTTTCTAATTGGACATCCTCAATTATCCACCAAAAAAAAACATTAATGAACCTTGTCGCAATCGTTGGATTGTACTTTTGATTTAACATTTTGAAACAAATTCGATGTATAGATGAAAAATATCTTAAAAAGTAAAGTTCTTATTAATTGAAGTTTTTGAAGGCTTAAATCAAGAGCATTTGATTATAATATTGACTTGATTCGAATTTGAGATAAAAAATGCAGTTAAAAAAACGAGATGTTTATTGTTAATTAAATCTAAGGAAATGAAAATTAAAAACAGGCTTATTGGGTACGTTTTGTACATAGCCTTTTTAACAGCAATTGGATTAGTTGGTTGCGAAGAGTCGAGGATATATACTATTAATGCACCCTCTGACCTGCAGGCAAGGATTGATTCGATTGCAGACGCGAAGGAAGGTATTGACACTGGTGATACAACCTATATTGATATCACTACAGCAGTTGTTGGGAATGATGATTACAGTTCTGGTTGGTGGACGGCATTCTCAGATTATTTTACCGTTCCGACAAATAAATTATTGCATTTGGAATTTATTAACCACAATGGAGGTAGTCCAAACGCCTGGAATAACTGGAATCTTGCTGTTGCCAATGAGGTGGCAGATCGTGAAGGTGATGGCTATGCCGAATATTTTGTGCTCCGCTCTGATGCTTTTGGTTGGGGTAACGAAGATTTTGATTTAGATATTATTAGTAATAACTATCCAGATACGGATGGAGATGGAGATATTTGGAATGATTTCCGTTTAACCATGGATGGGGCTTTTGTTTCGATTGATGTTGACCACTCCGCTACCGGCAATGTTTTTGTGACTGCAACTGCTATTGGGACAAATGGTACAGAATTGGTTATGACCTATCAGCAACCTGTTTCAGCATCTGATGATATTACGGCATTCTTAATAGCTGATGCGAGTTATTTTGAGATTGAAAGGGCATATCTTATACCGTCTAAAGTGACAGTAGTCGAAGATGTTAATGCTGTGTCGATTGATGTTACAGGAACTCCACTTGCTGTTGAATTAGGTAATGAAGATTTTTGGGGGGATGGAGTAGCCACTGTTACTTTTGCAGATGGTTCTTCTTCTATAGTGGATACTGCAGATGTGTCATTCAATGTGATACCGGATATGACCACTCTCGGAGAAAAGACAGTTTCGGTTGCTTATAGCAAAACCAAACTAGGTGATTACGGTCCTGCAGTATCGACATTTTACACACTGGAAGTAACGAATTCTGTTATTGCTATGGAAGTAACTGCTTTACCGGAAATGACCACTTATGCTTTTTTTGGTTCTGAATCCCCATCATTTGATCCTAAGGGTATGGTTGTAACAGCTACTTATTCAGATGGCTCGACAGGAATTCTTGATAATTCAATTCTTGAATTTGAAATTCCTTTAGTTGATGGAGATCAAGATGCAGTGATTTCTTATGTTGGCGCCACAAGCACTGTAACCACAACTTGCCCACTAACTATTATTGAAGGTACTAGTCAGATAGGTGCAATTGACTTCACTACCGCTTGGTGGACCGAGTTTTCCGATGATTACACCGTAGCATCAGGTTCCAGTAAAGTTCTTACTATGTACTGTTACTCCAATGAAGTTAATAATTGGCATAGCCCATGTACGATTTTGCGTAAGGCCGATGCAACTGAGTATGGTGTAGTACGTATGGACAGTTTCGGATGGGGTGACGGTTATGGAACAGCCACGATTACAAATGACTGGAATTTTGATACATTCACATCTAATATTAACGGTTCAAAAGTGGTTATCACAGTGACCAATAACGGTGATAATACTGCTGATATTAATTACGATGTTACTTATGCCACAGGAGAAACACATTTCCAAAAGTATGAAGGTGTAACAGTTGATAGCTCTGATTTGAACTGTGCAATAGTATTAGAAGGTTCATATGTTGTAATTACAGAATAATTAAGAGAAAAAATCAAACTATGAAAAATATATATTTAATTCTTTTAGGATTGTTGGTGTTTGCGCCAGTAACATTGGCAGTAGGTGGCATCGACACCTACCAAATGTCAATGGCTCAACAAGGAGATATAATAGTGAGTGGTAAAATAGTTGACGATATGGGAGATCCGATTCCCGGTGTAACTATAGCAATTAAAGGTACAACCCAAGGAATGATTACTGATTTGGATGGTAACTTTGCCCTTTCTGCACCTGAAGACGCTAAGCTATCAGTGTCTTTCATAGGTTTCAAAAGCATGGAGATTGCTATTGAAGGAAAGACTAATCTTGGTGTAATAACCTTGATTTCAGACACACAAGAGCTTGATCAGGTAGTTGTAATTGGTTATGGCACTCAAAAGAAGGCCGACCTTACAGGTTCAGTTTCGATTGTAAATCCGGAAGAGATGCGAAAGCAGTCGAATTCCAACATCTCAACATTACTGCAGGGAAAAGCATCAGGTGTTCAAATAACTTCTGACGGGCAACCGGGAGCTGACCCTACAGTGCGTATTAGGGGTATTGGTTCTTTTGGCAATACAAACCCACTTTATGTTATAGATGGGGTGCCAATGGGAACGACAATTCGAGACTTCTCACCAAATGATATCGAATCAATTCAGATCCTTAAGGATGCATCAGCAGCAGCTATCTATGGTTCTCGTGCTGGTAATGGAGTAATAATTATTACTACTAAGCAAGGCAAGAAAAACTCACCAATGAAGATTGACTACAATGGATATGTTGGTGTGGACCAGGTGCAAAAAGGAGTTTATAATGTTATGAATGCGGATCAATACAAGGATTACCTTGGCATGGCTTACGCAAACAGTGGTGTGGATCTGCCGGGTGGTTATGTTTCTTCCAGTAGCAATTATTTGTGGGATACGCTTGACGATGGTACTGAGGTACCTTCAGTAGACACAGATTGGTTTGATGAGGTGTATAAAAACGGTATTCGTCAAAACCACAACGTGAACCTTTCAGGTGGCGGAGAAAATAATACCTACAATATTGGACTTGATTATTTTAGTCAGGAAGGAACAATGAAAGGTGCCGGTCCGAATTACGAACGTTTCACTGTCCGTGTTAACAATACCATGGATGTGAAATTCATTAAAATCCGAACCAGCTTGGTTTATAGTCACAGTGATCAGGATAATATGGCGCTTAGTAACGCAAACGAGTATGTACAAGGCCTTTATGGCGGTCAGTATCCAGTAATGGCTTCCACTCTGCTTTTGCCTTCTACCATCAAAGCTTACGATGAATCAACATGGGTATTGGATGACAGACTTTCTTCAGCATCAGGATGGAAATATGATGCTTACGGTTATGGTACTTATTACGATGATGTGCATGGCGACCTGCGTATGACCAATGTGTTGATGACGAATAATTTATTGGAAAGAAATGTAAAAGTTGACCGTTTTGTTGGTTCTGCCAATACAAGTTTTGATTTATTGGATATGTTAGGTGTTAATACTAGTAATCACAAATTGACATACAATCTAAATCTAGCGTATAACAAAACCATAGTTAAAAATTATTCATTTATACCTGCATTTATCTCAAGTACCATTAACTACTTGCCAAAGGAAAATGAGGTTCTTAACCAAGAATATCGTTCTACAAGTGATGTGTTAATAGAGAATTATATTAACTATAATACTACATTTAATAAACACAGTATTGATGTTGTTTTAGGGCAAACCTATCAGAGTGTATATTATCACTCGCTTAGAGGTACTGGCAATAATTTGTCTGAACCCTATTATTTGCAGCTTGACAATGCAGCCGAGAGAAATTCGTATAGTTATGAAAGCGATTGGAGGATGTCATCGTACATCGGTCGTTTAAACTATAATTTCGACGGTAAATACCTGATTTCAGCAACAGCACGACGTGATGGTTCTAGTCGTTTGTCTCCGGAAGATCGCTTTGATATTTTTCCATCAGTATCTGCAGGTTGGCGTATCGAACGAGAGAATTTTTTTCCTGTAGATAAGTCTACTATCAGCTTACTGAAGTTACGAGGTAGTTATGGTGAACTTGGTAGTATAGAGAATCTTGGACCATACGATTATATGGATACAATGCGCAGAAACGATTATACTTACAGCTTTAATAATAATAAGGTGACCGGATCCGCAATATCGAATTTTGTAAATACCGGATTAAGATGGGAAATTAAGAAAACACTTGATTTTGGTCTTGATTTAGCTATGTTTAACAATCAGTTTGAATTTAATTTCGACTGGTATGAGTCAACTTCAGAAGACTTACATTATGATGTTAGGGTTCCGACTGAAGCTGGTTTTACTAATGAGAGAGTGAAAATGAATGCAGCCACTATGGTAAACTCAGGTCTTGAATTCCTTTTTACCTATCGTAATTATAACCACCCTGTTAAATTTGAGGTTTCTGCAAACCTATCAACGCTATCAAATAAGGTAACTAAGTTAGGCGTGGCTAATGAGCCTCAAAATAATGGTGTTTGTCGCACAGAGGTTGGTCGTGAAGTTGGGGAGTTTTATGGCTGGGTGCTTGAAGGTGACGTGCAGAATGATGATGGTACGTATAACATCAGAAATGGTATTGCCCAAAATCAAAGTGCAATAGATAACAGAGTCAATGAGGAGGGATCCTTTGTTGACCAACCGGGAGCTCAACCAGGTGATATTTTATACAAAGACCTTAATGGTGATGGTACAATTAATGCTGAGGACAGAACTTTTATTGGGAGTGGATTGCCTGATATTAATTTCGGTTTAAATGGTCGTGTTGAATGGAATGGTTTTGATTTAAATATTGCCGCTTTTGGGGCTGCCGGTTTTAAAGCGGTTGATTTTGTTCAAGGGGAATTGATGAATTCTTATGGGGCAACTAATAAGGGCGTTAGCCTGTTAAATGCATGGACGCCAACCAACACTGACACCGATGTGCCCCGCGTGCAGTATAAGTCGGCTAATGCCACAAATAATTATTTCAGCGATAGATACATTCAGGATGCATCCTATTTGCGAATTGCAAATGTGCAATTAGGATATAATTTCCCTGAGCGTTGGTTTAAAGGTAAAGTTAGCAAGGTTCGTGTATATGCATCAGGTCAAAACCTGGCTACTATAACAAAGTATGAGGGGTATAATGTTGATTTTTCAGGTGGCACATTCACACCAGGGTATAATTATGCGTCATTTCCACAACCACGATCATTCATGTTAGGATTAAACCTGTCATTCTAAATTTTAATCGATTTAATAGAGAAACAATATGAAACGTTTAAATATATTACTATTAATATTATTGCTCATTGCGGGATTTTCAGCCTGTGATGACAAGCTCAATGTTGTGAACCCAAACAGTCAGACTACTTTCGATTTTGGTAATACGGAGTCAGAACTTCAGGAAGCTATAATAGCATGTTACAATCGTATTCGTTTAGAAGGTACATTTGCCCGTGTTGGTTATGTTATAGATGCTGTACGTGGCGATGAGGTTTGGAACTCATCACAACAATGGTATATTGATGCAGACAACCTAAATCATACATCCGCTTATTTTATGGCCGAGTGGCCATGGCGTGATAACTATCATGTTGTAAACCGCACAAACTTTGTATTGTCAAAAGTGGATGATGTTAAGATGTCAGAGGAATCTTATAATCAAATTAAGGGACAGGCTCTTTTCTTACGATCTTTAGCCTACTATAATCTGTCTACCATTTATCAGGATGTTCCGCTAATTACTAATTATGACGATTATAATGATATTAACACTCTTTATGCAACCTCTGCTAGTCAGGATTCGGTATTGAATAAAGTAGAGGTGGATTTTACTGAGGCAATGAAAATTTTGCCTTCGCGTAATGAAGGTGGAGAATGGGCTTCAGGTCGTGCCACTTCCGGTGCGGCTGCTGGGTATATGGCTCGTACACTTATGTTTCGTCAGAAGTATAGTGAAGCTTACACAATATTGAAGGATATTATTGCCGGTCAGTATGGAGATTATGCTTTGGCCGCAGACTTTGGTGATAACTTCAGGGAAGATACAGAGAACAATTCTGAAAGTCTTTTTGAAGTTCAATATATGGATCTTGGAACGGGTGGAACTGATGAGGAGTGGACTCCAGTGAACATCAGTCCTACTGCAACACAAGGACATGCAGTAGAAAGTAACTATGCACCCCAGGATAAAGGTAGTTGGGGTGACTGTGCGGCTTCGCCCTGGTTATACAACCTGTATAAGAAAGAGAACTGTACAGATGGATTTTTGGATCCGCGTTTGTATTGGACTTTAGTGACGTATGAGGCAGAATATGATGCTATAAATGGTGTTTCTACTGCGGCATATCCAGAAGGAGATCCTAGAACCAACATGGCTTATAAGTCCACATTATATGGAATTAATGGCGACAAAGATAATGATTGGGTTGTTAATTTTCGATCCAATACTTCACAGGGTGGCATATCGATTGCTAAATGGACTTATGCGAGAACTGATTTATCTGATGATGTTATTGTAGGATTAAGAACTGGAATTAATTTACGCTTAATGCGATATAGCGATGTTTTACTACGTGCAGCTGAGTGTGAAAATGAAATAAACGGACCAACACAAACTGCTATTAGCTATATAAACGAGGTTCGTCAGCGTGTGGCCCTTCCAGATCTTAATATTACAGACTTTCCTACAGCAGATGCTCTTTTTGAGCAAATTGCAAATGTAGAACGTCCGAAAGAATTTGGTTGTGAAAACGGTCGTGGAACTGATTTAATTCGTTGGGGATTTTTCTACGATGCAAGCCGCATGCAACAGATAAAAGAGCATGCTTATTATAAGTTAGCACCTAAGAAGCTTTATACATGGGTCGAGGATGGAGTTGAAAAACAGGAAGAGTATGTGATTGTAGATACGGAAGAGCTAAATTCTAATAATGCAAGTGGTTCTTCGTATGATAATTATATAGTAGGTCATGAATATTTTCCTGTATGGCAAGTTAATCTTGACACTAACCCGAATCTTAGGGGCAATTCAGCAAATAATAATTCAGATAATAGTACAACATTCTTTGAAAAAGGATATAAAGTGCGTCCTGTTTATAATTTAGAGTAAGATTATATTTAGGTTTATCTTAAAACTTCCTTACCAGTGTTTTTAAGCTGATAAGGAAGTTTTTTATGCGATTAAATTGCATGTAATACTAATTTTGCAAATGAGTTATGTTGACAACATTAAGTTTAGATAGTTATCTATTTATCTCCAATAAATGTGATATTGTCCACCTGTGAAGCTTTTTTATTCGTTTATTTTGAATCTGAATATTTTTAAGTTTTGTAATATGAAAAGTAAATTTTCCTGGTTTTTAAGCCTATTGATTTTTATAGCTTATGGATGTAAAGATGATGATATTGTCGATGAGGATCCAAAGCCCGATGAACCTGATGATGAGTATGTGATACCCATTTATAATGATGATTATACATGGACAGGAGATGATATAGCATCATGGAGTGATAGATCTAAATGGAATTTAGCAAACGTACATGATCCTTCTGTAGTGTTCGATGGTGGGTATTATTACATGTATGCAACAGATGCCTCATTTGGTAATGAGCACGCTGGGCATGGTCATTTCCACCACCGTCGATCTAAGGATTTGGTGAATTGGGAATATAGAAATGCTACCATGAATGATGCTCCGACCTGGGTTAAAGATACGCTAAACAATATACGTGCGACTAACGGGCTTGCACCTATTGATAATCCAGGCTACGGTTTTTGGGCGCCGGTTGTACGTCAGGTGGGGAACAAATATAGAATGTATTACAGCATAATTATCGATAACTATATTGGTAATGGTCTGCCTTGTAATGAAGCTAATTTCGATGGCACTTGGTCCGAACATGCTTTTATTGGAATGATGGAAACATCTGATTTGGCACTCAATGAATGGGAAGATAAAGGAATGGTAATTCATTCAGTGTCCGATAAAGGAACAGAATGGTCGCGTTCTTCATTTGGGGGCGATTGGGGCAATGCTTATTTTTATTACAATGCCATTGACCCGACTTTTCAGGAAACACCTGACGGCAAGCAATACCTGATTTATGGTTCATGGCATTCGGGTATAGCATGTGTTGAGTTAGACCCCGCAACAGGGAAACCGTTCGAATATGTTAATGTGGCAGATAAAACAAAACGCATTGCTACACGCGTAGCTAGTGGGTATTGGAGTCGCTGGCAGGGATCTGAGGGGCCTGAAATCCTTTATAACGAAGAAACTGGTTACTATTATTTGTTTTTAGCCTACGACGGATTAGATGTGCCATACAATACGCGTGTTTGTCGTGCCACATCCATCGAAGGTCCCTATTATGGCAGTGATGGCGCAAATGTAACAGAAGGGGCAGATTGTTATCCGGTTCTTACACATCCTTATAAGTTTAACAGCCATTCAGGATGGGTTGGTTTTGCGCATAATGCTGTTTTTCAAAATGAAAACGGTGATTGGTTTTACGCTTCTCAGGCTCGTCTGCCTGGTGGCACCAATGGCAATGAATATGCCAATGCCAATATGATGGGACACGTTCGAAAAATTGCCTGGACTGAAGATGGTTGGCCGGTTGTGATGCCGGAACGCTACACAGGTGTGCCAGAGAAGGAGATTACTGAGGACGAATTAATTGGTACCTGGGAGTGTATTGAGCTCAAATACGATTATGCAAACATGCAAACTTCTAATGCGATTGTTTTAAAAGAAGACGGTACGGCAGTTGGTGCGCTTAGTGGTTCATGGTCGTACGACAGTGCAAATGAAATATTGACTATTGGCACCGTAAAACTATGTGTTGAGCGTGAGCTTGACTGGGAAGCTTCGCCAAGAGAGGTAACAATTGTAATTTCAGGTCTTACACAAGATCGCAAGCATTCGTTATGGGGCAAAAAAATTGATTAAATCCAACTATCTATGAAATTTGTAAACCTATTTGTTATCGCCATGATTCTAGTGTCATGCAGCCAACCTACAAGCCAGATAAAATTAATTGATGAAACTACTTTTTCGACTTCTTTCAACGGTAAGGAGGTTAAGTTGTATACCCTTAAGAACAAAAACGGCATGATAACTCAAATTACCAATTTGGGAGGTCGTATTGTAAACCTATGGGTGCCTGATAAAAATGGCAATTTTGCCGATGTAAGTCTGGGCTATAAGACGGCTGATGAGTACCTTAATAATCCTGAAACCTTTTATGGAGCCTTGATTGGCAGGTATGGCAATCGCATTGCCAATAGTCAGTTTGTTATTGAGAAAGATACATTTCAGTTGAGTGTTAACGATGGTGAGAACACTTTACATGGCGGTCCAGCCGGTTTTTTCGACCGGGTGTGGGAGGCCGTTCAAGTGGGCGATAATAAACTGGAATTAAACTATACCTCTGTTGATGGCGAAGAAGGTTATCCGGGTAATCTGGATGTTAAAGTCTTTTATGAACTAACAGACAATAATGAGCTTAAAATTGAATATTTTGCTTCAACAGATAAGCCTACTCATGTTAACTTAACCAATCATACCTATTTCAATTTGGCGGGCGAAGCCTCAGGCACGATAAATGATCATTTGCTAACGATAAATGCAGATGCCTACACGCCTGTTGATGGAGGTTTGATTCCCACCGGTGAAATAGCAACAGTTGAAGGCACACCATTTGATTTTAGAGAAGCTACAACAATTGGTGCGCGTGTGAATGCTGATGACGAACAGCTGAAAAGAGGAGGAGGCTATGATCATAACTGGGTGTTAAATGCGTCAGGCAATGGCTTAACCCTGGCGGCCACTTTAAAAGAGCCTGTTTCGGGGCGAGTGATGGATGTTTATACCAACGAACCCGGTATTCAGTTTTATGGTGGTAATTTTATGGACGGCAAGTATATGGGCAAATACGGTAAAACCTTAAAGTACCGTGAGGCTCTGTGTTTGGAGACGCAGCATTTTCCGGATACACCCAATAAACCAAATTTCCCATCGACGCTTTTAAACCCGGGAGAAGCGTATTATTCGGTGTGTGTTTATGCATTCAGAACTGAGTAGTTAGTATATAGTTTGTTTAAAAAAGAAGGTTGTTTTGGCAGCCTTCTTTTTTTTTATTACGAGCTATATATATATTTGTGTATTGTTTGATATTCAATTAATATCAGCCCAAATCAGAACTATACCTTAGCATTGTTTTGTTATATTTAAAGCTGTTTATGAAAAATCATCCGTTACCCATCGTTGTTTTTCTTCTTTTGTTTTTGGTGCCTTTTGAGGGATATAGCCAAAGAACCCCGCGTGTTGAATACATTAACATAGACGATGGTTTGCCTCAAAATACCGTGCAGTCCATAACAAAAGATGCGTTTGGATTCATTTGGTTTGGAACTGATAATGGCTTATGCCGGTACGATGGATATGGTTTTGATTACTATTATTCAAATGGGGATGAAGATCAGCTGTTGGATAATCGGATTTTGCATTTATCGACCAACCATCAGGATTTACTATATGTGACCACCCAGAAGGGACTGCAAATATTAAATCTGTTATCGGGGAAGTTTCTAAAAATTGAGCAGGCTAATATTCACTTGTTGTTCAATCAGGATATTGTTCAAACCTTGCACGATGGGGAAAACCTCTGGCTTGTAACCAAAGTAAACGGGGTTTATAAGCTGCAGGAAACAAAGGAAGGAATTGAAGTAAAAGGACGTTATCAATCCTTTGAGAACGCTTCATCGCCCTTATGTATTTACAAAGGGGTGGATAACGCTATTTTTCTTGGGACAGTAGCTGGGCTAATGATACACGATCCGATTTCGGATAAGTTTAACGCCTATCAGTATAATGATAGCACTTATAATCCGGCGTATATCCAATGTTTATTGGACGATGCAAACAACCTGTATATTGGAACCAATAATGGTTTGTTTCTATATAAAAAGCAAGCAGGCGTTATTGAATGGTTAAATCATGATGGTAGTAATATCAATTCTTTATATCATTCCAATGTAACCGCCATTACAAAAGTTAATAATGAGCTGATTATTGGTACACTGGGAGGCTTGTGTTCTCTTAATCTGGATGATAATCAGGTCAATCGGTTTCATCTGCCTAATTATACAAACGAAGATGTTCATGTGGAGTTCATCCGTTCTATTTTTACCGATAACCAGGGCGATGTTTGGGTAGGTACCGATAAAGTTGGATTGGTCTATTATAATATTCACAAAAAGGCATTTAACGCTCTTGATGGTTTTGATTCTGATTACTCCGTTCTAAACCGGAGCATTATTAACTCAATTTATAAGAATGAGCAGTCGCTTTGGGTAGGAACAGCAGGTAATGGATTGGCCCGCATTAATCAAAAAGATAGTCAATTAAAATTTTATCAAAACAGGATAAATGACCCTAATTCGATCGAAAGCAACTTTATAACCTGCATTTACGAAGATAGACGAAGCAATATTTGGGTAGGTACGTGGGGCATGGGTGTTCAAATGTTGAGAAAAGGGAAGGGTGAACGGTTTGTATCGTATCATATCGATAAAGGCTTACCAAGTGACTTTATTTCCACTTTCTATGTTAACAAAAAAGGTGAAGTGCTCGTTGGTACGCAAGGAGGCTTGTGTATTTATAATGAGAAAGATGACCGCTTTTACAGTATTCAGCCTGCCGGTGGTGGTGCCATTGAAAACTGGGAGGTAGGGTGTATTCAGGAAGATAAGAATGGTTTCTATTGGGTAGGAACCACCGATGGCTTGCATCGCTTCAATGGTAAGCTTATTAAAGATGATGAACCGACAGTTATTTCGCGCTATGAACAGGTTTGGTATAAAGAAACGAATGAGAAAAACAGCCTGCCGGATAATTACATAACCACCTTAAATATCGATGCTGAAGGAACCATTTGGATTGGTACTTATGGAGGAGGAATTGCCAAATGCGTTGAAACAGAAAATGGTAACTACGAATTTATAAACTTTAATCAGCAAGACGGATTGGCTAACAATATTGTTTATTCGCTTCTTTGCGACGATAACAACAATTTGTGGATAACCACCGAAAATGGCTTGTCAAAATTTAATATTGAAGCGCAACATTTTATCAATTATTACAAGCAGGATAATTTAAGAAACAACCAGTATTATTGGTCGGCCGGATTTAAAGATGCCGATAGTAATTTATATGTTGGAGGTTTAAATGGACTGAATTACTTCGATCCTGATCGGATTAAAAAATTTCCTTTTGAAACTAAACCGATTGTAACCGCACTTAAAATTTATAATAAAAAGGTTGTTCCCGGCGATGTGCACAATGGAGTTACTCCCTTGCACAGAGCCTCATTTGCTGTCGATACCATTTCATTATCGCACAAGGATAATGTGTTTTCATTGGAGTTTTCGGCAATGGATTTTCTTCATTCATCCAAAATAAAATACGCCTATCGCTTAGATGGTGTTGATAAAGAATGGGTTAATGTCGATTCGAAACGACGGGTGGCTTCGTATACCAACCTGGCCGGAGGAGTGTATTTGTTCGAACTGAAATCAACCAACGATGAAGGGGTCTGGAACGATGAGTTTACTCAGGTGTATATCGAAATTATTCCCCCTTTCTGGCAAGAATTGTGGTTTAAGTTGCTGATGATTCTGATAGCAGTACTTATGATGGCAGGCTACATCCGTTATCGTTCGTTCAGAATGTCGATGCAAAACAAAAGGCTGGAACAATTAGTGAAGGAACGGACGATTGAAATCAATGAAAAAAACCAGCAGTTAGAAGTCAGTTCACAGCGCTTGCTTGATACGAATGAACAGTTAGAGAAGCGAAGTGCAAAAATTGAAAAGCAAAAAGCACAGCTGGAAGAACAAAATAGTGAGATTCGAACACAACGAGACCAGTTAATTGCGCTGAATGAGGAGGTGGAAAGTATTCATCAAATGCGCATGCAGTTTTTTACCAATATTTCGCACGAATTCAGAACCCCATTGACATTGATTATTTCTCCCATTCAGCGTTTGTTAAGTTCAGGGAATAATCAACTGCCGGAAGCCGCCCAAAAAACCATTAAAATTGTGAAGCGCAATGCGGAACGTTTGTTACTTCTGACCAATCAGATTTTAACATTTCGAAAACTTGAAGCCGGTAAACTGCAGGTGCAGTTACAGCAGGGAAAACTGGATGAAGTAATTGTGGAGATAGGTGAAGCTTTTAAAGTCTTAGCTGAGGATAAGCACATTACATACTTGACAAATGTGAGTCAGGCGGATTATTTCGGCTGGTTTGACAAATCAAAACTGGAGAATATTCTGTTCAACCTGCTGGCCAATGCTTTCAAATATTCGTCAGAGTCGGGTAAAGTCGAACTGTCTTTAAATCTGGAAAAAAACAGTGAATCCCAAAAAATCATAGAGGTAATTGTAACGGATAATGGCCAGGGTATTAAGCCGGAAATACAGGAAAAAGTATTTGATCGCTTTTACCGGGCTGATAATAACCTGGGCTTTGGTACCGGTATTGGTTTGTCGTTGGTAAAAGAATTAGTGATTAAATTGAATGGGCAAATTAATCTTAGCAGTGAGTACGGTAAAGGGGCCAGCTTCAAACTGATCTTACCGATTGAAAAAGAAAGTTTTGATGATTACACAATTGTAGAAGAGGGAGTTGCAGATTCCGTTACCTTGAATCAAAAAGTGAATTTGATAAAAGAGGCTGCCAATCAAGGAAGTAATCAGCCAGTTAACGATGCCGATAAAGCCCATGTATTAATTGTTGAAGACAATGATGATTTAAGGCAATTCCTTACGGAGTCGCTTGCCGAAAACTATCATGTTATTGCTGCAAAAGATGGACAGGAAGGTTCTGAACTGGCTCTGCAGAAAGAAGTCGATTTGGTGGTTAGTGATATTATGATGCCTCGCCTGAATGGGCTGGATTTGTGTAAACAGTTAAAGAATAATCTGAATACTAGCCATATGCCGATAGTTTTATTGTCGGCTAAAGGAATGGAAGAAAATCAATTGGAAGGATTGGGTGTTGGCGCAGAT
Source organism: Carboxylicivirga fragile (assembly GCA_025499625.1). GTDB lineage: Bacteria > Bacteroidota > Bacteroidia > Bacteroidales > Marinilabiliaceae > Carboxylicivirga > Carboxylicivirga fragile. The sequence goes on along the minus strand of JAFMVD010000007.1, from coordinate 45,302 downwards.
GATTACATCACTAAGCCGTTTAGTTTCGCATTTTTAGAGGCAAAAATCAGAAGTTTGATTGACAACAGGCAAAAGCTAAAGGCTATTTATCTTCAAAACACCGACGCTGAAGCCGATTTAAAAGGCAGTACACTAGACGAAGATTTTATGCAGAAGGTCAATCATGTGGTATCGGAATTCTACGCCGATCCAACTTTCGATATCGAGACATTTGCATCTAAAATGTTTGTTAGCCGTAGTTTGTTGTACAAAAAGCTAAAGGCTTTAACCAATGTATCGCCCAATGAATACATTAATGTTTCACGGCTAAAAAAATCAATTCCTCTGCTCAAATCGAAAAAATATCAGGTGGCCGAGGTGGCGGTAATGGTTGGTTTTAACGATCCAAAGTATTTTAGCCGTGTCTTTAAAAAGTTTTATAAATGCTCTCCAAGTGAATATGTAAGTGTATAAATGGGTAATTCTCTATCTTAAAGCGTGTGCAAAACTTGTGCTTATTTGCTGATATATAATGGTTTCGTGCTTATGGTAAGGTGTTGTCCACATCTATCCTCCTTATAAAAACGATTGTCCTCTCAATAGTTGCATCCTGAAGTTACTTTTGTCTTATAACGATTAAAGAAAAAGTTGTAGGATGAAATATTTACCTTATATACTATTGAGTTTCGTTGGGCTTTGTGCGTGTGAAACCAATATCACCAAAGAACACAAAAAGCTTCCATACGCCGATGATTATACAAGCATTGCCAGCTTGAGCCACCGGTATGAGTGGAATGCGGCCAATGTGCACGACCCTTCGTGTATAAAGGTTGGAGATACTTATTATGTGTATGCGACGGGTGCCTATTACGCACCGCCAAATATCAATTTTAAAGATGACTCGGTGCATGTGGGCAAAATTCCAATTCGGAGCTCAAAAGATCTGATAAACTGGAATTTTGAGGGTTGGGTATTTGACCAAACACCGGCCGAAGCTTACGATTACGTGAAGCAAGCAAATGGAAGAAAGGCGGCCGATAACATGTGGGCTCCATTTATTCGTCAGGTCGATGACGAGTTCCGTTTGTACTACTCAGTATCCTATTTTGGTTCTAATGCTTCCTTTATCGGGATGGCCACTGCAAGCTCGCCTCTTGGCCCCTGGCTCGATAAAGGTGAAGTGGTAAAAACATCCAAGGAAAGCCTGATGAATGCGATTGATCCATCGGTTATAACGGATAGTAAAACAGGTAGAGACTGGATGGTATATGGTTCATTCTTTGGTGGTTTGTATTGCATGGAGTTGGACCCAAAAACAGGCCTTGCCTTAAATGATGGCGACCAGGGGCATCTGATTGCTCGTCTGAAAGGAGGTGACGAACGGGTAATTGAAGCGCCTGAAATAATCTACAATGAAGAGCAGGATATGTACTACCTGTTTGTGTCCTACGATTCATTGTTTAATTTTTATAATATCCGTGTTGGTCGTTCTAAATCGCCAACCGGCCCCTTCCTCGATTATTTTGGAAATGACATGAGCGACACAAGGGATAATTACCCGATTTTAACCTATAGCTATATGTTTAATAATCATGTTGGATGGTCTGGAGTTGCTCACAATGCTGTGCTAAATGATGAAGGGAAGTATTATGTGATGCATCAGGGACGTTTGGCACCCGATAACCTGATGCTTCAAATGCATGTGCGCGAAGTCAAGTGGTTATCAAACGGATGGCCGGTTTTATCTCCTGAACGGTACAATGCACTTGATGATCAGAGTGAAATCAATAAGGCTGAGTTAGCTGGTTCGTGGGAAATTATCGAGCTGAAAGATATTTTAGATAAGAAGCTGAGAGCCCCTGGTGGCTGGCAATATAAGCCCACGGCATTTAATGTGTCAAAAGAAGCAATATTTGATGCAGACGGCGAGGTTCAAGGGAGAGAAATAGCTGGCATAAAGTCGTTTGAATACATTGATGGTGTACTAACACTGCTTGATGATGAGAACAAGCCAATCGAATGTGCCATATTCAGAGGGTGCGACTGGGAGCAGGAGCGCGAGACCATTTTATTTAGCGGAATATTGCCTAATGGTCATGGAATATGGGGAAAGAAAGTAAGATAAATTAAAATAAACATTATAACATGAGACTTCAATCTTTTTTTATTGCCGCATTATTGTTGGTTTCGTCAACAGTATTTGCACAAAACAAAATTACCGCGCATACAGACTCGGCTAAAACAAAAATAAACAGAGATATTTATGGTCACTTTGCTGAGCATTTAGGTCGTTGTATCTATGATGGGTTTTATGTTGGGGACACATCGTTGATTGATAATATCAAGGGCTTTAGGGTAGACGTCATCGACGCTTTACAAGAAATGAACATCCCTTTATTGAGATGGCCAGGAGGGTGTTTTGCGGATACATATAACTGGAAAGATGGAGTTGGCTCAAAAAAGATTCGCCCATCAATTGTTAATGTGCACTGGGGTGGTGTTACGGAAGATAATAGTTTTGGAACACATGAGTTTATGGACTTCTGTGAGTTGATTGGAGCCGAAGCATACATAAACCTTAATGTAGGTTCGGGTTCGGTTCGCGAAGCCAAAGAGTGGGTGGAGTATATGACTTCGCCAAATAAGAGTCCAATGACCGAATGGAGAAAAGAGAATGGTCGTGATGAGCCCTGGAAAGTAAAATATTGGGGAATAGGCAACGAAAACTGGGGCTGTGGAGGTAATATGACACCGGAGTATTATGCTGATTTATACCGTAATTATGCGACTTATTGCCATGGTGCAGATTACAAAATCGCTGGGGGTGCGAATGTTGCAGATTATAATTGGACTGAAGTGATGATGAAAAAACTGGTTCATCATAAGCATATTGTAGATGGACTTTCACTTCACTATTATGTGCACCCTGGAGGCTGGAGTAACAAAGGTTCAGCGACTGAATTTGATGAAGCAGAATACCATCTTACCTTGCAAAAAGCTCTGTATATGGAAGAGCTTATTAATAATCATTCTGCCATTATGGATAAGTATGATCCGAATAAAGAGATTGATATGATTGTTGATGAGTGGGGCTCGTGGTATGATGTTGAGCCGGGAACCAATCCAGGCTTTTTGTTTCAACAGAATACATTAAGGGATGCGCTTTGTGCCGGTATGCAGTTGAACATGTTCAACAACCACGCTGATCGCATCAAAATGGCCAACATCGCCCAGATGGTTAACGTAATTCAGGCGGTGATATTGACTAAGGGTGAGACAATGGTTTTAACACCAACGTACTATGTATTTAAAATGTATAGCGTTCATCAAGATGCTACATTGGTTCCATTAAGCATAGAATGTGACGATTATGAAGTTGGAGGAGAGAAGTTGCCGGTTCTTCATGCTTCGGCTTCAACAAAGGATGGAAAGTTAAACCTGACTGTTTGTAACCTGGATCCGAATAATGATGTTGAGTTTGAATACGATATCCTGGGTGAGAAATACACAAAAGCTTCTGGTCAGATCATTGGAGGTGAAAAAATTAATTCATTGAATGAGTTTGGGAAAGAAGAAGAGGTAACGCTTAAGCAATTTTCTCTAAAACAACCAAAGAAAGGGAAGCTTAAACTTAAGATTCCAGCTAAATCAGTAGTTTTAATTTCATTGGAAAAATAATTAGGTTGATCCGTAAGATGTGTGTATGCATTTAGAGTACAAGAATAGAATTATCAATAGCATCCAAAGTATACTTCTTTTGATGAGTATACTAACAGGTTGTCAGTCCGATATTAAATACAACAATCCAGTTGTCAAGCAACGGGCAGATCCTTGGGTCTTAAAAGTTGATAATGTTTACTATTACGTGGCTACAGCTCCTGAATACGATAGGATAGAGATGCGTCAATCCAACACAATAAATGGCTTGTCTGCTGCTGAAGCTAGGGTAATCTGGCGAAAATATGACAAAGGGGTGATGGGGAACAATATTTGGGCCCCTGAGCTTCATCGGATTGATGGCAAGTGGTACATTTATTTTGCCGCTGGAGAAACTGAAAAGGCCTGGAATATCCGAATGTATGCCCTTTCAAATGATTCGCAGGACCCCATGCAGGGAGAATGGAAAGAAGAAGGGCGAATTTTAACTGCGCATGACTCTTTTTCACTTGATGCCACTTTTTTTGAGCATAAAGGGAGAAAGTATTATGTATGGGCACAACATGTTAGAGAAGGTGAAAATACGTCCTTGTTGATTTCAGAAATGGATTCGCCAATCAAGTTAAAGGGAAAGGAAGTTGTGATTAGTAATCCCGAATTTGATTGGGAAAGAAAGGGTTATAGTGTGAATGAGGGGCCTGCAATATTAAAAAAGAATGGGAAAATATTCATGACTTATTCGGCAAGTGCTACTGATGATACTTATTGTGTCGGACTTCTTTGGGCTGACGAAAATGCGGATTTATTAGATGCTGAATCATGGAATAAGTCAGAAGAACCAGTTTTTTTTACAAACGAGGAAATGAATCGGTTTGGTCCGGGACATAACTCTTTTACAGTTTCTGAAGATGGAACAACGGATGTTATGATTTATCATGCCAGAAATTACAAGCGCTTAAGAGGTTCTCCTTTAACCGATCCCAATCGGCATACTCGTGCAAGGGTAATTAACTGGACTATGGATGGATTTCCTGATTTTAGACAAAATGAGGAGTAGTTATGGTGTGATTAAATTATTGCCTCTAATTGAGTAATGTATGCAGAAAAGGTTACGAGATTTGATAACTCAAAAGTGAAATGTTACTATGAAACGTAACAAATTTAAAGGATATAATAGAACCTAGATTAATTGAGTTAACGTCGTAAAAGAGTGTTCTTCTTTGATTGGTTAGAATCGGTGAAGTATTTTTGAATTGAATTAATGTAAAGTGAGGGCTATGAAAGAATTAGCAAAAAAAGTGTACTTAAAATATAATAGTACCAAATACTATTAATATATTTGTTCTAGATATGATAATTATGGGAGAAAAGTACAACAAATTTTCCAAATATTTTGTCGCCATCGACTGTGTTATTTTCGGCTATGTTGATGACGATTTAAAATTATTGCTTTATCACCGCGGCTTTGAACCGGCTAAAGGGCAATGGTCGTTAATGGGAGGGTTTGTTGGAGAAGAAGAATCGTCGGATACAGCTGCTCGTCGGATTCTAAAGAATATTACTGGATTAGACGATATTTATTTAGAACAAGTGCAGGCATTTACAAACCCTGATAGGGATAGTGAAGATAGGGTTATTAGTTTAACTTATTTTGCACTCATTAGAATAGATAAGCATAAAGCAGATAAAGTAAAGGAAAACGGTGCACATTGGTGGTCCTTGAAAGCTCTACCAAACCTAGTCTTTGATCATAAAGAAATGGTTGATAAAGCACTGGAGAAATTGCAAATTAAGGCTGGACTGGAGTTGGTGGGAAGTGAGCTATTACCAGATCAATTCACCTTATTACAGTTGCGTAAATTATATGAAGCTATTTTTCAGAAAGAATTAGATACTGGTAATTTTAGAAAGAAAGTATTGTCTTTAAAAGTACTTCAACGTTTAGATGAAAGAAATACAACAGAATCGAGACGTGGTGCCTATTATTTTAAATTTATTGATGGTGCAAAGGACAAGTCTTTTGAACGTATTGTGAAAATTTAAAATTTTTTGATAGTATAATAGTACAAAGTACTATATATAATGAATAAAAATCAATTATAAAAATTAAATAGTCTGTAAAAGAGAGATATACAATATAGTAGTTGATTCTTTAATTATGGGCGAAGTTAAATCAAGTTATTATGAAAACATTAAATCAGTTAGAGGTTTGGTTGGTTACTGGTAGTCAGCATTTGTATGGGCAAAAAACTTTAGATCAAGTTGCTTCACATTCAAAAGAAATTGCTGCAGCATTTGATGCTTCATCAGATATTCCTGTAAAGGTAGTTTGTAAGCCTACAGGAACTGGTTCCGCAGAAATACATAAAATCTGCAGAGAAGCAAATGGTGCAGAGAATTGTATCGGTTTAATTACTTGGATGCATACCTTTTCACCCGCTAAAATGTGGATTCACGGGCTTCAGGAGTTAAGAAAACCTATACTTCATTTACATACACAGTATAATAAAGAAATTCCATGGAAAGAGATAGACATGGATTTTATGAATTTAAATCAAAGCGCTCACGGAGATAGAGAGTTTGGTCATATAATGGCACGTATGCGCATGGATCGTAAAGTAGTAGTGGGGCATTGGCAGGATCCAAAAGTTGTTTCAAAAGTGGCAGGATGGTCGCGTGTTGCAGCTGCGTGGGCTGACTCTCAAGATATGTTAATTATTCGTTTTGGCGATCAAATGAATAATGTTGCTGTAACTGATGGAGATAAGGTTGAAGCAGAAAGAGTTTTCGGTTATCATGTAGACTATAGTCCAATTGCGGATTTAGTAAAAGTTCAGGATAATGTGAGTGATGAAGATGTCGCCGAACTGGTTAAAATTTATGAGTCTGAATATGATTTAGCTGATAATTGTAAAGAAGGCGGAGAAGCACGTAATCAAGTGGTACATGCAGCTCGAATAGAAATAGGCTTGCGTCGTTATCTGGAGAAAAAGGGAGCTAAGGCTTTCACCACTAATTTCGATGATTTAGAAGGGGTAGACCAATTGCCTGGTTTAGCATCGCAGCGATTAATGGCTGATGGTTATGGCTTTGGTGCTGAGGGAGACTGGAAAACAGCAGCATTATGTCGTCAGATGTGGTTCATGAGTCAAGGAATGTCTGATTACAAAGGATGTTCATTCTTAGAGGATTATACCTTGAATTTCGATGGAGAAAAAAGTTCGATTTTACAAGCTCATATGTTAGAGGTATGTCCTTTAATAGCAGATCATAAACCAAAGTTAGAAGTACACCCATTAGGAATTGGTGGCAAAAATGATCCAGCTCGCCTTGTATTTACAAGTAAAACAGGTTCAGGAGTTGCTGCAACAGTTATTGATATGGGAAGCCGTTTTAGAATGATTATTAATACGGTTGACTGTATTGACTCACAAGAGTTACCTAAGCTTCCTGTGGCGAGTGCACTATGGATTCCACAACCAAATTTTGAAGTAGGAGCAGCTGCATGGATTTTAGCTGGAGGTACGCATCATACTAGTTTTTCATATGACTTAACAGTTGAAGATTTACAAGATTTTGCTGAAATGGCAGGAATTGAGGCTGTGGTTATTGATAAGGGTACGAAAATTCCAGAGTTCAAAAAAGAATTACAGTGGAATGATCTTTACTATCATTTAGCAAAAGGTTTATAGTCATTAAATAAGAGGTTGGCTCTAGATAAAAGCCAACTCTCTTTAAAACTAATAAAATGGTAACATTAGATTGGATTGTTATTGGTGTGTTTTTCGTTCTGTTGGTGGCCATAATTTTATGGGTTGTTAGCCAAAAGAATGCGAACTCTGAAGATTATTTTCTAGGCGGCCGTGATGCTTCCTGGATTGCTATTGGAGCGTCTATTTTTGCTTCCAATATTGGATCAGAACACTTGATAGGTTTGGCAGGTGCTGGAGCTTCGAGTGGTATGGCAATGGCCCACTGGGAAATTCAAGGTTGGATGATATTGATTCTGGGATGGGTTTTTGTTCCTTTTTATTCCAGAAGTATGGTACTTACTATGCCAGAATTCCTGGAACGTAGATATAATAAAGAGTCAAGGACTGTATTGTCGCTGATATCTTTAGTAAGTTATGTGTTAACAAAAGTAGCCGTAACTGTATATGCTGGAGGACTTGTATTTCAACAAGTATTTGGTATTGAGGAAATGTGGGGGATTGATTTCTTTTGGATTTCTGCTATCGGATTAGTTTTATTAACAGCTGTATATACCATTTTCGGAGGAATGAAGTCTGTATTATATACATCTGTACTACAAACACCAATATTATTAGGAGGGTCATTAATTATAGTTGTTCTTGGTTTAAAAGCTGTAGGAGGCTGGGAACAAGTACTAGCTATAACAGGTGCTACATCAGTTAATGAATATGGCGATAGTATGGTGAATTTAATCAGAGATAATAGAGATGCTGATTTTCCTTGGTTGGGTGCACTAATTGGTTCAGCTGTCATTGGTTTCTGGTATTGGTGTACAGATCAGTTTATTGTACAACGTGTATTGTCTGGTAAAAATGAAAAACATGCTCGTAGGGGAACTATCTTTGGGGCATATTTAAAATTACTACCTGTATTTTTATTTCTTATTCCTGGTATGATTGCTTATGCAATGAGTGCTAAAGGAGATGTGATGTTGAATGGGGAATTATATGTTCTACCTAGTGCAGATGCGGCCTTTCCTTCATTGGTTGCGCAGTTACTTCCTGCAGGAGTAAAGGGATTAGTTGTTTGCGGTATTTTAGCAGCATTAATGAGTTCTTTAGCTTCGTTATTTAACTCTTCGGCAATGTTGTTTACAATTGATTTTTATAAACGATATAAGCCAGATACCCCAGAGAAGAAATTAGTAAAGATTGGTCAGGTAGCTACGGTAGTTATCGTAACCTTAGGTATTTTGTGGATACCAATAATGCGAAGTATCGGAGATGTATTGTATGAATATTTACAAGATGTTCAATCGGTATTAGCTCCTGGTATTGCTGCTGCATTCTTAATGGGGATTGCCTGGAAACGAGCATCTGCTAAAGGAGGATTCTGGGGATTAATGTCGGGTTTTATTATTGGTATAACTCGACTTGGAGCTAAAGTATATTACAATACTGTTGAAACGGCTGGAGATTCTTTATTTAAAACGGTATTTTTTGATACTAATTGGTTGTTTTTCTGCGGATGGATGTTACTGGCCTGTATACTTGTTGTGGTAATAGTTAGTTTCTTTACGGAAGCTCCTTCTGAAGAAAAAATACAAGGCTTGGTATTTGGAACATCAACACCAGAACAAATTGCGGCCACGCGTTCTAGCTGGAACCATTGGGACGTAATACATACAGTTGTAATTCTTGGCTTAACAGCCGCATTCTACATTTATTTCTGGTAAATCAATAAGAAGATGTTAGAACAATTAAAAAAAGAAGTTTTTAAAGCCAACCTTGATTTGGTGAAGCATAACCTAGTGATTTTCACATGGGGAAACGTAAGTGCCATTGACCGCGAAAAGGGATTAGTGGTGATTAAACCCAGTGGTGTGGAATATGATGTGATGAAAGCATCTGATATGGTTGTGGTGGATTTAGAAGGTAATGTGGTGGAGGGCGATATGCGTCCTTCATCCGATACGCCAACACATCTGGAATTGTACAAAGCTTTTCCGGAGGTAGGAGGTGTTGTGCATACGCACTCCACCTATGCCACAGCTTGGTCGCAAGCAGGCATAGATTTGCCAGTATTGGGCACAACGCATGCCGACTATTTTTATGGCGATATACCATGTGCACGAGCGATGACCAAAGCCGAAATTGAAACGGCCTATGAGAAAGAGACGGGTACTGTTATTGTCGAATCATTCAAAGAAAGAAACCCCATGCATGTGCCGGGTGTAGTAGTGAAGAACCACGGCCCTTTTACCTGGGGTAAAGATGCACATGATGCCGTTCATAACAGTGTAGTATTGGAGCAAGTGGCAAAAATGGCGTATGTAGCCAAGCAGATAAATTCGCAAACCGATATGAATGCTGATTTAGTTGAGAAGCATTTTAACCGCAAGCATGGAAAAAATGCTTATTACGGGCAAGGGAAATAGGTAACTATGAAAGCTGTAAGAATAACAGGTATTCGTCAGGTTGATGTGGTTGATGTCAAAGAACCAAATAAGCTGAATAGTCATGATGTGAAAGTAGCTATCCGCTCAGTGGGCGTTTGTGGTTCAGATATTCATTACTATAATGAAGGCAGTATTGGCTCGCAGGTACTTCAATACCCATGGGGTGTTGGTCACGAAGCCGCAGGTGAAGTGGTGGCAATAGGTTCAGAAGTCACAAGCTTACAAATTGGAGACAAAGTGGCTATTGAACCAACTATCTACTGTGGAGAGTGTTCAGAGTGCTTAAACGACCGACGTCACACCTGCCTGAATCAGCGCTTTTTAGGATGTCCTGGTCAGGCAGAGGGCTGCATGAGTGAATATTATATCATGCCAGAGAGCTGTTGTATAAAAGTATCAGAGCAATTAACGCCTCAACTAGCAGTTTTAGCCGAACCCTTATCCATTGGTCTATATGCATTCAAGCTTTCAGGTATGAAACAGGCTAATACGAAAGCGGCTATTCTTGGCGCTGGGCCAATCGGTTTAAGTGTTCTTGCTTCTTGCCTTGAATTTGGTCAGGAACAAGTGATAATGACTGAACCACTTCCATACCGACAAGAGTTTGCCTTGAGAATGGGGGCACAGTCCTGTACTTACCCTGATGACGAGGAATCGTTATTGGAAAAGAATAAAGTAGGCTTTGATGTAGTGTATGAATGTTGTGGCAAACAAGAGGCACTAGACCAGGCCTTACGAATACTCAAACCTGGTGGTAAATTGATGTTTGTGGGTATTCCTGAAACCAAGCATTTACAGTTTAATATGGACCTGATGCGACGAAAAGAAATATGTGTTCAGAATGTTCGTCGACAGAATAACTCATTTGAAGAGGCCATTGAAATGATTACTGCCAATCCAAAATATTATGAGCAAATGATTACTCATAATTACTCGTATAGTGAAGCAGCAGAAGCATTTGAAAATGTTACTCTATACAAGAATGGCGTGATTAAAGCCATGGTGAATTTTTAGTGTTTTAATTGAGAGGTTGATATGGAGATAAAGGATAGGATGATGGAGCAGATAAAGTCTTCAGAGATGATAGAGTATGTTACTATTTATAGTAAGAAAGGAATTTGTCTGTATAATGGGCAGCCCTCAAATAAAATTCTGATTAAAGCATATAAAAAGACTAATAAAAGACTAATAGCTGTTTTAAATATGCGTTCTGGAGGGACTATGATATTTAATCAGGTTGAAATATGTCAAGCACGAGGAATTACAGTCGATGCTTTGTGTATGAATTTAATAAATCAAAACAAATGAAAAAACAATATGTAATCGGATTAGACTACGGTTCTGATTCAGCCCGTTCGGTAATTGTGGACGTGGCAACAGGTGAGGAATTAGCATCATCGGTAAAATATTATCCACGTTGGATAGAAGGTAAGTATTGTGAACCAGCTAAGGACATGTATCGTCAACATCCTTTGGATTACATTGAAGTGATGGAGTACATCGTAAAAGATGCCTTAGCGAAAGCGGGTGATGGGATTGCCGAAAATATAATTGGAATGTCTTTTGACACGACCGGAAGTACACCCGTTATGGTCAATGAGCAAGGAACACCTCTTGCTTTATTGCCAGAATTTGCCGAGAATCCCAATGCTATGTTTGTATTGTGGAAAGACCATACAGCTGTAAAAGAAGCAGCAGAAATAAACGAACTGGCTCATAATTGGAGTGAAGGAAGAACACCTGAAACAATTCAGCGGATTCATCCAACATTCCACATGCCAAATGTATTTAAGCAAGATTTTACAAAATACGAAGGTGGTATTTATTCATCAGAATGGGTATGGGCAAAGGTTTTACATGTCTTACGCGAAGATGAAGCCGTACGAAACGCTTCCTTTTCATGGATAGAGCATTGCGATTGGATGCCAGCTCTTATAACGGGTAAAGAAAATCCATTGGAGGTACCTCGGAGCCGTTGTGCAGCGGGTCATAAGTCTATGTGGCATGAGAGCTGGGGCGGCTTGCCGCCACAAGAATTCTTGAGTGCATTAGATCCTGTTTTAGACGGCTATCGTGATCGATTGTATAAAGATACCTACACCAGTGATGTAGCTGTTGGTAATCTGACGACAGAATGGGCAGAACGCCTTGGTTTAACAACCAATGTAAAAGTTGGTGTAGGCGCTTTCGATTGTCATATGGGAGCAGTTGGTGGCGAAGTAACACCTAATGTATTGGCTCGCGCTATTGGTACATCAACTTGCGATATCATGATTGCTCCTTATGAGCAAATCGGAGATAAGTTAATTGCCGGTATTTGTGGTCAGGTTGATGGTTCGGTTGTTCCAGGTTATGTTGGCTTAGAAGCTGGTCAGTCTGCTTTTGGTGATATCTATGCGTGGTTTAAAAAGGTTTTGGCCTGGCCTATCGAAAATATTCTAGCAAAATCAGAAATTGTTGATGCTGCAACAAAGGCCAAATTAATTGACGAAACAATGGATGCCATCATTCCTCAACTAGCTGAAGAAGCAATGGCTATTCCGATGGAAGAATCAACCGTGCTTGCGGTTGACTGGATGAATGGTCGTCGTACGCCTGATGCCAGTCAGGAAGTAACTGGTTCTATTGCCGGTTTAAAGCTGGGTACAACAGCACCTCGTATTTTCCGCGCTTTGGTTGAAGCAACAGCCTTTGGTTCAAAAGCCATTGTTGACCGATTTGCTCGTGAAGGGGTGGAAATTAATGGAATTATTGGCTTAGGAGGCGTAGCTAAAAAATCACCTTTTGTGATGCAAACCTTAGCAGATGTATTAAATATGCCAATAAAAGTAGCTACAACTGAGCAAACTTGTGCCTTTGGAGCAGCTATGTTTGCTGCCACAGCAGCAGGTGCTTATGAGAAAGTGGAAGATGCGCAAAAGGCTATGGGTAAGGGGTTTGAGAAAGAATATCATCCAATAGCAAAAAATGTAGATGCTTATACTGTTATTTATAACAAGTACCTAAAACTTGGAGTTTTTACCGAGCATAACAATATATAAGAATCAAATTATCAACGGTAGAGGTCTTCAAACTATTTTACCGAATTAAAAAGCCTGTGCAAAACGTTGTACAGGCTTTTTTAATTAAATCAAACCTATTAGATAATCATTCTAGCATTATACTATGGATTTAAAATGAGAATCTAATAATAAATAGTTAATAGCTGTGTAATGCCTAGATAACTATATAGATATGCTGTTTATTGTTAACATTTGATGCTTGATTAGTTATCATTATTGAGGGTGCTGTTATCATTCCTGTAGTCACTGTTAACAATTGTTAATGACACTCGGAGGCTTCACTAATAGATTTGTGCAGATTAAATAATCGAGTTTTACTTAAATCTGATTTTATGATTATGAAAAAAGCACGGAATGCAATTTCAGCTGGATTAATACCTATTAATTATAGGTACATAGCTGTTCTTGCTTTTATGTTACTCACTGCGATGGTAACAAATGCACAAGAAAAAAGAACCATTACTGGTAATGTGGTGTCAGCTAATGATAATCAACCAATACCAGGAACTAACGTGATGGTTAAAGGAACCACTTCTGGAGGTATCACAGATGTTAATGGGAATTATTCAATTACAGTCCAGGAAGGAGATGTTATTATCTTTTCCTTCATAGGGTTTAAAAATCAAGAGATTGTAATTTCGAATCAATCAATTATTGATGTCAGATTGATTGAGAATATTTCTGAGTTCGATGAGGTTGTAGTTGTTGGATATGGAGTTCAGCAAAAGAAATTGGTAACTGGTGCAACGGTTCAGGTTAGTGGAGATGATATTGCTAAACAAAGTACAACCAGTGCCCTGGAAGGCTTGCAAGGGCAAACAGCCGGAGTTCAAATAACATCTACATCAGGTCAGCCAGGAGAAGGTATGAATGTGCGAATTCGCGGAGTTGGAACCATAGGTAATTCTGGTCCTTTATATGTTGTTGATGGAGTGCAAACAGGTGATATTTCCTATTTGAATAATGCAGATATTGAAAGTATAGATATTTTAAAAGATGCCGCTTCAGCTGCGATTTATGGTTCACAGGCTGCCAATGGTGTAGTTTTAATAACAACCAAAACAGGTAAGGCAGGTAAAATGAATGTAAATTTTGATGCCTATTATGGTGTTCAGAATCCATCGCGTCAAATCAGTATGTTGAACAGTAAAGAATATGCTGTTATAATGAATGAAGCCGCTATCAATTCAGGCAAGAGTGCTCATTTTACACAAAATGAAATTGAAGCCATGGGTGAAGGAACCGACTGGATTGATGAGATGATCTATCCCAATGCAGTTACTCAAAACTATTCATTCGGCTTGAACGGAGGTAATGATGTATCTGTTTATTCCATGTCCATGTCATATACAGGACAAGAAGGAGTAATGGGTGGTCCTGATGTTTCGGACTACAATAGATATGTTTTTAGGGTTAATACAGAACATAAGCTGTTTGATGATATAGTAAAAGTTGGACAGCACTTAACATTCAGCTATGTTGATAAAAATGGTATTTCTGTAGGGAACCAATATAATAATTCATTAAGGGGTGCTTTTAATACAAGTCCTTTTTTACCAATGTATGATGATAATGGAGATTATTTAAATAACACGGCAGGTGCTGGAGTAATGTACCAGGGTCAAGAATGGGTGCCTTGGTTTGATGGAGAAAGTAACCCCTATGCATCAATGGTATTAAATAATCAGAGCCGTAACAATAATCAAAAACTGTTTGGTGATGTTTATTTGGAAATTAATCCAGTTAAAGGCTTGAAATTCAGAACGCGTTTAGGCGTTGATTTTTATACAGGAGAAGGACGTTCATATTCACCGCAATATCAATTATCAATTTATTCCCAACGTTTATTCGATTCGGCTAGCCAAACGATGAACAAAGGCCTGGCATTGACATGGGATAACTATGCCACGTATGACTTGACAATAGATAAGCATTCTATGACGGCTATGGCTGGTATGTCCGCATATCAGAATCAAGGATCATGGGTTAGTGTTAGTAACTCTGATTTGACGATTTCAGATCTTGATCATGCTTATATTGATAATACAACAAATACTGATTTAACTAGACTATCATTTGGTGGAGCACCTTTTGATGAGTCTATGCTTTTGTCATATTTTGGACGTCTGAGTTATAACTATGATGAACGTTATATGTTGAATGCTACATTTAGAGCAGATGGTTCTTCTCGTTTTGCTAAGGGTAATCGTTGGGGGTATTTTCCGTCAGTTTCAGCAGGCTGGGTTCTCACCAATGAGGAATTTGCTACCGGACAGGATTGGATGGATTTCTTTAAGCTTCGCGCAAGTTGGGGACAAGTTGGTAACCAGAATATTGCAGCCTGGCAGTATTTAGCGCCAATAAGCATTGGAACATCTAATTACTATTTTGGTTCGGCCGATTTTGATGCATCAGGTAATTCTGTTGGGGCTTACCCAAGTCGATTGGGTAATCCTGATATTGTTTGGGAAACCTCAGAACAGATAAATATTGGTTTTGATGCTCGTTTTATTGATGCTCGCTTAGGTGTAAATTTTGATTGGTACGATAAGCAAACTAAAGATTGGCTACTTGAGAAGCCGGGTTATGCAACCGATGGCGCCGATGCACCATTCTTTAATGGAGGTACCGTTAAAAACACAGGTATAGAATTAGCATTAAACTGGAATGACAATATTGGTGATTTTAAATACTTTATAAGCGCAAATATTGCAAAAAACAAAAATGAAGTAACAGATGTGCCAACAGAAGATGGGATTGTTCATGGCTTAACTAATCAATTATACGATAATGCTGGCGAATTTTATCGCAGAGCCGAAACAGGCATGCCGGTAGGTTATTTCTGGGGATGGTCAACAGGGGGTGTTTTTCAGAACGAAGCAGAAGTAGCTAACCACAAGAGTACCGATGGTACACTTATTCAGCCAAATGCTAAACCAGGTGACCTAATATATATCGATCGCAACGACGATGGCGTGATTGATGATGATGATAAAGGTATGATAGGTGATCCAAATCCGGATTACACTTATGGTTTTAATTTAGGTTTTAGTTATAAAGGTTTTGACTTCTCTGTATTAGCGAATGGTGTTGCTGGTAATCAGATTGTTCAATCCTACCGAAACCAATCCAACGGTTATGCTAATTATACAAAGGCTATTCTCGGTCGTTGGCATGGAGAAGGAACATCAAACCATACACCTAGAGTAACTGAAACCAATGTGAATTGGCAATTCTCTGATATATACGTTCAAGATGGTGACTTCCTTAGAATTAGCAATGTAACCTTAGGATACGATTTTTCAAATATTATCCAAAGTGGCTTATTTAAGCAAGTTCGCCTCTATGCTACTGGTCAGAATGTATTCACATTTACTAAGTATGATGGAATGGATCCTGAAGTAGGATATGGCTTAGAGGGTGGGTCATCTGGTGTGGATTTAGGTTTTTATCCGCGACCACGCACATTTTTGCTAGGTGTAAATGTTAAATTTTAAATGAAAGAGAAATGAAGAAAATTTCAATATATATAGTTCTATTAGTTGCTCTTTTGGCATCAGCTTGCTCCGATAGCTTTTTAGATAGTGAGCCTATTACCGATATAACTGAACAGAACTTTTATAAGACAAAAGCTGATGCTGAAAAGGCCATAATAGGTTGTTACGATGGAATTCAAGTCTTATATGCGTCAGGTGTTGCTTTCCCGGTATTATCTGAGGTGATATCGGACAATACTTTTGGAGCAACAGGGAATAATGATGCTTATAATTACCAAGTTCTAGATGAGTTTGATATTAATCGCTCACCAGGTGAAACAGATATTCTTAACGATAACTGGAAAAATTATTACAAAGCCATTTACCGAATGAATATGCTCCTAAAAAAAATGGATCAGATTGATTGGGAAGACGATTTAGCTTTTAAAACAAATATCGAAGCTCAAGCCCGTTTCCTTCGTGCTTACTGTTACTTTGATATGGTACGTATATGGGAACGTGTGCCATTATTAACAGAACCGGAGAGTGGAAATATTCCACAAGCTCCCATTGATGATACATATAAAGTTATAGCCGAAGATTTGAAGTTTGCAGCTGAAAACGGAACAAATGTAGTTGAACCCGGGCGGGTTAATCAATATGCTGCAAAAGCTTTGCTTGCTCGTGTATTCTTGTTTTACACAGGTTATTATCAAAAAACAGACTTAGTTGGAGTTGTTGATAAAAGTACTGTTTTACAAGGGTTGGAAGATGTTTTGGGTGTTAGTGATTATGGCCTTGTTGATGAATTCAAAAACTTGTGGCCGGCAGCATCTGCAATGGTAAACGAAGCCGGCGATGGATTGGAATCAAGTTATGCAGGTAAGGATAATCAGGAAACCATTTTTGCAATTAAGCATAACATTACATCCGACTGGAATGGTAACACTGATGGAAACCATTGGCTGGTAATGATGGGATTGCGTGCTACGGAATACAATGTGCCTTATAGCAAAGGTTGGGGTGCCTGTACAGTTTCAGCTGATTTGTATGCAGCATATGAAGATGGAGATACTCGCAAAGAAGCATCAATCATTTCGATTATAGGTGAAGACCTCTCATTCGATAATGGTGGACAGCGTGAATATACTGGGTATACAGTAAAGAAGTATACGCCAATGGCCAGTCCGTATAAAGACGAAGAAACAGGAGAGATAAATGTAGGAGATGTTTCGGAAATTAATGGTGGAGAGAATTTTATGATTAGCCAGTTTCAGGATTATGTGGTCATACGTTATGCGGATGTTATGTTAATGGCAGCTGAGCTTGGTAGTGCTAATGCACAAAGTTATTTTGATGAAGTGCGTCGTCGTGCCGGCCTGGATCCGAAAGCCCTGACTAAGGAGAATATTATGGTAGAGCGTCGTTACGAATTTGCTTTTGAAGGTATTCGTTACTGGGATTTATTGCGTCAGGGAGTTGATGTGGCAGCCAATGCTATTGGTACAACTACAAAAGTATTGAATGGTGGTGTTGAAACTGATAAGGTCATTCAATCAGCTAAGGTAACCGAAACCAAAGGTTTGATGCAAATTCCTCAACAGCAAATTACTCGCTCAGCAGGTGTGTTAACTCAAAATGCCGGTTGGTAATAACTTAAACAACAAAAAGATGAAGAAAAATATATTTCATATTGTCATAGCTGTCATGGTGCTGGCCCTTGGCTTTGTAGCTTGTCAGCCCGATGATTTTGAGCTGGGTAATACCATCTCAAAGGATGCATTAAAATACAGTATAGTACAAGATGCTGAAGACCCTAATATGGTGCTGCTTGAGAGTTTAACAGACGATGCTGCTCCACATTGGATTACACCATTGGGGCGTTCAACACGTGAAAAAGATACCGTTAAATTAGCATTCCCAGGTGTTTATGATTTTGCATATGGCGTAATGTCGGCAGGTGGTTATATTCAGGATGATACGATGCAGGTTGAAATTACCACAACGAACTTCGAATACATTAATGATCCACTTTGGGAGTTTCTCTCTGGGGGAGTTGGAAATAGTAAAACATGGAGATTAGATTATGGAGACTATGGCCTTGCTGCAGGTCCCTTAACTTATTGTGAACCTCAAACAACTTGGGTGGAATGGCAGGCAGGCACTGCTGTAATAGGATGGGCTCCAGCCTGGAGTGATAATCAATGGATAATTGAAGAGGCTGATAAGGATAGTAGAATGACTTTTAGTTTGATTGATGGTGCCGTTATGACTACTCATAAAGTTACGGAGGGTGTTGATGAAATAGGAACTTATTCTTTGAATGTAGATAATCATACTATTACAACAACAGATGCTACTATTCTTCGTTCAAATAATTTTATTGCTAATGCAACTAACTGGAATAATGATTTGGTAATTCTCGAACTAACTGAAATACAATTAATGGTTGGTGTAAGACGAACTAACGAAGAAGGAGATTACTTGTATGTATGGAATTTTGTTTCGGATGAATATGCTGAGAACTATGTGCCAGAGGATTTACCAGACCCGGAACCAATTCTACCTGATGGCTGGAAAGATGATGTTTCTCAAGTAATAAACACATCTATCAAATGGGTATTATCGCCTGAAACACCATTTAACTGGGCTAATCTTGATGGCTCGCTAATGAATGCCGATTGGGTGTCGCCAGATACCTATGCTGATTGGACGGGTATGAACGCTGATGTACCACCTACTTATGTTGATTTTGCATTAACCATGAATTCAGCAGATAATACTGTTCATATGGTATTGCCCGATGGAACAGAGTCGGAAGGTACCTATACATTGGATGAAAAAGGTATCTATACCTTTGATGGTGTTAAGCCTGAGTTCATAATATGTGGTGGCTGGGTAACTTTAAGCACGACCGCCGAAAATCAGTGGCGTATTTTATCCATTGAAAAAGAAGCTGGAAATGTAACAGGGATGTGGGTAGGAGCACTTGCCACTGATAAACCGGAGTATATGTGTTATAAATTAGTACCACAAGCTAGCGGTTCTGACGATGGAGGATCCCCTCAAGGAACAGAACTGGCTTTTGATAATACTAAGTTCGTCTATGGTGACCTTGAAGAAAACGGAAATTTGCGTTTAGAATTATATAATGATTATAGCAGCACTGCAGCTGATCCTCCTTTAAATAGAGATGACCTGGTATTCACTAATCGTATTGAAATAACATTTACATTAGGAGGTATTACGCTTCAAGATGACGCAGTGGGTAATTATAATACTGCTTTTTCATTGGCCGATGGTGACTGGGAGCCTCAGTATTGGGGAGATGGAACTCAAGAACAAGTTGCTTCAGTGACCGGTGATGGCACCTACACTGTTTCGTATGATCCTACATCAACGAGTGAAGGTGCAGCAGTTTTTGTTATTGACATTAAAGGAATGGCTGCTGAAATTAGTGATATTAATGCTGTGACAGCAACAATTGATAAAGTAGTTTTATTCTAATAACTTTAATACCGGAGGTTAGTCTAATCTCCGGTTATTCCAACCTTATCATTAACGAAGAGCGCAATTAGGAAAGATATGAAGATGAATATTTTAATAATCACCATGCTGGCATTGATATTCAGTAGCTGTAGTGAGTCAAATGGGGGAGAAGAACCACCTGAACCAACTCATGAATTGAGTGTTGAGCCAACGAATATTAGTGCTTTCGCAGAAGGAAGTGAATCCAATATTTCTATCAAATCCAATACAACATGGAGAATAACTTATGATAATTCTTCTTTTTTTCGTCCTTCAATTACAACAGCCAAGGGAGATGCTACCGTTAAGATTACGATAGATGAGAACCAACAAGCAGAAGAACGAAATGGAACACTTACAATTATCGATAGTGATGAGACACTTGAAGAAATTATAATTACAATTAACCAGGAGGCAGGAGAAGAGGTGATTGATCCTGAAATACCTGATTATATCGAACCCGACATGACAGGTGTTGAAAGTACAGCCTCTGAATTAGCTAATAAGATGATTGTTGGTTGGAATATTGGAAATTCATTAGAAGTGCCCGGTGGTGAAACTGGTTGGGGTAATCCAAAGGTGTCTGAAACATTGATTCAAGGCGTTAAAGATGCAGGATTTAATGCAATACGCATTCCTTGTGCCTGGGATAGCTATCTTGAGAATCAGGAAGATTACACAATAAAAGAAAGTTGGCTCCAACGCGTTAAAGAGGTTGTTGACTGCTGCGTAAGCCGAGATATGTATGCCATTATTAATATTCACTGGGATGGTGGCTGGTTAGAAGAACATCCAATGTATGAACATCAGGATGCTGTAAATGAAAAGCAAGCGGCAATTTGGAAACAAATTGCCAAATACTTCCGCGACTATAACGAGCACTTAATGTTTGCCGGTACCAATGAAGTAAGAGAAAATTATGGTAATCCAAGTACAGAAAATATAGAAGTTCAAGAGTCTTATGTACAAACATTTGTTGATGCTGTGCGAGCTACTGGTGGTCGAAATACTTACCGCAACTTGGTAGTTCAAACTTACAATACCAATATCGATCATGGAGTTAATTACCACACAATGCCAAGCGATGATACAGAAAACAGACTTATAGTTGAAGCCCACTACTATGATCCATATGAGTTCACTATTAAGACTGATGAGGGTTATAAAACGCAATGGGGCGAAGGCTATACAGATGTTACCGATTGGGGGCAGGAAGACCACCTGGAAGCGCAATTTCAAAAGCTAAAAACAAAATATATCGATAATAATATACCCGTGATTATTGGAGAGTATTCGGCCATGTTACGAGGAGATATGCCTGCAGATCAACAGGCTTTGCATGAAGCGTCGCGTAACTATTATCATCAAAAGGTAAATGAAATAGCAAAAGCAAATGGTATTACTACTTTCTATTGGGATAATGGATACACAGATAAGGATGCTTCAGGATTGTTTAATCGTTCAACTGGCGAGCAGGTGCATACCGAAGCTATTGAGGCCATTATTAATGTATACAATTAAAATCAGAAATAATGAGTAAATTGAGAACTGTGATAAAAAGGCTTTATGTCATAATGGTTGTTGGACTTGTGTTATTCTCTTGTTCAAAAACTGCCTATAAGCGAACGCCGGAGGGAATAATAATTCATCCAGTTGAGGTGGCCAAAGATGGAGCAAAAAGTATTAAAATACAGATTGTTTCCGATGATATTATCCGAGTGAAGGCCACTCCCGAGATGACGATGAAAGAAAGGGAAAGCTTAATTATAGTTAAGGAGTTCGACAATAAAGTGAAATTTGATGTTGTTGAACAAGAAGGAGTACTTCATATTAAGACAGCCAAGTTATTAGTAAAAGCATCGCTGCAGACTGGTGAATTAAGTTTTTACGATTTAAAGGGAAATGCCTTATTGGAAGAAAGCTCTGGCAGTCATAAGAAGTTTAAACCAATAGAAGTTGATGGTTATACTGGTTATACATTTGAGCAGGTATTTGAATCACCCGATGATGAAGCGTTTTATGGTTTAGGCCAGCATCAGAGTGATGAGTGGAACTACAAAGGTAAGAATGAAGAACTGTATCAATACAATACTAAAGTATCTGTGCCATTTGTGGTGTCAAATAAAAAATATGGGATCTTGTGGGACAATTATTCTTACAGTCGCTTTGGTAACCCTAACGATTATGGACAGCTATCGCAATTTAAATTATTTAACAACGAAGGAGTTGAAGGTGGTTTAACAGCAACATATACTACTGCAGAAGGCAAAATATTTGCTCAGCAGAATGAGGCTGAGATTGATTATGAACATTTAGAGTCTATTAAGAATTTCCCGGCAAATTTTCCTTTTAATAATTCAAGGATAACTTGGGAAGGTGAAATTGAAGCACCAGAGTCGGGAATCTATCATTTTAAATTGTACTATGCTGGATACACCAGTGTTGAAGTAGATGGTAAAGAAGTGGTGGAAGAGCGTTGGCGTACCGCTTGGAATCCAAACACCTATAAGTTTACAGTTCAGTTGGAGAAGGGTAAGCGTGTGCCTATCAAACTAGATTGGAAGCCTGATGGAGGTATTTCCTATATTGGCTTAAAAGCCTTTAGCCCTCGTTCAGATAAAGAACAGGGTAAATTAGCCTTATGGTCTGAAATGGGGCAAGAGCTCGACTATTATTTTATTCATGGTGAAAATATGGATAAGATTATTAGTGGTTACCGTCAATTAACAGGTAAAGCAACCATTTTACCGCGTTGGGCCTATGGTTTTTGGCAAAGTCGTGAGCGTTACAAAACGCAGGACGAGATTGTTGGGACACTTGGGGAATTTCGTAAGCGTCATATTCCAATTGATAATATTGTGCAGGATTGGTCATATTGGGAAGAAGACCAGTGGGGAAGCCATGAATTTGATGCGAAACGTTTTCCTGATGTGCAGAAGATGATGGACGATATTCACGAGATGAATGCGCGTTGTATGATATCGGTATGGCCTAAGTTTTATCATAATACGGATAATTACAAAGCGTTGGATGCCAGGGGGTATATGTATCAACGAGCGGTACAAGACAGTATTCGTGATTGGATTTCACAAGGCTACATCGGTTCGTTCTACGACCCATACAGCCAGGGAGCACGTGAACTATTCTGGGATCAGATGAAAGAAAATATCTACGAATATGGCATGGACGCCTGGTGGATGGATGCTTCTGAGCCTGATATTCTATCTAATGCCAGCATCGAATACCGTAAAGAGCTTTGTGGACCAACTGCTCTTGGTTCATCAACCGAGTTTTTTAATACCTATTCCTTAGCCAATGCCGATGCTATTTATAACGGACAAAGAAGTGTAGACCCAAATAAACGTGTTTTCTTATTAACGCGTTCTGGTTTTGCTGGCTTACAGCGCTATGCAACGGCTACATGGAGTGGTGATATTGGTACTCGCTGGGAAGATATGAAAGCCCAGATAACGGCTGGAATGAACTTTGCCTTGTCCGGTATCCCATATTGGACGATGGATATTGGTGGTTTCTGTGTCGAAAAGCGTTACGAAACAGCAAAAGAAGGCAGTAAAGATTTGGATGAGTGGCGTGAGTTAAATACACGCTGGTATCAATTTGGAACTTTTGTGCCTTTGTATCGTGCGCATGGGCAATATCCTTACCGTGAGGTATTCCATATTGCACCTGAAAATCATAAAGCTTACAAAACGATTGTGGCCTATAATAAATTGCGTTATCGTTTAATGCCCTATATTTATTCGGTAGCAGGTCATGTTTATTTTAATGACTATACCATGATGCGTGCCTTGGTAATGGATTTTGCTCATGATAAAAAGGTGGAGAATATTGATGATCAATATATGTTTGGTCCGTCGTTAATGGTATGCCCAGTTTATGAGTATGGAGCCCGCAAACGAGAAGTATATTTACCTAAAGACACAAAGTGGTATAATGCCCATAATGGCAGAATGCTTCCGGGTGGCCAAACGATAATGGCGGATGCACCATATGAGCAGATGCCATTATTTATCAAAGCTGGTTCTATTATTCCTTTTGGTCCTGAAATTGAATACACCGACCAAAAACTGGATGCGCCAATTAAATTAGTTGTTTATACCGGAGAAGATGGGGCATTTGAAATTTATGAAGATGAAGGGTTAAATTACAACTATGAGAAAGGATTGTTTTGTTCTATACCATTAAAATGGGATCAAACGAATAGGACTTTAACAATAGGAGAGCGCAAGGGCGAATATGAAGGAATGGTTAAAGAACGACAGTTCAATATCGTTTTTGTATCAGAAAATAGTCCTAGAAGTATAGAGGCTATTAAAGAAATTGATGGTCAGGTTGCAAACTATACTGGCGATCAATTATTGATTCAATTCCCGTAGGTCCAACCGGGAAAATCAGTTTCCCGGCAATCAAATGATTGTCGGGTTTTTGTATCTATAATGTTTATTCTATGCATTTAAAAAAGAAACAATTATTGGGGCTGTTCTTAACCCTAGTTTACCTTGCATTATTTCAACTACAATCACTGGAAGCTCAAGGCCAAATTCAATTTATTCCTCGAAAAGGTTTTGTTAGTTGGTTGCCAGCTGCTAAATGGGAAGACGCCTTATTAACGGGCAATGGCGAGATGGGGGCAATGGTCATGGGCAATCCGTTTGAGGAGACAATCATTTTGAATCATGCATTGTTGTTTCTACCCAATGAAAAACCAGTCATTCCTCCCGATATGACGGATTATCAGGATACGATTAAACAGTTGTCCTTTGAGGGGAAATACCAGGAAGTTGCAGAGTTGGGCTATGATTTATGGCAAGAACAATATGGTCCTAAAAGATGGACGGACTCCTTCGTTCCTGCTGCCAATATCACTATTGATATGCCAGCTTCAAATGTGGATAAATACCGTCGAATGGTTAACTACGAAACGGCTGAAGCCATTGTTGAGTGGACTGACCAGCAAGGTGCTTTCACACGAAAGACCTTTGTGTCAAGAGCGGATGGCATTGTTGTTACTTTTATCGAAGGGACTTCGCCAATTGATGCAGAAATTTCATTACACAAACAACCGCATTCTTGGGAGCAAAATGCCACTATGGATCAGTTGATTACTCATTCTACCACAAGCATTGAAGATGAGTTTATACATTATCACTGCCAGTATGGCAAAGCACATAACTACTCACCAGATGGTTACGATGGCCTATTAAAAGTAATAAATGATGGTGGAGAGTTGACAAAATCAGGTAATCGATATAAAGTACAGGGTGTAACTTCTGTGTTGATTATTACTGCTATTGAGCCTTATAAGGGAAGTAATCATGAAGTGGTATCGAATCTTAAGAATAAGCTTAATAGTATTGATGCAAATTACACCAGCTTACTTGATAAGCAGAAGGCAAGTCATGGCAAATTATATAATCGCGTATCCTTGTCCTTGGCAGTTTCAGAAGAAGAGCGGGAAATGAATTCCGAAACGCTTGTGTCAAAGGTCAGGCAAAATACATCTGTAGGAATAATGCAACGCCAGTTTGAAGCAGCCAGATATAACATTTTATGCTCCACAGGAACCAACCCTCCAAACTTACAAGGAATTTGGAGCGGTACATGGACTCCTCCATGGAGTTCTGATTTTACCCATGATGGAAATGTACAAGTTGCTATTTCAAATCTGCTTAATGGAAATATGCCCGAACTAATGATGGCTTATTTTAAATATCACGAGCGCATGATGGACAATTATCGGATAAATGCTCAGCAGCTATATGGTGTCCATGGCATTCATATCCCTTCACATACCAGCTCTCATGGTTTAAATAACCATTACGATGAAACTTGGTGTATGGAATATTGGAATGGCGGTGCAGGATGGGCGGCTTCTTACTTCTACGATTATTATTTATATACGCAGGATATTGAATTCTTAAAAAAACGAGCTTTTCCCTTTATGACCGAGGCTTTGTTATTTTGGGAAGATTTTTTAACGATGGGTGATGATGGAAAATACATTGTTGTACCTTCCTATTCACCAGAAAATAATCCATTGGAGCATCGCTGGCAAAATTGTATAAATGCTACAATGGATGTAATGATTATTAAGGAATTAACACGCAACTGGATTAGCGCTGCCAAAAAGCTTGGAGTAAGTCAAAAAGAAATCAGGCAGAAAGAGGAATTTTTAAGTAGTTTGCCCGACTATCAGATAAGTGAGGATGGTGTATTACGAGAATGGCTTTGGGAAGGTTTGACCGATAACCAGGCACACCGTCATGCATCCCATTTGTACGGTGTCTACGAAGTGCCTGATGAAGAAATTCTGACTTCTGAAAAATTGCAGGAAGCGGTTAAGACAACCATCAAAGAAAGGATGAAGATTCGCAAACAACAGCAAGGTGGAGAAATGGCTTTTGGGATGTGTCATCTTGGTTTTGCAGCTGTGAATATGTACGATAAAGAAACCGCTACTGAAATACTTGAATACTTATCTCGCTTCTATTGGACAAATAGCATGGCGACTACCCACAATCCAGGGCATCTTTTTAATATGGATATCAGTGGTGGAATTCCATCATTAATGACAAGGATGATTATAAATAGCAGCCCCGGATATATCAGTTTATTTTCTGCATTGCCAGATGATTGGACAGAAGGACAATTAAATGGCGTTTTGGTGCGAGGAGGAATAGCATGCGATGAAATTAAATGGAACAAGACTAATGCTGAAGTTAAATTGGTTTCAGCTCTGAATCAAAAAGTAGAAATAGACTTTGGGAATAAATATAACATTAATGGAATTGATGTAATAGGTGCCAGATATAATATTAATAACTCAAAATTGATTATCCATTTCAAGCGTGGGAAGAGCGTTGAAGTAATGGTAAATAAAAAATAAAGATATGAGAAAGCTATTGATATACATAGTGATTGGCTTTGGAATAATGGCAACAGTAAACGCCCAAACAGAGGCTAATGTGGAGAAGAAGATAGATGAGCTTTTAAAAGAAATGACTCTGGAAGAGAAGGTAGCTATGTGTCATGCCCAATCAAAGTTTAGTTCACCCGGAGTTCCACGTTTGGGCATTCCTGAAATATGGATGTCGGATGGTCCTCATGGGGTTCGAGGGGAGATTAATTGGGACAATTGGGGCTATGCTGGATGGACCAATGATTCAATCACCGCTTTTCCGGCGCTAACATGTTTGGCTGCTAGTTTTAATCCTGAATTATCTTACGAATATGGGGTGGCCATTGGCGAGGAAGCCCGTTACCGTAGAAAGGATATTTTACTGGGACCGGGTGTGAATATCTATCGAACGCCATTGAATGGTCGTAATTTCGAATACATGGGTGAGGATCCTCATTTGGCATCCATAATGGTTGTGCCATATATCAAAGGCGTTCAAAGGAATGGAGTGGCTGCTTGTGTGAAACACTATGTGTTAAATAACCAGGAGCATTGGAGGGGACACATTAGTGTGAATGTTAGTGATAGAGCCTTGCATGAAATTTATTTGCCTGCTTTTAAGACAGCAGTTCAAGATGGACATACTTGGGCTATAATGGGGGCTTATAACCAATTTAGAGGTCAGCATACAACCCATCACAAACTACTCAATAAAATTCTAAAAGAAGACTGGGCTTTTGATGGTGTGGTAGTGAGTGACTGGGGAAGTGCACATGATACCAAAGAAGCTGCGCTTTACGGCTTGGATATTGAAATGGGCTCATGGACAAATGGATTAACATCATCTATTGATTTGGCTTACGATAATTATTACCTGGCCACACCCTTCCTTGAAATGTTAAAAGCGGGCGAAATTAGTGAAGAAGTATTGGATGATAAAGTCAGTCGGATTCTACGTTTGATGCTACGCACCAATATGAGTGGAAGCCGTCCTACGGGTAGAATGAATAACGTGGAGCATTCTCAGGTAGCCCGCAAAGTGGCAGCCGATGGCATTGTCTTACTAAAGAATGCGAATGATTTTTTCCCGATAAGTCCCGATACTGAATTAACGATAGCAGTGATTGGTGAAAATGCAAATCGTTCGATGACGGTGGGAGGAGGTTCATCAGAGCTAAAAGCCAAATACGAAGTTTCACCTTTGGAAGGCATTCAAAATAGATATGCCAAAGCCAACATTATTTACTCATTGGGTTATGCTTCTGGGCCATCAGCTTATGGACGCGAAATAGCTTCAGAACTAGATGCTGATTCTTTGGTGAATGCAGCCCTTGAAGTGGCTTCCAAAGCGGATATTGTATTGTTTATTGGGGGTTTAAACAAAAACCATTATCAAGATTGCGAGGGAGCTGACCGCAAGCACTACAAGTTACCTTTTGGGCAG
The DNA here is from genome assembly GCA_025499625.1 of Carboxylicivirga fragile. GTDB lineage: Bacteria > Bacteroidota > Bacteroidia > Bacteroidales > Marinilabiliaceae > Carboxylicivirga > Carboxylicivirga fragile. Next base: position 17,086 of record JAFMVD010000007.1, on the reverse strand, counting down.
AATGAGCTAATTGATAAACTATTGAAAGTTAACTCCCAAGCTGGTGTTGTACTCGTAAGTGGCAATGCGGTTGAAATGCCATGGATCGATAAAGTTGATGGTTTGATTCAATCGTGGTATAATGGTAGTGAAGCCGGAAACGCCTTAGCCGATATTTTGTCGGGTGATGTAACGCCATCGGGCAAATTACCTTATTCATACCCGGTTAAATTGAAGGATAACGGAGCACATTACTTTGGTGAGTTATCTTATCCTGGTGATACCATTGATCAGTATTACAAGGAAGATATTTTAGTAGGTTACCGTTGGCACGACACCAAAAATATTAAACCGCAATTTGCCTTTGGTTTTGGCTTGTCGTATACCGATTTTGCCATCAGTGATTTCCAGCTGGATAAAAAAACATATACACAGGGCGAGGTGATTAAAGTAACCAGTGGTATTGAAAATACAGGTGATGTGAATGGAGCCGAGGTAGTCCAGGTGTATGTGGGTAAACCAACATCGAAGGTTAAAAGAGCCCTTAAAGAGTTGAAAGGTTTTCAAAAGGTATACCTCAATGCCGGCGAGAGCAAAACCGTTGAAATTGAAATTCCGGTTGAAAAATTGATGTTTTATGACGAATCCTTGGCCGACTGGTCTTTGGAGAAAGGAACTTATATGCTATACATTTGTAATTCGTCAGATAATATCATTAGTAAGCAAAAAATCAATATAAAGTAGTATTTTAAAGGGATGGCTTTAACGTCCCTTATTAAATGTTTCAAGTTCTAACCAGGTTTCAAATGAAAAAACAGCTATTGTTTGTAGTTATTTTGATGGCTTTAGCTTTTACAGGTAGAGCCCAAAAACAATATTCTTTTCTACAGGTTAACAATACCAATGGCTTGGTTAATAATCAGGTGACTTGCATTCATAAGGATACACGTGGCTTTATCTGGGTTGGTACAGTGGCCGGATTAAGTCGTTTTGATGGAAGTTCATTTGTTAATTATAAACACAATCCTGCTGATACTACTTCCTTAATAGATAACTATATTCTGACCATTCAGGAGGATGCAAGAGGTGGTATATGGATTAAAACCACTTGGGGTTATACGGTTTTGGATACTAATAAAGAGGTGCTTTACAATAATGTAAATGAGTATCTGGGGCAAGGTGCTTCACATTTAAATATTTCAGAAATATATTGTGATAAGGGTAAACAACTATGGATTTTAGAATACGATCAATTGCATTATAAAAAGTGGGATGCTGAAATAAAGCAGTGCTTATCACTTTTTCCAGAAGGGTCGGTTCGTAACAGGATTATCCTGGACTTTATGCATGTTAATGATGCCTATTATTGTCTTTTTAATGATGGTGTGATTGAGTGCTATAGTGATTCAAATTTTGAATTAAATTATCAGGATGATTATTTATGCGGTAAACTGGGTTCTGACAGTTTGAATGTTAAGATGTGTATTGATTATGATAGTGATATATGGTTCTATGGCAACAATAAAGGTGTTTATCACTATGATAAAAATGCATTAGAATGGAATCATTATTCAATTAATAGTAAAAAGATCGCCTTGACGAGTGATTTGATTCGAAAAATCATTCAGGATGATAAAGGTCTGATATGGGTAGGAACCGACCATGGTGGGATTGATGTGATTAATAAGTATACTAATGAAGTGAAGCATATTTACCACCAGGAGGATAATCAAAAAAGTATTGCGCAAAATACAATTACTGACCTGTACCTTGATAACAATAACATAGTGTGGGTGGGGACCTATAAAAATGGGCTAAGTTACTATCACGAGAGTATACATAAATTTCCACATTACCGACATGTGCTAAGCGACAAAAGTAGCTTGCCTTTTAGTGATGTTAACTGTTTTGTGGAGGATGAAAAAGGTAATCTGTGGATTGGTACAAATGGGGGTGGCCTCATTTACTTTAACCGCAACACAAATACCTTTAAAAGTTACAAATACGATAGAATTGATCCCAATTCGCTAAGCAGCAATGTTGTTGTTAGCTTATTTATTGATTCTTATGGTGAACTATGGATTGGAACCTATGCAGGTGGGCTCAATCGTTTTAATGGAACCAGTTTTAAACGTTATCAACATGGAAGCTTATCAGCTCATGGTTTAAGTAATAACAATATATGGTCCATCCTAGAGGATAATAATAAACAATTGTATATCGGTAGCCTTGGCGGAGGTATTGATGTTTATGATAGAAAAAGTGATTCATTTGCCCCATTACCTAATCGGGGTGAAAAAGAGTTATTATCTGTTTTTATTAATCAGATAATTAAATTGTCCAATGGTAATTTATTTATTGCAACTGCGGATGGTGTAACCTTTTATGATGTTAATGAGAAACGCTATAAAAATCATCCGGATGACTATGCAACGAAGGCTTATCCAATTGGGCACAAAACGGTTTACGATGTATTTGAAGATTCCCGTGGACTTTTGTGGACAGCAACCCGTGAGGGGTTATATGTTTTTAACCCCAATACCAATTTTTTTAAATATTTTACTGAAGCTGATGGAATACCTCATGATATAATAAACTGCATCAAAGAGGACCTCTCTAATAAAATTTGGATTAGTAAATCTACAGGTTTAAGCCAAATTATTGTTAATGAATATGCACCACAAAGTGACTATACCTTTTGGGTTTATGACTATACCGAAGAAGATGGTTTACAAGGGAAAGAATTTAACCCGAACGCAAGTTATCTAACAAGTAAAAATGAATTGATATTTGGTGGGCCTAACGGATTTAATCTTTTTGACCCGCGAAATGTAAAATATAACAAGAAGCTTCCTAAAGTAGTTATTACAGATTTTCAGATATATAACCAAAGCATTTCTCCGAGTTCTAAAGTTAGAAACAATAAGCTTCTTGAAAAGTCCATCGAATCAACAGAAAAGATAACCATCAAACATACGATGAACGTAATTTCAATTGATTTTGCAGCCCTTGATTTTTTTATACCTGAAAAAACAAGGTATAAATATAAGCTCGAGGGATTTAATGAAGAGTGGCTTTTGTTGGAAAATACTCATAAGGTCACATACACTAATCTAAATGCTGGCGATTATTACTTTAAAGTAAAGGCAGCTAACAATGATGGTTTATGGAATGATGAATATACTCAGTTGCATATCAAAGTTTTACCTCCATTTTATGCTACTCCATTGGCTTATTTCCTCTATGTTTTGTGTATTATTCTGATCATTATCTATTTTAGATACTCCATGCTTCGTAAAGAGCGCATTAAGTTTGAAGTTGAACAAGAGCGCTTTCAAGCCAAACGAAATCATGAAATGGATGAAATGAAATTACGTTTTTTAACCAACGTGAGTCATGAATTCAGAACGCCTTTAACCCTTATTCTAACCCCATTGCATAAATTATTGGATCAAAAAAAAGGTGGTGAGGATAAGAAATTACTAAAAGTGATTGATCGTAATGCGAAACAATTATTAGGCTTGGTTAATCAATTGCTTGATTTCAGGAAACTGGAATTGCATGGACTAAAGTATAATCCATCATATGGCAATCTGGTCGTTTTTTTGGATGAGGTGATTAGAAGTTTTGAAGAAGAATTTACCAAGAAGAATATTGAGTTTATTTTTTCGCATAGTTTGGATAAACTCATGCTCAACTTTGATAAAGATAAATTGATGAAGGTGATAATGAACCTTCTTTCAAATGCTCTAAAGTTTACACCTGAAAATGGAAAAGTTACTTTAGTATTAAAGGCTGATGAATTAAAACAGCTCGTTCAAATTAGTGTGTCTGATAATGGTGTTGGGATAAAGAAGGATGACAAGGATAAAGTATTTACACGTTTTTATCAATCGGAAAATAACAAAAAGTTAGGAATATCAGGCAGTGGAATTGGTCTTAACCTTGCTCTTGAGATGGTGCAGTTGCATAAGGGGACTATTCGTTTTGAGAGTGAAGAAGGTAAAGGCGCCACATTTATTGTAGAGTTGCCTATAATCAAACAGGCTGAAGAGAAGGTTGCAGTTAAAGACAGTAGCAATGACAATGAAGCTATTATGAAGTCAGAACTACCAGAAACAAGCACTAAACCAACGTTAATGTTGGTTGAGGATAATATCGATTTCCGGACTTTTATGAAAGAAACTCTGGCTGGTATGTTTGAGGTTTACGAAGCAGCCGATGGTAAAATTGCCAGCGAACTTGTTTATGATGTAGTGCCTGACCTAATTATCAGTGATGTGATGATGCCCAATGTTGATGGGTTAGAGCTTTGTAAAATGTTACGAAACGATATCAGAACATCGCATATTCCGTTTATTCTATTAACCGCCCGCACAGCCGATGAGGATAAAATAAAAGGCTTAGAAATAGGTGCCGATGACTATATCACTAAGCCATTCAATATGGATTTACTTATGTTAAGGGTAAATAAATTACTTGAAAAAAGAAGTAAACAACAGAAACAGTTTCAGAAAACAATTGAAATTGATCCGGGTGAAGTTAAAATTACTTCAATGGATGAAAAGCTGATAAAAAAAGCCATTGATTTAGTAAATAAAAATATTGGGGAGTCTAGTTTTTCGGTCGAAGACTTTAGTCAAGAGCTGGGCATGAGTCGTGTGTATCTGTATAAAAAAATGACCTCCTTAACTGGTAAGTCGCCAATCGAATTTATTCGAATAATCCGCTTAAAAAGAGGTGCACAGCTATTGGAGAAAAGCCAAATGAATATTTCTGAGGTGGCCTATGAAGTTGGATTTAACAGCCCTCGCTTGTTTAGCAAATATTTTAAAAATGAATATGGTATGTTGCCTAATGTTTATGTTAAGGTGAAACAAAAAAAGAAAGCATAAAAAACATCGATGAAGAAGATTTTATTTGTAATAGTTATTAGTCTGATTAGTTTTTCAGCCATAGCTCAGTCTCAACGAAGTCGAAATAATGAAACATTTCTCAATCCTGTTTTCGCAGGTGATTATCCCGACCCGAGTATTTTGCGGGATGGTGATGATTTTTATCTCGTGCACTCTTCCTTTGAGTATTATCCTGGCCTCTTAGTTTGGCATTCTACCGATTTGATAAATTGGCTACCTTTATCAAATGCGTTACATAAATATGTAGGTTCAGTGTGGGCACCTGATTTAGTAAAGTATGATGGCAGGTATTACATCTATTTTCCGGCTAGTAATAAAAACTATGTGGTGACGGCTGATAATATTGAAGGTCCATGGAGTGAACCTGTTTTACTTGATATTGAATTAATCGACCCAGGACATGTGGTTGATGAAATAGGTAACCGTTATTTGTACTTTAACAATGGCAGTTATGTGCCTTTGTCAAAAGATGGATTGTCAATTACAGGAGATATACAGCACAGTTATGATGGTTGGATAATTCCGCGTGACTGGACAATTGAGTGTTTTTGCATGGAAGGGCCTAAGCTTTTTAGGCGTGGCGACTACTATTATCTGACAGTGGCTCAGGGAGGAACAGCCGGACCACCAACCGGCCACATGGTGATATCAGCGCGATCGAAATCGCCTTTGGGTCCATGGGAAAACTCGCCATACAACCCTATTTTAAGAACACAATCGGTTGATGAGCAATGGTGGTCAGTAGGACACGCCACTATTTTTGATGATTCCAACGATGAGTGGTATATGATATTTCATGGTTTCGAAAATGGTTTTTATCACATGGGGCGCCAAACCATGCTAACACCTCTTGAGTGGACTAAAGATGGATGGTATAAAATACCAGATGCAACAGAAATTGATAAACCAATCGCTATACCGCAGCTTGATAATAAACATACTGAAGAGTTTAATTTATCTGACCCATTTAATGCTACTGAATTAAAAAGTCAATGGAAGTTTTATAAAGAAAGTGGAGATACAAGATATACTTGTAGTTCCGATGGCTTTGTTATGAATGGTAAAGGCAACGATGTGTCAAACTGTTCTCCTTTATTAACGATTCCTTCAGACCATAGTTATACGGTAGATGTAAAGTTAGAGATTGAAGGTAATGCCATTGGAGGCTTGGTGCTGTTTTATAACGAGCGGGCTTACTCCGGTATCCTGGCAGACAAAAACAGTATTCTTGCCAATTTACGCGGCTGGCAATTTGTTTCTGAGAAGAATGCGATTAGCCAACACGTTCATTTAAGATTAAATAACACCAATAATATTGTGGATATGTATTACAGTCTAGATGGTAAAGAATGGTTTAAAATTGAAAACTCGTTTGATTGTTCAGCCTACCATCATAACGTATTAAGTGGCTTTATGAGTTTACGCATTGGACTATGTTCGATTGGTCAGGGAAAGGTTAAGTTTAAGAATTATGAGTATCACCCACACAAATAAAGCCAAGATGTATCGAAATGCAATTAGAAGTGAGGTCTGAAGGAAAAGTGTTTTACTAAGTTACAAAACAAGGTGCTGTGGTTTTAGAAATTTCTAAACTAGGCTTGTTTCGTCAGGATGTTGATTTTACTAAAGGACTTTCGTTGGTTTCAGTTAGCGATATTGGAACTTATAGTGAAGTACATGAGCCTAAAACAGGCAGGCAATGGCGAGTAAACAATTGCGTAAATAAACGGGGATATTCTTTTATCAATTATAAAGGAAACCCTATGGATCTAATTATTCAGGTTTCAAATGATGGCTTGGCTCTTAGCTATTTCTTTCCATATTTGTCTAAAGAGTCAAATATTTGTTAAGAAAGTATTCACTTTAAAACAGATGATATGAAATATTTAATTACAGGATTGTTTTCAATTATAATATCCATGCAGTTTTCTCTTGCACAGAACTCTGAGAGTAAAACTGAAATCATACAATTATCAAAAGATAAGTGGCAATGGATGAGCGATAAAAATGTCAATAAATTGAACAAACTGTTTCACGAAAAGGCTGTGTTTGTCCACATGGGAGGTTCTTGGGGGAAAGAACAGGAAATACGTATTATAAAAGATGGTGGTATTTGGTACAAGAAAGCCGATATTAAAGAAGTTACGGTAAATATTATTGACAATACAGCCATCTTGTTGAACCAAATAGACTTGCTGGCTGTGGTTGGCGGAAACGAAGTTACTAATCCTTTTGAAGTTACAGAGGTGTATATTAAGCAAGATGATGAATGGAAATTGGGTTCTCTTTCATTCACAAAATTACTAACTCCCAGAGGTCATTAATACATTGTATTTTAAACTTGTTTTGCTATGGAAAACTTAACGGACAATAAATCAAATCAGGGAATTAATCGAAGGAAGTTCTTTAAATCAAGGGCAGCAATGGCCGGAGGTACATTATAAGCTTGCAGTAGAAGGAATGTTGAAAAGACTTCGCACTGATCGTATTGATTTACTATATCAGCACCGGGTCGATCCGGAAGTGCCAATTGAAGATGTAGCTGGTGCGGTTAATGACATCATGGAACAAGGTAAAGTACTTCATTGGGGACTTTCCGAACTTGGACTTCAAACCATAAGGCGAGTACATGCGGAACTCCCCCTTAAGTCCATTCAGAACGAGTATTCAATGATATGGCGCGACCCTGAGAAAGACGTAATTCCGATATGTGAGGAGTTAGGAATTGGGTTTGTTACACGGTGGCCACTCGCTTGCCAACTATTCACAGGGGCAATTGATTCGAATACCCAATTTTCACCAAGTGAATTAAGGGCAAGAACAACGAGATATTCTCCTGAAAATCTACCCCAAAATTTGAAGCTGGTTGATTTAATCAAGATATGGGCAATACGAAAGCAGGCTTCTCCTGCACAGATAGCAATTGCATGGTTAACGGCTCAAAAACATTGGGTAGTTCCAATTCCTGGCACAACTCAAATGGCACATATGGCACAAAATATTGGTGCCGACACGATAAAGTTTTCTGTAGAAGAAGTGAATGAATTTAATAAAGAATTTGATTATATTCAAATAAAAGGAAAAAGATTACCCGATTTTATTCTTCAATTCTCCAAAGTAGAAGCCCCTTTAAAGTGATAAAATAATCGAAAAAATAAACTCAAATACTTAAATATGGTACAAAATAAATCAATATCATCACCACTTAAAAGAATTACAATATTAGACTCACTCAGAGGCTTTGCATTGTTAGGTGTAATTCTAATGCATATGATTCAGCATTTTGGAATATTTTCAACGCCATCGCAGAATGAAGTGCATCGTTTTCCTGAACTTGACCAAGCAGTTCAATGGATTGGGAATAACATTATAATGGGACGATTTATTAATATTTTCGCCTTGCTGTTTGGCTTAAGTTTTTTTATTCAAATGGACAGGGCTGCAAAAAAAGGTATTGATTTTCGTATGCGATTTGTATGGAGAATGATTTTATTATTAGTCATGGGATTAATAAGTCATTCTTTTTATAGTGTAGAAATTATTTCGGTGTATGGTTTTTTGGGTTTGTTAATGTTGCCGCTATATCGGTTTAAAAGCTGGATGTTGATAACAATTGTTGCGTTTTTATTACTCGGAGGTCCACGTGTAATAAAAGCCTTTAATCATAATAAAAGCGTAAAAACTGAACAAGTCGAAACACGGGAACAAATGAATAATACACAAGCCTCCCGTGCTGTGCCAGAGCATTTAGCTAATCCTTCTTTTTTAAATATTGCAAAGTTTAATTATCAGGAACGACTTCCAGGCAAGCTAAATTATCAATTTGGCTTCATTGGCCGAGGCTATATTACTTTTGCATTATTTATCCTCGGCCTTCTTCTTGGACGCAATCGCTTTTTTGAAAACGAACATAAACATAAGAAGAGAAATATGTTTCTCTTTATTGGGTTTGTCCTTGCAACCATATTATTTACATGGGTTCAAAAGCTATTTCCTCCACTCAATATTTTTATCTTTTTTAGACCGGAAGGTCAGATATTGGCTTCTGAAACATTAATTGTAAAGACCTTAGAAGATATTAGTCTCGTATTATTTACGGGGTCTTTAATAATGGGATTTATATTATTATATAATACACGCAAATTTGGAATATTTCTTGAAGTTTTAGCACCGTATGGACGAACAGCACTTACAAATTATATAATGCAGGGAGTAATTGGAAGCTTTATTTTTTCTGTATGGGCATTTGGTTCGATTTTCAGTAATTGGGGCGTTTCGGCTTTATTTATTTTAGGGATTGTAATTTATATAGTGCAAATTATATGTAGTAAAATATGGCTTAATTACTTTATATATGGTCCTCTCGAATGGTTGTGGCGTTCGCTAACTTATTTTGAAATTCAACCTTTTAGGAAAAAAATAACGTTATAATATAAAAGTGTTTTGATTCAATAGCCATAAATTAAGAAATTGATTATAAAAACTATAAGTTGGGCAAACGAATTTGATGTGCAAGTTAAAAAGCAATAGAACATTCATGTACTACTTCAATTGATTAACATTAGAGTACATAGATGGTAACAATAGTGAACAGCTCACTATTGAAGTCTGCATACCTTGCAATGGCTAAAAATTTAAAATAATGAGAGCAAGGTTTTTTAGAATTAAAGGAGGTCTTTTTTTGTGGGCCTTATTCATGGCATTTAGTTTAAAAGCAAATATATCTTTACCAGCTATTTTTGGTGATCATATGGTCATGCAGCAAAATGCATATATTGAACTTTGGGGATGGGGCAAGCCTTTGGAAGATGTATATGTTACCACTACATGGAGTACTGATACAACGCACACGGTGGTTTCGCAAAACGGTAATTGGTCGATTAAATTGAAAACACCTGAAGCAGGACAGATACACGAAGTTACCATCCAAGGTTATAATAAAGTAAGCATTAAAGATATATTAATGGGCGAAGTTTGGCTTTGCTCCGGACAATCGAACATGGAATGGTCGATTAATCATGGAATAATCAATGGGGAAGAAGCTGCCAAACAAGCTGATAATAACGAAATTCGATTATTTCATGTAGAGTGGAGAAGTGCACCCTATCCAAATATCGACTTGAAGGGTAAATGGCTTAAATGCACACCGGAATCAGTGCGAAATTTCAGTTCGATCGCTTACTTTTTTGGGAAGGAACTGAATGAGAAAACCAATTATCCTGTTGGACTTATCAGTTCCAATTGGGGTGGTACACCAATCGAATCTTGGATACCTGAATATGAAATCAGGTCGAGAAAACACTTAAACGATGCTGCTAACAAGTTGCCTCATTTCCCTTGGGCACCCAATGAAGTGGCTTATACTTACAATGCCATGATTGCCCCTTTGTTGCCATTTAATATTAAAGGTGTGCTTTGGTACCAGGGCGAAGCCAATGTGGAGAACGCTTATGCTTATACCGATATGTTAGAATTACTGGTTAAAACCTGGCGCGATAAGTTCAAGACTAATTTTGCGTTTTATTATGCCCAAATTGCGCCTTTCATGCACTATCAAAACGATGATGGTGTGAAAGTGCGGGATGCGCAACGTCGCGCTTTAGATATTATTCCAAATTCGGGCATGGTGGTTTTGAGCGATATTGGCGATACTACCGATATTCATCCGCGCAATAAAATAGATGCAGGACAACGCTTTGCTCAGCTGGCTCTCAATAAAACTTATGGTTTGAACGAATGGCCGGTTTCAGGGCCTCTTTTTAAGGCCTACGAAGTGAAAAACGAAACGATTATCGTGCAATTTGATTATGCAGAAGGCTTATATAGTTCGGGTGATGCCATGCAGCAGTTTGAAGTGGCTGGTGAAGATTTAATATGGCATAAGTCAGAAGGCATCATTAAGAAGGATAAGGTGATTGTTAGTTCACCAGCTGTTAAAAAGCCCATACATGTGCGTTTTGCATGGCGCAATTCTGCAACACCCGATTTATTTAACCAAGATCATTTGCCCGCCTCTAGTTTTACTACTTATGAATGGCATAATGTAAAGCATTCGTTATAAGGAATTAGTGGAACTGAAAAAAACAGACTTATGAAACATACAGGATTTTTATTAATTGCATGTTTTCTTTTTTCATTGGTTCAATCGCAAACCGCAAGAGAACGTATCAACTTTGACAATAACTGGTATTTTGCATTTGGGCACCCTACTGATAAATCTAAGGATTTTAATACTGGCACTAGTTATTTTACCTATTTGGCAAAAGCTCGGTATGGAGGTGATGGAGCTACAACATTGGCGTTCGACCACCGAGCTTGGCGAAAATTGAATTTGCCGCACGATTGGGCTGTTGAAGTGCCTCATAGTGCCAGCGCCAGTCATAGCCATGGATACAAGGCCATTGGTCCGGGTTTTCCCGATGTGTCTGTTGGTTGGTATAGAAAGGTATTCGTTATCGACAGCATTGATTTGGGCAAGCAAATATTTCTGGATTTTGATGGGGTTTCGCGCGATGCTAAAGTGTGGGTCAATGGTCATTATTTAGGAAACGAACCAAGCGGCTACCAAAGCTTTAGCTATAACATTAGCGATATTCTCAATTATGGGTCAGAAAACATCGTGGCCGTTCGGGCTGATGTAAGCATGGAAGAGGGCTGGTACTACGAAGGTGCTGGTATATACCGGCATGTGTGGCTGCGCAAAACACCCAATGTACACATTCCTAAAGACGGCACGTTTGTTTATAGCCAGATAAGTGAAAACTCAGCCAATATTACTGTTGAGGCCGATATAGCCAATAACGATACTCAGGCCTTTGAAATTGAAATAAGACATCAGTTAATAGATGCCAGTGGAAAAATTATTTCAACATCGGAAGTGAGTCATGTGCAGTTAAAGCCGATGGGTCAAACAACCGTTAAAGCAAACCTTTCAGCAGAAAAGCCGCAATTGTGGTCGCTCGAGAATCCGTATCTACATCGCATGGTAACACAACTGCTGGTTGATGGTCATTTGGTGGATGAATACACCACACCATTCGGAATCAGGAGCGTTCGTTTTGATGCTGATAAAGGCTTCTTCTTAAACGGCGAACACATCAAATTAAAAGGTACAAATAATCACCAGGATCATGCGGGCGTAGGATGTGGCATGCCCGATGATTTGATTCGCTGGCGCATTCAGCAACTCAAAAACTTTGGCAGCAACGCTATCCGCAGTTCTCATAACCCACCAACACCTGAGTTGTTGCAATTGTGCGATGAGATGGGCATGCTCGTTATTGATGAAAATCGGCTTATGGGGACGACTAAAAAGGCGCTGCAAGAGCTGGAGCGTTTAATTCGACGCGACCGCAATCACCCGTCTGTTATTGTTTGGTCAATTGGTAATGAAGAGTGGGGTATTGAGTGGAACGATATTGGCGCTCGCATGACACAGACCATGCAGAATTATGCGAAGCAGATCGACCCAACTCGTCCGATAAACGTTGCTGTTAGTGGTGGTTGGGGCGATGGTTCCTCCACAACGGTCGAAGTGATGGGCTTCAATTACCTGGTGCACGGCAGCACCGATGAATACCATAAAAAATTCCCGAATACGCCTTGTATTGGTACAGAAGAAGGTTCAACCTATACCACTCGTGGCATTTATGAAGTGGATGACGAGCAGCATTACAAAACGGCTTATGATGTGAAGCCACTCGAAGATTGGTTTACCATTCAGGAATGCTGGAAACACTATTGCGAGCGCGATTACCTGGCTGGCATGTTTATCTGGACAGGTTTTGATTACCGTGGCGAACCAACGCCTTACGCCTGGCCGTCGGTTACCTCGTATTTTGGAATGATGGATTTATGCGGTTTCCCCAAAGACAATGTCTATTATCTGAAATCGTGGTGGCAGAATAAAGAAGATGTTTTACACTTGTTGCCACACTGGAACTGGCAAGGGCGCGAAGGTGATACCATTGATGTGTGGGCTTATAGCAATGCCGAAGAAGTCGAGTTGTGGCTCAATGGCCGTTCGTTGGGCAAGAAGCAAATGGAGCTGAATGGACATTTGACTTGGGATGTGCCTTATGAACCAGGAACCATTAAAGCTGTTGCCTATAAAAACGGACAGACAGTAAAGGTGACCGAGAGAACAACAGCCGGAAAGCCAAGTTCTATTCAATTAAGCAATACTCAATCGGAGCTGAATAATAAAGGAGTAGCTATGATAACTGTTGAAGTGTTGGATGAAAAGGGAGTGGTTGTGCCAACAGCGGACAATCTGATTCATTTTGAGTTGGAAGGTCCCGGAAAAATAATCGGTGTGGGTAATGGTAATCCAACTTCCCTGGAGAAAGAAGTGTTTGTGGATGATTATCAACAGTTGGAATTGCCGGAAGCCACTATATACGAGCTAAAAAGTACTGAGGCAGAAGAATGGCTTGCTGTATTGGATAAGAAAGAACGTAAGCGTATCTTAACCTTGCCGGGTGTTAAAGTGATGACTGCTACCTTTGAATTGGAGCAAACACCGTACGACAGCCAAACCATTACCTGGTTTTATCATCACGTGGGGGAGGCACAGCAAATCTATATTAACAGTCATTTGTTAAGTGCCGAAACAATAGCGAGTGGCGGCCTGGCCTCTTTTGTTATCCATAATGACTGGTTGAATAAAGGTAAGAATGATGCAGTGATCATCACAAAACCTTTTGAGCCAAAGCACAAATGGGATGATCCCAACAAAAAACCGGGTGTTATTCAGGTGCTCACCAAGTCGGAGACTAATAAACGACGTTTGTTTAATGGATTGGCACAAGTGATTGTGCAGGAAAGTGACAAGCCGGGAACAATAATCCTTCAAGCAAAATCCGATGGACTTGAGAATAGTAGCTTATCTATTAAAGTAGAGTAAATAATATAACAAGCCATATGTCGGTGGCGAACTTATTTTTTAAAACAACGGATTCCTGCTGTGACATATTCTTATCTCTACTTTTAATAGAGGAAGACTTGTGGTTTTAAGAATTCAAAGAAACGTTTCGGAGATAAATAATTTCTTAATTAATTAGAAAGTGTTGTCATTAAGTGGTTTGTGGAGGGTAATTCTTTTCTGCTATTTGTTGATAATGCCAGCCCTCTGCTTGTTAACAAATCTGCATGTATAGTTATCATTCTTGCACCTTTAATCGCTGGGTTTATAATAGTTTTAGACCAGTGTAAAAGGTCTTTAATAGGTGAACATAACTACAGAGAGAGTAAGTATGTGTGTGAATAGGATTGAGTATGTTTCTTTACATTATAGAAATGGAGAAACAAAAAGTTATCAAGTTGATAAGTTGGGAGTATTAGCATATGATTTAATAAGTGAAACAAACTTTCTTTTCGTTGTTGTAAATCTAAAAGATGAAAATAAACCATTAATTATCTATGATCTTCAAGAGGCATGTTGCCTTTTATTGTGATGGTTTGAATTATAAATGTTGGTTAGAGTGGCGCATAAAAAACTTTTGTAGGATTGAGTAGCCGCCTTAAAGTTTCAATTAAAGACATTAATAAAAGATATGATTAGAAAAATTATTGTTTCATTCTTATACCTGTTCGCCTTGAGTTCATTTGTTAGTGCGAAAGGTTTCTTTCCTAAAGAAGAATTAATGTCTTTAGGTGTTTATTATTATCCTGAGCATTGGTCACCAAATCAGTGGGAGCGCGACATTAAGAACATTACAGACCATGGTTTTGAGTTTATCCATATGGCTGAATTTGCATGGGCGCAATTAGAGCCTATAGAAGGTCAGTATGATTTTAAATGGTTGGATAAAGTCATTGAACTGGCAGATAAAAATGGATTAAAAGTGATACTGGGAACACCTACACCTTGTCCGCCAGTCTGGTTAAGCCAAAAGCATTCAGATATTTATATTAAAGATGCCCATTATCAACGTAAAGAGCATGGCACTAGAGCAAATATGTCTTTGTCAAACCCAATAGTATTAAGCTATACCAAAAAGATTGTTGAAGCCATGGCTAAACGTTATGGACGCAATAAAACCATTATGGGTTGGCAAATAGATAACGAACCCGAAGCAAAAGAAGATTACAGTGAAGCATCTCAAGTGGCTTTCAGGCTATGGCTTAAAGAAAAATATTCAAAGGTTGATGCTTTGAATGAAGCTTGGGGAACGGCCTTTTGGAGTCAATTATACAGTGCATTTGATGAGGTGAATATCCATAATGCAACCAATGTGGGGTGGTGGGGCGCCAACCCAATTGCATTGCTCGATTTTAAGCGTTTTACAGCGGACACACAGGCTGCTTTTCTCGATTTTCAAGCCGAGGTGCTCAGAGAGTATATTGATAAGACTCAATTTATCACTACCAATTACGTGGCTAAAGGAAATGGAACCGATCCGCGTCGAAGTACAAAGATGGATTTTGCCTCATTTACGGCTTATCCGAATTACGGAAGTGCAAATTTAGGAGATCTAGGCTTTAGGTTGGGAGATTATTCAGTTTTGATGTATGCGAATGACTATTATAAATTAATTGATGGAATAACCGGAGTGATGGAGCTTCAACCAGGACAGGTTAACTGGGCCAACCATAACTCTCTATTACAACCAGGTATTGTGCGTATGTGGTTGTGGCATTGTTTCGCTGGTGGTAGTTCATATGCGTGTACCTATCGTTATCGTCAGGTGTTATACGGAGCCGAACAATATCATCATGGCATAGTTTCAACAGATGGTGTGAATTTAAGTCAGGGGGGTAAGGAGTATGCACAGGTTATTAAAGAGATTAACCAATTGCGCAAAGAATATTCATCTAAGTCAGAAATGCCTGAAATATTGCAAAAGCGTAAAGCTGCTATTATGTGGTCGTTTGATAACCTTTGGAGTTTGGAGCGGCAGAAGCAAACCTCCCAATGGGATACTTGGAAACATATGCAAGGCTACCAATCTATCTTACATTCTTTGGGAGCGCCGGTTGATATTATTTCAGTGGAGGATGATTTTACCGATTATCCGTTTTTAATTGTACCGGCTTACGAAATGGTAGATGAAGCCTTAGTTCAAAAATGGAAAGATTACGTGAGCCAGGGGGGGAACCTGATTATTAGCACTCGAACTGGTGCTAAAGATGTCAATGCGCATTTGTGGGAGAGTAACCTTTCCGGCATCATGAATGAATTAATAGGCGGAAAGGTTCAAACCTTTGATATGCTGTCAGCTGGTAAAAGTGGTCAGGTGATAATGAATGGTAAAACATACCAGTGGAGCTCATGGGGTGATCAGGTAATTGCCAACTCTACATCTGATATTTTGGCGAGATATAACGACCAGTTTTACAAAGGTGATGCCTGTATTATTTCTCAAAGTATTGATAAAGGCAAGGTTTGGTATATAGGTGTTGAATCGTTGGAAGGGCTGTTAGAAAGGGATATATTGAAGAGAGCGTTTGCATATAATGATGTGCCTGTCGAAAATTACCCTGAAGGTGTTTTTGTGATGTATCGTGATGGATTTATGGTAGCGGTTAATTATTCATCAAAAGTTTATGAACTTGCCTATGATGGTAAATATCTACTTGGAGAAAAGGTGCTGAAGCCCGCTGGTGTATCCGTATGGAAAAGTAATTGAGGTGTTGACTTACTTAAAACGCTAAATAATTATTGACATTTGAAATAATTATACATAAATACTACGAGAGACTGATGTTCTTGACACTTGAGAAGATTTTTTAAATTAAACAAACTAAGAAAAACTGGATAAAAATGAAAACAGCACTAAGTTTTATAGTATTAAGTTTGATTACATTTACACTTAATGCCCAAAAAGACAAGAATCTAGCATTAACGCCACCAATGGGATGGAATAGTTGGAATACCTTCGGAACAGATATTAATGAACAATTAGTAAAAGATATTGCTGATGCATTTGTTGAGTTGGGTTTGCGTGATGCAGGTTATGAATATCTCGTATTGGACGACGGTTGGATGGCCAAGGAACGTGATGAAAACAATAATTTGGTACCAGACCCAAAGAAATTTCCTAACGGAATGAAAAATGTTGTTGATTACGTACACTCCAAAGGTTTAAAATTCGGCATTACTAGTGATGCGTTAATTTTTAAAAACAATTTGCAATAAATTATATTTCAACAACATACAAACGTTCTTTGATTTTTTGATTTGATTTGAC
>JAFMVD010000079.1 GCA_025499625.1 Carboxylicivirga fragile | reverse complement strand
CAGGAAAAATGGCTAAGTCATATTGCTAATTGTTTTTGGCGTTCTTCTGAAAACCTGCTTTCTAAAATTATGAACTTAAAATAGGCTATTAACGTTGAGTGTATGGTGTCGTAAGGGATTGCGGGCTTCAAACCTATCAAGTTACCACCCAAAATTGATGCGGATGTTACCGCTCGAAAACCTCTGAAACCCTTATGCACTATACACATTGTTGGCGTTTCGTTGTTAATTATTTTCCAAATATTCTTCTAATGTTGGAATTAAGTATTTTACATCAATTGAGTCAAAACTCCACTTTTTTCTTGCAAAGTTTACAATATCAACATGTCTTCTATCAATTGATGAAGTTTTCCAAATTGGGTTATCATTTTCAAATTCAGCATAATCTTTTATCTCCGCTTGCTGATTTAGTAATGGATTCTTTTTATATGATTCTAATTTCTCTTTAAACGCCTTATTTCCAATCGATGCATTATGTGACCCTGAAATTAACATTAAATTCCCCAATGAATTCAATTTGTTTGATACAAACTCTTCGGAATATTCATTTTCTTCATTCACATCATATCCGCCAGTGAGCTCTTCTCCCTCTTTGGGCGTTCTTGGTGAAATATGTTCTATCTGTTCGTTTTCTAATGAGAACTTCTTTATGTTATAACCTTTATTTTGAATGGAGTTTTCGTATTGCCAAAGTAGATAGTTTAACACACCGTTTCCATACATTCCACCGTTTAAATAGTTTTTAACATTAGAATCTCCCCAATACCATGATTCATTCAACTTGTTCTTAATTGCAGTAATTAATGATGGTAAATCTCCATTAAATGATAATAAAATTGAATTTAAACGTTCTTGAATATTGGCACGGCTATTAATAAGCTTGGCTCTAAATGTTAGAATTTCCAATACTCGAAATAAAGTATTCAATTTTTTCGTATCATCTCCGAAATGTTTATATCCTTTGATGATAAATGGATAAATAAATGCAGGAGCTTTTAATTCAAATAATTTTGCAGAATAATCATCATCTGATTGCTCATATTTCTTCATATTTGAAAATGAAGTATGAAGCTCTGAAATGTAATTTTTAATCCATTCAACTTTATTTTCAGATGCCTTAAATACCTCTTTTATGTCATTTAAAGTCCTATAGTTATACCCTTTTATATAGGCATTATTGTGATAAATTAAGACACTATCCTCATTTAAGCGTTTATAGTCATTGATAAGTAAATAAATCAGTTTGAAAATATTAGATACATTTTCAATATTTGATTCAGTTTCTTCAGGCTCGCTGTAAACATACATTTGATACATGAAATAAGACTTTATCTTTTCCATGTTTGTCAAATCTTTACCTCTATTATTTTCAAGCTCAAACATTAATGCTGAATCTTTCTTTCCTGCTAGTTCAATAACAGTCAAATCGGTTCCTTCAATTTTTTCGAGAATGTTTAATATCTTTTCAGTAGGCAGTTTTGAAAGCTCTGTTATAAAATAGCCTTTTGCCTCCTTAATTCTTTCCTGAGATTGTGTGCTAACTTCATATTTATCCTTGTTATCAACGATTAACGCATCATAACATGCTCTGTCATATTCAACAGGACGTAATTTAATGTTTCCACCGTTTTTCAAGAAAATCGTCTCTTTTGTTAAAAAGTCAAAATCCTTTAATTCACTTTCTGTTTTTCGTGTTGCTAAAACATTTAATATGGAACGTATAAATATTGTCAGAGTTGTTATTCTTTGTTGTCCATCAATGATTTCATACTTTACATCTTTCTTTATTGTCTCAAGCAGAAGGTTGCCATAAAAGTAATTGTTTCCTCCTTCAATTTGTTCTATCAAATCATTTAGAAACGTTTTCCATTGTGGTTTCTCCCAAGAATATGCTCTTTGATATACTGGTATTGTAAATGATTTCTGTGAGCTATCAAATAATCCTAAAGTTGTTTTTCTGTAAAAATCCATATTATAATATTTACCTTTAATGTACGGAGGTTCTCTTCAATGAACGCCAACGGTTGGCTAGATGAAGCGTGTGGCAATTTAACGAACAAAACTTTCCAAAACTTCACTGAGCCAAATCTTTTATTTGTTTTTACCTTTTCATTTTCAAAGCCAAATCAAAGATTTGGCGGTGTTAATTTAGCGAACTACGATTCCTCAAACCTACAAATGCTACATGCTTTATACTAGCGTGTTGTAGCCAGTTTTTATTTCTTTTAATTCACTTAATCCCTCTGCATTTTGAACTTGTTCGATGCGATTTACAATTTCTTTATAGTCAGAAACTTCGTTCTTATTCTTAATTTTTATCAAAATTTTTGCTTGGTCAATTAAGCATTCAACATGAATTTTAAAATTATTACAGTCTGAAAGGCTTAAATCTAAGATTAATCCTGTGGCACTTTGTCTATATGTTTCGTCATCAACATAAATCTGAGAGTCATTTAAAATCAATTCTTGTCCAAATAGTGATTTAAAATCAACATTAATCTGAGAGTAAATTATTTGTACTGCATCCTTAAGGATTGATTTAATTTCTTTTACATCTTTATAATTAAGATTCTGTCTCACTTTTTTTATAACTTCATACGACTTAATAATTCTTTCCTGATTAACAC
Source organism: Carboxylicivirga fragile (assembly GCA_025499625.1). Taxonomy (GTDB): domain Bacteria; phylum Bacteroidota; class Bacteroidia; order Bacteroidales; family Marinilabiliaceae; genus Carboxylicivirga; species Carboxylicivirga fragile. Next base: position 11,153 of record JAFMVD010000079.1, on the reverse strand, counting down.
CGCTTTCCAAAAATTTCGAGTATTCATTTTCAAGAAGTGTTATTATTGTTTTTACATCTCTTCTTCTTCCAATTATACTTGTGCCAACCATCCCTTCTGACATAAAGGATATGTTCTTTTTATCAATTTTATAATCAATGAATATTAATTCCGGTTCAACAATTTTCTTATTAACTAATTCAATCTCAAAATGAGTTTCAATAAGTTCTATTAAAGAATCTATGTATTTAGCACCAAAGTTCTCTGATATTTTAATTTCAGACTTAAATAACCACATGGTCGGTTTTTTTTCAAAATTGGCTACAACGGTGGCGGTATGAAAAGTTGCCGATTGCGGGCGATTTCCTGTCAAGTTACACATAAGTTGAAGCGGACTACAACCCATGAATAACCTACTGTCCCGGCAATTTTTTATACCGCGTGTTGGCGTTTCGTTATTTTTCAAGGTCCATAATGTCTCTTTGGGTCAGGATAATAATCACTCGTTATCCAACCGTTTCTATTGTCGTTTAAATTCTCCCAATTTTCAATTGATAAAGTGTCATACTTCATTGTCATAATCAAGCTATCTTTCAATTCTTTCTCAATGTCAAGTCGTCGATTATTGAAAATCAGTTTATAAGCTGAATAATCCAGTCCAGTCGATTTTAAAAAACTAAAATATTCAATTGCGATTGCTTTATATTCTACAGAATCCGAATGAATTAACTTTGTGTCAAATTCAAGTAGTCTAATTAGAGCAGAATCTGCATAATTATAAACCATGGCTTGTTTATTTTGATTATAAAACTTATCAATCTGAACGAATATTTCATAGGTTATGGTCAAATTGTTTTCTAATCTCCGTCTTTGCCAAAACTTTGAATAGTAATCAAGTCCATTTGAAGTTGTGTCAGAATTAATAAAACCAGCAACGATTTCGTTTAATGATTTATTTTCCCATTCAGTATCACAGCACCATGCATTATTTTTCTCAAAATACTTGGCCTTTGATACGAACTTATCAAGACCTATTGTTGAGAATGCATTAAAAGCTATTTTCAAGTTCTCAGGTTCTCTCAACCAAGAATAATCTTTATTTCCAATAGAGTCAAACGGGAATGGTCTAATTCCACCAAATTTCAACTCAAACGGCAAATCATAGTAATAGTCTGCAAGTTGGTTATGCCGGAATGATTCAAAGAAGTCATATTGCTTCTCTTGAAAATTTCCGATATAATCAGTCTTTTTAGTTGATTTTATTCCTAAGCAGGAAACAAATCCAACTATTATTAAAGCGATTAATATGTTTCGTATATTTCTCATCGCAATAAATTATTTTACTTTTTATTCACTTCATTTTTAACCTTATCCCATTCCCTTTTTAAAACTTCTTGTGATTTATCTGTCAATTGGGATATATCAAAATCAATTTCACTGGTCTTTTTTGAATAATCGGCAAAACTTTCAATGACTTTATTAAGTTGATTTATAATATCAATATCCTCTACTGGATTAAAACGCAACTTTAAAAGAGTAGCTTTATTTACAATACCACTTCTAGTCAAAACATTTTTTAATGCATTTTCTGTGCTTTCAATATTTCTTTGAAGTTCTGAATAACCTTGTAATTCCTCGTCCGAATATGAATCGGGCTCTCTACTTACCACATAATTTGTATAATCCTGTCGTTCCTTTTCATTTATCATATCCACTAAATATTCGGTGTTTTTAAGATGAATAAGTAAAGATGAAACTAATTCCGTTAAATCTGTCCGAACAACTTGTATCCATTTTATCCTTTCGCTTGTAATTGTATCAATATATTTAGAAGTCTTTAGGTTTTTACGTGTAAACCAAATTGTAAGAATGGAAGCAACAAGTCCAGTCAAAGCCGATGTCGACAATATTTTCAAAAATGTATCCATATAAAATTCAGTTCATGTATTAATATCTCATTCGGGTAACAGGTTTTATAATGAACGCCAACTAGTCTGTATCGGCATGTATATTGCCAATATATCCTATTTGTCATTCGTTAATTTAAGTGTTAAAATAGTTTTTTTAAGCCAGAAACTTGTCAATAGGACTTTTAATTTGCTCAATATGTTTATTACTAACATAGGTGTAAATTTCAGTTGTTGTACATGAATTATGTCCTAATAGCTCTTGAATATATCGAAGATCAGTACCTGACTCTAATAAGTGTGTAGCAAAACTATGGCGTAACGAGTGTACTCCACCCCGTTTGCTTACACCACTTTTCTTTATGGCATGATATAATATTCGGCTTATGCTGGTTGTTGAATAATGACCTCCAAACTGACCTTCAAAAAGTAATTTATTTGGTTTGTATTTTTTATAATACTGCCGGAGCAAATCCAGAGTATAGTTACCAATAATGGTATAACGATCTTTTTTACCCTTAGCACCCAATATTCGCATCCGCATTCGTTTCGAATCAATATCTTCGATGCGTAATTTTAATAGTTCTCCAATGCGAAGCCCACTGCCATATATTATCGCCAATATTGTCTTATGTTTGATGTTATCAATACAGTCTAAAATACGTTTAATTTCTTCCTGACTCCATACCTTGGGTAAAACTTTGCCTGTCCTCGGGCGAACAACTTCCTCAAGTGACACTTCTCTTTTTAAATAGCCTTTATAATAAAGCTTTATGGCATTAACACTTTGATTAATCGTTTGTTTTGAGAAGTTTTTTTCACCTATCATTTTCTGATGGTAATCATTAATCTCATCTGCATTAAATGCATTGATTTGAGTTAAGCTGTTTTGTCGGTAACAATTTAATAAACGAAGTACATAGTAATAGTAGGTATTTATTGTATTATAACTATAAGCTTTCAGTTGCATAAACTTTATAAACTCTATAGGGCAACTTTTAAAATAGAGACTTTTTTGATAGGCTTGCTCAAATAATAATTGTAATATTCGATAATCAACAATCGATAACTCGTTGTGCAGCTTTATTCTCAAATGATTGGTAACCTCTTCAAGAAACCGAATCACCGTAGTTCTATTGGGTAACAAGGTATAGGCTCTGAGCTCTTTGTGCCAATGCAACCATTGGCAATTACTTAAAACTTCATAAATGTTTTTATTGGCTTTAAAGCTTACAACAATTAATCTTTCATTGTCATTTTTGTGAGGCACTAAAGTTATGGAACCAAGCTTGTCTTTCTTTTCTAGGATACCTTTAAAATAATAGGTGTCACCTATAACAACCTGTTCGGTATTCTCTTTTAATTTGGCATGATAGTATGTGCTGTTTACCTCGGCAATGTCATCAAATACATCAATTAGATGACCAATCGTTTTTTCGTTAGAAGGAGCAGTAAACGCATTAAAATCAGAGCTCCATCGAATCCATCCATTCTGCTGAATTCGCTTTAATATATCAGGATTTTGCTTAAAAAACAAAATACATCTATCGCCTTGCTTGCTTTTGCGATGGTTTAAATATATAACCGTACGCTTTTTCATTTTTTATTGACAAGTTCGTGAAAAAACGATACATTATCAGTCTTGTAAACGAATAGAAACGAAACTATGCGTTTAATTAAATTGAATAATATGAATACTTGTTTATACTGTAAGGAATTATTGACCGGCCGAGTCGATAAAAAATTTTGCAATCCTCTATGCAAAAGCGCCTACCACAATCAATCATTAACTTCTGCAGAAACTTATATTCGAAATATTAATAAACAGCTTAGAACCAATCGAAGTGCTCTTAAAACAGCATGCCCTCAAGGAAAAGCAACTGTGAGAAAAGAATTCTTACTAAAACTTGGCATGGACTTTAAGCATTTAACACATTCATGGAAAAGCAAAGGTGGCAACTTATATTATTTTTGTTACGATTATGGATATACACCAGCAATTGAGTCTGGCAAAGTTGTTATTGTTCAAAAACAGGATTACATGTCATAAATATCCAGTATGCGATAACTTTGCGCACAACTTTCGAAACGGTTTTATTAGCGTATATTACCAATAGCTTCGCCTCCTGAGTCACAATATTTCGACCAGAACAATCTAAATAATTCTTCAACTCCCAGCCGTCAATCCTTAATTTACGATTGATCTTATTTCATAATACATCAATGAAATGACTAAGTATAGAATGAATAATAATACTGATAAAGAAACATAATATTAGCTAAAATACCAAGCAAGAAGTGATAAATTATACTTATTAGATGGGTTAAAAAAAAGAATTTACTATTCCTGTTTTTAAATATGAAAATTCACAAACCTTATAATCTAGCAAAAAGGCCGTTTATGGATATTTAATTGTCTTACACTACATGCATAAGTTTAAGAATACATTACGACATCACTATAAAAAAAATACACTTTTTTTCTTAATTTTTGTGTCGTTGTTTCATCTCACAAATAACCTTAGTTAATAACTCATGATTAAGCAAGGCCTTATCTTCTTTCTGAATCAACTTAGATAGTTGATCAATACAGTTTACACAGCAATAGAAAGCATAATCCCCATTGTCAGGAGCCCAAGTTGAATTTAGCCCGAAATGATCTATAAAAAAATCGAAACCATCATGTAAGCCACAATGGCATGTATTCTTATAAAACACAATGGCTCTTTCTTTACAAAAGTCACAAGAACCTGGACTCTCTTGAGAGAATTGCCCAAGCTTTATCGAATACCCCCATAAACGCCAGCGAGTATTTCCTTCTCTCTCAAACTGAACATAGTGATTGATTACTTTTTCATCATTAGTCATCATAAACGTTTACTATCCAACTTTCAACAATCTCTTTCTAAACTTATATTCATTCCAAGCTCATGTAAAACTTTTACCAAACTTGATAATTTAACGTCATCACCAACCTCTATTCGGGAAACAGTACTTGCGCCTATATCAGCCATTTCTGCAAGCCTATTTTGCGAAATACCTAACTGATGTCGCGATACTGCTATCTTATTACCTAGAATAACCCTAGCACAATCATTATCAAAAATTTTACGACTCTTTGTTCCGACCTTACCATAACGTTCATTTAAAAGGTCATCAGCCTTATGTAGTTTTCCTTTATTCATATACCTAAATATATTCATCTCATAGTTAGTTGCAAAAGATTTAGTATAATATTTTAAGGAAGAGGCGAGCAAAATGAATAACAACTAAGGTTATTAATTGCCAAATCCAGGTGTTTTCCATAACACCCGAATTTGTGCAAAGCGATCATTCTAAATGATATTTAACAGCACTGACTTTAAAGCGAAAGCATTCTCTAGTCTATGGGATGTCATCCCAAATTTCATGCAGTTATTTCAAGATCAAATTTATCAATCAATAATCTAAGGTTTGGATTTCTATCTTGCATCTGCGCAAGGATTCCTCCAGGGCTGTTTATCTTCTCCTGCTTTTTAATTTCAATAATTAGGTCAGCAATATCATCTCCTTCCTCCAAAGGCGTTTTTTCAAGTGTATCATTTACTTTCACATTGTAACTGGCCTGACGAGCCATATCTGCCCATTTTTTTAAACGCTTTACCTTTATCAGGAAACAAGGTCACATCGTATTGCCGAAGCGCATTTAGCTTTTGGACATTGAGCATATTCTGCCCCCCAACTGCCAACCAGTTGTATTGTGGAAAATAAAGCGCATCAAGTATTGCATTTTTTTCACCTTCGGCTATTGCAACAGGTGTTTTTGAATCAGCAAGCAGGTGAGCTCCGAAATACAACTGCGCTAAATTGAACTTTTCAAATTGCTTATGAACCCAGGTGATAAAAGAGGATCTTTCTAGTGTTTCAGAATTGTAACACATTATTTTACCTGTTCTAACATCACCTCCTCTATTCACCTGCCAAAAGATTGTTTTTCGTCCTTTGGCCGTGCCAACAAAATATTTTTGAAGGATACTATTCACCTTTTCTTTAGGAAAATAGTTATATAACCCCACTGCAAAATCATTGTAGTCATAATGTTTTAAAGTAGCCTGTAAATAATGTGGATCAATCGTTGATGGTTTCTCTTTTTTGACCGCTTGTTTTGGCCTTGGATAAAAATCATCATTCTCAGGTCTGATGCCAGTTCGTTCAAAATACGTTTTAGGGGTAAAATGATAAGCGCATTTTACCTCCCTATTGCATTTACCTACATAATCAGCCAAGTGCTGTTTGGTTTGATTATCTATTTATCGCGTAAAAGTCCTTTGATAACATTCAGGGCAGAAATATCTTGACTTCCTACTTACATATTTTTCTAATAAATATCTATAATCTCTCATATCATACGTATTAAGCTGGAATTAGTGGAAAAATGGAAAGATCGTGAGCTACAGAACATTAAACGTCCACTCTTGTCCGGTTTGTCCACATGCAGTCCAGTGCCCATCCACTTGTAAGTAATTGATTTACTCACTTTATCCACTTTTCCATCTATTCCGTTACTCACAATCAACTTTACTTCGATATTGGCCTTTACCTAACTCCTGCGTTAGTTTACTCATTGATAGCAACTCATAACTCCTGGATCGTCCAATACGATGCAACTCCTTTGCCTTTTGAATAAACTCTTTACTTGTAAAGGTCTCTTTATCGATTGCTTTTAGGATGGAATACACCTTGCCATTTGGCGTATTTGTTTCATATGACTGCTCCATAATTTCATTTATTTGCAGAGCATTCTTATAGAAGTAATCTTTAAGCAAAATGGCCTTCTCCATACTTTCAAGCGACACTTCACTGATCGCTTGAGTGTTAAAATAACAATCGGTAATCTCAATTATAAGCGATAAACGCAACATATACCTATCAAGCTTTGATAATATACCCGATATATTACGGTCTTTATTGGAAGGTTCAACATGACTGTTTCGCTCCTTATTAAAGCGTATATTGGTATTTTTAGAAAGTGGAACAGAGTTGTACAAATCACCGTTTAACATTTCCTCCAGAAACCCTTTCATTTTATTCTAGAATATTGATATTAAATGCTTGTTTATAGGCTCATCAGTAACATATCTCTTCTCCATCTTTTGCGGAATAACAAAAAGCATTCTTTCAAAAAAACCATCTTTTGTATCTTTCGATTTTAATGATGCAATGACATCATCCTGAATTCCTCCAATGATATTCACACACGGCCTTTCAATAAAGGCGCTTTCAGCTTCTTTACGGTCTAATGAAAGTGAATCTCCATCCCAAATTGATAGGTAACTACTTCTTCGAGAAGCTCCGTTATATCCCACTAAACCATCCACAAATGTCTTGAACTCATCTGGAACAATAGATATCCCATGCGGATTATCATTAAGCATCTTCAAAAGAGACTCAAACGTTGACTCTTTTGTGGAAAGTTTCTTTCTTAATGGTTTTGGTTCACCATCATCAGGGTCATAATTGGCAACTGCATTAGAATAGTCAATTTCAAATTGAGACTGCTTCTCACTAATTGAATGATATGCTAATTTTTGAGGTGCACTTTTATTTTGGCCTGACCAACCAATCATAACAATCCAGAGAGAAGAATTTTCACTCCAGGTGATATCTTTTCTAACATGGTACTTATTGCCTATTGAAGAAGCTAGCGAAGAAAGCATTCCTCCTGCAAAGTAATCCATGTTATAAGAGCCATTTTCATACATCTCCAAAATTCCATCTTGTATGAAGGTTGGAAATACTTCAATAGGGAAATGTGAAATACGTTCTCTCTCCGCAGTATTGCTTTATAATCAATGATTTACAAAGCTTACACGCGATTTAACACGCATTTCTTAGCAATAAGAAATGCGTGTTTTTTTTTACCTTTTTTCAGGTGCATCGTTATACTTGAAGAGAAGATGAAATATTAAATTTATGGGAAGTCATTACCTCACGACTAATCCTTCCCAAAGAGAATTCTTTGGTAAATCCGATTTAGATACTTATCCCTACTCCACCAAGACACCTTCATATTAATCGCTGAACATTATACCCAAAAATACAAACCATCAAAAGAATATACCGAACAGATAAGTTTAGCATGGAGAGTGAATGCAACTTCAAAAATCATTGATTTTTTATCAAAAGAATTAAAAATTAAGGAAAATAAAATCATAGCAGTTGGATATTCAGAAGGAGGACAGGTAGTTGCTAAACTTGCTTTAGGAAATTCAAAAATTACTAAAATCGTGAATATAGTAGGTGGTGGACTAAATCAATTTTATGATTTTATTTCAGCAGAAAGGTTAAAAGCACAAAAAGAAATAATATCCGCTGAACAAGCACAAAATAAAATTGATAGCCTAAATTTAACATTTAAGGATATTTATAATAATCCGAATAAAATAAATAAATTTTGGTTAGGGCATACTTACAAATATTGGGCAAGTTTTTGCAATGATATCCCACTTGAAAATATGAAACAACTTGATATCCCAATATTAATAATCGCAAGTGGTAATGATGAAAATTCTCCAATTTCAGGTTTAGATTATGTGAATTTAGAATTTATTAGAAGGAATAAAACAAATTTGACATATAAAGTATATCCGAATTGTGACCATTGGTTTAATGAACAAAAATTAGATATTAACAAAATGGATGAGATGATGGAATATGTGCTTAAATGGATAGAAAATTAACAAAAAATGGTGTACAATAGAGCAGACTGTCGATAGGCCAATAGCCTATCAATTTTGCTCTCACACCACCGTCCGTAGTGAGAAGCCACGCTCGTCCTTTTCATTCAAATCTCTTCCAGAGCCCCCCAAGCACATACAGCGCTTCATTAATCATCAATATTAAGCGCTTTTTCACCTTAGCAGCTATGTTCTAATTTATTAATAGGCTAGATTCATTATAAAACTTCCTATTCATATTTCGAACAGGTTATTGTTCAGCTCTTATTAGCTCCTGTTCGTAAGTTCAAACTTTTGCTCGTTGGCTTACTTCAGTGCATGGGTCATCTAAACTCATCGGTGTGGTTTTACGAGTAATAGTTTTCAGCTTTTGTTTGAGCTCCTTCCAACTCTTATCGAATACCATTGTTGATACTTGCCTTTTATTTCTGGTTATCAACCATGTGCATAAGAGACTTTCTCTAGCCGGACTTTCATTACACAAAGGAACTTTATATATTTACCATTCAAGGCACACATTATATGCGTATTGTGAGCTGATGTACAAAATTTGACTTTTAACCTTTTATCAAACACCGTAGCGGTTCGATAGAGACCTGCCTTGGATTTTTGCACTAGGCTTATTCGAACACTTGTGTGCCACTAGAAACAAGAGAATATGAAGATAATTGTTTTTGGACTCCTTTTAATAATAACACAGCTCAACTGTATTTCACAAGAAACCGTGTTTCGCGATAGTATCATTAATAAGGCAATGACCAGTTTCAAAAACAAATGGAAAATCCCTGGTTTATCTGTGGCAATGGCTAAAGATGGAAGATTAGTTTATGCAAATGGATTTGGTTACGCGGATACTTTAAATAAAATCCCGGTGACTCCTGAAAGTAAATTTCGAACGGCTAGTTGTGGAAAAACCATTACTGCAATTGGGATTATGAAACTTGTTGAGGAAGGCAAGCTTGATTTGAATGATAGAGTTTTTGGTCGGAATGGACTATTAAATGGAGATACTTATTCTGAAATTGCAGATAAAAGAGTATATGATATTACTGTAAAAAACTTACTTCAGCAAACTATTGGCTGGCCTGAAATTGACATAATTGGAGAGAATTATGCCGCTTATGCATTACACTCACCAATTCCAGCCGGTATAAATGAAAATGCAAGATATATCTTATCACAGAAACTTGAATTCTCACCATCAAAAGATTACAGATACTCCGATTTCAACTATTTGTTTTTAGGTGAAATTATTAGTGAATTAACTCAACAAAACCATACTGATTACATTATCACTAATATTCTACATCCTATTGGAGCTTATAATACTTTGCCAGCTAAATCCACATTGGAAGAAAGAGAGGAAAATGAAGTAATATATTATGATTACAATCAAGAAACATTGCCTTTTGCATTTGATACTTCTAAAATTGTTCCAATGTCTTATTCTTTTAATTTCCAGCCAATGATTTCTAGTGGCGGCTGGATTTCAACTCCAATTGATATGATAAAGTTAATATTAGCAATTGATGGATTGGATAATAGAAAGGATATTCTAAAGTCAGAAACTATTAAGTTAATGACTTCAACTCCTGATGGAATTAAAAGTCGATACGCAATGGGAATGAAAGTTACAAAATCAGGTTGGCGCCATAGCGGTCAATGTACGTGGGGAACTTCTGCAATTTGGATTAAGACAAATGAAAATATATGTCTTGCAATAACTTGTAATACATTACCTACGGTTAAGGGAACGGAAGAAGTGAAATATGAAGCCATAATTGAACATTTAATTGATATGATAAAACTGATTCCTGAAAAGCTTGGGGGAATTACTAAATATCCTGACATTGACTTATTTACTGTGAATTAACGCAACACATCTATAATTATAGTGTATTTGGTATATAATGCTAAAATTTGCAAAAGAGAACGCATCGGAATTGATTTGAATTTTTTATCACCCTATGACATTCATAGCTTGAGGTAAGATAAGCTAATTTTGTACCCATAAAACTACTTAGCGCGCCTATTGTTATACTTGTAATGCAATAAAATATCGAATCAGTTAAAACAGTATGCAATGAAAGTGACAGCTAAAAAAAACGAACAGGTTGCTAATATGGTTTTTGCTTCTATTTACCCCCTTTACTGGAATAGATTGGAAAAGCATGGTAGAACAAAAAAAGAGTTCCACCAAGTAATAGAATGGTTCACTGGTTTTCATGAAGATCAATTACAAACACTTATTAAAGAGAAAGTAACATTTAAAACCTTCTTTGAAAAAGCAAAAATACATGCCAATGCACACATGATTAAAGGAGTTGTTTGTGGTTATCGAATTGAAGAAATAGAAGATGAATTTGAAGTGTATAAACAATGCAGACGTTTGGAAAAGTTGATTGATGAATTAGCGAAGGGTCGTAAGATGGAGAAAATTTTACGTGAGGAAAAGAAGTAATACCGTTTACAAACCAAAACGATTGATAAAAAAATCAATCTGTGCTTTTGTATCGGCATTAACCATTGTAATTAGCAAAATGATTTATCA
>JAFMVD010000078.1 GCA_025499625.1 Carboxylicivirga fragile | reverse complement strand
TAAAAAATGAACTACATCAAGCACCTAAACAACACTTTTGCCATGATGGACCAAGTGCAAACCTTCAAACCCTATCACATAAGTCTCTATCTGGTCTTGTTTAGAATGTGGAATACCAACCGATTTGAAAATCCCATAAGTATCTCTAGAAAAGAAACCATGCAACTAGCCAGAATCGGATCACCCAATACCTATACGCAAGCTTTAAAAGAATTGCACCGGCATCAGTTTATTCGTTACGACCCTTCCTACGATAAAACCAAAGGAAGCCTCATTATCCTGTACAGATTTGATACTATATCCTGTACACCTTCAGTATCAAAAATGAGCCCTTCTATAAACATACAAACAACACACACTATAGAAGAAGATGAAAAATCAATTTCTAATTCTAAAAATGAAAATATGAAAAATAATCAATGCTCCTCTGGGGGAGCTGCCCATTCGGCTGAGAGGGTGCCACCGCTCCAACACATCCAAATTTACTTCCAGGAAAAAGGCCATCCAAAAACAGAAGCGGAACGCTTCTTCAACTATTATGAATCAAATGGCTGGCTCATTGGCGGCAAATCACCAATGAAAGATTGGAAAGCCGCTGCTCGAAACTGGATACTCAACATCAAAAGGTTCGAGAAGAAAAGTCTTGATGCTGAGCACCATGTCCTGAGCTTGCCGAAGGGGAGTCGAAGCACAAATGAAGTTCACAAAAAACAATTCCATGAAAAACATCGTCCATATAAACAATCGGTTGCTGAGCGTAGTCGAAGCACATCCCTACATCCAACCTCACCACCACCTTCATCTGTTAACTATGAAGAACCTTTGTAATATTTCAACACCCCACATCCAAACATCGAAAATCCCTACATCGAACACCCAAAACCTAACACCTTAAGCGAAGCGTCCAAACGCCTAACACCTAAGTCCTAAAACCCATTTTAACCAAGCTGCACATCACTACTGCCTTCTGCCTAAAAACTGTTAAACTATGAACCATTATCAAATCCACAACAACACCATCTACTACGATTTCCAAAAATCACTCGACCTCATCACACGAAAAGGCATTACCACTTATGGTCCCCATTTTAAACTCTACGATGAAGATAAGCCCATAATAAAGAAGCTTTTCGCCTACTTTATCCAGGATGAAGAACTATGTAAACAGAATAGCATCAACCTTCGCAAGGGAATGCTCTTGATAGGCCCGGTTGGCTGTGGCAAAACAGCCCTCATGAAACTCATGCAAACCATCTTGCAACAACACCAACGCTTTGCCCTTAAAGCCTGCCGTGACATCAGTTTTGAATTTCAAAAAGACGGCTACGATGTAGTTCATCGCTATAGCAAACGAAGCTTCACCATTGTTCCTGGATCCAAAACACCCAAGACCATTTGCCTTGACGACCTCGGAGCAGAATCAAACATTAAACACTTTGGATCCGAATGTAATGTCTTGGCCGAAGTCGTGCTCAGTCGCTACGACCTCTTCATTTCTAACAAACTCATTACCCACGCTACCACCAACCTCAATGCCAAGGATATTGAAAAACTCTATGGGCAAAGAGTAAGAAGCCGCCTTCGTGAAATGATGAATGTAATAACATTTCCTGCTAACTCATGTGACAAACGAAAATAAACCTAACACCTAAAGCAAACTTGTTTGCGTCCTATTACCAATCACCTGATTAAAATACATTCTGAATAAACTCGTGCCTAACTTACTCCCCAACAGAATTAAGCCTAACTATTGAATTTTCACAAATATCTACAACAAACTGTAAAACTAAAACCAAATGGTTTTTCATTTACATTAGAAATTTACTTCCCAATATTAGAGGTAAACATGAACGATTCATCTTAAGATTTCAGTATCGCATTCACAATATTTCCAATTTTCAACATTGTAAGCATTAAAAAAATCGTGCAATCTACGTATGCAATTTTATTACAGCCATACCTTTCTCATAATCCGGATAATCAAACAAGTCAAATTGTAAATCATTTTCAATTAAGTAAGATTCCCAGTCTTTAATAACCTGTTGTTCATTTAAACGATTTGCATCATCTAATACAATTGTCGCTTCTAAAGATAATTTCTCTCTTAAAACGGGTAGTGCCGGAAACCTAGATTTCATTTGAATTTTCCTTGGAGGTCCATCAACGACAAGTAAATCAATTTTATTCTCAAGCTTAATCTTCGACAAGTCGTACCATTTCCAACTTGACTCATTATACTGATATTCGCAAAGAGGGCAATGGTTTACTTCAACTGTTCCGTTCAATTTATTTACATCAATAAACTTTCGGGTTTTTTGAGCAAAATCAGCTTCATGATCAACCGAAACCAATTGCCCATTGGTAAATCTATTAAGCGCTAGACCTAAGATTATACTTGAGACACCACTTCCTAATTCCAAAACATATTTTGGTGATTCTGTAATTACTAACTCAATTAATTTGAGTAAAAAATCTGGAGATCCTGCCCATCCTCTGGTTGGTGGTAAATAAACTGCTTCAGGAAACATTTTTTTTATTGAATAAAGAGCTTCAAATTGAGTGAAGTAATTACTCAATTTGGCATCTATTATCTTTTCTAAAATTTCTTGATTCATCATAATACAAAACTCTTATACATCAATCATATAATCTGAACATCTAGAGCACAGCTCATATTTATATCGATTTCCCTTAGCCAAATCGATTAATTGGTGCCTCTTTTTTTCACTATGCCAGATATCAATTATGTTTTGATTATTAATATTTCCTATAGAATGTAGACCATAATAATCTAAGCAACACATTACAACCTCTCCATCGTATCTCACATCTACTTTCTTAACAATTTTTGAACACGAGGATTTAACTGGTAGCTTAACCTTTTCTTCCACATGATCAACATAACCAGCTCTATTTGTGAATCCTTCACCTCCATTAAGTATTATTAATTCCCAACCATAAGCATCCAATTGGTAATGTTCAATATATTGCTGTGCTCTCTCTTCAAAGTCCTCCCTATCTTTCGAATCATACAATGATAGTGTAAACTCTCTTATATTATACCGGCTTAACTTTTTCACCTTTTCTTTGGTTAACAAATCACCATTGGTTACCAAATAATTATTTAAACCTAACTCTTTGCATTTCTCAAAAATCTCAAAAATTCTATTGTCAGTGAAAATTTCATTATAAAAATGGAAAGAAATTAGACCTTTAAACCCTCCTTCATTCAAATCTTTTAAAACCTTATAAATCAAAGACAATGGCATTCTTACCTTTTCTCTATTGTCATATGTTCTTGTACAAAAAGAACAGTCGCGATTGCAATAAGAATTACATTCAATCGAAATCCTATCAAACAATGGATATGAATAATTACTCATCTGTTAAAATAGTTTTGAATGATTCAAGTGTGTCAAAATAAGTGACGTATTTTCTTGGTAACTCAAATAAATAACTGTCTGGTTTTATAAACTTTGAATTACACGTTACAGCATTTGAAAAACCTAAAGACTTGACTAAAGATCTTACATCTTCATTGTAGCCCCCATGTGGGTATGAAAAAGAAGTTACATCCTTTTTTATAATGCTCTCTAACAATACCTTACTATTAAAAATCTCCTCCTTAGCATTATCAATATCACAATTTGAAAGATTAATGTGACTTATGGTATGAGCACCAATACTTACTCCCTGCTCCGAAAGTTGTTTCAATGCTAATTTAGAGACTATACTTAAATCTGGATTAACAACTTTTGACCACGAGGCTACTTCACCTAAACAACCCGCGACTGGATAAATTGTTGACGGAAAATCATATTTTCTTAAAATTGGCAATACCGTTTCTGAAAACTTCTCACAACCATCATCGAAGGTTAAAACCACGTAATCGTCATCAAAATCCTTCTTTAAGGAACTAATTCTACCAACTAGATCATCCAAACTTATTACCTTATATTTAGAATCATTTAAAAAAGCCATTTGCTCTTTAAAACGATCTTGATGACAATAGCAATCTAAATTAGTTTGTTTAATTGGTTTTCTTCCAACTTGATGATAAAGTAGGATTATTGCCTTACCTTTTTGATTATTCTCCATCAACAAGTTGTTTAATTTGACAAACCGTATTTTCCACTCCTCCAAAGTCAATCATATGATTTTCACGTTCTCTGTCTTCTTTGTTAATCTGAATCATTAACACTCTCGCCAAATTTTCAACCTCAAGATCTTCTATACTAATGACATCAATTAGTCCTAAGCTTTTGAAAGTTGAAATCCTAATGTTTTGTTCCTCGTTTGACCCAAGAAATTCTCGATTATATATAACCACTTTATTACCTAAATAAAGTGATTCCATCGTTGAATTATAACCTCCCAATGAAATTGAAATTTTACTTTGAGATAACTGTCTCAAGAACTCCCTACGTTGAAAATCAAAATACCTAACCCTATTTTCTCTTGATGTTGCTACAAAACTTTTATTAAAAGCCCCATTAAAAACAATTAAATTATATGTTGATTTCGTCTTAACCACTTCAAATGCTTCGATTACTGCATTCAACAGTTCATTACCCACGCGCCCACCTGCAACTGATACCAATATATTATTTGATTTCCTTTCATTATATCGCATACTTTGCTCAATGACATAGCCAGTGTATACTAGTTTAATTATAATTTCCTTAACTAAAGGGAAACTGGTTTCAACAGATATGAGCTTAGGGTCTCCATGAATGAGTATTAAATCATATAATTCATTCAATGTCCTTATCGTCTTCTGATCATTAACACCCCCATTTGTGCTTTCTATAACATCACGGACACTGCAAACTATTTTAGTATTTGAGTTTGCGTCCTTAGCGTAATTAATCAGCTTTATTGCTTCTTTCTCAAACAGAAAACCAAAAGGAAAATGTTCTGTAATAACAACGTCTGGCTTTACATTTCGAACCGTTTCACGAATCATTTGATCACGCAACTCAAAGCATTTCGACAAAGACAATTCATCCGAAACACTTGTCATTTCAGTACTTTCCTCCTTTTTATATATACCTGGTAGTTGGATAAAATGAATTGATACATCAACATCAAAATTCTTTACTACTTCTCCACCACTCAAAAAATAAACGTTATAATATTTAGCTAACCCTTTTGCTAAATGCAATGCCCTAACAAGGTGGCCTAGTCCATAAACATATTGACAATGTATTATAACTTTTGGTAAACTCATAAGTTAATACTTCTCTTTAAAATTAACTTCTCCTTCTATATTCTCTTCTTTTGTGAAGAATTTTTCGATTACTTCAATTGCATATTTCGCTTGTTCCTCTGGAAAAATACCTCCTGCAATATGGTGTGTTAATTTAATTCTATCTTGATTTTGCAATACAATTAGCTCTGGGTGTGGTTTATTTTTAAAAACATCCAAACAAGCACCCTTTAAATGTCCTTTATTGATCGAATCAATAAGGTCATTTTCGTTCAAGTGTCCTCCACGTCCAACATTAATGACATACCCCTCATTAGGCATTGAGTCAAACAGACTATTGTTAAGAATGTGCTTTGTATCTTCGGTCAATGGTAACTGACAAACTACAACTTGGCTTTGTTTCGCAAACTCATGCAAACCAGTTAATCCTGTGTAAACATCTGAAATTGATCGTTTCTTTGTATCTGACTTTGCCCAACCAATTACATTATACCCTTGCTGTTTTAGTTTCTCACTAGATGTTTCACCAATAAGTCCTAGCCCCATCATACCTACTGTAATATTGGCGGTATTTAATTCCTTTATTAGTGACTTATACTCAGCTACTGCATCAATTACATAATCAGCAACCTTGTTTCTTAGCTTTTTATCCACTAACCGAATTATTGGAACTAACTTGGGTAATAAATCTGAATTAATCAGGTGGTCTACCCCACTACCACTCGTTAATAATAGTTTGAGATTTATGAACGCTTTCAGACAAGTGGGCACTTTTAACCATATTACTGCTACATCTACTTGATCATGGGGTATTTCAGTTAGACAAGAAAATGCATTTATTTCTAATCTCGAAGATGCCAGCACCTGTATAAACAGCTCTGCACCCTTTACGTCTTTATCCACATACACATTAAGCATAATTCTAATCTAAATCGTAAGACATTACCGGTAATTTATTCTCGATAGCATTGATATGAGAACGGTAAAAACCGCTCATTATCTGAACGGCTGTTTTATGTTCCGTAATTTGTGAATTAACAGACTGTTTACTTAAACTTCCTCCTATAAAATCAACAAACTGTTCTACTACCTTAAACTTAACTTGCTCCATGATTATATTTGACTCTTTACCCTCTTCTGGTTTTTCGAAAAAATCTGTCAATTTATATGCTTCAGGTTGTGATTTCCCTTTCGATAAAAGTGGATTTCTAAAAACATAAACATCAAAATGGTTCTTACCTCCTAAATAGGCTTCAATTCCATTATCTAAATCATGTTGATCTGAGCCTTGATAGGCGTGAATCTGTATCGACTGAAAAGGTCCTTGTTGAATGTGATAACTTTCGTGCTTGATTCGACCATTACCTTTATACAAATCACTGCCAGGATTTATCCAAGTACGCCCTGCATAACCATTATGAATCAAATTAATATTAATATTCCCAATGGGAACATGCCCCTTTTTCAATGTTATTATTGAAGACAAATCTAGTTCTCCAAAATCAGTACATTTCTCATAAAATTCATCTGTATTCCATTTTGATCGCTGCTCCTTTTGATCAACAAACAATCGATCATAATCACTGCTTTCTAATTGTTCAAAAAATCCTTTTGGTTGTAGTATAGAACTATATACATCAAAGCTAGAAGCTATTTTATTGTCGTTGGCCGAAGACTTATAAAATTCTATAGCGGTATCAAATATATGGTAACCACTATGAGAGGCCTTACCATATCCATAACAATATGGATGATAATCTTGACTAACTATTTCTGATGGAAATCGCCACTGCCCATCACTATGATATGCCTGTATGAAATTGATTGGACAATTCGTTTGTTCTTTAACCTCAATAATTTTCTCTCTCACAAACTGAAACCCTTTATGAAACCTTCTTTGTGCATTAATCATAAACACCGTTTCCTTGTGCTCTTGTAGTTTAGTGTAATCTGCCAGTAATTCATTATAATCTTGTAGAATTCCTTTCGCTTGAGTGATTTCAGAAACCACATTCTTACGAGTGGTAATCGGCTTATCCAATAAGATATTTAAACCTTTACTCAACGCCCATTTTGCGTAAGCCTTATGAATCAACGGTTCCGTTGCAATGATTACACCCTCTACATTGTACTTTTTAATATGAAGCTCCAAATAGTCAACCAACTTATTGGGAAGGCTATCTTCGAACCATTCCGTAAAATAGGTCTCACAATACGCATACTTCTCAAGCACTTTTGTTACCAATTCTTGCTGATGGTCTAATTCAATAACCAATGATATTTTAGCTCCTTCTGACTGTTGGATTGCTGGTAAATAAACTCTTCTAGCGTGCGGACCACAACCTATCAATATTATGTTCGTCATAACCTAAAACGGTTTTTCTCCTGCTATTGACACTCTTTTTAATACTCTTCTAATATGTGAATCAAATGGCTTACGATAGTGAAGTGTAGCACGATTATCCCATATTACTAGGTCTCCCTTTTCCCAATAATGCTCATAAACAAACTTGGAATTATCTATACAGTCGTTCAATGTATTCCATAATTTAACTCCTGATTTAAACGGTTCGTTTTCAAATTCCATTTCATAAGCACGGTGCATATACAAAATCTTCTCTTTTGTATATGGATGTGTTCTCACTAACGGATGACTCACTTGCTCACCTGGAGGAATATCTTCAATCCTATTCACATATTTGGCGGAAACTTCCCCAAATGGTCTGTAGAATGGATTGAATGTAACAATTCGCTTGTTTGATATTTCAATCTTTAATTTATCTGACAAAGAGTTATAAACGGCTGTAGTATCTGTCCATTTGGTAGGGGCACTACCTTCAGAAACATCTATAGCATATAACATAGAAATACTCGACGGCTCTTCTACCCATTGATGATCTGAATGCGGTAATACTTCTTGATGGCCTAAAAAGGCTTCTTCATATTCAGGTGCATTATTTCCGACAACGACGACCTCAGATGTTTTGCCATCTTTAGAACCTAATACCTGAGCTTTATTAGCGTCAAATACAGTACCAAATTTGTGAGCAAATCGCAACAATTCCTCATCTGTTAATTGTTGCTTTTTTATAACAACAACTTTATACTTAAACAGTAGTTTCTGAATCTCATCAAATTGTGTCTTACTAATAGATTTGGAGGTATCGATATTTAGTTTAATCCCAATAGTATTATTTGTTTTTATTCTCATATATAGAGTTCAACATTATTTTACACCCTCATTTCACCTTTCATATATTCTTCAAGATACATCATTATTTTTTTATCTATATTTTCAATTGAAGAATTTTAATTTGATTACCTCTGGTTACATAAATGTAATTTTTAGTTTTAAAAAATTAATTGCCTGCAATGTAACTATGATTATAACGATATATATAAGCTCACACTCAACCTACTCCCCAACAGAATCCAGCCTAACTATTGAATTTTTACAAAAATCTACAACAACCACTTTCACAGCTCCTAAAACACCTTTACATACTCACACCCCAACACCTAAAACCTATCACCTAACACCTGATTAAAATACATTCCACAGGAAGATTGTATTCTTTGGCTATTAATTGCTTTGTCGATTCTTCGTTAAACCTAATTACTTCCTTAGGCCTATAAGACTGAGCTACCTCACTGAAATTGGTTTTATATATTTTTAGCTGGCATTGAAAGCACTGCCATTGCTGATCTTCATCTGATAACATACATCCACCAATAATAATTTTTGCGACATAGCAGGCATACCATATAAGATTAACCCCATAGGTTTGAATCCGCAACGCGGACATTTACGAGGTTTGTGTTTACGAAATTTTTTTGATTGTGATGGCTTTTGCATCATTGTAAGTTATAACTAAATCATAAAATTCAGAATTTATTACTATTGCTCACGCTTAATTTAGAACAAGTCTATTTAAACTTTTATGCATTTATGTTCTAAGTAGTTGTGTATATATGTTGATTATTATATTAATTGCTCCCATTCAGAATATCTAATATCATCGATTCAATTGCTATATTTAACATACTACTTTCTAATTAAAGTTACTTTCATTAGCACTATTGGAGTAATATTATTGGGAAATATTAGTTTGGAAATTACATATCGAGAAGTATTAAATCGAAGGTAGTTGTTCATTCAATAATTATCGCTAACTCTAATTGGCTCAAAATATGGAATCAATCATTTTAACCAAAGAACAAATAGATGCTGCAAACCATAATCAAGCAGGTGCTTTTGCGGTTAAAGGAATAGCAGGAAGTGGCAAGACTACCGTGGGTTTAAATCGAATACCATATTTGAAGAAAACATGTTTTAATGATGAAAACATCCTCGTGGTTACTTATCAGAAGGTATTGACCGATTATCTCAAACATCTTAATAGCAAGATGAGTGATGGAAGTCAATTCCTATTTGACTTTAATCAGACTGAAAATGTTGAGATAGTAAATGTTGACAAATTAATTTACGAGAAATATAAAGACTACAGAAAGCGCTTTTCTAAGCACAAATTTTATAAAGATATGCCTGCCAGCTCTTCCAATCCTAAGGCACTATGGGAGGTGTTTTATTTAGCACTTAATTCAATAAGGAGAAATTATCCGGATCTTGAGATATTGGAAAAAGAACATGCTAACTTTTTGAAAGATGAAGTGGATTACATAAACCATTGCCGAATTGATTCTTTGAAGCAGTATCAAATATTTACTCGAAAAGGACGTAACAGGTTCGAAGATAATAGAAGAAACCTAGCAAAAAAATCACGGGTTAGAGAAGCTATTTTTCAATTAAGGAAACAGTATAACAATGAGCTAATAATAAGCGGAAATATGGACTTCCCTGTAATGCGATTATTAGCATTAAGAGAAGTAATCAATAACCCACCAAAGCAATACACCCATATTATAATCGACGAATGTCAGGATATGGATAAAGCGCGAATGGATTTTCTTAAGCATTTTTTAACCGATGAGAAATCTTCTTCAGCAACATTTTTATATGATAATACACAAAGCATATATAGTGAATCCTGGTTGGGCAGTGGTCATGGATTTAATACTTTAGGAATTGATATTAAAGGAAAGAGTAAAATACTGAAAAAGAATTTTAGAACCACTTATGAGATACAGGAAGCAGCCCAATCCTTATTAAATAATCATCAGTTGGTTAAGCAAGAAGTTGTGCCAATTTTGATTAATAAGTCAGGGATAAAACCATTTTGGGCATTATGTAATGATTACGAGCATCAGTTAAAATACATCGTTGATGTCATTAAAACACACACTAAGAATCTTAACCTGAATGATATCATTGTTGCCGCCAGGACCAATAGAGAGGCGGAAATGATTCATAATGATTTAAATAACAATGAAATAGATAGCTGCTTGGTAAAAGCCAATAATAATTCATTTGCTCATAATCAGGTGCGAATCATGACTCTTAATAGTTCTAAAGGACTGGAGAGTAAAATGGTAATATTGGCGAACTTAAATCAGGGATCCATACCTATTAATTGTGATAACGATTTAAAACTGGCACAGGAATTAAAGTTATTGTACGTTGGCATGACAAGAGCATCTCAATTTCTGTACCTTACATCTTATGGTCAACCATCCAGTTTCATCCGTAGCATTTCTGCGAATACCGTTCAAAAAGTTGATTTCAATCATTTTAAATGGTTCGAAGAGCTTGAAGACCCTCAGTTAAAAAGGCGAATACAAGATTTAATCATCAGACTTGAAGATTCAATCCATAAATTTATTTCCATTGGGCAAAAAGCAAAAGAGCTTCCTTCATTTATAAGTCAATCAAAGCAGATGATGCAGGAGCAGCATAAAATGGAGCAAATCCATGTAGAATTACATCTATTGGAAGATGAAATACCTGCCAATAGTTCATTACACGATTTATTTAATAGTTTTCACAAGACATGTGAAAACAAAATGGAGTTGGCACATCATGAATTTATTAACTTCATACAGTCTCCGGTTAAGTTTGATGAGATTCTTAATGAGATTAATAATCAATTCAAATATTTTAATTCAGAGTCCATAAATACTATTGCAACAGTAGAGTTCCACATTCAAAGAAAAGAATCTTTGGAGCAGGACGATCAGTCTGATTGGGGCCCATTTCTAACATCATATTCAAAGGCGCTTGAGTTGGAGTTTGATAAACTCTTCGAGAAGTATGGGATGAGCTTGTTTAGTCCATTCAGAAAGGATAGAAATGGAAACCCTTCAACACTCAGTTTGCATGAAAAAATGAGAGAACTGAAGAAACGTAAGGATAAACTTAGTGATATAACAATGATGCTTGACTTGGTTAATTTTCGAAAAGAAAGAAATGATGCGACACACAGTAAGGTCTTGTTAGGAAATGAGATACTTGCCATTCGTAAAATGATGATGCAAGAAAATGGGGTATTTAGTCATCTAAACAACTTATTAGCATAGTATGAGTGTAATCATTAATAATGAAAGATTAATTGCAGGCATCAACTGGGGTGCTGTGGCCGAAAAAGGATGGTTTGCTGCTGTTGATTATAGTCCGGTTGATTTAGACCTATGGTGTTTTGAGCTGGATAAGAATGGCAAATATGTTCAGATTTTAAGCTTTGAAAACAAGACGAATGATTGGGGGCGACTGAGTCAGGATGATATGTCAGGTGATTTATATGGTAACGATAAAGAAGACAACGAATGGATTAATTTTTATTTAAATAAATTACCAAAAGGTCATAAGCTTTGTTTATCTGTGATTAACTACACTGAGCAACCAATAAATAACCTCTTACATTTTGATTACCGAATATATACAGGTGAAGCGAATAAAGTACAAACACTATTTTACTTTAAGGATCTTAAGAAAAAAACGTTTAGCAATGAAGTACAAGGGCTCTTCTTAGGCTACATTGAAAGAGATGATTATAGTTTGGTGTTTCATAACAAAGAGGCGCCACTTTACGCAAAGGATATTGATTATCAAAAAGACGAAATATTGGACGAAATACTTTTGCAGGAGGTCTAAGTATAACCTATCAACCAACCTTAAACGCATATAATGCCAACAAATAAAAATGCAACCATACGTTACCTAACACTTGATAGATGTTTTAGTAACCTTGGCCGTAATTATTACATTAATGACTTAATTGAGGCTTGTAATGAAGCTTTGTTGGATATCGATCCTCTTTCAACCGGAGTCAAACGACGTCAGGTCTACGACGATATTAAATTTATGCGAGACTCGAAAGGTTACGATGCTCCTATAGAGACTTTCAAGAATGGTAAGCGTGCCTACTATAGATATACTGATTCTGATTTCAGCATTAGCAAACAACCCATTACTGAGGATGAAGTTCAAAAACTTAAAGAAACATTATTGACACTTTCCCGCTTCCAGGGCTTACCACAATTTGAATGGATTGATGATATGAAGGCACGATTGGATCACAGTTTCAATCGTAGATCTGACCAGAAAGTGATCAGTTTTGAGGAAAACCCTTTTCTAACAGGGCGTGAGTTCTTGGGAAGTGTTTATAATTCGATTATTAATAAAGTTGTTATTGAAATTGAATATCAATCATTCAGGCATGATACTACTACTCACTTTACAATTCATCCATATCATTTAAAGCAATACAATAATCGTTGGTTTCTGTTTGGACTGAATGACAATCGAAATGAGATAACCAATATTCCTTTGGATCGGATCTGTTCAATAGAGGAATCAACAAGACACTATCAACCAAATTCGATTATAAATTTTGAGGATTATTTTGAAGATGTAATTGGTGTGTCTATTCCATCTGGTGAAAAGACTCAAAAAGTCGTGCTTAAGCTAAGCAATCAATTGTGGCCCTACGTTAAAACAAAACCTATACATGGTTCACAAAAGATAAAAACGCAAACGGAAAAGTTCACAATCATTGAGCTTGATCTTTACCTAAATTATGAATTAGAGGCCCTCATTTTATCAAGAGGAGAGCAGATTGAAGTTATTGAACCTATTGACTTAAGGAATAAAATTCAGGAGCGAATAGCTCAAATGGGAGAATGTTATTTATGACATGTGCAGAATGATCGCACACGTGCTATTTATACTTGCAACTGTAAATAATAAAAATAGCACAATAGCAATGAAGAAGTATTCTACTGAAATTATGATCGTCATACTTGTTATTTTATTCATAACGCTTTCTATCCTCCTTATTAAAAGGATTATACTCCTGAATAATACATATGATTATTCAGCTGACAAACTAACTTTCATTAGGGAGACAGAGAACAAGGAGTTAAGTGAAAAAGCATTATTTGAAACGAATCATGAGAAATACTTCTAACATGAGCCTTCATGACTATCGGGGATGAATTTAAGTGATTTTCCAAGCCAATAGGCAGGTATATGAACATAAAGCCCAAAATATAATTATCAGAATAAAGCAAGATATAATATGAAGCAAGAAGTAGTAAACAATCCGAATATCTTCCCAATAATTAGGGAAGAATTATTAAGAAGCAACAGCAGCATTACTGTTGTTACGGCATGGTTTACCGATCATGAACTATTCAATATCTTACTCGAAAAGGCAGGTTCAGGAGTAACTTTAAATGTACTAATTGCTCAAAACAAGGATAATGAAAGACTTGATTTTAAAGCCTTATCTAATCTGGGTGCTAAAGTTAACGTATTGAAAAAAGATGGCACGGGCATGATGCATCAGAAATTCTGTCTTATTGATGATAGGGTAGCAATCCACGGCTCTTATAATTGGACATTAAATGCGCGGAAAAATAATTCGGAGAGTGTAATCATCACTGATCATCGACAAACGATTAACGATTTAAATAACAATTATCTAGATATGATTAATAATGCCAAGCCTATCAAAATTAAAAAAGCACTCAGTATCCCACAGCTAATCAATCCTTTTTTTAAAAACAATGTCAATACTGACGAGAATGAGAATAAGGAAGTTAAAAAGGATTATCCTATTAATGCTAAATCCAATAGTGCCAGCGATTTCGCAATTCTCTTGGAAGATATCATAGCGGCTGAGATATTTAAATTTGATAAAGAGGAGTTTATCAATCAAGGCCATACGAAAGCTGATCATACAAATGGCGACCATCAAACATTGCCAAATACTTTGGATACTTTGTATGCCGACTTCATCAACAGTCTGGATATTGCACAAGAGAAGAAAGAGAATTTACTTCTTAAAATTGAAGAACTAAAACAAAATAGAAT